>NZ_JAIRBA010000100.1 GCF_022008365.1 Aequorivita vitellina
TTGGGCAGTGGGTACAGTTTTCATATCTTATTGTTTTGGTGAACTTTAAAGATACTGGATCCACTGCTTTTTCATCGATGCTATAATTAATTGCTAGGTTCTAGCCTACTTGCGAAAATTCCTGCGGAATTTTCACGGGTTCGTTAAAGTTTGCTAACTTAGTTGCCTAACCACGCAACTAACCATACACAAACACGTTGTGCAACAGTTAAAAAAATCACGCAAAAATTGAATGATAGAATTAAATTTGTAACTTTGATATTATGGATTTAAGTTTAGAAAATAAAAAAATCGAATTAATTCAATGGTTGTCAACATTAAACGACAAGTCTTTGATTGACAAACTAATGAGATTAAGAGATAAAGAAAAAATCGATTGGTGGAACGAAATTTCTGCTTCCGAAAAAGAATCTATTGAAAAAGGAATTCAAGATGCTGACAACAGAAAATTAACTTCTCACTCTAACGTGAAAGGAATTTATGAAAAGTGGTTATAAAATACTGTGGACTGACCACGCAATTTCTGAACTTAAAGAAATAATTGAATATCTCGAAACTAATTGGACTGAGAGAGAATTAGGAAAGTTTGCAGCTAAACTGGATCATACAATCGAACTGATTTCAAAAATGCCTGAAATTTTCCCCGAATCAATCGAGAAAAAGAATATCCGAAAAGCTGTAGTTGAAAAGCATAACAATTTATACTATAGAATAAATAAAAATACAATTGAGATTGTTTCTTTATTTTCAAATAGAAAGAATCCAAATACGAAAAAACTATAAAACCGTTGCACAACAATGGCTATAAGTAATTGCTTGTTCTCGCCTACTTCTGAAAATCCTTGCGGATTTTCAGCTTGATGTGTACTTGCAGACTTAAATGCTAATCCACGCAACTACTCATAGCCGGAACCGTCAGACTGTCTAATAACCTTCCTCACTTTAAGAAAAAAATCCATGGTCATTATTTGTCTTTTTTGTATCTTCATGCTATGAAATATATAA
>NZ_JAIRBA010000101.1 GCF_022008365.1 Aequorivita vitellina
CTGCGCAGTCTTTTTAGGCGTCGTAACGATATTGTGAAGGATATACGTCGTAACAAGAGCAGGATAAAGATGCAGCTTCTGTATTTTGGCATAAAGATCCCTGAGGAGTTCAGCAACGATAAATGGAGCCACAAGTTCAGGGACTGGGTAGATGCGGTACGCTTTGCCCACCCCACGGCCAAATCGGCCCTCGAGGGGAGGATGCGCACCTTTAGGTTCTTGGACAAAGAGAAACGGGAAATATCCACGCAGCTTCGTGCCTATTGCCGTAAATACCATAAAGAGGATTATTATCTATTGCGAAGTATTCCCGGCATAGGAGGTATAGTTGCTTGTGGTATCTTGAGTGAGCTCGGCGACCTGCGCCGTTTTAATAATATCAAACAGTTTGCTGGCTATCTGGGGCTTGCCCCGGGTATTTACCAAAGTGGCGAAAACTCGCGGGGCATGGGCATCACCAAACGAGCAAATAAAATTATGCGCAGTTATTTTGTAGAGGCTTCTTGGCAGGCTATACGGGCCGACCCCGTGATGCAAGCTTACTATCGGAAACATGTGCACCGCAACTCAAAATCGATAATAATTAAAATTGCACGCAAGCTTGCCAGTCGGACATTGGCCGTCGTAAAAACGGGGATTCCCTATGAGCCTGGCGTAGTGCAATAGAAAAATAAAAACAAACAGTAACAATAACAGAGCTCACAGAATAACCAATTTCCCGGATCACAAAACAACGTATGTGACCACCCAAGGGCTGGATCACTTTTATAGACCGTGGCCGGGTTATTATAACTTACAATCACACAGATGCTGGTGGCCGCGCTTGGCGATGGACCACATATAGGATGCGGAGCAAGTTATTTAAAGGCATTGAAATACTGATAACCCTATCGGGATTATCAACATTTCAACACCACAACATAATCATTATGAAGTGATTAAAAAATAAAATATTATATTTGAAGAACTGGACTAGTGCTTTTCATAGGA
>NZ_JAIRBA010000102.1 GCF_022008365.1 Aequorivita vitellina
AATTTCTATTTATCGTTTTAGGGTAAAATGTCCTTTGAATTCTTTTCGGATGTCGTTCTCGGTGTATTCCACTCTGAACCAGTAATCGCTCGATGGCATTGGATTGCCGCCGAAGGTGCCGTCCCATCCCTCACCCAACGGGCTTAGTTGCTTGAGCAGTTTTCCGAAGCGGTCAAAGATATATATTTTTGCCGTAGGGTCGCCACTGGCAATACCGATGATGTTCCACGTGTCGTGGTAGCCATCTGCATTGGGGGTAAAGTACAATGGGTAGTCTATCACGCCCACATCAAAGGTTACGCTACCGCAACCATTGATATCGCGGATGGTTATGGTATGGTCGCCGGGGGCAACGTTCTCAAAAATATTGCTGTCCTGGAAGGGACCATCATCTAATTGATATTCGTAGGTGCCCTGCCCGGTCGTGGTTACCTCTATTATGTGGTTGCCCGCAAAGGCACCGTTTACAAGGGTAGCTCCATAGGTTTCCGGTGGCGAGGATACTATCACCGTAGTGGTGACCGTGCTCTCGCAGCCCGAAGCTAGCTCGGTAATGGTCACGGTATAGGTACCGCCCTCAAGTGCAATGATCGATGGACCGTTCTGCCCTACAATGATCACCCCGTTCAGATCCCATTGGAAGGTATAGAGCGTTGGGTCTAGGCCCGTATCGATAACCGGTGGCGAGGGACTGCCCTCTTCCTGGGCTATCGGGTTGCCGTTCTCATCCACACAGAGGCGGTATTCGTCATCGAGTACCACATCTGGAAGTTGCTCCACTTTCAGTATCATCTCCACTACGGAATAACAACTTGGCTCAAAAATGTTCGTCTCGTTGGTTACCCGTACATAGATACGTTGTGGGTTGATGATGTTTACATACGGGAAGGTGATAATGCCCGTGCCCGTTTCTGCGCCTTCCTGCGTCTCGTGGAAGGTTATGCTGAAGTCTGCCGGGTCCTGCCC
>NZ_JAIRBA010000103.1 GCF_022008365.1 Aequorivita vitellina
TAGCAAACCGACTTCCAAAGTAAAAATCATTGGCAGCCGTTCGCATAATAATAAAGCGACTAAAAACTTCATTACAGAAATTGAAAAACACAATAGGGTTCAAACTATCGTTAAAGGCAGCTCCCTAAAGTTTTGTGCAATAGCTGAAGGCAGCGCACACATTTACCCCAGATTTGCACCCACAATGGAGTGGGACACTGCCGCCGGCCACGCCATCTGTAAAGCAGTAGGCCTAGAGCCAATAGACCAATCCACCAACACCCCTTTAAAATACAACAAACCAAACCTCCAAAACCCCCACTTTATCCTCGCCACCCCCCCGTAACATCCCCCCCTGCCCCCCCTTCAAAGTGGGGGTGAGTAGCGTCATCCAGAAATATCGTCTTCGATTTAACCTTCCGATTTCTAATTTCAGCTTTCCAATTTTTAGTTTCGTATTCAAATTTGTCCTACGTCCTACGTCTTACCGTCCTACGTCATTTTCGCCTTCATCTTCGATTTCGATTTCGATTTCATTTTCGATTTCGATTTCGTCCTACGTCCAGATTCTAGCATCTAGCATCTAGCCTCTAGCATCTAAAATCTCAAATCTCAAATCTAAAATCTCACATCTTCCTATAAAATCCCCCCCAACCCCCCTTCAAAAGCCTGTCCCGAATTTACTTCGGGAGGGGAGTTGCAGTACGTTTTCGATTCATCTTTCCGTTTTCCCAACCCCGGTACCCTCGATACAATCCCGATTTTACATCGGGATCACTCGGTCACCTTAGAGCAGAACTTTAATCGTCCTACGTCATCTTCCTCTCCGTCATTACCAACGCAAGCTCCTTCCCCTTCGAAATATTTTAATTTGAAAGAATCAAGTTCCTTGAAGGGGAAGGTGGCAGCTGGGCAACAATGTTCCATCATACTTCCAAATCTCAATCCCAGCTGACGGAAGG
>NZ_JAIRBA010000104.1 GCF_022008365.1 Aequorivita vitellina
TAGAGGCTAGAGTCTAGAATCTAGAATCTAGAGGCTAGACTAAAAATAGTCAACTCTAATCAGGGAAGTTCACGAAGACGAAGATGAAGATGAAGATGAAGATGACGTAGGACGATTTAGATTTGAGGTGTGAGACGTGAGATTTGAGACTGGTTTCAGGAAACAGGATTCATGAAATGACAAGACCGAAGACGAACTCGCTCCCCTTTGGGAAACAGAGGCTAACCTTATAGTTGAATTTCAAAATAACACACATCGGCATTGTGATAATGGGATGGCAGCTGTGAAGAATCGCGAATCTTTTTCATTTCCAAGAAATTAAAGCCACTGCGGGTATAGTGTTTAATAAGACGCTGATTATTGCCGCAGGTATCCATTCTGATATACTGTTTTTTGTGTTCAGCAGCGTAGGTCTTCGCCCAAGTAACAATGGTCTTTACAAAATCATTACCCCTAAAGTCGGGGTTTGTAGCAATGCGGTGGATATAAATAGAATCTTCATTATCTGCTTCCTCCCATATCTGCGGGTCGCTATAAGTAATGGCCCACACGCAAGCAACTTGACCGTCTATTACTATTTTAAACTGTCGCTTCTCTAGCACTTCCGTTTCCACCATCGCCCTATCAAATTCTGGCCAAAGGTTGTCTGGAAACGTTATTTTTTGATATTCGGTAGCTAAGCGATAAAGTCTAAATATTTCAGGGATATCTGCTGGGCTGCTATTGGTTATTTTCATTGTCACTTTTTTTATTTGGAAACAAACATAGTGTTTAATGTGGGAAGAAGAAAGACGTAGGACGTATGACAATTGTATGACAACTCACGATTCTCAAATAATTGGCATTTGTTAATAAATAATCTCAGTAACAATCAAGACGCTACTTCCCCCCACTT
>NZ_JAIRBA010000105.1 GCF_022008365.1 Aequorivita vitellina
CAATCTGAAACCAATAATTTCGATTCCGTTTCCATTATGGATATTAATGGAAGAATTGTTATTGCATCAGAAAAATTAATTTCAAATAAAATAGACATTTCAGCATTAAAAGCGGGAATGTATTTTATAACCGCTACCACTTCCGAAGGAAAAACTACAAAGAAATTTATTAAAAATTGATTTTCGCTAAATAGAATCGAAACAGATTTCATTGAATGAGCGTAATAGCTTTCTAGCGGCTAAAAGTGAATTTTTAAGTACATTTAATTACTAATCTTTCAGTTATGAAAAAACTTATACTTCTTTTTACAATTGTTTTTTCCGTGCAAATAACAGTTGCCCAACCTCCGGAATATTTTGTAGATAATTGGTATTTGCACAGTTTTACAACCAGTAATGGAGTAGTTACAATAAGTGATTTAGAAATTACACAAGGACCAACTTTGATTATCCAAAATGATTATACGCTCTATGGTTCGAGTTTCTGCAACGACTTCGTGGGAAACTTTGAATACATAAATAACGGTCCATTAGGTGTTGACGACAACTTTATTCCAAGGAATATAGTCCGTGAAACTGAAAACTGTCAGGATTTGGAGGAGCTGGAATCCTATTTTTTCATTCCCTTCCTCGGAGAAAATACCGCGGATATTTATGTGATAGAGGCATCAGGGGACCAAAAACATATAGTACTTCAATATAATTTTAATATTGGTTATCAAGAATACAAAAATTTTCCTGCTCTAGAAATAAAAGATCCTTCGATTAAAAAATTGGTTATTTATCCAAATCCTGTTCAAGACAAACTGATTATTCAATCTGAAACCAATAATTTCGATTCCGTTTCCATTATGGATATTAATGGAAGAATTGTTATTGCATCAGAAAAAT
>NZ_JAIRBA010000106.1 GCF_022008365.1 Aequorivita vitellina
CGTTGTGTGTAATGCACAAAATGCGTTTTCAAAATTAAATTTGTTTACTAAAAAGGAAACTTTTATCTTTGTAGCAAACTAATATCTGAATGACGGAAAAATTTAAAGTTGAGTTTCTAAAAGAGGTTTTCGAATTTCTTGATGGAATTGACAAAAAGGCTCGAAACAAAATCCTTTTTAATATTGACAGAGCAAAAGTTAAAACTGACAATAATCTGTTTAAAAAACTGACTTCGGATATTTGGGAATTTCGGACTTTGTATAATAAAAAGCAATACCGCCTTTTTGCATTTTGGGACAAGACAGACAATAAAGTGACTTTTGTTATCGCAACTCACGGAATTGTCAAAAAAACGCAGAAAACACCCAAAAAGGAAATTAACAAAGCGACCGAATTAATGAACAAATATTTTGAATCTAAAAACAAAAAGCGATGAAAACATATTCATTTGACGAAGTAAAAGATAAATACATAGGAAAAAAAGGAACAGCGGAAAGAGATGCTTATGAAAATGAATTGCGACTTGATTTAATTGGAGAAGCAATCAAACAGGCTCGAAAAGAACGCAAACTGACTCAAACCCAACTTGGAGAATTGATTGGTGTGAAAAAAGCACAAATCTCGAAAATTGAAAATAATCTGACCGATGCAAGATTTGAAACGATTTTAAAAGTCTTTAGAGCTTTGAACGCAAAAATTAATTTTAATGTAGAGTTGCTGAATCAGAAAATGGACTTGGCGACCGAATAAAAAAGCACTACACACAACAATGGCTATAAGTAATTGCTGGTTTTCGCCTACTTCTGAAAATCCTCGCGGATTTTCAGTTTGGTGTGTACTTGCAAAGTTAAGTGCTAACCCACGCAACTACTCATAGCCGAGACCGTT
>NZ_JAIRBA010000107.1 GCF_022008365.1 Aequorivita vitellina
TTATATATTTCATAGCATGAAGATACAAAAAAGACAAATAATGACCATGGATTTTTTTCTTAAAGTGAGGAAGGTTATTAGACAGTCTGACGGTTGCGTATAACCGTCAGTTACGGGTTAATATGCGTTAATTTTCGGTTTGGCACAGACGGTAGCAATTCCGAGTGGATTCGGACGCAGTCGAATCCGCCGTAATTGCGGTTATACATTGTTAGCAAACGTATTTTCTCCTCAATAGCTAAATTCCAATACTACAAGTCGTTTATGAAAATAGTCATTAAAATCAGGGTTTAAGCTTAAAATTCCGTTCACCACTAATTCGTTTTGCATCATTCCCGCAGCTTCTCTTTTCTCCCAGTATTTTTTTATTAAAGAATCAGAATCTTTTACAGTATAAAGTGCTTGCATATATTTTCCCGTTCCATTTATTTGTAAACCACTTACTGAATCTTTAGTGTAAATCTCATTCCATAATCCGCTATTATGAAATTCCGTATTTGTTTTGTCCGATTGAAATTTAAATCTTCCCAAATCCGTTGTTGAGTCAGAGATTAAGTCAGTCAGATATTGTCGATAACCTTTTTCGGTTGTCAAATTCGGATATATTTTCGTTAAATTTTCTTCAAAGTCAGATACGAGTAAATTCAGGGCATTTGTTTGTCTTTCGCCTAAAACTTTTTCAAATTCCATAATTCGGTTGTTAGTTTGAGTACAACTGAAAGTTAAAATCAGAACTAGAATTAAATGGAATTTCTGCATTTCGTTTATATGTTTGCTAACGTTTCTGCATATGATTAGTGGCCCGATTAAGCACGGAATTTAGCAAATAAAAACCAAACAGAAAATCCGATAGGATTTTCGGAAGCAGGCTC
>NZ_JAIRBA010000108.1 GCF_022008365.1 Aequorivita vitellina
ACAGATGAGGATGGCGGAACCACAACCATCGATATTTCAAATCTGGAAACGCTTACCTTTTTAGCACTAAATCCGGATGGAAGAACCCTTGAATACACAGACGAAGACGGTGTTGTAACCAGCATCGATCTGGAAACTGTAATCGACACCTTCGAAACTTTAACTACAATCGTTGATAACGGGAACGGAACTTTCACCTATACTGATGAAGACAATGTTACTACAACAATCGATATTTCAAATCTTGAAACTTTAACTGTTTTAGCGTTAAACGTTGACGGAAAAACCTTAGAATACACAGACGAAGACGGCGTTTTAACAAGCATCGATCTTGAAACGGTAATCGACAACTTCGAAACTTTAACTACAATTGTGGATAACGGTAACGGCACTTTCACCTATACCGATGAAGACAATGTTACGACAACAATCGACATTTCGAACCTTGAAACTTTAACTGTTTTGGCGTTAAACGTTGACGGAAAAACCTTAGAATACACAGATGAAGACGGCGTTTTAACAAGCATCGATCTGGAAACTGTAATCGATACGTTCGAAACACTTACAACTATCGTTGATAATGGGAACGGAACTTTCACCTATACCGATGAAGACAATGTTACTACAACAATCGATATTTCAAATCTGGAAACGCTTACTACCCTAGCCTTAAACGTAGACGGAAAAACCTTAGAATACACCGACGAAGACGGCGTTTTAACCAGCATCGATCTTGAAACGGTAATCGATAATTTCGAAACTTTAACAACTATCGTTGATAACGGGAACGGCACTTTCACCTATACTGATGAAGACAATGTTACTACAACAATCGATATTTCAAATCTTGAAACTTTAACTGTTTT
>NZ_JAIRBA010000109.1 GCF_022008365.1 Aequorivita vitellina
TCAACACCACAACATAATCATTATGAAGTGATTAAAAAATAAAATATTATATTTGAAGAACTGGACTAGTGCTTTTCATAGGATACGTTGTTGTGGTGTCGTTTTTTTATTCAGTTTTTTTGTCGTTTTCTATTTCAGGTGGTGGTGAATAGGGTACAACCTCCCAAAAAGATATATTCAGTTCTAATTCAGTTTTCAGTTTGTCATATTCTTGAGTAAAGTCAATTAGGAAATTTTCAATTCCGTTAACTTTTTCATTTCGATTGGATTCTATAATCGTTAAATAACTTTTGATAACATCAGTTTCGTCTTCTACTTCAAAATAGGCAAAGTCGTTCTTTAAAGTCCAAGCCAAAGAATTCGCCTTAATTTCTTTGCTAAAATGGTCTTTATAAAATTTACCTTTTGCAAAAGAGACATAGTGTTTTCCGTCTGGGTCAAAAATCATCGGTTCACAATGTTCAATCGGATATATATTCCGAGTGATATTTTTTTGTTTAACAACTATTTTCGGAATACTATCATTACAGATTATTTCTCGAATTCTGTCAATGAGTATTCCATAATTTTTAAATTCCGATAATTCAATAGATACATTTAAACTTCCATTTTCATTTTTAGGAAATCCATAATTCTTAATTTCGGTTTCTTGTTTTCCACAACTTGCCAAAAGCAATAAGAATATTAAATATTTGGCAAAGTTTAAATTCATTTCAAGAGTTTGTCAAAATGCACCACAACGGTCTCGGCTATGAGTAGTTGCGTGGGTTAGCACTTAACTTTGCAAGTACACACCAAACTGAAAATCCGCGAGGATTTTCAGAAGTAGG
>NZ_JAIRBA010000010.1 GCF_022008365.1 Aequorivita vitellina
AACTGTAAATTTGTCACGTTCTTATCTTTTTGACCAATAAATCTAAGGGGGGTCAATATGCCCGGAATGGGGGGTCAGTATCACCGGAATATCCATCACGATTCACGACCCTCGTCCTCCATAGCTCGACAGAGCGAAGGAGGAACAAAAAAAAGGCCCTCACACCCTGTTGCGCAACGTGTGAAAGGCCGTAGTTAAATCAGTTGTCTAACTTAACAATACAAAAGTATGAAAAATTACTACAGGCGAAGCTATGCCTATGCACTATCTTTTGCCCTTTTCCTAACCTACAACTCCCCTACTTTTTCACAGAACCAGCCACAAAAAACAATCAGTGGTAGTATTACCTCTGGCGCGGCCCCGCTTAGTGGCGTCAACGTCTTGGTAAAGAACACCGCCCGGGGGAGCATTAGTGATCTGGAGGGGCGTTATTCCGTTAGTGCCTCCGCAAACGATACGCTTGTGTTTACGTACGTAGGCTACAAGCTGCGGGAAGTTGCAGTTGGCAGTGCCCCTATTTTAAATGTTGTTATGGAGGTGGATGCGCAGGCATTGGATGCGGTGGTTATTAATGCGGGCTACTACAAAGTTTCCGATAGGGAGAAAACAGGGAGTATCACTCGTGTTACCGCTACCGAAATTGAGAACCAACCCGTTTCCAACCCTCTTGCCGCTATGCAGGGTAGGATGGCGGGGGTGAATATTGTGCAGAACACAGGCGTGCCGGGCGGTGGGTTTTCGGTGCGTATCCGAGGACGTAACAGCATTCGGGCGGATGGCAGCGAACCGCTTTATATTGTAGATGGGGTGCCGTATTCATCCTTGTCGCTCGGAAATATAAATATTTCTACTGTGCTGGGCGGGGTACAAAATCCATTGAACGGTATCAATCCAGATGACATTGAAAGCATATCCGTGCTCAAAGATGCCGATGCCACTGCCATTTATGGGTCCCGGGGCGCAAATGGCGTAGTCTTGATTACAACAAAGAAAGGAAAAGCCGGCACCACAAGGTTTCAGGTCAGTACCTCCACCGGTGTCGGGAGCATCACGCGGCGGATGCAGTTGCTCAATACAGAACAATATTTAAATATGCGTCGGCAAGCCTTTGCCAACGATGGCATCACCGAATATCCGGTATACGCTTATGATATAAACGGTACTTGGGATCAAAATCGATATACCGATTGGCAGGAGGAACTAATGGGGGAAACGGCCTATTATACCACCGCCAGTACCTCCGTTCAGGGAGGCAGTGAGGAGACCCAATTTCTGGTCCGTGGAAATTATGAGGAACAAACCACCGTGTTTCCCGGTGATTTCAAATACCAAAAAGGGGGTGCCTTGGTTAACCTCAACCATACTGCCAAGAATGACAAATTCAGCCTGCAATTGAGCGCAAATTTCGTCACCGATAAAAATAAACTGCCCCCAACCAACTTGGTGTATGATGCCTATTCCCTTGCTCCAAACGCGCCTTCATTGTTTCTTGAAAATGGCGACCTGAATTGGGAAGAGGGAACGTTCACCAATCCTTTGGCACAATTGAATGGGGATTACCAATCCAAAACCACTACCCTAATTGGAAATGCCGTTATTGCCTATCGTCCCTTTAAAGGCGTGGAATTAAAAGCCAATCTTGGCTATACAAAGAATGAACTGGAAGAGGATAAGACGTCCCCGCACACTATCTATAACCCCGACTTTGGGCTGGACAGCAGCTATTCCTCCATATTTCTGAACAATGGTAACAGACGTTCCTATATTGTGGAGCCCCAATTGGCATACAACTTTAAAATTGGCAAGGGACGGGTGGACGTGCTCGCCGGGGGTACGGTACAACACGAACTGACTGCTAAAGCGGTGCAGTTTGCGAGCGGCTTTGCCAGTAACAATTTAATATATAACGTTGCGGCAGCCTCCAACATTTCCATCCTAAACGATACTGAAGAAATTTATAAATACCGCGCCCTTTTTGGCAGGCTAAATTTCAATTGGGACCATAAATACATTCTGAACCTAACGGGAAGGCGGGATGGTTCAAGCCGCTTTGGTCCTGGCAAGCAATACTCCAATTTTGGAGCCGTAGGAGCGGCTTGGGTCTTCAGCGAAGAGCCACTTATAAAAAATAATATCGCCTTTTTAAGCTTCGGAAAACTCCGCGGCAGTTATGGTACCACCGGAAACGACCAAATAGGAAATTATGGTTTTCTGGACACCTATACTTTTGGAGGGCTTTCCTATCAAGGGATGCAGGGCTTATCCCCTACCCAATTGTTCAATCCAGATTATGGATGGGAAACAAATAAAAAACTGGAAGCTGCACTCGAACTGGGGTTATTTAACGATAAGCTCAATATGAGCGCCTCCTATTATAGAAATCGCTCCTCCAACCAATTGGTAGGCATTCCATTACCTGGCACAACTGGATTTACCTCCATACTGGCAAACCTTCCCGCTACGGTTGAAAATACCGGCTGGGAGTTTGAACTTACCACCACCAATTTTCAGAACGACACCTTTTCGTGGAAGACCTTTATTAACCTTTCGTTGCCCCGCAATGAACTCATTGCCTTTCCAAACCTTGAGGGTTCTACATATGCCAATCAATACGTTATTGGGGAACCGCTGGACATACTGTTGCTCTATAACGCCACAGGAGTTGACCCGCAGACTGGCTTGTATACTTTTGAGGATGTGGATGGCGATGGCAGCATTACCAAACCCAACGACGCCAAAACAATCGCCAATATGGCTCCGAAATATTTTGGGGGTTTTGGCAACTCGCTAACATATGCCAACTTTTCACTGGATTTTCTGTTCCAGTTCGTAAAACAAAAGGGCAGGAATTTTTTCGCCGGAGGAACACTGCCAGGATCAATGACAAACCAGCCTGTGGAAGTTTTGGACAATTGGCAACAACCCGGGGATGATGCGTCCATTCAACTTTTTACTACGGGCATTAACCAAGAGGCCACCTTGGCCTATGTAAATAATTCCGCAAGTACCGCCAGCGTAAGTGATGCCTCCTTTATTCGCTTAAAAAACATTTCGCTTTCCTACACCATCCCCGCTCCCCAAAACCTCAATATAGGCTGTAGGGTGCATCTTCGGGCCCAGAACTTACTCACCTTCACCAAATACAAGGGTCCGGATCCGGAAACGCAGGTGTTCAATAACCTGCCCCCACTTAAACTTATAACAGCTGGAATTGACTTTAATTTTTAAAACAACGCAATATGAAAAAAATAGAAATAAAAATTAGAAACACCGCCCTACCCCTGGCCGCCTGCATATTGATTTTGCTGCTCGGTTGCGACAGCATTGAAGTGGAAACACCAAGCCATTTGCTGAGTGGCGAGAATGTATATACCGATGCCAAGACCGTTGAGGCAGCCATGATAGCCATCTATGCAAATTTAAGGGATTCCGGGCTGCTCACGGGTACCCCCCAAGGAGTATCGACGCTTATGGGGAACTATGCCGATGAACTTGACTACTACAGTTCTATACGGCTGGCGGAGGAACCTTTCAATAAGAATTCCTTAACGGCAGCGGAACCCTCCATTGCCGAATTATGGAACGGGGCATATAACCAAATATACCAAGCCAATGCAATTTTGGAAGGGGTTCGGGATTCCCGCTTTTTTACAGTTGAGGAACAAAACCAATTTACGGGAGAGTCCCTTTTCGTTAGGGCCTTGATACACTTTTATCTGATGAACCTATACGGGGATATTCCCTACATAACCACTACCAATTATCTGGAAAATAAAATTGTCTCCAGAATGCCTGAGCAGGAAGTCTATTCGGCAATTGTCGAGGATCTTATGGCGGCACAGGAACTGCTTCCCGAAATGGATGTCACTGCCCAACATCTAAGGCCCAATAAATATACTGCCCTCGCCCTCTTGGCCAGGGTGCACCTCTATAACAAAAATTGGGAACTCGCCAATCAATATTCAAGTGTGGTAATTGATAATAACGGATGGGAAGAAAATATTGAAAATGTATTCCTGAACACTAGTTATTCAACACTATGGCAGTTTAGTCCCAATGAAGTGGGTGGCAATACCCTTGAGGCAAACACCTTTATAATCCTATCGGCACCGCCTTCGGAAAGGGCATTAAGCAATCGTGTGGTGGATGCATTTGAGGCCGAAGACCTCCGAAGAGTACATTGGGTGGGCGAAATAAGCGATGGTACCACTACCTGGTTTTTTCCCTATAAGTATAAAATTGGATTGGGTGCCGGCACCTCACAGGAATATTCCATAGTCCTTCGGATGGCGGAACAATATTTAATTCGGGCAGAAGCAAGAACAATGCTGGGCGATCTTGCCGGAGCACAGGCTGACATTAATAAAATAAGGAACCGGGCGGGATTGGTAGCTACTTCCGCATTTTCAGAAGCTGAGCTTTTGAAAGCCATTAGGCAGGAACGACAAACGGAACTCTTTACGGAATTTGGCCATCGCTTTTTCGATTTAAAAAGGTGGGGATTATTGGATGAAATACTAAATGGCGTAAAACCTGGGTGGAATTCAACAGATAGAGTATTGCCATTGCCCGAAAAGGAATTATTGGTAAATCCTAACCTACAGCCCCAAAATGATGGTTATTGATATGAAACTCCCTCTCCCAAATAGATTACTTTGGATTAGCAGAAAAGTAATTTTTTTCATTTTTTTCCTATCGGCCTGCTCCTTCTGGGGGCAGGTGGATAGTAAATCTGGAAAGTCGCCCATAAATGACCCTAGGTGGCACACCATGGTACCCCAGCAAATAGCGTCCGATGGAAAATGGACTTCCTTTTCGCTTTATTACCCAAAACAAGCCGATACACTTTTCCTTTTGAATACCCAGACAAGAAAGAAATTTGAAATCCCAAATGGCACTTACCACCAATTTTCAAATGATTCAAAATGGTTCTTTGCAATTGATTCAAAAAAACGGCTAAGCATAATTGACCTTATGGCTGAAAACCATAGCTATACCCCTAATGTACCCACCTTTAAAATTACCGACGATTCTAAATATCTTGCCTTTTTGGAAGACACGGAAACCGCTAAAGGGAATAAATTAATACTAAGGGATCTGGATAAAGGCGCTTCCCTACCAATGGAAAATGTTACCGATTTTATATTTAATAAAAGCGGAAGTCAACTGGCATGTGTTGTAAAAGACAAAGAAGAAAGCAAACTAATTGTGAGGGACTTAGCCAACAAAAGGGACGTCGTTCTTGCCCGCAGTAAAAATGACTATGATAATATTACTTGGGCAACTACGGGGAATGGACTTGCATTTTATGAAAGGTTTTCAGATAATACCATCCTCCATTGGATAGCGGATTTAAATAACCCGACAATTATCAAAAAGTTTGACCCCAAAAAAGTAGGTCTAAAAATTTCTGAAATTACTTCGGAATCCCTATATATTTCGCCAGACTTAAAGACAGTATTCTTTTATGCCTCCCATGCTAAAAGCATCCCTGCCAAAACAACTAAAGACAATGACCCAGCAACAGTGGAAATCTGGAATACCAAGGATGAATTTTTATATCCTGCTTATAAGAAAATTAAAAAAAATCTTGAAAATCCGGATATATTGGTTTCTTGGAATCCTTCCTCTGGGTTTTGGCAATTTCTGGGCGATAGCCTCCATAGCAAAACAATTTTAGGAAAGGATGCAAAATTCGCCTATGCCACTACCAATAAAAATGCCTTTATTCCAGCAAATGATTTAGCAATTGCTTCGGATATTTTAATTTATAATTTGGAAACAAAAAAGGAAAAAAGGGTAATGGAAAAGCCCCATAATTTGGAATTTCACGTTTCCCCTTATGGCGATTTTATGGTGTATTTCAAGGAAGGTAATTGGTGGTGCTACAATGCCAAAACGCAACAGCATACCAACCTAACAAAAGATATTTTTATAGATTTCACTAATAAAAATGCACGAACCTTCCCCACTCCTTCCTTCGGTTTATCCGGTTGGTCCAGTGACGGAACCCATGTATTCCTGTATGATGAATTCGACGTTTGGACAATAAACTTATATGACCAAAAGGCTGAAAGAATAACCAGTGGAAGAAAGGAGAAAACAGTTTTTAGATTTTACACTCACTTGGCAAGTCCGTATCAAAACATTGAAGGCTTGCGTTCCCATGCCCCAACTTTCGATCTAAAGGAAGGGGTCGTTTTCAACGCCAGAAATCTGGGTGATGAGCGAACTGGGTATTTTACCTTTAATAGCAATGAGGGATTAAGGGAAATAATTTTTGGAAATAGCCTTTTCTCCAACTTGCGGCTTGCCGACAATGGTACGACCGTTGTTTATACTGAGGAACGGTATGACTTGCCGCCACGGTTGATTTATAAAAACTTGAGTTCGAAGGAGCCCTCTATTTTATTTCAGTCCAATTCACAGCGCTTTGAATATAATTGGGGAAAATCAGAATTAGTTTCCTTTCAAACCGAAAAGGATAGTTTAAAGGGTGTTTTGTATTATCCTTCCAATTTTGACCCTAAAAAAAAGTACCCTATGATTGTTCATTATTATGAGGAATGGTCCCATAAATTAAACAATTTCATATTCCCATCCAATGAGGTCGAGTATGGGTTTAATATTGCAAATTATACCTCTCAGGATTATTTTGTTTTCAGTCCCGATATTGTGTATGAAATCGGTAATCCGGGAATGTCTATGGTTGAATGTATTACGGCGGGGGTCGATAAAGTGTTGGAGCTCCCATTTATAGATTCAAAAAAAATGGGCGCCTATGGGCATTCGTGGGGTGGTTATGAAACCATGTTCCTGATAACCCAAACAGATATGTTTGCTACAGCTGTGGCCGGAGCAGGATTTAGCGATTTGCGAAGTTTTTATTTCTCAATGGCATGGTTGTGGGACGTGCCACAATCTTGGCGCTTTGAAAAGTTTAGCATCCGGTTTGGCAAAGGTTATTTTGATGAACCCAATGCCTATGAATCAAATTCTCCCATTAATTTTACGGAAAACATTAAAACTCCTTTTTTAAGTTGGACCGGGGAGCAGGACACCAATGCAAATTGGGAACAGACAGTAGCATTTTTTCTCGCCCTGCGAAAACTGAATAAAGAACATATTATGTTGTTATATAGGAATGAAGGACATGTAATGGCTAACCAAAAAAATGCGCTGGATTTAACGGAAAAAATAAATCAATGGTTCGATTTCTATTTAAAGGATTTACCTCCTCCCGCTTGGATTACGGAAACGCATTAAAAAAGGCCGGCGATACGCCGGCCTTTTCTACCCATTTCATTAGGGCATAAAAAGTAAGTTTGGACAATGTCCATCAGTAGGGTTATTCTTACCCCACGCTTGCTGTCCTCCTGGTGCCCGACATACTGGATTTGGAATGGTCGAACAAGATACTTGCGTATCACAAGGTTTCTGTAAAGTAGCATAGCCGATTGGCACTGCACTTTCCGTCGATTCGATATTGGTCGCAAAAGCGCCACCAATAGCTATGGCAAAAGCCAAAATTGGCAATAACCATTTTTTTCTCATCTGTTTCATTATATATAAATTTAAATTAATTATCGACCTACTCTCTTCTACAGGTTTTCAGTCTCATCCCTGTCACTACGTAGTATTTTTTAAATTTTTGAATCCATTTTAAATAACGTGTTATCCAAATGGTATTCAATGAGGTAATGATCCACCAGCGCATAGAGGGTTAAACCATCAACCCTAAACTCCTTGAGCTTTTCTAATCCAGGATGGTATAGATAAAAACTGAAGTCATAAGTTTTTGATTGCAGATTATAAACATCTATAATAGAAGCACCCTTTAGCATCTTTTCAGATTCATATTTACCTAACCGATCACTCTGTATAAAAAGATATTTTCCGTGCGTGGCCGCTTGAAGATTTACTCTAATAGGATTTTTCCCTAGCTTCTTTTCATTCTTTGTTTCAATTGTTCTTACATCCAGTTGTGCCACTGATATGGTGTCTATGGTTCGGCCTCGGTAATCCAACGAAAAATCGCGGTTGGCTACATCATATTCATTTCTGTAGAAATACACATAAAGTGCCTTTTGAAGTAGCTTGTTGTATAGCAATATACCATCTGTATCAAAGAAGACATCTCCCTTGGCCTGCAGGATATTTGGATAGTATTCGATTTTTGTTTCGGCATCCAAACTAAACTGACCAATAATATTTCCCCCTGTTTGGGCATCAAAGGCCCGGAAAACAAAGGCTTTTCCCTTAATGGGTACAGCATTTATAAATTGTGGGATTTTAAAAGGTTGCTGCATACCATTTAAATTTGCTAGGTCTCCTTGAAAAATTACAGGAACAGTGCCATCCATACTATAGACGGTACTAGAATCTACATGGGTTTGCAGATAGCGAAAGGCAAGATTGGGATTTGAAATTGTAAGGACCCGATGTATTGTATCAAGCCGGTCTCGATCAAGGGCCAATAAATGCATTGGAGCGGAAGCATTTCCCAGATATAGGCTGTCCTGATTAAACCCTCCAAAATAATAGGAGTTGAATTCCAAGTCCAATTTATGGATTTCATTGGCGGGATGATGCGGATACCTCCGCTGAAACGCATTGTTCCGATGCATCTTCTTCTCCGAAAACGCAAACAACAGCGTGACGGCAGCAACACCAAAAATGGCAAGGGTGGCATGCAAAAGCAAGGTCTTTTTGATATTCCTTTGCGCAGTAAAAAAGATCGCCACTCCCGCCAGGATTATAAAAACAATATTAAAAATAAGGTGTTGTGTCCAGCTAAGTTTTTCGAGTACCCCGCCACAGGAGCAGGGAATAAATTCGGAGAAATTAAGAATGATATAGATATAGGCCGTAAACATAATCATTAAGGTAAAGGAGGCATAAAGGGCTGGGATTCTATATTTTGGAATGTTTAGTAAAACAGCAATAAGTATTTCCAGACCTGGAACTGCCCAAGCTACAATGGCAGCGTAAGCACTGAGGAGCGGCGACTGCGCCAATTGCACCGTAAAAGTCTCAAAATCCAAAGCTTTACTTACTGCAGCATAAACAAACAACAAGACAAATAAATAAGATACTCCACCTACGAAGTGCTTTTTCAGAAATATCAATATGGATTTTACAAAGGTCATTTTTTGAATTTAAGTCTATGCTTTACTTAACATTCACAAAATTAACCAACTAGAGAACGAACATAGGTTGTTTCTGCCTTACTATATAGAGGGTTTAACCTTTCAGTTTGTAAGGAATTTCCGCCAAAAGTAAAATTGAGATAACGAAAAAGTAAGGAGTCTTAAATAATTTTTGAAGTCTTATATCTTATGTCTAAAGGTCCTACATTCACAATTCTAAATATAATTAAACCTTAAAAATTTGCGATAGAACAATTCAAATAAACCCAAGCTCCCGGGCCTTTAATAAAAGTTGTCGATCATCAGCTTCTTCTATATCGAAAAGTAATTTTATATGCCGTTTCCTTTTTTCGATGGCCGCAATAGAAAAGGGTAAGATTTCAGGTAGCTCTTTCATTTTTATGCCTTGCGAAAGTTCATACAATAACATCCTATCCCATTTATCAAGTAAAAAATCATGACTTACAGATTTCCGCAAGGATTTCAGTACACTTTTACTGTAGAAAGGAGGATCACTCAAAACATCTAGAATTGCTGGTAATAAAATGCCCGTACTAATATCCCCCTTGATTAAAAAACCATCTGGATTAATGCTTTTAAAAATGGTGTGTATTCTGTAATTATTGTTAAACGTAGTGGCTATAATTATCTTTGAATTTGGAAAACGCGCTCTAATCTCTAAACCAATATCTTCTCCAGATAAATGAGTCCCATCTTTCGACTCTGGAATTTTTATGTCCAAAAATACCAAATCGATATGCTGTCCTGTAGACTGTATCCTGTCAAGAAGTTCCAACGCCGTATCGCAACTATTTGCTTCCGAAATAGTAAAGTTCAATGCATCATTAGCTGCCTCAATATCCATTAAAGAATTTCTATAAGCTTCAATAAGCAATGGATGGTCATCTATAATTATAGTATTTAAATTTTTTGGGTTCATAATTTATCATTATTTGGAATTGTTACGGTGATATCCGTCCCCTTTCCTACTTCACTGGAAATATTAAATATCCCTTTTAACTTTTTTGTCCGGGATTTCATATTGCGCAAACCAATCCCATTTGTGCGTATGGAACTCGTGAAACCTTTTCCAGTATCACTTATTTTCAATACAACAAAATCACCTTCTTTTCTAAGGGAAACACAAACTAGTTTGGCTTCCGAATGTTTTATGCAATTTTGTAACGCCTCCTCCAAAATTCTATAAATATTGGTTTTAAAATAATCATCAAAACCCTCCCAATCTACGCTAGGATCTGCATAATATTCATATTCAAAACCGCCACTATCGGCCCTCTCTTTAATCAACTGTTCCATCCATCGAATAAATCGTGTATCACTCAGCATAATCTCATTTTGTAAGTCGTGGCTAATTCTTCTAATTTCTCTTTCCACCAAATCTAAATGATTAAGCAACTTCCAATGCGCTTCTAAAACCTCCCTATCCCCTTCTAGCTTTAAACGCTCCCAATTCAATCTAATCCCTAAAATTCTTGCTAGAATCCCATCGTGTAGCTCTTCCGAAATTCTGCGTCTTTCCTCAAGCTTCCCCTTCTCAATACTTGCTATTTCCTTTAATGTCAGTAAATAAATCTGTTCATCCGCTTGTTGCTGCTTAACCTCAAACTCCAATGCCTTATTTTTAGATCGTTGCCTAAGAAGCACTACAATCAAAATCAAAATTGTTATCAAAAAAATACTGCCAATA
Organism: Aequorivita vitellina; assembly: GCF_022008365.1. Lineage (GTDB taxonomy): Bacteria > Bacteroidota > Bacteroidia > Flavobacteriales > Flavobacteriaceae > Aequorivita > Aequorivita vitellina. Next base: position 10,858 of record NZ_JAIRBA010000010.1, read on the forward strand.
ACTATCCACAATCGTGTTCGTTCCAGTCTTTCGGCTCGATGGATATAGCTATCGGTTTCATAGTGTATCCTGGCAAATTTATTTCGAACCTTCCTTTCATCTTGATTCAATTCTTTAGTTAACGATATATGTTTTTTCAAATAAAAGTTACGCTCCTCAGTATTCGTTTTCGCTAAAAGTAAAAGAGCATTCAAAGCGTCCCGCTTTAAATCAATTTTATTTGCCAAATCAAAAGCAGTTTCAGCATTAGCTCTAGCATTTACTGTATCTCCTACTACCAAGTAATATTGTGAAAGATGGACGTAGCTCATCACAAGACCTTCTTTATTTCCAATACTATCGCGTAACTGTAATGCTTTGTAAAACGGACTAGGCAAGGTTCCAAATTCCCCTAATAATAGTAAGCTCATAGCCCTATTATCCAAAATCCTGGCATATAATGCAGGGTCCAAGCTTCCTATCTCTTTATTGGAAACAACGCGATCAAATGCCTCTATGGCTTCTTTTTGATTTCCTGTTTTCTGATATACCATCCCAATATTATTTTGGGTGTCAAAATAGTAAATTGGTCTGCGTGTTGTTTTTTGCCAATAATTTAGAGCAGTATCATAATTCCGAAGTGCCTCATCATATTCCCCTAAATTTTTATGGACTACCCCCAAATGGTTATAGCATAAATATAATTGAGTGTACTTCTTGTCTTTTTCAAAAAGAGCAATGGCTAGGTATAATAAATTTTCGCTTGCAGTGTACTCTTTCAATCGCCCACTGATAAAAGCCATATTATATAGCATTTTTCCAGCATAATAATCATTGCTTTCTTGAAAAAACCTGTATGCCTTCCGGTAATGAAAATAGCTGCTGTCAAGTTTATTTCTCTCCAAATAATAAATTCCATAATTCCAATGAACATTTCCTAAGACGAGGGTATCATTCCGCTTTTTGGCCAATAATAGTCCCTTTTTACCGGAATCTAAAAAAAGCGCAGTATCACTTTGGGAAGCAGCCAAATATGAAATTTTGCTATAATAAACCATTCGAACACTATCATCTTTAGCCAAAGTATTTTGGTGATAGGCAGTTCTTAGATTTTTCAATCTTTCTTCAGGTATTAATCTTGGATCCTTTGCCTTAACAAGAAGTGAATCTATTTTTGTCGTAGCTGGCACAACTCCAGAAGATCTTTCATTACAATTTAAAATGAATGTGCTTAAAGTAACTACTGCTATGCCGCGAATAAGAAAAGAAGGATACGCTTTCAAAACAATTCATATTTGGGGTAACACAAATTTAGTAAAGCCTTTCCATTTAAGAAAAGGCTCTACTTTGTAAGTCATACTTTAGTCCTTATCGTTATCGGGCCTTACACTGTCATCATCTCCTGTGTTTACAACTGTTCGTACTTCGTTGGTTTCAGTTAATGCAGTAGGTGTGCACGAGACAAATAATCCTGATAATAATAGTATCAGACATAAAAGTGATAAAATTTTCATGATAAAATTATTTAAGTGAAATAATAGATAGTTCAGATCACCGCTTTGATAATCTATATTCACTTGTGCACAAGGAAAACCGGTCGGGGAATACCAGCTAGGAGAGCAACTTCCTTACATCGAAAATAAATTGATAACTTAATTAAATAAGTAAGTTTTAACCTGTTTCTTGTGAAACCATACCTCCCCATGGTATAACCTCCAATTTCCATGGTAAAACTTAAAATGAACGAGTTCCTATTAAGCGTTCCAAAACTTCCATATTATTTAAATATTTCTCCGAAAAAGGAATCCGCTCCTTTCTCTTTTTTAGCATTATAAAATGCTTACAACGGTTAATCCTAAAGATCTGGGATGCATTTATTATATAGCTCTTTTGAATTCGCACAAAGGGAGCCGAAAGTCTATTTTCAAAATGCTTAAGGGAATTAAAAACAGGTAGTATCCTCCCATCTTTTAAATGGATATCAACATTGTTGTTATCTGCTTTGAAATAAAGAATGTCCGATACACGAATATAGTACGCCTCCTTCGGTGAGGAAACTGTCAGAATCCTGTCTTCCTTGCTAATTTGATTTCTGCAGATTGATAAAGCTTCAAATAATGCTTCCCTTGAGTAAGGCTTCATTCTAACATCAGTAAACCCCTTTTTTAGAGCATAAAATGCCCTTTTATAATCAGAAGTCAGACCTACAAGACAAGCACTCTTAAAAAACCTATTGTTCAGAATATTTTCTTCTTGAAAGTCAATGTCTAAAATATCCAAATCCAGCAGTATAATATTTGGATCATAAGTCATTAAAGACGCCAAAGAAAAACACAAATCCATTGATTTGCCCACCATTTTATAATCCGAAGAATTTAAACAAAATTCCGTCATATAATCGCCAAGTTTTGAATCGTCGGATATTGTGAAGATGGTTATCAAAACTGTCATTTTCCAGTTCAATAATAATATCCACTTTTATAAAAAGAAAAGTAGGGTTTCCCCTTACTTTTTGTATGGAAAAACCTTCGCATTTATTCTTTTTGTCCCGCTATCTTAGTTTTGATAGAACTCCCCAATCTATCTAAAACTAAAAATACTTCAACCGCTAACCTACCATGAAATACTGTAACCGAATTGTAGCAAATTTGGAACGGAAAATTCAAAAAATAAATTCCGAATCCAAAAATGTCTTTGAGGAAATCGAATTGGGAATCTTTCACAGTAAAAAAACATTGAGAAAGCTACGTGTCAAAATCACAACTGAAGGTTTTTTATCTCCTGCAGAGGAATGCCTATTCTTTAAGACCATAAAACCAAAACCCCTGGGATACTTAATATATTATCTCATGCTGGCTACCTTTCAAACAAACCGGCCCCAAAACAGTAATAAAAAGATTAAAAAACATATAGAAAACCACATAATGCTATATCAAAGCTATTTTATGGAACATAAGGCGTTCTACCAGTATCTAGAACGCAAAAGAACGGATAGGGATATAGAATATTTTTTTCGTTACAACGGCATAATAAAGTTTCATCCAGATGCTTTATCCTATTGTATCGACGAAGGTTTTTCGACCTCCCACGATTTTATTGCAGCAAAAATTTTCGCACATAAGTTGCTTATCGAAAGACTCAATAATGAGTTGAAAAATCTAAATAATCCTATTATCGTAGAAGCTCCTTCCATAACAACAAATATGAACTGGACAGGAACAAAATCAGATTTAATTGAATTAATTTACGCACTCCACGAAACGGGAAGTATCAACAACGGCAGTACAGATATAAAAGACTTGGCAGACCTATTTCAGCAAGTTTTAAATATTGACCTTGGTGAATACTACCGCACCTACATAGAAATTCGCTCCCGCAAAATCAACCAAACCAAATTCCTGGACCGAATGAAAAAAAATCTAGAGAAAAAAATGGCCGATGCCGATCAATAAATAAGAATCACACTACAACCTCTCACTTCTCACTTCTCACTTCTAAAAAACACCCACCTTGGGCACACCTTGTGAATTTTATTCCCTCAATCTTCAAATCTTTGTCCCACGAAGGTCAAATCGTGGAAAAAGTTACCAATCAAAAAAAGCCATAACCTTTGGTAGCTTTTTAAAATCCCCGCCTTTGAGCGGGGATTTTTTCTCATCTAAAATCTAATTCTTATGCCAGCCACTATTATTACAACGGAAGATTTAATGGAATTTAAACTCGAACTCTTCAATGAAATTAAAAAATTAGTAGAGCAACTATCTGCTCCTTCAGAAACAAAAGTATATCTCAAATCTGCTGAGGTAATGGAAATGCTCTCCATCAGTCCAGGAACTTTGCAGAACCTCCGAATAAATGGTACACTACCCTACTCAAAAATTGGAGGAATTATTCTATATGAACTTAAAGAAATTGAACGGGTAATGGAAGAAAATAAAGTTTCAAGCTATTAAATCGCTCTCAATCAGTATGCGAATATTATTATAATACAAACCAATGTCCAATGTCAACTACATCGCACACTTAAACGCTTTCTTTATGACTATCGCCAAAGATTCCCGTCTTAACCCAACCCACATAAGCCTTTATATGGCCTTATTCAACATTTGGAACATCAACCGCTTTCCAGAAGACTTTATCATAATCCGCGATGAAATTATGAAGCTGTCAAAAATCGGCTCAAAATCAACATACCACCGTTGTTTAAAACAATTGGATAGCTGGAAATATATTCGATACATTCCTTCCCACAATTCCTTTATAGGCAGTAGGGTTAGCTTGTTCATTTTCGGGACAACCTCTAAACAACCCTTGAACTCGCCCGTCCCAAATCAAGGACAACCCTTAGTACCATATATAAACAATAACAAACAAAATCAAAACCTATTTAAACGGGAACTCCCACAAAACGAAGAAATAGTAATTTCATTTTTTTCTGAAAATGATTGGCCAAAAATCGAGGCCCAAAAATTCTATGCCCATTACAGCGCCATAGGATGGCGTATTGGCGGAAAAATAAAAATGATGGATTGGTACGCCTCCGCCAAAAGTTGGATGCTAAAAGCCAAAGACCTCAACCTAAAGCAAACCCCACTCCCCCAGTCCCAAAATCGGGACAACTTAAAAACCACCAAATCCAAAAACTATAAAGAACCCCTTTAATCGAAAAAAACGAAGTACTAATAACAGTCACGACAAAGGTTCTTGAGTGTTTTCTTTAGCTCGGAGAGCAAAAGAAAAAGTACCGTAAGACAAACAAAGGTTCCTGGGCCGTGATCCCTAAGCAGAGTTGAAGGGAGTCGAAGAAAGCCGAAGGCCCACAACCGACAACTGATAACTCACAACCCACAAATGAAAACCCTACCCAAATACCACCCAACCACCCCGCACATCCTCATCGAAGGTGGCGTAGAATTTCATTTAGGTAAAATGAAAGGAGACACCATCAATTACGATTTTTCGAAAATGCTCATATACCTCAACGCAAAAGGAAAACTACTATTCGGAAAAGAATTCAAAATCCACGAAGAAGACCATCAAATAATCTATCAGCTATGCCTCTACTTCATCAAAGATGACGTCAGTTGTCCAAAATTCAATATCGACCCAACTAAGGGAATACTACTCAGTGGCCCCGTAGGCTGTGGCAAAACAACATTAATGAAATTAATGCGACACCTAGTCCCCCATCGTCGTCCCTATGATATCATCCCCACCAGAAATATCGTATTCGGCTTCAACAACCTCGGATATTCCATTATCGAACAATATGGCAACAGCAATTTCTACTGTTTTGACGACCTAGGCGTAGAACCCGAAGGAAAGCACTTTGGCAAAGACTGTAATGTAATGGGAGAAATCCTCCTCTCACGTCACGAATTATTTCTAAAAAACCCGGTCCCCGAGCGGAGCCGAGGGGTAACTCACATAACCACAAACCTCAACGCCGAAGAAATCGAAAACCGCTACGGCAACCGAGTACGCAGCCGTCTCCGCGAAATGGTAAACGTAATAGGCTTCGACAAAACCACAAAAGACAAACGAAAATGAAACTAAAAAAGTTTTACCGTTTCCAAACCAATTCCAGGTACCTGAGTGTCCCGATTTTTCTGCGGGACGTATCGAAGGTCCAATTTAAGGTGCCTGAGTGTTTTCTCTTGCCAGTAGAGCAAGAGAAAAAGTATCGAAGGCCTCAACTCATAACCTCATAAACTTTTAACCTCCTAACCACTAAACTCATCAACATCAAACCCCAAAAAATAAACTAATGAACACCACCCCCTTCTGGCACTGGTTCACCGCCAACGAAAAAACACTCCGAAACATCCACTCCCTTTCAGACAAAGGAAGAGAAGAACTACTCTATTGGTTCTCTAAGCATCTCGAATACTACAGCCCTAAAATAGGCTATAGATTTATAATTCCTCCCGAAAATCAAGACCTACCCACCCTAGCCTTTTCCACCTGTGGAGATCCCGAAGTCGGAGCCCTCATTCTTCACCTAATGGAATCAGCCCCAAAAAATAAAGACTGGATCATCACTGCCTACATAACCTCTCTGGCAGACCAAGATCCAGACTACTTCGAAAAGGAATATTGCTTAAATGGAATTTGTCTCAAACCCTCCAATATAAAATTCTGGGCCCTGCTCATTGACCCCGACACCGATCAATTTATCTTGGGAATCATTCTCGATTTTCCAATCAACAAGTACGATTCTGATTTACTTCGCGAAATTGTGGGGATTATACTCAACGACACCCTTGGAGAAGAACGCTTTAAACACTACATAGAAGACTTTATCATCAAATCCCAAATCCCCCAAGATGAAGAATTATTCGAGTTAAAAGATTTAAAATTATTTCTGGAAGGCTTATAACTATTTCAAGCAGTTTATTGTACTCATTAATACATACTGAGCGTAGGTGCCTGAAGAGAAAACACTCAGGCCTGAACACTGACCACTGTAAGCGAAGTCTGAGGCAGAGTTTTAATATTGTTGCATAAAACTAGGACCTAATTCTTAAGAAAATTTAAAGTGTTACCCTTTCCGAAAAAAATTAAGCTAGGACTATTAGTGAAGATTGCAAAATATCGATATCAACAGACGAACTGGGAATTTCCACAAGTTCCCCATCAATTTGTGATTGGAAATAACCCCTACTCTTTTTGAAAAGTTTTATTTCCTTAGCCTGGAAACAGCGCACTTCTTTTTGGAAATCGGGTCTTTTGAGAAGCATTAGCAAACCGAAAACCAACATTTTCAATTTGGGAAGTTTGGGGACAATCACAACGTCAAAAAGACCGTCTTGAAGAGATGCTTTGGGAGTTAGGCTCATTCCGTATCCCATCATATTGGAATTTGATATGAAAATAAGAAACGGATTTACCATCTGAGTGGTACCGTTGATTTCAATTATAATTTCGTCCTGTCTGTGGTATTCCTTAAAGGATTGTAGAGAAGCTTTAACATAGGTTAAAAGCGAGCGGCGCTGGGATGCTTCGTAATTCTTGATAACACTGGCATCAAAACCAAAACCGGTGTTGCTGAAAAAATAGGAATCATTGACACGACCCACGTCAATAGAAACATATTTATTTCTTAGGATTACCCCTATCGCCTTTTCCAACTGTTTCGGAATTTTCAGATTGGAGGCCAATCCATTGCCGGAGCCCATCGGAATAATACCTAAGGGAATACCCGTATTCACCAGAGCAGAGGCAACCTCATTGATGGTGCCATCCCCGCCACAGGCCACGATAATTTGGGCCTCTTCTCTTATGGATTCTGCTGTAAGGGTGATGGCATGCCTTTTATATTCTGAAATTTTAGTGGTGATTGAATATTTCTCCTGAGAAAAATAATTCCCCAAAAAGGCTTCAGAAAGTTCGTTCTTTCCCGATCCAGAAATTGGATTTATTATGAAATGGATATGGATCAACCTATTTGTTTTTGAGTTTTAAACCTCCACTTTCATATAGGTCATCCGCTACTTCATAATAAGAAATCGTTTTTTTCATAAACTCTTCGTTTAAAGGTTCGGGAGAAAGAGCGTTGTCCACAGGATTCCAAGAATAGAAATTGGCCTTTCCAAGTTCATCCAGGATCATAACCGTATTGTCTTTTAAAAGTCCCAACTTCCTGTAGTTACCTATAAACGTCCGTTGCTCGGCAGGGTCCATTTTCAAAATATTCTGGCCGAAGAGATTGGAATTATAATCCCACCCAAATTGTGCGAAGAGGGTCGGGAATAAATCGATTTGTGATGCAAGCTGGTTCAATTTTAAGGGGGATTTATTTGGTAAGTTTATAATAAATGCAGGAATGTGATAATTCTTAATATCCAGCTCCCAACGTCCAGCACTACTGGCACAATGGTCACTCATAATAACGAAAACGGTGTTTTTATACCAAGGTTTTTCTTTCGCCTGTTTTAGAAATTCATTAATCGCATAATCTGTATATTTTACGGCTCCATCCCTACCCGTCCCTGATGGGATATCTATCTTGCCTTCGGGATAAGTATAAGGCTTGTGGTTGGAGGTGGTCATTACAAAATCGAAAAATGGTTTCTTGTTGTCGTACGCTTTATCCGCCTCTTTTAATACTTTGTTATAAATATCCATATCGCAAACGCCCCAAGCGTTTTCAAATGTTACCTCACCATCATCAATATTGGTTCTTGTTGTGTTAATACTGGCATCCAATAGAAAACCACGTCCTCTATCAATAATATTAAACCCGTTGCCCCCAAAATAAGTGTTCATATTGTCGAAATAACCATCGCCCCCATAAAAGAAATTGCGACTATATCCTTTTTCCTTAAACACTTCTCCAATGGTAAATAAGCCTTGATTATCCTTCCGCTTTACGATGCTTCTTCCCGGAGTTGGTGGAATGGAAAGTGTTATGGCTTCCATCCCTCTCACTGTTCGGGTTCCTGTAGCATATAAATTCTCAAAAAAGAGGCTGTTATTTGCGAGAGAATCTAATGTGGGAGTAATGTTCTTTTCGTTTCCGAAGGTTTTTAGAAAATCGCCACTTAGGCTTTCAACACAAATAAATATTACATTAGGGCGAATCTGTTTATCAATACTATCGCGGTTTACAATTTTTCTATAAATTGAATTTGCTTGGGGATTGATCAAACTATCGCCGGCATTGGTATAAACCGACTTTAAATAAGCAAAAGCCTCCTCCTCAGGGATGGTTTTATAAAAATCTCTATAGGGCAATTCGTTATTTCTGAAGGCTGCAAAAAAAGAATAAATCCCCGCCTTTGCCAATTCATTATTATACCTGTTTTCTGAAAAGTCCGCCTTACTGTTTGTTATAAACAATCCGGTTATCAACGCAATTATGAACCAGGGCAAGGCTGCGTAAAGTTTTGCCAAAAAGGAAGTTTGGCTAGTAAAAGTGCTTTTGAAATATCCTAATTTCGAGACTATAAAGATACTCCCCAAAACCATTAATACCATCCCAGAAATAAGAAGTGGCAAGGGATAACTTTCGTTAATGTTCTTTACAACTTCATAGGTATAGATCAAATAATCAACCGCTATAAAGTTGAATCGTCTGTGGAATTCATCCCAAAAGGTGAACTCCCCGAAAAAGGAAAAGAAAACTATAAGTGTAACCAAGGAAAATCCAAAATAGGTCACTATCCTATCCAAAATGGAGCCGTAGAACTTTTTGGGAATCAGAAGGAGATAGATAAGATAAGGGATGGTAAAAAATGAAATAGTGGCAATGTCGAATAAAAAACCAATCACGAATGTATTTCCCAACTTAAAAAACCCCTTATCCACTTCGGAAAAATTCCAAATTAAAAAACTCACTCTCGCTACAAAAGAGAGAATCAGAAATAACAAGACAAAGCCTTTTAACAATGTAAACCGTTTTGGAAATGTTATTTTCATCGTATCAATTGTTTTAGTTTCTTTAAATTTTCCTGCTTTCCTTTTTCCAAAACCTCTCTCCCATAAGTAGTCTTGAATCGGTGCTCCTCCAAAAACGCAATATTGTGCAGCAACCATGTGTCATCCGTCATAGCAATGCCACGGAACAGTTCCCATTCCTTTCGCAAGAGCATATTCCTATAAAAAAAATTGAGTGTTCCCAAGTGGAACAAATCGGCATCACAAAGTATCTCCCCATAAATGTCATGGGGGTTCTGAGGCATTTTTGTAGCCTCTATGCAAGAGAGAACCCTCTCAATTTCTGTTTTGGTAAAATTTGCTTTTTCCATATACTGCGCAGCAAGTCTTTTGCTCACTTCCTCGTGGCCTTCATAATTTTCCGAGAAGCCGGTATCGTGAAAGCAGGCCGCAATAGCTATAAGATCTGCATCTTCGGGCTTCATTCCTATGATATTGGAAATCAAAAAGACATTGTCGATTACCTCTTGCGTATGCGCAAAGTTGTGAAAAGGAAGACTCACACATTTATCGCTATGAAGTATGTTTGAACAATTGTCCGTAATGTTTTTAATCGTCATCATGGTCGTGATGGGAATCAAGTTCAATTAAATTGTTGGGATCGTTTCTGATTTCAACATGGGTAATTTCGCCACCACTGGTACCCACAAATTTGGACATAACAAAACTGCTTATAGACAGGAACAGTACTGCGATAAAACCGTATTTAGCAAAAGCGAATTTTTTGTAGTGAATAAACATGGTCACTAGGGAAACACCCCCTAAAACCAGCATCATTGTATAAAAAAGTTCTGCCTGTTCTTCGTGCGTATGGATAAGGGTTTCACTCACTCCCGGTAGATTCTCTACGATATCCTCCGCAGCTTCCCCTGTATAAAAAGCAGCAATAGCCGCTAGGGCACTAAATATGAAAATACCCAGTGCCGTTGCCTTTACCTGGGGGCTCTTTGTGATATACCCTGTGAGTAAGACCAAAAACCCAATCAATACGCCCACAATGGGAAGATGGGTTACTACTAAATGAAAATGTACATCGTTCATAATTCTTTTATTTAAAATGTTAAAGGCTTTAGGTTAATTCAGATTTGATATTTGTGATTGTCAATAGTAACAATGTTGTTTTTAATCACCGTGAACATAGAAAATCCGATTGCACCCTTTTAGGGGCGGGGCAAAACAATCGGATTTTCGATCTTTTCTTTCGACCACGACTTACTCTGTTATTAAATTAAATGCTCCTTTGGTCAAAAACTCCATATTTGGTTCAAAATCAGCTGCATTGAGTATTTGGGTAAACCCATTGTTCGTGGCTCCTATTTTCACCAATACCCTTTTGAAATTTGTGCTATCTTCTTTCACAAGCACGAAAAAGTCATTGTCAATGTTTGCGACCGCTTCTGATGGCAATGCAGGATGTTCTGCAGTTGTGGTCAGGATTTCTGCTTCAATGTACATTCCGGGAGCAAAAAGTTTTACTTCTTCTTCATTCGCCAAATCCCCGTGAATATTTACGGTCCTATCCTGTGCGTTTATTGTCTTGTTGACCAAATGGACTACACCCTTATATACTTTGTCCGTGTCGTTTTGCAATCTCACATTGATTTGCTGACCTACTTTTACAATAGGAAGGTCCTTTTCAAAAATCTTCAATTCTATATGGAGGTCGTCTGTATTGGTAACAGTTACGGCAATATCCGAAGGGTTTAGGTACATTCCTTTACTTGCATTTACCGAAGTTGCATAACCTGATAATGGCGAAGTCACACTGATTACCGACCTAATGTTTTCGCCAGTTAGGGTATTCGGATTAATGTTCATAAGGCTCAACCTCTTTTTAAGGGATTGGTATTGTGCCATAGTCACGGTATAATCCGATTCCGCCTTTAAAAAAACCTTTTTTGAAGTCACATTATCGGTCATCAGCTCTTTCTGGCGTTCATAATCCGATTTCAAATAGCTCAAACGTCCTTGGGCTTCTAGGAAATCCTGTTGTACCTGGACATATTCCGGATTTTCAATTGTGAACAATACCTGTCCTTGTTTTACCGCATTCCCCGGCAATAGATTGATTTCCTTTACGTAGCCGGCAAAGTAGGCACTAACATCTGCTTGGTTCTGTGGCGGCACTGCGAACATGCCGTTGGCTTTCACAACAGTGTTAAACTTCTGCATCGATATTTTGCCCAATTCCATTTTGCCGGATCTGAACTGGTTTTCGGTTATGGTAATTACTTCTTGGTCTGTATTCTCTATGGTGGTTTCTGTATTGGCCGCTTCTGTTTTTCCTTTTGAATTACAGGAAGCCAGCGTTAACATTAGCAATAGAAGAATGCTTGTTAAGATTTTCAAATTGGTGAAATTGTTGACTGTATTTTTCATCGTTAATTGATTAAATAGTTTAATTCTAAAACCGTTGCGTTATACGCGTTCAGGTTTTGTAAATAGTTTATTTGAATGTTTTTTGCACTTTCCAATAGCTGCACATACTGCAGGAAATCTATCTCTCCGTTTTGAAATGATTTTGATGCACTCGTAGTTAGTTCTTTTGCAAGTTTGCCACCTGTGGTTTCATAATAATCAACGCCTTCCTGAAATTTGTTTAAATCGGACAACAGGCCTTGATACCTTGATTCCAGTTGAATCTTGTAATTTTCAGATTCATCAATCATTATCATAGTTTCTGTTTTTGCGGCATTGATTTTCGCTTTGTTCGCCCCAAACCATAAGGGAATCGATACGCCCGCTTGAAATCCATTATATCGCTTTGCATCCAATCCATTGTTGGTGCCCTGGAAGACTGATATATGCAAGTCGGGAAGCAATCTTTGCCTTTCCAAAGAGAGGGAGGCTTTGCTCAATTTTTGAGCTGTATCATAGTAAAGAATCCCGGGATGCTTACTAAAATTAGGTGGTTGCAATTCCAGTCTGGGCAAACGGTTCTCCTCTATGGTAACCAACGAATCCGTCTGCATCCATTGATGTAGCATCGTAAATGCCTTTGCTACGTCTTCTTCTGTTTGTGAAAGCAAGATGGATATTTCTTTTTGCTTGGTCTCTGCCGTTAGTTTTTCCAATAAATTGGTTTCCCCCACATCATATCGCTTATTGGCAGCTCTGGAGAATTGCCCATAAAGACTGTCCAAAAAAGTGTATTGTTGCACAAGACTATTATAGTAAACCACATTGTAATAGGCTTTATAAACCTCTTTGGTCAAGATTCTTTCATTTAACAGATACTGTTGGGTGGACAACTCAACTTTTTGTTTTTCTACCTTTCGTTGTGCCCCATAAATAGTTGGGAACTGTATGGATTGAGTCACCCCAAAAACATCCAATGGACGACCGTTTTCGGCAATGTTGTTTTCGTCATAATTATAATATACCTGAGTTTTGTCCAAATTGAAGGCGCTTCCTACCAACTGTTTGGATTGGTCTATCCTTTTGGCAGAAGCCTTAAGTCCGTTATTGTTTTCAATGGCTATTAGTACTGCTTGTTGGGCATTAATAGGGTTTTGTTGGGCAATGGCAAAAACAGGCAAGAACAAAAAGGCAATAACTCCAAGAGCTTTAAAATTTACTTTTTTCTTAACCTTAGGATGATGTCCCTTTCTGTCGAACATTGCATATAAAATTGGCAATACCACTAGAGTTAGTGCAGTAGCAGTTATCAATCCTCCTACAACAACTGTTGCCAACGGCCTTTGCACCTCTGCACCGGCCGAAGTTGAAATTGCCATCGGCAAAAAGCCTAAAGCTGCTGCCGATGCTGTTAATAATACAGGACGTAACCTATTCTTTGTACCCATTAAAATTCGCTTGTTAATATTGGTTATCCCGTGTGCTTTGAGTTCCTTAAATTCTTCGATCAATACAATACCGTTTAGCACGGCAATTCCAAAAAGAGCAATAAAGCCAACACCTGCCGAAATACTAAAGGGCAGATCCCGTATATACAGTAACATCACGCCTCCAATGGCAGATAAAGGAATGGCACTATAAATCATCAAGGCTTCTTTTACGGAATTGAATGCAAAGTAGAGTAAGACGAAAATCAGAACCAGCGCAATAGGTACGGCAATTTTTAATCTTGCCGTTGCCGTACGAAGATTCTCAAATTGCCCTCCATAGCTTATCGAATAGCCAGTTGGCAACTTTATATCTCTTTCAATAATGGTTTGAACATCTTTTACTACCGATTCCAGATCACGGTTACGGACGTTCACCCCTACAACTATACGTCGCTTGGTATCATCGCGCGAAATTTTTGCCGGTCCCTTGGTGTAACCTATTTTGGCGAATTCACTTAATGGCAGCTGCATTCCATTGGGAAGAGCAATCGAAGCCATCTCTAAATTTTCGATATCCTTTCTTTGGTCTTGGTCATAACGAAGCACCAGATCAAATTGCTTTTCACCTTCGAAAACTGTTCCTGCGGTCATTCCTGCAAAACCCATTGTGACGACCTTGTTCAAGTCTTCAATGTTCAATCCGTATTTTGCAATTTTTATGCGGTCGTACTTCACGGACATCTGGGGCAGTCCCGCAGTTTTCTCTACAATAATATCGGCAGCTCCTTCCACGTTTTGGATCGCCTTTTCAATTTCCAAAGCTTTTTTGTAGAGTATGTCCAGATCCTCTCCAAAAACCTTAATGGCCAAATCGGCACGTACACCCGTAATCAGCTCGTTAAATCGCATTTCTATAGGCTGGGTAAATTCAAAATCAACACCTGCTATCTCCGATAAGGCCTCTTTAAATTTATCTGCCAGTTCATTTTTAGTCTTGGCAGATACCCATTCGCCTTTTGGTTTTAGTTTGATTATAACATCACTTTCTTCCATGGACATTGGGTCTGTAGGTACTTCGGCAGCACCGATCCGACTGACAACTTGCTCTACTTCTGGAAACTTTTTCAGTATTTTTTCCATTCGGGTTGTTGCTTCGATAGTTTTGCTCAATGAAGTTCCGGTTTTCAATACAGGTTGAATTACAAAATCTCCTTCATCTAAGGTTGGCACGAATTCCCCTCCCATTCTCGTAAATAGAAATCCGGTAAACACCAATAGTCCTACTGCAATGCCCAGAACCAATTTCTTTTTACGCAACGCCCAGGAGATGGTAGGCTGGTATTTCCTTTCCAAAAAATTGATCAGTCTGGATGAAATAGTCCTTTTTTCGGTATTGGTAGGTTTGATGAACAGAGAAGCCATTACCGGGATATAGGTAAAACACAGCACCATAGCGCCAATAAGGGCAAAAGTGAATACCAATGCCATAGGCCGGAACATTTTACCTTCTACATTGACCAAGGATAAAATGGGTATAAATACGATGATTATGATTATTTGCCCGAAAACGGCGGAGTTCATCATTTTAGTAGCACCTTGAAAAGTAATGCTATCTATTAATCCTTGTCTTTCGTTTTTGGGAAGTGCCAATATCTTAGCTCGTTGACTTGTTATTTTAAAAGCAATAAATTCAACAATAATTACTGCACCATCGATGATAATCCCGAAGTCTATCGCCCCTAAGCTCATCAAGTTGGCATCTACGCCGAAGAGGTACATCAGGGAAAGTGCAAATAGCAACGATAATGGAATGACGGAGGCAACGACCAAGCCAGAACGCAGGTTACCCAAGAGTACCACCACAACGAATATCACAATTAAACTCCCCAGTATCAGGTTTTCGGCAATTGTAAAAGTGGTTTTCGCGATAAGTTCACTTCGCTCTAGAAAGGGATTAATGGAAATGCCTGGGGGCAATGAGGATTGTATTTCGGCCACGCGTTCTTTTATCGCTTCGATAACAGCATTGGAATTGGCATCTTTGAGCATCATTACCTGGCCCAATACTTTTTCTCCTTCACCATTTCCCGTGATCGCACCAAAACGGTTGGCGTGACCAAAACCTACTTTAGCAATGTCTCCAACATAGACCGGCACGTCTCCTTTATTTGTTACTACAATATCTTCAATGTCCTGTAAGGAACCCACAAGACCCTCGCCCCTGATAAAGTAACTCTCATTCGCTTTCTCAATATAACCGCCGCCAGCAACGCTATTGTTTTTTTCCAATGCATTGAACACATCAAAGATGGAAACGTCCATAGCACGGAGCCGTTCAGGATTAATGGTCACTTCGTATGTCTTTAGATAACCTCCCCAAGTATTTACTTCTACCACACCCGGAATGCCGGAAAGTTGCCGTTTTACCACCCAATCCTGAATGGTGCGCACATCGGATAATGAATACCGTTCCTTGTATTTTGGATCAACGTCGATTATATATTGATATATTTCACCCAAACCTGTGGAAACTGGACCCATAAAAGGTGAGCCAAAGCCTTCCGGTATTTTTTCTTCAGCACTTTTAATTTTCTCCGCGATAAGCTGACGGGGTAAGTATGTACCCATATTATCATTGAAAACAACGGTAACTACGGATAGGCCAAACTTTGATACCGAACGGATTTCTTTTACTCCAGGCAAATTCGCCATTTCCAATTCCACGGGATAGGTCAAAAACTTTTCTACGTCTTCCGTAGCTAAGTTTCTGGAGGTGGTAATTACCTGGACTTGATTGTTGGTTACATCCGGTACGGCGCCAATGGGAATATTGGATAGGGAATAAAGACCAAAGCCAACGATACCCGCAGTAAACAAGAGTACAATAAGTTTGTGGTGGATGCTGTATTGGATTATACGTTCTAACATTTTATGCTGGTTTATTAAAAATTATATCACAAATGTATTTGGCGCATCTAAGAGCCATCTAAACGGTTTCTTAAGATTCGCTTAAGAATTATTATTCCTTGGTTTACCATAAAAACAAAAGCCCCGAACATTGTTCAGAGCCTTTGCCAATCAACCATTAAAAACCAACCATAACATCTAATGGTCAACAGGGGGAATCTATTTTCCTTTTCAAGTGTAGTGTTGCTAATTCTTATATAAAAGTAATAGCGTATTATAAAGTCTTACTAAGGAAATTCTTAAGATTCGCTTAAAATTTAATCGTGAAAGTAGTTCCCAGACCAAATTCACTTTCCACGTGAATTTCTGCATTTATCGCATCGGCAGCCTTTTTGGCTATGGAAAGACCTAGGCCATTTCCTGGAATGCTTCTATGGTTTAGGGCATCGGACCTGAAAAAGTGGTTGAACAAGTTGTTCAAATCCTCTTTTTTAATACCTATCCCTTCATCCTGGACCTTGCAGACAATTTTGGAATCGGTCTCGGTAATCGTAATATGTAGCGTTTTGTTTTCCTTGGAATATTTTATGGCATTGCCGATAATGTTTTCCAAGATTAGATTGCTGTAATATTGGGGTACCAAACTTTCTAGGGCAACGTCATTGTGAAAATCTATTGTGAGGTCTTTTTCTGATATACGTTTTTTACGCCTTGTTAGAATTTCGTCAATTATAGTAGTTAATGGCACCAAAGATTCGTCCACTGTATTGGAGTTGGCATCTAACCTCGCCAGTAGTAAAAGTTGTTCTAATGTAGCAGTCATTCGGTCTATTTCCGTAAGACTAAACTTTATTTTATCTTCATATTCTGTCCGCTCCCTTGGTTTTCGAATCAACACCTCAAGCGTGCCCTTTAATGTGGCCAAAGGGGTACGCAGTTCGTGCGAAGCATCGGAAGTAAATTGCCGCTCTCGCTCAATGGCACTTTCAATACGCTGTAATAACTGGTTGATGCCGGAGGACAATTCGTAGAGTTCGTCTTTATTTTGGGGCAAAACCACCCTTTCATTCAAATTGTTCTTTGTAATCCTTTTTGTGGTTTCGGTTATAATCTTTACAGGTATGATGCCCCGTCCTGCCAGATATCTAGACATAAAATACAATCCCACCAAAAGAAATAAATAGGAAACAATCAAAACATTCCGCAGGCTAAGCAATACCATCTTGGATGATTCCAATGACATTGCGGCCAGTATAAACCCTTTAATTTTACCGTTTTCCTCAATAGGCACCTGTACTTGCCGAATGGCTATACTGTTCAATGTTTCATTAAAATGGCCACCGTAGTTTTGTTGTGGGTTGAAGGTTAGGATCTCTTCCTTAAGGTTTGGCGATTTGTCCATAAATTTGCCATTCTTATTCAGGATCTGAATAAAGACTGGATTTACCTGAACTTCCCGATGTTCTCTCTCCTCCCACTCTCTTTTGTTTCTTACCTTTATGCTATCTCCAACAATTATAATTTCACCCGTATGCCTTTCAGCTTCAAAAGACAAATCGTCATCGAGATTTTGATAGACCGTTTCCTTCACTACAAAATAAACAGCAATAAACGCCACGACCATAATCACGGCAGTAGCTATCATATAGTGCAATGCAATTCTATTTCTAAAACTTAAGTTCATATTTCTTTTGCTACATAGCCCACTCCACGAACGGTTTGGATATAGTTTTCATCCTCTCCAAGTTTTAGTTTTTTCCGAAGGGCATTAATATATACATCGATAACCCCAGTGTTGTATTCAAAGTGGATGTCCCAAACACTTTCAATGATACGCGACCTTCGGCAAACTATACCCTTGTTGCGCATAAGGTATTCCAGAAGTGCAAATTCTTTTTGCGTAAGACTAATTTCCTCCTCAAATTTAAAGACTTGATGGGTGGCGGTATTCAGTATAATGTTTCCAAGTTTAAAAACGGAATGTTCCCCAGATTTAGGACGCAATTGCACCTTGATCCGTTCTAAAAGCTCTTCAAAATGAAAAGGTTTTTTGATATAGTCGTTAGCACCGGCTTGAAGTCCGAAAATGGTTTCATCAAGGGTGTCCTTTGCCGTTAAAAATATGACAGGTGTTTCCTTAAACTCCTTTCTGAATTGACGACAAATTTCGATGCCGCTCATTCCCGGAACCATCCAATCCAACAGCAATAAATCATATTCCCCCGAAAGGGCCAGTTGAAGGCCTTTCTTGCCTTCCTCTGCAATATCTACGGCATAGGACTCCTCCTCCAAGCCTTGTTTGAGGAAATTGTATATGCCGGGTTCATCTTCTACGATTAAAATTCTCATGCTCAATTTTCAATGTTCAATTTTCAATGTTTAATACTCAACGTTCAATGCTATTTAGGCATGGACAATGGACAAACTTGCAACCTGAAACCTGAAACTTGCAACCCTTGTCCACCGAAGCTTCAGCGAAGGTGGATGAAACCTGCAACCTGAAACCCTATTTAGGTTTCTTCAGACTTTTTGCTGGATATTCCGATTCCATTTCTTTCATTGTATTTGCCACCCAGGTTTGTACCAATGATTTTTGATCGGCAGTCATCACTGCATCGCGATGGATGAAGGTGTAGGATTCCATTGGCATTTCACCTTCTTTTACTTCCTTCCCTATTTCCTTGAATTTCTTGTATTGTCGCCAGACCGGATACTCCATAAAGGTAGAAAAATTCAATTCATCTTTACCTTCTACTATGTGATCATCAAGCCACCAGGCAACAGGTTGAATATTGGAATACCAAGGATAATGGGTTGTATTGCTATGGCAATCGTAACAGGAAACCTTTAGGATTTGCTCTACTTCGGGGGGAATTTGATACTTCGCTGTAATTTGGTTTGCGGCAATTTCTTCACCTGAGTTTTTTGCGGGCCTTATAAATTGAATCGCAATGAATGCCATAATTACAATTACCAGAATTACTTTTAAAACCTTTTTCATCTTTTTCGTCTTTAAGAGATTAGACATATATAAAACATTCAATACTAAAATGTTCCACAAAAGTTGTAATTCTAAATTAAGCTAAGATTTGGTATTTCTTAAGATTGGCTTAAAATTTATCAAATACCATTTGGCGGTATTCTTGTCTTAGAGAGCATTGTATTTTATGATTCATTTATAGCTATTCGTTTAAAATCTACCAATCTGCAATGTGTCGAAAACAATCAGACATTGCTAATAGTGTTTATAGTGCCTGAAATTGAACAAGACAATTTTACTGTATTATAGATGGTTCCAAACTTTTCAATGTTCTTTTTAAGTAGGTCTGTATTAAGTTTTTTATCATTGCTGAAAATTGTCAAACTGTAACTTATACCGTCCATTCGTGGCGGATTTTCAAGGCGTGTTGCATTGACTTCAACAGTAGCTTTTGTATAGGAAAATTTCATCATCTCTGAAAAGCGTTCAACATTCTTCAACATACACGCAGCAAAAGCTCCCAAGAATAATTCGGCTGGATTGGGCAGCGTTTCAGCAGTTTTTGAAGTAGTTCCAAAATCTATATCCGACTGTTTTATATGAATAACAGCATCCTGATTTGAAGTGGATGAGGCTGTGATTTGATATTTCATGGTATGTGTTTCAACTAGTTTAAAAGTGACAATACTTCACAATATAACTTAGAACCTGCCGGCTGGTAAGTCTTTCGTCTTTTTTCTTTTACCTACCCTGCTTCTGCCCTTATCTAATCTTCCTTTTTAGTGCCACTCACTATCTTCGAGACTATTCCTTTATGGACTGTAAATTCAGCTAGAAGTACACCTGAAATATGGATTACAATAAATCCAATCAAGTAATAAAGGCCCAGCACATGTATTTCTTCCATCGGTTTTTTTAACTCTTTTGAACCCAATTCAATTATAAGTCCGGTAATTAATGAAGTAACCACACAGAGGTAAAAAATGATATATGTCCATTTTTGAAATTTCTCCTTTATGGATAGATTTTTAGCAAAAGGATTTTGGATTCGCATATGTCCAAATGCAGGAAGTATGAAACGAATACTAAATAATCCAACCAATACATAACCAACGTAAATGTGCCAATCCCACATGGGCTGTCTTATCTTTTTTGCCAGAGCAATGAGTTGGTCCTGAGTTAAAACCTGATCGGTACCACTCAAATAATCTTGTATGATTTCTGCCACATTATACTTGTTCATCCATGTTAACCGCAAAAAAATCGTAATCAACAGCAGCAGGAATGAAACTGCTATCGCCCAATGGATTATTCGATAGATTTTAGAATACTTTGTTTTTTCCATGATGTTTGTTTTTAATAATGTTTATTTTCTTTTTCAGATAATATTATCTTGTGCAACCTATGCGTGTTTCGTTGGGAGTAAAGTATTAAAAGAAAAATACCTCTCATCCAAAAAATAATTTAGCTAGATAAAATCGAAATCCTCAAAAATTATATTTTCCTTCGGTATCTTAAGGCCCTTAAAATCTTTCAATAGCGCACTCCTCATTTCCTTTGGTCCGCAAATAAAAATGGTCATATTCTTGGTCTCCCCGATATCCCTTACTTTTAAAAATCCGCTTTTATCTGAGCACGATAATGTAACTCGAAAATTGGGCGGTGCTTTTTCCAGCTTTTGGAATTCGTGTAGATGAAAGGCCTCTGCCTCACTATTTACACAGTAGTATAACTCAACTTCCAGCCCTGGCATAGAGTTCTTTTCTAAATCTCTACACCAACTTATAAATGGGGCTATTCCAACCCCTCCGCCTATCCATATTTGCTTCTCTTTGCCTAATTTATAATCAAAACAGCCATAAGGTCCCTCAACCAAGGCAGCACTGTCCAGGGTCAATTTTTTATAAAGATTATTGGTATAGTCTCCCAAAGACTTAACGAGTATATTAATCTCTCCTTCCTTTGAAGCACCACAAATGGTGAATGGATGCGATTCCATGCTAATCCCTTCGTTGACAAATTGGAAGAAACAAAACTGTCCAGGAATATAATCGAAATCAGCAGATTCATTCCGTAAGGTAATTTCCATTGTCCTCTCATTCAACTTGTCGATTTTTACTACTGTGAACGGATATTTTTTCACCGCCCACTTGTGAAATATTGCTTTATACATAAATGCGGACACCCCAAGAATAGAAATAATTATAAAGTAAATTGCCAGCAAGGGTTTTTCTTCATAAAAACCAGCCACACCAAACACATGGGCGATGCCTAAAATAAAAAACAAACCCATGAATTTGTGGGTTATTTTCCACTTGTCATAAGGTAGTTTTATAACCAAGGTAAATAACAATAATGTGGTCAATCCCAACAATGCCCAACTGCCCAAATTTATTTCCATCTTTCTATGGACCGGCAAGAGATACCAAAACGTTTTTGCGATGTTGTCTGGCAACCATCTCACTGCTAACACCACAGGATGAATCAACAACGCAAAAAATGCTAGTTTGCCAATGGTGTGGTGGATCCGATATAACTTATCAAGCCCTCCAAAATATTTTTCTATCACTTTAATCCGGGTAGATAACATAAAGGAAAAGGCGAACAAGGAGAATCCAATTACAGCGAAAAGTTGACTACCATATACAATAATTGGATAGGCATTGTGCTTTATTGTTGTTTGTGGGAAGCTTAACCCCCAAAGAAAAATGGGTAACACAATTACCAGAAAAATCAAAATTAAATATCTATCTCTATTCTTCATGAGTATTTATATTTTCCAGAGCCTCCGTTCATATCATATAAGGGCTCGCGGTGTGTCTCTTATCACACATTCACGTTAAACAAATAACCCACCAATGCTGTCAATCCCATTGCGACAGTACCCCAGAAAGTTATTCTAATTACAGCCCTTTTTACACTAGAGCCTCCTGTTTTGGCAGCTAAGCCTCCTAAAATAATTAGGAATAAAATGGCAGAACCGTAGAGGTAATATTCCAAGTGTTCAAATGGCAGAAATAATGCTACCAACAACGGGAGCACGCCTCCTGCCGTAAAGGCAGCTCCAGAGGCAAGGGCGGCTTGTATGGGGTTGGCCTGACTAATTTCATTAATACCCAGCTCATCCCTAACGTGGGCGGCGAGGGCGTCCTTTTCCGTGAGTTCTTTGGCAACGGTCAGGGCGGTTTGCTTCTTTAACCCTCTTTTTTCATAAATTTCTGCGAGGCGTTGCAATTCAATTTCGGGCATTTCCTCCAATTCTTTTCTTTCCCTCTCAATATCCGCTGTTTCAATATCCGTTTGTGAACTCACAGAAACATATTCTCCCGCGGCCATAGATAAAGCACCGGCCACTAATCCAGCTACCGTCGCCAAGATAACAGGCTCTCTAAAATCACTTGCGGCAGCAACACCTATTGCGATACTTGCCGTTGATAAAATCCCGTCATTTGCTCCCAGTACGGCTGCCCTTAACCAATTGCTACGGTGTATGTAATGACTGTCTAAATAATCATCTGCTAATTCTGACATCTTGTAATTTCTTTTCTGTTATAGTAAATATACAATAGCGATTTGGGCAAGAATGTGACAAAAATCACTTTTGGAAAATTTATAGATATTACTTTTTATTTAACCAACATGCACGGTGAATCCTCGACTAGAGAACTATAAAGTACTTTAGGAAAATTAAGAACAGTTGAAAGCAGATTAAAATGATAATGGCGATTAAAATAATAAACCAAACTATTTTATCTTTCTTGGTAATACTGCACTTTACAGCCTCTACCTTGTTGTTCCCTTTGGCACGTTTTATCCGCCTACTTTCTGACATAAAATGTCTTTTTTGTTTGAAACTTCACCTATACGTATCAAAACATCAAATTCTCCACCTTAAACCTGATTTGACCATAAACCAACTACTTGATAGCATCAATTCATTTACCCAGTAAAAGTTGCAATTATTAATTAAGATTGGATTTGGTATTTCTTAAGATTGGCTTAAAATTTAAAAAGAATGGGTAACAGCTCGATATTTTTATTCTACTGAAAATATTATTCAATAAAAAATTTAGTTTAATAAACTAAATTTAATATCATATCCAATTTCTTCCAAAGTTTCCCATCACGATTACGGGTAGATCAACGTTTTGAACTTCGCCCCGATAGCTCTCAAGATAATCTTTCTCAATAAAGATTTCAACAATTTCAAAATGTTGGATTAGCCTTAGTAGCAGGTGGAATGAGCACTACCGGCAGACAAGAAGGAGATGAACCAAGATCGAAGCAAACGGATATATCCAGGGCCAACTTTTATACTCTCTACAAGCCAACTGATCACTGAATAATGAAAAGGTAATTGAACCTGGCCAAGGGAGGATATTCCGAATTTACTTCCGGATGCACAGAAGTCCGGGCCTATTGGCTATGATACTAAAATATATTGTTCGAATCGCAATTTTCTCGGCAATCATTTCATTTGAATTCAGGCAAGAAATAGGTTCCATTGTAATCTTTAAATCTTTTCTTGTCAGGTCTTTCAAAAGTACCGATTTTAGGTCAAAATGCTTTGCCGCTTAGATATTCATTCCCAAAAAAATGAACACTCTGAAGTTCAGTTAGAGATAGAATGTTTGGCCGTATTTCAAGATAAGTAATTGCAAACGTTCCCACATTTGTCGTTTGCCTTTCCAGTTCAAGCTATATAATTACCTCACTAATTATTTCTGGTTTGAAAAAAGTCTTTATAATATTCGTTAATTATCCATCGTCTTTTACCATTTCAGTCCTTCTATCCGTTACAGAGCGGTCTTCAGCCACCCCTGATTTCCAATAAGAGTAGGCATAAAGTTCCTCCCGCTCCCAGCCCTGCTCTTTGCGTAAATAGTTCCGGATTTCCTTTATGGTCGAAAATTCGGCCGCTACATAAGCAAATCTTGAGGCTATAGGCAATTCTCGTTGTTTTAAAATAGAAGCGAGATTACTACCTTTCTGGGGATGAGAATTGTGTGTCCAGATTATTTCAATATCTGCCTTGGTATCCAAAAACTGTTCTTCATTTTCTCCGTACACCTCCAAAATAGCCACTCCCCTTGCCGATTCAGGAAGATCTTCGAGAATGGCGCCTATCACAGGAATGGCAGTAGCATCACCCACTAAAACATAATGTTCGGCAGGTGAATAAAGTTCTTTTTTTCCTCGCTTCATCATCACCCCTAAAGCATCTCCAGGTTTTGAATTTGCGGCCCAAGCAGATGCTGGTCCTTCATCGCCGTGAACCACAAAATCAATCCAGATTTCCTTTTTTTCCAAGTCAATTCCGCGGTGGGTATATGTACGTATGATGGGTTTTGAATACGTACGGGGATATTCCCAAGATCGAGTTTCAGAATTCATTTTTGGCATTGTGAAATTTTATGTCCCAGCCGGAGGAATGATTATTTTATTGTTAATCCCTACCGTGGTATCCGCGATTTCAGTCACACTTTCACCTGTTAAGAAAATTCTCAGGTAGTGCGGTGTAATATATTCTTTGCGCACTACAGTAAAGGGAGCGGCAATAAAGGGATTTGCCGAAGGGATGGTGCTGTCTTTCATATTTTCTTCTATAATATTTATGCGTGAAGTATTTGAAAATGAACCGAGGACTACAACTTTAGACCAATCTATTTCATCATTCATTTTGCTTATTCTGCAGTTTTCAAACGTATCATTTGGTTCCTGAAAAAAAGTAGCATTCGCCCAAGTGCCACTTACACGTACATGAGCAGGTGCAAGTCCTTTTGCCAAATTCATCAACCTTTTATCGGTAAGATTAATGGGCGACAGTTTTCGGTACAGCGCCTCGTCCTTTTGAGAAATGTCATACGATGAAACGTCTGCCAATTGAGGCAAGCTGTCCATCAGATCATATGGTTCCGTCAGCCCCACTATTGTAAATACGATATTGGCGGTTCGGCTTTTTAATATTTTATTCCTTGTTGTGGCAGTTAGTTTATTGTCAATTTGAAGTGTTTATTAGATCTAATATAAAAACAAAGTCCTTAAAAGTAATGACGTTTGCCTTTGAGGACTATTTAAATTGATTTGTGATTAAATCAAGTAGTCGACCAATAAAAATGCAAAATATTATGCTGGAAACGCAACGTTGCTACTTGCTGTTTTGTCCGCGAATACCTTTCACGTTCTCATGTTTTTGTTTGCCGCTGATTTTTATACTCGTATTATAAACGGATACACTAATAATTTCATGTATATAAATCTGTAAATAAATTCTTTATCTTTTAAAAATTTAAAGAATAACCTATGTTAAAACTGGCTGAAATATTATTATTTATATCATTATACATTAAAATAGCTTCTAGTGGTCCGATAAATGACCTATAGCCTGCAGCCAATGCGACACCCCAAACGGAACTGTTCCCGTGATTCTCATCTATGATAATATTAGATTTAATAAAATCGTATTTCAGAAAGCTTGATGTAGCTGTTACAACAAGTTTTTTGGTAACGGAATAATGTAATCCTACTTGTGGAGCAATCACGCTTGAGCTAAAAATGGAATTAGTACGAAAACCAGGAAATAAGATCTGATTCCGTATTACCAAATCGTTGCCTCCGACAATAAAATCGTTGAGAAAAGGTTGCTTATTTCCAAAATGCATACCTGAATGTAATTTAAAAAATAGGGAATGTTTATGAATAGGCAAATAGTGAGCTGAATAATATTTTATCGAATAATATGCTTTTTTACTGAATAAGGGAGAAGATTGTGGCGTTGCTGAATTCCCATCATCATACTTAAAATCGGGGTGTTGATTATAGTTTACGCCGGCTTCAAAGTCAATAATATTACCACTGTTTGGATAGGAAGGACTATTTAAGTTATTAAAATGCAAATCAACGAATCCGGTAAGGAAATTGATTTTCCCATAAACCTTTGGGAATGTTTCTATCTCGGGTGAATATTTTAGATATTCATACCGAGAACCTATTCCTGCTGTAAAATTGCCCGTAATAAGCTTGTTGGCTTTTACCTCAAATGAAAAATGTTTTTGATTATATAGACCTGATTTTTTAAGATTCTCATTATATACGGATATGTCTGTATATTCTCCTTTTACAGTAGATTCCAGATACCAGTTTCTTTTGCTATTAAAGAAATAATGATTGCGGATATTAAACTGTGGATTTTCACCAATCGCAATTTCAGCAGAGGTTTCAGAAAATGGATTAGAATACCCCAATACCGTATAACCAAGTATCAATGCAATCCCTCGCTCTGAATTATAACTCAACCCCGTTTTAATAAGATGCTGCGGTTCTTTTTCAAAATTAATATTTACCGTTACACGGTCACTTTCATTGTTTGGTATAAACTCATAATTTATTTTTCTGAAATTTCCCGACCCAAAAACTTCCCTGATCTTATCGGAGAATACATCGGAGGTATAACTTTTATTATCTTGAAAATCCATCATATTCATAAAAAAATCGGCCTCTCTTTTACTGAGTCCGTTGGCATGAACTTTTGAAACAAACAATTCATTTGTCATTTTACGCTTCTCATTGTGTACGGGTTCTTTGCCATAAATTGCATCAAGCGAATCCTTGAACCGCTTCAACTGAGGATATATTTCTTTTCCTCTCTTGATCCCTAGGCTAATGATTTCATTTGAGGACGAAAAACTTGATGCATTGTATTTTTCAATGGGATAATCAACAAAAATGTCGGTAGATTTTACTTGCTGCTGAAAATCCTTATTCTCCTTATAGAATGCAAGTTGAGAAATCATCTGAAATGGATTATCGATATCTTTTCTTTGCAATAAAATACCCGAAACGGAACTTCCAATAACAAAATCCGCGCCCATATCCTTGACTTCTGACACTGGAAAATTCATGGCGATACCGCCGTCAATAAGGGTTTTTTCATCAATTTCGACTGGAGTAAAGGCGACTGGAATTGCCATACTTGCACGAATAGCTTTAACGATATTACCGTTTTTAAGAACTACGGCATCTCCATTTTCAATGTCTGCTGCAACACAGCGAAATCCTTTCTGAAATTTACTAAAATCGGCGGTTGTCAGGTAGGGAAAAAACAATTCGTTGAGCGTCAACCAAAGTTCATTGGATTCCAAAGCTCCTTTTCGGAAAGATACTTTCCCATCTATCAAAGGGATTTCAAGATATTTTCCCATGTTATTTTTCTTTGGGAGTATCAGTAAATCATAGGGTGATCTATTTGTGAGTATCTTATCCCAATCTATTTTGCGCGCAATATCTTCTATTTCTTGGCCGCTGTAACCCACAGCATAAAGTCCGCCAACAATAGCGCCCATACTCGTTCCTGTGACATAATCCACTTTAACTCCGGCCGAATCAATAGCCTGTAACAATCCTATGTGAGCAAGCCCTTTAGCACCACCGCCACTCAGGGTAAGCCCAATTTTGGGACGTTCGCTTTCTTGGGAAAAAGCAATATTACACACCAGGCATAAAAGAAATAGTAAATAGTTTTTCATTCGTAAAAGTTCAGTCGCCAGCTTCTTTTTGCGTATTTCTACTTATTGCAGTTGCCACTTTTTTTATATAAATCTTTAAACAGGCTTTTTATTTGTCTAAAAATCTGATATTTTTTTCTCTGATATAATTGTTTGTGAGCAAATGAGAAAACATCAAACTCAGCCATTTCTGCATATTTTGAGATAAGAATTGAATATTGATCAAAAGGTAAAGAGAGTCGATTCAAATTCTTAACTCTTCTCTGTTTAGTTGGTTTTTTGAATTTTAATCGATTAATGTCAACCAGGCAGAAATCAATTTTTCCTTTACTGTCTTTTGTCGTTAATATATTAGATGTATGTAGATCATAATGAAATACTTCCTTTTTATGAAGATTAAATAAAAACGCTCCCATAGCTTCTAAAAATGGCACATCAGAACTCTCTATTAGATGCTTATCGGTTGTTTCATGTTCCACAAAACAACTTATAAAATAAGAGTTCTTTAAGAATAATCCAGAGCTCTCTTCCACATAAGCAACGGGAAAAGGTGTACCTATTTTGAGATCCAATAATCTAAGGGCATTTTCATACGAGCGTCTGGCTTTAGATTTTCTAAGAAATTTATAAATAATCCTATTGGCTATGGTAATCTTTTTAAAAGATTTTACAACAAACTTATTTTTTTGGTATTCAAAAATCTTAATTTCATTTCTATGGTTTTGAATAATATGTCCCTGTGTAGCAAAATTGTCAATAGTGTCTGCTATAAATCCATTTAGATGTAAGTAATCTAAATGGATTTTCATCTTTCTCTTCATTTCTCATCAATTTTTCCATTATTAAATTTATAACAGCATCTTCTTTGTGATAAAATCATAAAATTTATCTCCCCGTTGTCTGAAGATAATGTGTTAGGTCAACTTGTATTCATTTTGCAGTTCTTCGATTTTTTCTTTAAGTTCTTTTAGTAATTTTTCGCGAAAAGCTTTTCAGTTTCTTTAGCCGAAAAAGTCTTACCATTCTTAGATGGCCTATAGAAATAAAGGCAAGAACTTACCGTTTTAGACTTGCTTAAAAATGCAATCATAGCTTTAAGATATTAAAGCTATGATCAACCAATTTTTTAGTTTTTAAAATAAGTAATCCCTTCCCGCTACACAAATGAGCTTCAATCTCTACCTGATTGGCGGACAGATGTGACTACTAGGAAATCCATCTCACTCTCAATAGTGACTTTCATTCCTAACGTTAATTACTATTGGATACTCATTCCTCCATCAATGATTTGCTCTGTCCCTGTTAGGTAGGAAGATTCATCAGATGCCAGAAATACAACCAGATTGCTTACCTCCGAAGTCTCAGCTAATCGACCCAATGGAATAAATTGTGTTGCACTTCCTCCGCCTTCGTCGGTAGCATCAGCCATCATTGGAGTTTTAATGAATCCTGGATGAACGGAATTTGCACGTATATTTTTATTTGCAAATTCAACCGCAACTGCCTTTGTCATTCCTCTAACAGCAAATTTGCTTCCCATATAAGCCAAACTCGGATAACCATAAATGGCCACTATACCTGCAATGGATGAGATATTAACGATAGAACCAATACCAGCCTTTATCATAGATGGCAAAGTATATTTCATGCCATAATAAACGCTGTCTTGATTAACTTCGATTACTTTTTGATACTGCTCTTCATCCAGTTCTATCGCATTGGCTATAGGCCCCAAAATACCAGCATTATTTACCAAAACATTCACCGGTCCAAACTTAAGTTCAGCTTGTTCAATAACATTTTTCCAGTCTTCAACTTTGCTTACATCTTGTTTTATAAACAGCGAATTGTCTAACCCTAATTCCTCAGCAATAGCATTGCCACGCGCTTCGTTAAGGTCTGTCAATACGACTTTTGCTCCCTCAGCAACAAATGCTCTTGCATGAGATTCTCCCATTCCTTGCGATGCTCCTGTAATTATTGCAATTTTTCCTTTTAAACGTTCCATAGTATTTGATTTTAAATGAATTGATTTATTAAATTATTTTTCTGAATTTTCTCTACGAGTAGAAGAATTTATAGTTTTTCACAAATTTCTTTTTTCTCATAAAATCTGACCGTTTTTTCGTTAGTCAGTTCCGGGATTATTAGTGCTTAATCTCTTTTTCTGTCTTCCAGGTGCTCATAATATTCTTCACGTAGATCTTCGATTTTATCTTTAAGTTCTTTAGTGATTTTTTGTGGTAAGTTTTTTAGTTTTTTTAGCATAAAAGCCATCGAAATCCCCGAAAAACCAACAAAAATGAAAGTAAGCGCAGTCATCACTACCAAAGACATTCCTGTAAACGTGGGATTGAAAATCAAAACAAAAGAAAACAGGATCCCTAGAACGCTTGCAATGGCAAGGTTGCCCCATTTCGATACGCCATAATTCTTCAGCTCAAAAGCAAATCCCAGCCCTTGGAAAGCACGGAACAGCAGACTGAACCCAATAAACATAGGAAGTGTAACGGCTGATATTTCAGGTTTTGTCACCAGTAGAATACCGATTGCCAGACTGAAAAGACCACTTATCAAATGCCAACCCCAACCTTCCAGTTCTTCCCTGTTTTGAATGGAGAACCAAGTTTCCAATAGCCCCGTAACAAGAAAAGAGAGGCTGAAAAGAACCGTTAATGTTGCATAGGTTTCCAAAGGTACCGTAAAGAGATAGATACCCAACACAACAAATAAAGCACCGATAATTGCCGGCACATACCAATATTTTACTGTTTTTCGAATTGTTTTAAAAAATGTTGCCATAGTCTTTGATTTTAATGTTTATGTTAATTGATTACTGAATTTATAACCCTTAATGCTATTGCCTCTGATTACTTTTCTGAATAAAATCAGTCTTCTGTAATTGAACTGTCCGTAATGGTGCGTTAATACAAAAATAAGTATGGGTATAATGAGCCAACACAGAGAGCCTAAGACTATTTTTAAAGAAGCCAGCATCGCATTGATCTGGGTTGTTCCATAGATGCTCATACCGTTGGCAAAATTTCCCGTATCCAGATGCATAGAAATATCGTTCAGGCTCTGCCATTGACCCTGATAAGTCGCCCAGCCGATGATAACTCCGCCAAAAGCGGTTGCAAGAAAAGTCCGTACCATCAGCAGAATACCGATAATACCGAGCATATCGTTCATTTCTAAATCCAGCGAGGCGTAAAACCAAATGCCTATAAAGAGAATACCCATTCCCGCACCTTTTAAAATCATGGGAATGTAGAAATATTCGATATTCATCTGTGGCTGTATAAGCAGGTAAAGCATCAGGGTATGCAGAAAGAATGCTATAAAGCCCGAAGCTATATAATATTTCAGGTTCCACTTGTTTTTAAAGCTATAAAAAGCAAAAACTCCTCCGATAACAATACCCGGGATCATCCATAAATTCAGTTTAGCGTTAATCAGGTTATTGTAACCTAAAACACCTACGGTATATTGAACAAAAATGCTTGTACTTGCAAGATAAACACCCAAAAACATCAGTAAGATAAGGCTATGCGAAATGTTTACTTTTTTAAGTATAAAATCAAATTTTATCAGTTTCCGCTTACGTGTTTTTTGTATTAATATAGTCGCCAATAACAATACTATTCCTAATAACAGCGCCCATATAATTAAAGACGAACTGAACCAACCTTGCTGACGCATAAAGGTAAGACCTACGTTAAAGCACATGGCAGAAATAGCTAACAATCCCAAGGATAACCAGTCAATCTGGTACAGGGGCATTTTGAAAGAGAAACGCTGGTTGTGTTGAAATATTAAAGATAAAGCAGCAATAACAAGCATCAGTGCGGCCATAAAGAAATAAGGAGCTTGCCAGCTGCTGGTAAAGACAAGATTGGACATTAGATAAGCAGATAATTGCCCGATGCCTATTGTCAAAGGATAGAATATTGCGTAGAATTTTCCTCTGTCTCCTGTCGGAGATAAAATAAACATAACGGGCAAAATCATCTCAATCATTGGAAACATTTTAAAGAAGCCAATAAAAAAACTTGCTGTAACAACCACCAACGGATTGTCTGTTGTTCCGATCACAAAAGAAAGTATGGCTAATATGATAGCACTGCCGGCAATGATTTCTTTTGAACGGAAACGCATTTTTATACGTAAGACGATCATAACAGCGATAGCCATACCAATTGTGGTGGCGTTGTTTGCCAGCGAAATATATTCCGAATAGGTTGCCAGTGCTCCCGCGATATCTGTCGTATTGCTAGTATAAACCCCCATCACCGCTAACATCGGAAACAGGAAGATTATAATTAGCAGCAACATGAGCGGTTTAGGAACCCAGTCGGCAAACGGACCTTTATTGTACATAATGTTGTTACTTTAAGGTTACTTCTACATTCATTCCTGTTCGAAGCAATTTCACTTCCTCAGGTTTATTGTTTTCTGTAAATTCAATCCGAACAGGGATACGTTGTTGTACTTTTACAAAATTTCCCGTTGAATTGTCCACAGGCACAGCCGCATATCTAGCTCCGGTAGCTCCTGAAACAGCTGTTATTTTCCCTTCAAATTCTTTCCCGCCCAAAGCATCTACTTTTATTTTTGCCAAACCACCGATAGTTACTTTTTCCATTTGTTTTTCACGGTAATTAGCTGTAATCCAAACATTGTTATCATCTACAATCGTAGCCACCTGTTGGCCTGGACTTAACAACTGACCGATATTTATGGTTCTTCTTCCCATAATTCCATCGTGCGGGGCAGTAATCACCGTGTAAGAAAGATTGAGCTTTGCCATTTCAAGTGCATTTTCGGCACGTTTTATTTCGGCATCGTTCATTCCTAATCTGGATTGCACTTCGTTTACGGACAATTCACTGGTTGTTTTGGAATTAATAACAGATTGATATTGCGAAACCTGAGCTTGCAACTGGGCCTTTTGGGCATCATAATCCGTTTTTACCTGGTCGAATTGCTGGCGTGTTACCGCTTCGTCTTTCAGCAGGTTTTGATAACGGTTGAAATTTTGTTCCGTATTCCACAGCCGGGCTTCTGCCGCTTCAATGTTTGCTTTCGCTGCGGCAACATTTGCGCCTACGGTATTCACATTATTGCTTGCTGTTATTACCGATGTAGCAGTTGCGTTTCTGGAAGCCTGCGCAGCCATATAAGCAGCTTCGGCCTGTCCTAGCTGAGTTTGTATTTCCCTGTCGTCCAAAATAACGAGCGTATCTCCTTTTTTGACATACTGATGGTCAACAAACCTGATTTCCTTTATATAAGCCGAAACACGGGTGTTGATAGGATTGATGAAAGATTCTACCTGAGCAGAGTTGGTATAACGTTCATTTCCTACGTTAAAATAGGATTTCACGACCCAATACAGACCTATGAGAACAAATACCAGAATTACCATATTGATGACCCTTCCCTTGGTGTTCTTATTCTTATGGTTTGATTTTTTAGGCTTTTCGGTATCTTTCTGTGCAGGTTGCTGCGCTGTACTTTCTTGTGTTTTATCTTGTGACATTACTTTGTTTATTTGAATTTGAAAAAATGGATAAGGAGGTAATTATAGCTTTCCGCTTTCTTTTAAAAGTTTGTAATAAGCGAAAATGATGTTTATATCAGAGTTTGTGTATTGCAATTCCGCATCTAATTTTGCATTACTTGCATCTATCATATCCAGCAAAATTGCCAACTGATTATTGTATTTACTTTCCATAATCCGGTAATTTTCATCCGCTAATTCTTGGTTTTTCTCCAGGGTTTTATTTTGAGTGATGCTCTCTTTGTATTTAATATAAGCGGCATTTACGGCAACGCCGATCATTTGTTCGGTTTCATAAGCTTGGGCTTCGGCTCTTTCCACTTCATATTTATTTAGCCGGATTTCTTTTGAAGTTTTATAGAGAGAACCGATATCATAACTAAGTGATAATCCCACATTCCAGCCGTTGGAATACATATCCAGAACTGGAGATGAAGTCGTGATCGGCCGTTGAAGACTGTTTCCTGCAAAAGCTACCAAAGCGGGCATACGCTCTGATTTGGTGATTTTTTCAGAAGTTTCATAGATTTCTACTGATTTTTGAGCCATTAATAGAGAAGGATGGCTTTGTACATCGTTCTGATTTATCTCTAAAAGGGGAATCTCTGGATGCTCTCTTAAAGCCGAATCATCGGCCACAATCTGCGTTTCTTCGGGCAAGCCCATCGCTACCGTAAGCTGTTTATTTAAAATCTGTATGTTGTTCTCAATCACCTGTAAAGTGAGATTTAGATTGGAAATCTGTAGCTCACCACGGATAACATCATTCCGAGTCACCATTCCTTGCTCATAGAAACGGTTGATATTCTCTATACGTTGCTGAGCAAGTGCTATATTCTGGCGATAAACATCGGCCTGATTTTGCAGTTTATATAAGTCCAAATAGTACCCTAAAGCAAGTAGTTTGATATTTTGCTCATTAGAGAGATGACTAAGAGATGCTAAATCTTCCTGAAGTGATTTTACCTGAATCGTATTTCGCACGATATTTCCCTTCCAAATCAATTGTGTTGCTTCTAAGGATAGGGTGTTTCCGAAGTGTGGCATATCGATTTTTGTTGCGTTGGAAAAGTCTTTGTCTAAAATAGTTGCATCTCCAATATATAAGGCGTTAGCACTAATATTAAGATCAGGAAGCTGCATATTCCTAGCGACTTTGACATCTTGTTCGGCGATTTTGAAATTTGCTTTAGAGACGGATAAAGACGGATTGTTTTCTAAAGTCAGCGAGAAAAGCTCCGCAATAGTAATCTTTTTCTCCAAGTTTTTTTGGGCAAATAAAGAACCCGAAAAAGACACACAGATTATCAAAAACAGATAACTGATTGGTTTTGTTTTCATTGTATTCTACGTTTATAAATTCTACGGTGCAAAATTCGAAATAATCGTAGTTTTTAAAAAGGTTGAGAAAACAGGGAAAGAGGTTCAAATGGTATTTGCTGAAGCGATATTTTTTCTAAAGTTGCGAGGACTTAATCCAGTATGTTTCTTAAAAAATTTTCCAAAGGCATATTGATCCGAAAAATTAAGCTGGTCTGCTATAATGGAAATATTCAGCTCGGTAGTGGTCAGCTTCAGTTTTGCCTCATCCAAAAGTGTGTTTGCAATTAAGACTCGAGGTGCAATTCCAGTGACCTCTTTAACACAAACCGACAGGTATTTAATGGATATAAAAAGCTTGTCCGCATAAAACTTCAATTCTCTTTCTCTAGTGAAATGACTGGAGAGCAGATCTAAAAAACTTATCACAATAGCTTCTTTTCTCGTATTTTGTTCTATATTCAGAGGGTTATTTTTCATTATGGCATCCACAACCATATAAACAATAACAGTAAAATTATGAATAACAACTTGCTCGTTAAATTTTGAATAATCAGGATTTTTCAAGTAAAAATCTAACTGCTTAGCGATATTCCAAAAATGGCTAAATGCTTCTTTGGACAGTGAATATGAAACCTTACTTTGCTCCATGTTCATCAGTTGAATCACGGAAAACTTATTGAAGCTTACATTGATTCGCTCTTTTAAAGCTTCCTGCTTATATAAAATAAAATATGCCTTGAGGTGTTCTGAACAATGAATGAGTTTATACATTTTCATCGGAGAGAACAAGATCAATTCTGAACTTTGATACGTCGTCCGCAAACTATTCACTTCAAGCTCAATAGTGCCTTTTTGAATTAAAAGAAAACATGACTGTGAAGGCCGAACGAGTTCTCCTTCAACTACTTTATCAAGTATGATTCTTTCATCAAAGATTTTAAGCATTTATTTTATTGAAGTGTTTACAATTTTTTTCAAATATAAAGATTTATAAACGACCTTATGAACAACATGGATAACCTTACAAATCGACCCACGCTGGTGCGCGAGTCCCCTCGCGTTCCTTACAACTTAAATTATAATTCACCCCCACTATAAAGAAATCCCCCTGTAAGCTTCCCTTAAAACCGAACTGTTTAAAAGTAGAATAATTATCTTAATTTTAAACAGTATTATGAGACGAAGTAAATTTTCACCGCAACAGATTGCAAAGATTTTAAAGGAATTCGACAACGGAAAGAGTGTTGATGAGATCAGCCGTGAGCACGGGGTCAGCCCTGCCACCTTCTACAAGTGGCGTTCAAGGTATGCCGGAATGAGCTCCAAGGAGCTCAAGCGCCTCAAGGAGCTGGAAGAAGAGAACGCCCGGCTCAAACAGATGTATGCCACCTTGGCCCTTGACCACCAGATGGCCAAGGAGATCATCGAAAAAAAGCTCTAAAGCCCTGCAGGAAGCGAACCATTGCCAAGGAACTTATTCATTACGGCATCTGCAGGGCGTGCCGTGTGCTCAACATGAGCAAGAGTGTTTATTATTATAGGCCTTTGCCCAAGGATGACAGCGAGATAGAACAAGCCTTGCAACAAAAGGCAAAGGAACATTCAGAGGAAGGTTTTTGGAAGGCCTATGACCGTTTGCGCGAAGAGGGGAAACCCTGGAACCACAAGCGCATGCACCGCGTCTATGTGGCATTGGGGCTCCCCTTGCGCAGAAAGGTGAAGAAACGCTTGCCCGCAAGGGTAAAGGAGCCTTTAGAGGTTCCGAATGAACTCAACCATACCTGGAGTATGGATTTTGTAACAGACGTCCTGGAGAACAAAAGACGCTTTAGGGCATTTAATATAATTGATGACTTTAACAGAGAGGCGCTCCATATTGAGGTAGACTTCTCCCTGACGAGCAACCGCGTGGTCTGGGTGCTCAACCACCTTATCAACAAAAAGGGCAAGCCAAAAGAGATACGGATGGACAACGGCCCTGAATTTATAGCCAAGATCGCCTCGGAATGGAGCATGATGCACGATATCGAGTTCAAGTACATACAGCCGGGGAAGCCCACGCAAAATGCATTTGTGGAAAGGTTCAATGGGAGTTACAGAAGAGGGGTACTAAACAAATACATCTTTGAAAACATAGACCAGGTAAGGGAACAGACACAGATATGGATGCACGATTACAACCATCACCGCCCACACGATGGGCTGGGTAAAATCCCGCCAATAAAATATGCGGAACTTAATTCTCTTGGGGCTAGCCCCAAGAGAATTAAAAATAATAAGTTTGTAGAAGTATTAGAAGAATGAGCAGTTCTAATTAGGGGAAGCTTACACCAAATTGCATATCTTCATTAAAGTTATCTGGATATAGAAGGATGCCACTTAAATTAGTGTAATGCCATTCTTTAAAGCCAAAAACAGGAATCACAGCACTTACTACAATCAAAATTTTGTCTAATTCTTCCAATTCAAACTGTACACCCTCTATATAAACCTCACTTAAAAACTGCATCATCCGTTGTTGAAAAACAAGTTGCCTGCCTTTAGAAAGATTTCTATAATAAAGAACATTCTCCAACAATAATTTGTGCCAATGATATGGAAAAGGTTGGACTCTCCGACGTTTTGCTTTTCGATAAAAATGAATAACAAACAGGAGAATCACAACCTAAATTAAAACATAAGCCATATTGAAAGAGGAATTAATCCACAGGTTCAGCTTTAAAGCCTACTTTTTGCAATGTTGTCTTTATATCTTCTTCTGAAGCACCATCACTTTCTATGGTTAAAATTTTATCAGGATTGGCGGTATCCACTTTCCAACTTTCAACACCTTCTTGCTTATTTAAAAAAGGAGTTACTTTTGAAACACAACCACCACAATTGATATTCGTTTTAAATTTTAAAGTTTTCATCGTATTTGAATTTATAATTAATATTAAAGGTTTACTCGTTTAAGTCTTAAACTATTTGCAACTACAGAGACACTACTGAATGCCATTGCTGCTCCTGCAATCATTGGGT
This sequence comes from Aequorivita vitellina, assembly GCF_022008365.1. GTDB lineage: Bacteria > Bacteroidota > Bacteroidia > Flavobacteriales > Flavobacteriaceae > Aequorivita > Aequorivita vitellina. The sequence goes on from NZ_JAIRBA010000010.1 coordinate 48,361, forward strand.
CTAATAAGAACCCATTTACTGGATACAGAACTCCTACCGCAATTGGGATTCCAATAATATTATAGATGAATGCCCAAAATAGATTCTGACGTATGCCCAATACGGTTCTTTTTGATAGTTCCAACGCTTTTGGAATAGATTGCAAATCAGACGTTATCAATGTCATTTTCGCAACGTCCATTGCTATGTCCGAACCTTTACCCATTGCGATACTTACATTGGCTTGTGCCAAAGCGTGGGAATCATTGATGCCATCACCAACCATAGCTACTATCTTACCATCAGCTTGCAGTTTTTCCACAAAAGCTGCTTTCTCTGAAGGCATCACTTCGCCTTGGTAATTTGTTATCCCTAATTGTTTTGCGACAGCAGATGCGGTTTTATTATTATCTCCTGTAAGCATATAGACATCAATGCCTCGTTCTTGAAGCGTTGCTATGGCCTTTTTTGAAGTTTGCTTAATCTTGTCTGCAATAGCGAGTATCGCCAGCACTTGTTCATCATTTCCATAGAAAATGACTGTTTTCGCTTGCTCTTCGAGGCTTTCTGCTGTTTGCATTAAGGTAGCGTCAATTTGAATATTTTTCTCAAACATTAGTTTATGATTCCCCACATAGTATTTCGACCCATTTTTTGCTTGAGCTTTCACACCCATCCCTGTAATACTTTCAAACGAAGCAATATCCACTTTTTCAATATTTTCATTTTTTAAGTGGTTGACTACCGCTTCAGCCAAAGGATGTTCTGATTGTGCTTCTATTGCCAAAAGAATTTGTTTGTATTGATTTTGATTTTCAAGTTTATCCTTCCAAAGTATATCAGTTACTAACGGTTTCCCTTCTGTAATTGTGCCTGTTTTGTCGAGAATGACCGCATTCACTTTATGACCGAGTTCTAAACTCTCGGCATCTTTTATAAGAATATTGTTTTCTGCACCTTTACCAATACCCACCATAATGGCAGTAGGTGTTGCCAAACCTAACGCACAAGGACAGGCTATAACCAATACTGCTACAGATGTCAACAAGGCTTGTGAAAATGCATTATCCCCTCCAGCCGACATCCAAACAATAAAGGTAATAACAGAAATCCCTAATACAATCGGAACAAATATTCCTGCGATTTTATCAACTAGTTTCTGTACAGGTGCTTTACTTCCTTGGGCTTCCTGAACCATTTTAATGATTTGGGAAAGCAAGGTTTCTCCACCTACTTTTTCAGCAATAAATTGGAAACTACCTTTTTGGTTTACCGTACCCGCAAATACTTTTCCACCATCTGATTTTTCTACTGGAACTGGTTCTCCCGTAATCATACTTTCATCTACATAAGAGCTTCCTTTAGACACCAACCCATCTACAGGAATTTTATCTCCAGGTTTTACCAAAATAGTTTGACCTACTTGCACAGTCGAAATAGGAATCTCCTTTTCTTCCCCATTCTCAATAATCTTTAGCGTTTTGGGTTGTAAACCCATCAGCTTTTTAATGGCTGAAGAGGTATTGGATTTTGCCTTTTCTTCCAAGAGTTTCCCCAAGGAAATAAAGGTTATAATGACAGTAGCCGCCTCATAATAGACGTGAGGCTCGATACCACGACTCAACCAAAATTCAGGAAAAAAGGTGTTGAAAACACTAAACAAAAATGCAATTCCGGTACTCAAGGCCACCAAGGTATCCATATTCGCCTTACCGTGTTTGGCTTGCTTGAAAGCATTGATAAAAAAGCTACGCCCGAACCAAAAAAGAATGGGAAAGGCCAATACCAATGAAATCCACTTACCTGGTTCCCATTGCATAAAAAACATTCCTAATACAAAAATTGGAAGCGTAAGAATGGCTGACCAAATAGTGCGATTTTTTATGTCTTGATAGTGCTTTTGCTGTAGTTCTTGTTGTACTTCCGAAGGATTCTCCGCATCAATGATAATATCATAGCCCACTTCGCGAAGTGCATTTTGAAGTTGATTAGGACTCAACTCTTTGTCGTACTCTACAAGAACAGAGCTATTGGCAAAATTTACGCTTGCATCAAAAACGCCTTTCGTATGTTTTAATACAGATTCAACGCTTGCTGCACACGATGCGCAGGTCATTCCTGTAACCGGGAATGATTCTTTTATTCCTTGTTTATGGCTCTTTTCTTTGGTTTCAAATATGTTAATTGTCTCCATAGTCCTATTCTAATTTGTACTCTGCAAATTTCAGGATTAAAAGACTTTAATGTATTATGTTATTTGCTGAATGATTTGTAGAATTTGCTGAATTCGGTTCATCTATTGCAAAAGCGTTGTATCTAAACAGATATAAAATACTTTAGGAACTGTAAGAACAGTACAAAGCAGATTAACAGGATAACAACGATTAGAATACCAATCCAAATTATTTTATCTTTTTTGGTAATGCTATTTTTTACAGACGGTACTTTAGTGTTTTTTTTATTTCGTCTATCTCGTCTATTTCGTCTATTTTCTAACATAGAATATCATTTTTGCTATGAACCAACCAACCAATCAACCACTTCCACTTCATCTGCTGTAACCCCAAAAACCACTTGGAACATTATATTCTCGTAGTTCATCAATGCTTATGAATATTCCCTTTTAGCACAAAATAGTATAATAGGAATGCGGTTATTACCACAAAGATTATTGCAAGAATCCCATTGAACTTATCTTTTTTTGTGATTTTGTTATTCGATGATTTACTAACCTTTTTATTTCTTTTATTTCTCTGTTTTTGATACATCTTTTTTGATTATTTCCACTTCATCTTCTGCAACCTAACTGCATTCAATATTGCTAACAAAGCCACACCAACATCCGCAAACACAGCCTCCCACATTGTCGCCAGGCCTCCTGCTCCCAAAACAAGTACCACAGCTTTTACTCCAAAAGCAAGCGCAATATTTTGATATACAATACGTCTGGTTGAACGACCAATTTTAATTGCTTTTGCAATTTTGCTCGGTTGGTCTGTTTGGATGATAACGTCTGCCGTTTCTATCGCTACATCACTTCCCAAGCCGCCCATTGCGATACCAACATCGCTTACTGCCAATACTGGGGCATCGTTGATGCCATCGCCAATGAAAGCTACTCTTCCGTCATTTTCGGACATTAGTTTTTCGACTTCCTTCAATTTATCTTCTGGAAGCAATCCACCTTTTGCCCAATCTACACCCATTTCTTTGGCAACTTGTTGAGTAATGGAATCCTTATCGCCCGAAAGCATTATGATTTTTGAAATACCCGATTCCCGAATTTGATTAATGGCTTCGTGGGCATCATCCTTTAACTCGTCTGCAATGATTACATAGCCTGCAAATTTGCCTTCAATGGAAACCATCACGATAGATTCTACAATGTTGTCGGTTTCAGATGGAACTTCGATATTGTTTGAAATCATCAATGGTTTATTCCCAACCAATACGGTTTTGCCGTTTACTGTTCCCTTTAAGCCTTTTCCTGCTACTTCACTTACTTCGGAAGCTTGAAAATCTTCGCCATCGGCTTTATAATCCATAATTGCCTTGGCAATGGGATGGGTAGATTGTTCTTCCATCGCCATTAGGTATTTCATAAATTCAGGTTCTTTCCAGCCAATGGCTTTTATTTCTTTGATTTTAAAAACACCTTTGGTTACAGTTCCTGTTTTGTCCATAACAACGGTATTAACCTTCGTCATTTCATCCAAATAAGATGCGCCTTTGAACAAAATCCCGTTTTTTGAAGCTGCTCCCAATCCACCAAAATAGCCCAACGGAATAGAGATAACCAAAGCACACGGACAGGAAATAACCAAGAAAATCAATGCTCTATACAACCAATCGCTAAAAACATAATCGTCCACAAAAAAGTAAGGTAGAAATGTCAAGGCAATTGCCAAGAATACCACGATAGGCGTATAGATTTTTGCAAACTTTCTAATGAACAATTCGGTCTTTGATTTCCGTGCGGTGGCGTTTTGCACCATATCCAAAATTCTTGCAATAGAACTATCCTTAAATTCTTTAGTAGTTTTTATTTCAATTACACCGTCCAAGTTTATGCTTCCAGCAAATACTTTTTCGCCTTTTGCAATGGTATCAGGTTTGCTTTCGCCCGTTAATGCTGCGGTATTGAACGAGCCTTTTTCGGACAATAAAATACCATCTAAAGGAATTTTTTCGCCCACACGTACTTGCACTTTTTCGCCAATAGCAACGGTTTCGGGATTTACAGAAACATAATTGTTGTCCCGATAAACCAAAGCTTCATTGGGTCTTACATCCAGTAATGCCTTGATGCTTCCTTTGGCTCTTTTAACCGCGGCACTTTGGAATAATTCGCCTACCGCATAAAACAACATTACTGCCACACCTTCCGGATATTCGCCAATGGCGAATGCACCTATGGTTGCGATGGACATCAATAGAAATTCGGTAAAGAAATCGCCATTTTTGATGCTGTTCCAACCTTCCTTTATCACAGGAAAACCTACAGGAAGGTATGCGACTGCATACCAGACGATACGTATCCAATCTTTAAAAAATGCTACGTCAAAATAATCCATCGCAATGCCAATAATCAGCATTACAAAGCTGAAAATTGCTGGTACATAAACTTTAAATTTCCCTATGCTTTCTGCGCTGCTTTGGTTGTGGGCATCATTGCGCTTGTGAGTATCTGAAGAAGTTTTATTCAAATCTCTTAAATTGACTTTCTTTTTTTTCATTAGTTTGATAATAATTTTATTTTAATTCACAGTTATTCCAATCTCAACACCAATTGCGCAAACTGCACTTCTATGGTATCATCGATACCCTCTATTAAGAAATCCAAACCAGTATTTGAAACCAATAATTGTCCGGTTGCACTTATCAAGCAGGACATACTTACTCCTTGTTCTATATGGGTAATGGTTGCTTTAAATTGTGATTTAAAGGATTTTCCTTGATAAGTAACATCTATCAGCCAATTAAAGTTGATAGGGTCGTGCCGTTTTGATAAAAAATCCTGTGATGGAATAGTGCCCGTGAACCGAAGCATCAAAGGGGCTTCCTGCTGTTGTAAAATGGTATTGATTTCAGGAATATCTGTTGATAAAGTCTTAAGGTCGAGTACACCATTAACCACTTTGGAATCATAATCAAGATATAAGGCCAATTTATGGCTTTCTGCCTTGACGGGTTTAGAGTTAACCAAAGTCATCATCATAATATGACCTTCTTCAGTTGTATAAATTTTTTGGGCGTTTACTTTATAATAACTAACCAACAAGATTATTAAAATACAATGTTTAACATTCATAATATCCATCTTTAATTGTATAATTAAAAAAAAGCAGCTTCTACTTTTGCTTTTAATGCTATTAATCATTTTGCTTTAAGAAGCATCATAAAAGCTGCCTGCTATTAATTAAGTTTTCACTTAATTTATTTTAAATAAAAAATTTCACTCTTTCACATAACCACTTACCGCTATTTATTATCTATATCCTTTTCTCTTTTACCGAAATAATACATCAGAGCAACACTTGCACCTAATAGTCCAAACAGAATATTCTCGAAAATTTGATTCCCATTGATATTCACAATTTCAATGAAATTATTTATTAAATATTGCCACCAATTAATTTCATAATTCTGACTGCTAATCGTGAAAATTGTTATCCCCAAAGGTTGAAGGATAAAAACACCTATGGCAAACCCAATTAGTATGGTAATAAGAATATTCTTTTTATTCATCGTCTGTCTTTTACGGAAGTAAGCTTACTGGCTCTCAATCCAACTTTTGGCATCTTCCTTTTGGTCTATATTGAAATACTTAATTTCGGCGTTGGTAAAAGGCTTCATAAATTGGGTTATCCATTCTTGCCATTTTTTATCTCCTACCATTGCTATTTTTTCATAGTCTCTGGCGTGGGCCGTATCCATTTTGAGGTCTTCCCATAAACTAGGCAAGTCCCAACCCGTAAAATTGTCCATCTCAAAATACCAACGAACCTTCATCCCCTTGTCCAGTATAGCGTGGATAAGTGGATGGATTTTTTCGATGTCTTCTTTTCTCAATTTGCCCGAAGCTTTTGTTGCAACAATATTTTTTTCCTTTAACTCAATTATCTGTAACATTTTATATAGTTTTTAATTAATTATTATCCTTCTAAATCGTAAAACCATTCTTCAGCCATTACAATTGCTTTTTTGATGGCCTTTTCTTTTGAAAAGTCTTCCTTTTCGATTAATTCTTTCGCAATTTCAATTGCCTTTTTTCTTACCGATGGATTAAGGGTGTCAAGCTCTGCTCTAAATTCTTCAAATGTCCAGTCCATAAAAAATATATTAGTGGTTAAACAATTCCTTTTCCTTTTCGGGGTCTATATCTTTTTTTTCTCTTTTATCCAAAAAATAATCCAGCAAGATACCTACTACAATCGCTCCCACAAACGCGGCATAAACTTTCCAATCAAATTGTATGACCAAAGAGAGGCTTATGATTATCGCCAAAATTGGCAGTATCGGAACTTTCCCAACAGATAAAGGAACTTTAAAGGGCCTGTCTTTATCTGGTGCTCTGAAACGCAATACGATAAGGGCAATGTTCACGGCGACAAAGACGAGCAACGCACCCAATGACGACATTCCCGCTACGATTTTAATATCGCCCAATAGCATAAAACCCGCAACTGCCGCCATAACCACAATGGTAGTAACCCACGGCACTTTATGTGCATTGGTTTTGGTCATAAATTTCGGAAGTTCGCCCACGCTTGCCATTCCAAACAGCAGCCTGCTGATAGAGATAATACCGCTAAAGGCCGCATTGGCAGTAGCAAAAAGTGCTGCGACCGCCAATGTCACGGGCAACCAACTGTTGAGATTTGATGCCGCAAGTGAAAGTGGCGAATCTACTTTTGCCAGTTCTGACGGGTCGGCAATGTTAAGTACCGTAAAAGCTATGAGCAGATAGATAACGGTTGTAAAAACCATTGTCAGTAGAAAGGCACGAGGAATGGTCTTGCCAGGGTTTTTTACTTCAGAACCCAATGCAGCCATATGCTCAAAACCTGTATAGACAAAAAACAAGGTTGCGGTAGCCGCCAAAGTACCGGAAAAGGATTCAACTTTAAAAAATTCAGCCTTTGGCGGGCCAGTTTCTGCAAGCCCGACCACAATAAGAATGAACAATCCCAAAAGTTGTATGCTAACCATTATAATATTGGCAGTAGATGATTTCTTGATTCCCGTAATGCTTATCAATGAAAGAATTATCAATACGCCATAACTTATCAATAGGGAAGGCACACTAAAAAAAGTGTTGAAATAACCTGAAAAGGCCAGCAATACAGCGGCTATCGTGGCAGAACTGTGAAAGGCAATTGTCCAGCCAGTGAGAAAGGAAGGAATGTCAATTTTCGGAAACGCTTTGCGTACAAAAATGAATTCGGCACCTGCATTGGGATAGGTAGAGGATAACTCTGCATAAGACAATGCCGAAACGCTGGCAGCAATTGCAGCGAAAACAAAACTCAACCAAAGGTCGGTACCTGCTTGTCCAGCTGCTGCGCCTATGACAGTATATATTCCTGCACCCACGATAGTGCCTACTCCATAAAAGGTAAGGCGAATTGTTCCCAATGATTTTTTTAATTCTGCCATAATATTTTTTAAGTTAGAGAAGGTGGAAGAAACCTGAACCTGACCATTGGACCCAAGGGTTCAGAATTCTGAAACTTCCATCTAATATTTTTGCCTGCATTTTTCACATATTCCCTTTAATATCAGGTTCACATTTCTCACTTCATAATCGTCTGGCAAGCTTTCTTTCGATATCTTATTCGGTAAACAGATTGTTCTTCTGCAATCGGTACAATGAAAATGCAGATGTAAATCTATACCGTATTTATCTTTGGCGTTTTCATCAGAAATAGCATATTTTGCCACTCCGACCCCATCATTAATCTGATGAATCAGCCCTTTATCCTCGAAAATCTTGAGATTTCGATAAAATGTCGTTCTGTTTGCTGTTTTATTGGTTTCGCTCTTTTGAACAAAAGCCTTTTTCAAATCGGAAAAGGACACGGCACTTTGCTTCCTTTTCAGGAACTTGTATATCTTCAACCTCATTTGAGTAGGTCGAATACCGTGATTTAATAGTATCTTTTCCGTTTTAGTCATTGCAATATTAATTCAAAAGCAAACCCTTTTTTCAAAACATATATTTGATGCTATTTCTTATAAGCCAAAAGCCTTAACGCATTAAAAACCACAAGTAATGTTGAGCCTTCGTGGATGACCACTGCAATACCGATATTGGCCCAACCCATAATGGTCGATGGGATAAGCAATGCCACAATACCGAGGCTTACCCAAAGGTTTTGCTTGATAATTGCCTTTGCCTTCCTGCTCAAGCCTATGGCAAAGGGCAGGGTTTCCAATTTATCGGCCATTAGGGCAATGTCTGCAGTTTCCAAGGCCACATCACTGCCCGCTGCACCCATTGCGATACCTACTGTGCTGTTTGCCATTGCAGGGGCATCGTTCACACCGTCGCCTACCATTGCGACTTTGGATTCCTGTTCTTTTAATTTTTTAATGGCATCTACCTTTTCCTCTGGCAACAGGCTTCCCCAGGCATCGGTCAACCCAATTTCTTTAGCAACGGCATCGGCAACCTTTTGATTATCCCCGGTTAGCATTATCATCCGCTTGATACCGATTTCCTTTAATTTTTTCAGTGTTTCCTTGGCCGCTTCCCGTGGGGTGTCCATCAGGGCGATGATACCTATATATTCTTTGTTCCTTCTTATGAGCATCGTAGTATTTCCACCACCTTCAAGTTCTTTTACTTTATTCGATATATCTTCGGATGGTTTTGCTTCATCGAGGTCTTCGTACAAGTCAAGGTTTCCAATATAGATTTTATCCTTGCCCAAAGAAGCTTTGATACCTTTTCCGAGAACTGCTTCCAAATCTGACGCATCGATAATATCAGTACCTTTCAGACGCTCTTTCCCATCCCTTACGACGGCTTTGGCCAAAGGGTGGTCGCTCAAGTTTTCAACGGCAACGGCTATCTTTAACAGTTCATTTTCTTCAATATCCCCCAATGGTACTACTTCGGTAAGTTTGGGCTTGCCTTCGGTAAGCGTGCCTGTTTTATCAAAAGCCAAAGCGGTTATGACCCCTAAATCCTCAAGTGGTCGCCCACCTTTGATGAGCACGCCGCCACGTGCTGCCCTTGCCACACCGCTCAATACGGCACTTGGTGTTGAAATGGCCAGTGCACAGGGACTTGCAGCTACCAATACCGCCATTGCACGATAAAAGCTGGCACTAAACGGTTCGTCAATGACCAGAAAGGCAAAGAGTAGGATACCAACCAGTATCAGTACGGATGGCACAAAGTATTTTTCGAACTTATCGGTCAGCAGTTGCGTGGGGGACTTCTGGGTCTGTGCCTCGTTGACCAATTTGACCAGTCGGGACAGGGTAGAGTCTTTGGCTTCTTTGATTACCTTTATTTCCAGCGTGTTATTACCGTTGATAGTTCCGGCAAATACCCGATTTTCATCCTTGATATCATCGTCTGCCGAATAGTCCCTGCCTGTATCTTCCACGGGAAGTTTATCCACGGGTACACTTTCCCCAGTAATAGGGGCCTGGTTTACACTGCTTTTTCCGTTGACCACGACGCCATCTGCGGATATTTTACTATTGGGCTTGACCACTATAATATCGCCAATACTCAATTGCTCAATTCCAACTTCTTCGGTCTTGCCATCTTTTTTAAGCAATGCTGTTTTTGGTGCAAGGTCTGCAAGCGCAGCAATGCTTTTTCTTGCTTTGTTCATTGCGTAATGTTCCAAGGCGTGCCCAAGGCTAAATAAAAACAACAACAGTGCACCTTCTGCCCATTCTCCCAGAATGGCGGCACCAATGGCAGCGACCAGCATTAAAAAATCAATTTCAAAACCACCCTTGGCCACAGTTTGAACCGCTTCCTTGGCCGTAAAGAAACCACCGAAAAAGTACGCGCCAATGTACAAAGTAAGACTGACCCAATCCGGGATGGATTCCACATAAGAAAGCCCGAAACCTATCCCGAGAAGTGCCCCACAGATAATGGAAAAAATAAGCTCCGTATTTTTACCGAAAACCCCACCATGGGCGTGCTCTTCTCCTTCCTCGTGGGTCTCGCCCTCCTTGTGCTCGTGGCCCTCTGTGGAAGTTTGCTCTTTAGTATCTTCCTTCTTTGAACGTTCCTGTTTTTTTTTGGATGCTTCGGTGTAATTATTTTCGTTTGAAGAACTCCGCTGAACCTGAAGGTCTTCCTTTTCAATCTGTTTACTTATTTCATCAAAATTTGTTTGCTTTTTATCAAACTCAAGGCGCACCATTCCAGAGGCCGAAACGGAAGCCTCCAAAACCCCATTGATTGCCAAAAGACTTTTCTCTATGGAACGTGCCTGTCTTGTATGTCTGATTCCTTTTACCTCAATGAGCAAATGCCCATATTTTTCGGTAATCTCGGCACCTGTCTGTTCTGCGAGAGATTGAATGCGGTCTATGGAAATGATATCTGGGTCATAATGAAAACAGAGCTGTGGCGTGGTATCTTCCTTTGTATCGGTAACGTGTACTTTTTCGATACCCTCTTTGGCCTGTAGTTCTTGAATAAGCCTTTTAACACAAGTGTCTTTTTCGTTTGGAACTTGCGGTAGGATAACCGGGATTTTTAGTTGTAGTTTTTTCATTTTTCACTATTTTTTTTTAATCCATTCTTTGGCATCGTCTTTTTCTTCTGGCTTATAAAATTTTATATGAGCTTCTGAAAAAGGAAGCAATACCTCGGTAAATTGCTCCTGCCATTTAACGCTACCCACTAAAGCAACACGCTTTAAATGTGTTTCATTCGGAAGATTCAATTCAATGCCCTTCCAATAGGCACTTACCGTCCAGCCTTCAAAATTTTGCATTTCAATGTACCAGAACACTTCCTGATAGGCATTTATATGTTCTGTTAAGACCGGTATCAAGTTCTCATAATCCTTGGCATCCAGCTTGTTTTCAGCCACCATATATACCGTAGCTTCTTTTTTATAGATTGTTATCATTGCTCATTATTTATAAATGATGATTGAATTGAAAAACCAAACGTTTAATCCAGATTGTCGCTGCATTTTTCGCAAATACCCTTTACCACCAAGTTAATGTCCTCGGTAATGTAGCCATCAGGTAAGTTGATATGAGGGATTTTATGCTCTGTTAAACAGACAGTTTCATTACAATTGTTGCAATGAAAGTGTAAATGAAGGTCGTTGCCAACCTCGCACTCACAATTTTCTTCGCAAAGGGCGTATTTTATAACACCTGTCCCATCCTCAATTTGATGTACAATACCTTTTTCCTCAAACGCTTTCATAGTCCTAAATAGGGTGCTTCTTTCACTGACCTTAAAATCCTTTTCCAAATCGCCAAGACTGATGGCCACCTCTAATTCTGCCAAACGTTTGTAGGTCATTAGGCGCATTGCCGTAGGTCGTATTCCTTTGCTTTCCAGAAGTTGGACTATTTTTTCCATTTGCACTAAAATGTTTTATAGGTCGTACCGTTTTAAGGAATCTCCCGTTTTAATCTGAAAGGCATTCTCTATATTGGCTATGTATATGATACCATCTCCTGGTTCTTCAGTTTTACCATTTTTTAAAATTGTTTCAATGGCTGCTTGGGCTTCCTCATTTTGGCAGACCAGTTCCAGCTTAACCACTGGACTGTCTGTAACGTGAAAATCCAGCGACGGTCTTGCACCTTTTGATTTGAATGCACCAGTGCCTTCAGCTTGTGAAAGGGTCATACTTTTGAACCCATTATCAGATAGTGCTTCAATGACTCTTTGGATTCGGTTCGGTTTTATAAATGCTTTTATTTCCTTCATATTATGAATTTTTTAAATTTTTAATCGATTTTGAACCGAGCCTGTTTTCTAATTTTTAACAAACTAATTAAGACGATAAAACAAACTCGGAATCAAAACCTTTGGTTTTTCTTGAATTAATGGTCGTGTTCCAGTTCGCCTTTAACCATTTCAGAAGACAGGTTATAAGCTCCTTTGATGACCACTTTGGCATCCGTTGAAACTTCGGCAGGAAGATTGACTTCAACAAAGCCCAAATCAGTTAGTCCAACCGTTACGGGTACCATTTTAAATTTCATTTTGTTCGCTTCCATTGCTTCATCTTCATCCAAAATAAAAATAAAGGATTGCTCGCCTTCTTTTATAATGGCAGCTTCCGGTACTGCAAAACCTTTTTTCTCGCCCTGCACTATGCGTCCTTCCACGTACATACCCGGCAACAGGTTTTTATCCTTGTTCTCAATATCTGCCAAAACTTCCAATGCTTTTGGGTCAGTATTGAAGGTTTTGCCAACAGACCTAACGGTTGCCTTAAGCAGTTCGTCCGGACGAGAAGCCGTTGAAAAATATATCTGTTGCCCTTTCTTGATTTGCTTTATGTCCTTCTCATATACTTTGAAGTTGACATAAATCTTTGAATTATCGCTTATTGAGAACATTTTGGATTGTTGTGCCACATAATCGCCCAGACTAATCATTACTTCATCCACATAGCCACTTATGGGCGTGATAATGGGAACTGCGGAATATATTTGGCCTTCAGCCACCTTGTCCGGGTTGATGCCCAACAGTCTCAATTGGGAACGCAAACCATTGACGCTGGATGTTGTGGAACGAAATTTTGACTGCGCCATCTGAAATTCCTTGCCAGAAGAAACACCTTTATCATAAAGAGTCTGCTTACGCTCAAAATCCTGTTTCAAAAAGACCAGTTCATCATTTTTTTCCTGATAATCCTGTTGAATTGCAATGATATCTGGATGCTCAATATACGCAAGCACCTGTCCTTTGCTTACGTTATCTCCAGGTACAACTTTTATGGAACTCACATTTCCACCAACAAACGGACTGATGTTCGCCTTGTCCTGTGGGTAAAGTTCCAGCGTACCCGTTACCTTAATGTTGTTCCCTAAATTCCGTTCCTCCAGAGGTTTCATTTCCAAACCGATGGTTTCAGCCTGTTGCTTTGTAAGTTCTACAACGCCTTCTTCCTCACTATGGCCTCCTTCTTCTTCGTCGTGACCTTCTTCGCCGTGTGCATCTTCGCCACCTGCTTCGGTTTTTGATACGCCTTCAGCTTCGTTATGCCCAAGTTCAGATTTTTGGCCATCGTTACAACTCATAAACATAAGTGTAAATAATACGGTACTTACTAATAGTATATTCTTCATTTTTCTTCTTTATTATATTATAGATTACCCAACTGATATTGTACCTCAATAGATTGTTGGTTGTATTGATTGATGTATTCCAAATGTGTTTGCTTTATCCTGATGGCACTGTTAAGGATGGTTATATAGTTGACATAATCTATTTCGCCTTCCTTGGATGCCAATTCTGCGGTGGTTATTTGTTCTTCCGCCAAAAGCAATGCGCCTTCTTCATAATACTGCAATATTTTCCGCGTTTTTTCAAGGGATTTGAACAATTGCGACACCCTACTTTCGGTGGTTGCCTTTTGCTCCAAATATTGATTTTCTGCGACCATTGCATCTGCCTTGGCTGCCTTTACCCTTGATTTCTGCGGAAAAAACCACAACGGAATACTGATACCTGCCTGATAGGTATTAAAGCCTGAAACATCATCCACAACTTGCCGTCCGAACGATAAATTAAATTTCGGTAGGAATTGGGATTTTTCAACGCCCACATTTGCTTTACTTACTTCGGCGTTCTGCAACGCATATTGCAACATTGGGTTGTTTGTCACCGAGGTTGAATCCAACGTTGCCATAAAATCCAATGGCTCGTAAAAACCATCAACTGTTTCGATGGTTTCATCCGTTCCCAAATATTGTTTTAAGGCACGTTTGGCAATTTCAATATCGTCATAGGCTTGTTGTTTTAATACTTGTATTTGCTGATATTCCGAAGATGCTGCAATAAATTCCAATTTCCCGGTTTCCCCTGTTTCATAACGCAATTCAGCAGCCTCCCTAAAATTAATATAAACACTATCCAGCTGTTCTGCAAAACGCAACTGTGCCTTGTAATAATTAATTTGGTCATAGGCTTGCATCACATTGCGCACCAACTGTTGTTCATTGGCCACATAAAACTTTTCTCCCAAGGCAATACGCTCTTTGTAAAACTTCGATTTTGAAAATCCTGAAAGCAAATCAATGTTGCCCTGTTGCACACCAATGGTAGTCTGTACTCCGGGAAGATTATTGCCATATTCTTCCTTTCCCGTAAAAACTTGCGTACTGCCCAAGTCGAAACTTGTGCCTTTCATAGCCTGTTCACGTTCTATAAAGGCTTGACTTTCTTTAAGAGAAGGATAATTCTGTTTTGCCAAAGCGATGGCCTCATCCACGGTCAAGGTTTTTGGAATTGTTCCATCTGCATTGGTGTCTTGGGCAAAAGCAGTTCCAGAAGCCATCAAACCGCCAACCATCAATAATACGGTTACAATGTTAGTTGATTTGTTGACATAGCTTATAGCTCCATCGTTATTGTTTCGTTCTTTTCTCGATTCGAGCCAGTAATAAAGAATAGGAATAACCACCAAGGTCAGAAAGGTTGCCGTAAGCATTCCTCCAATCACTACTGTTGCCAATGGTCGTTGTACTTCGGCACCACCAGAGGTGGAAACCGCCATTGGGATAAAGCCCATAATTGTTGTAATGGCTGTCAATAAAATTGGACGTAAACGTTCGTGCGTAGCTTCGTATATACGTTTTTTTATATCTGTCATTCCACTGTCTTTTAGTTCATTGAATTTGTTTATAAGAATCAAGCCGTTTAATACGGCAACTCCGAAGAGTACGATAAACCCGACTCCCGCCGAAATACTGAAAGGCATTCCACGAATCCACAAAACGAAAACGCCACCTATGGCTGCCAAAGGTACCGCCATATAGATCATCAAGGCTTGTGAAAATGAATTCAAAGCAAAGTAAAGCAGAACAAATATTGTTATTAAAACGATTGGGACTACGATCATCAATCGGTCTGACGCACGTTGCAGGTTTTCAAATGACCCTCCGTAAGTAACATAATATCCCGGTGGCAGTTTCACTTCCGTTTCCAGTTTTTGCTGAATCTCCTCAACCATCGATTTTACATCTCGCCCACGAACATTGACACCAACCGAAATACGCCGCGAGGTATTGTCCCTTGAAATCTGCATTGGTCCTGGTTTGTAACTGATGTCCGCGACTTCCTTTAAAGGCACTTGCGCTCCGTTTGGCAAATCGATATACAAATTCTTAAGGCTGTTGATGTCTTGCCTAAAGTCTTCCGCCAAACGAATGACTACATCAAAGCGTTTTTCGCCCTCAAAAATCACACCTGCGGCTTCTCCTGAAAACGATGCACTCACATAATCATTCAGCTTGTCAACGGTTACTCCGTATTGAGCCATTTTTGCGCGGTTATACACCACGGTCATTTGGGGCAAACCACTTGTAGCCTCTACGTTAAGGTCTGCAGCACCCGGAACTTTCCGTATGACCGCAGCAATTTCCTGAACCTTATCTGCCAACACGTTTAAATCTTCTCCATATAATTTGATGGCTACGTCCTCACGAACGCCAGTCAGCAATTCATTAAATCGAAGTTCAACAGGTTGTGTAAACACAAAGTTTACACCAGGCACTACTGAAATTTTTTCTTGTATTTTTTCTATGAGCTCCTCCTTACTATCTGCGGAAGTCCATTTACTCTTGTCTTTTTCAAGAATAATGTAACTATCCGCAATATCCATAGGCATTGGGTCTGTTGGTATTTCGGCCACACCAATCCTTGAAACTACCGTTTTTACTTCTGGAAATTCATTGATTAAATTCTGAAGTTTTTTTGAAGCCTCAATAGATTCTGTAAGACTGCTCCCTGGTTTTATCAAGGCTTGAAAGGCAATATCGCCTTCATCAAATTTCGGGACAAATTCTGCTCCCATATTGCTAAATACAAATCCTGCAATTAATAGCAATGAAACCGCTCCTATAACCACACCAGCCCTAAAGCGAAGTGCAAAATTAAGTATGGGTAGATACGCGCGATTTAAAAAATCCATAATTTTATCGCTTATCCTATCCATCTGGTTTTCAAATTTGGCAAACCAACTATTTTGATTTTTAGCAGGTTTTAAAAATAAGGACGACATCATTGGTACGTAGGTAAGGCAAAGAATAATTGCCCCTAAAACGGCAAATCCAAAAGTGAATGCCATAGGTCGAAACATTTTTCCTTCTACACCTGTCAAAAACAGAATCGGTGTGAAAACAATGAGTACGATTAATTGACCGAAAAAGGCAGAATTCATCATTTTACTTGCAGAATCGTAGGTTATTTCATCCATCTCGGATTGTCCTATGATAGCCTTGGATTTTTTCATCCGTTGATGTATGTGGAAAACCGTACCCTCAACTATAATTACCGCACCGTCAACAATAATCCCAAAATCAATTGCACCCAATGACATCAGGTTTGCCCAAATGCCAAATTGTTTCATCAAAATAAATGCAAATAATAAGCACAAAGGGATTATCGAAGCAGCTATCAATCCTCCACGGAAGCTCCCCAAAAGCAAGACCAAAACAAATATAACAATAAGCGCTCCTTCTATTAGGTTTGTTTTTACGGTACTTGTGGTTCTTCCTATCAATTCACTTCGACTTAAAAACGTATCTATGTAAACGCCTTCCGGTAAGGATTTTTGGATTTCTACAATGCGCTTTTCAACATTTTCTATAACGTTACTTGGACTTTCGCCTTTCAGCATCAGTATTTGTCCACCAACAGATTCGTGGCCATCTTGGGTAAA
The DNA here is from genome assembly GCF_022008365.1 of Aequorivita vitellina. Classification (GTDB taxonomy): domain Bacteria; phylum Bacteroidota; class Bacteroidia; order Flavobacteriales; family Flavobacteriaceae; genus Aequorivita; species Aequorivita vitellina. The sequence goes on from NZ_JAIRBA010000010.1 coordinate 65,244, forward strand.
CGCACCATATCGCACCTGATTCCCATAGCCCACTTTTTCAGCGACATCCCGCACTAAAACAGGGCTTCCGTTTTGTGTGGTTACAACGGTGTTTTCCAAATCTTCAATGCTACGCGCCAAACCTTCTCCGCGAATGAAATTTGCTTGGTGGTTTTTCTCGATATAAGCACCACCTGTATTGGCATTGTTCACTTTCAGGGCTTCAAAAACCTGATTCATTGTAATGCCAAAACTTTTTAATTTATCAGGATTTATGGCCACTTCATATTGTTTCACATACCCTCCAAAAGCATTGACCTCGACGACTCCGGGGACTAATGCCATTTGTCGTTTTACAATCCAATCCTGTATGGTACGAAGCTCCATAGCATCGTATTTATCTTCGTAGCCTTCTTTTACTTTTAGGGTGTATTGGTAGATTTCGCCCAGACCCGTAGTTATTGGTGCCATAAATGGTGTGCCGAAGCCTTCGGGGATTTCTCCAGCAACTTCGGTTAATTTCTCCTGCACCAATTGCCGGGGAAGATAAGTACCTGCCTCGTCCTTAAAAACAATGGTAACCACAGAAAGACCAAAACGGGAAACGGAACGCAGCTCGATAACGTCAGGAAGGTTTGCCATTGCCAATTCTACCGGATAGGTAACAAATTGCTCAATGTCTTCAGTACCTAAATTTGGGGCAACTGTAATAACCTGTACTTGGTTGTTGGTAATATCGGGTACAGAACCCAGATTTATAGTGGCCATAGACCAAATGCCCGTACCTACAAGTGCCACTATAAAGAGCCCAATAATAAACTTGTTATTAATGGAAAATGAAATGATTTTGTTAATCATAGAAAAAGTATTAATTCAGTTTAAACATCGCAATGCAAAGAGATGCAATGCGTTTATGATGCGATACTTACTTTTAAAAGCATCACGGTAGGATATAGCTATCCTAAAAAAACTGAATTATACTTTAGGGGGTTGGAAAAGCGATTCCAGATATCTGGAAGTGAAGTTTACTTTATGTAAGTTAAACTGTTTTTTCTCTTCAAACTTTAGTCGATTGGTTAAAGCCGAATTGTTGTTCGCAATAATTAATACTAAAGGGTGACAACATTGATGATGGGAATGGACTGGTGTATTCTCCTTATCTGGGTTATTATGATGCCCTTCATTTTTTGCATCATTGTCAATGTAATCTTCAACTACATATTCAAGGAAAGAGTCTCCATAAACTTTATGGTCTTGATAATGGGTAATAATGCTTGAAATTTCTTTAATTGGTCCACAAAAGTCCATATCAATGCTAATTCCCTGAAAAAAGAATAAAATTGACATTGATATGGAAAAGAATATTTTCATAAATTTTGACAAAGATACAAATTAATCGATGCACAGGTTGTGCAAAGATTATTCAGATGTTAGCAACAATATTTATTTTCTTGAATTGGTGGACAAGGAACTGTTCCATAAGAACAAAACACACAACAATCTCCATCATAAGGCTTCAAGACTGTTTTACAATTCTCACACTCGTAAAAGAATTGACAAGCGTTTGTTGGCATCTCTTCTACTTTTTTGTGTCCGCAGTTTGGACAGGTAATCTCTGATTTTAATTGAATTTTCATCAAATCTCATCTAATGACTTACGGTTTTTATTAGTACTTTTTTTAAATTCCGAAGGGGTCATTCCTGTTAGCTTTTTAAACTGATTGCTTAAATAAGCGACGCTACTGTAATTCATTCTTAGGCTATTTCACTCAAGGTTAATTCATCATAAACTATTAGTTCCTTGACACGTTCAATTTTTTGGTTGATGATATATTGCTCAAACGTGATGCTTTCTACTGACGAGAATAGGGAACTTAAATATTTGTAATCCAAATTAAGTTCACCACTTATAATATCTGCCCATTTTAAATCGGTTTCGTCGTTGGAATGATGTATTTTCTCAACAACCAAAGTTTTCATTTGCTCAATAAGTTGACTTTTACGGTCGTCAATCAAACTAAAGCCAGAATTTTGAAGAGCTTTGGAAAGATTATTTTTGGTTTTGGCATTCAATGTTGAAAGTAATTTGACCTCCCCCAATTTTATAGAAACATACGGTATTTCAAGAAGTTCCAAAGTATTGGATACTGCCGAAATACATCTCGGGCAGACCATATTTTTGATATGGATAATCTCATTCATAGTGTACTTGTTTCATAATAATGTTAATGTCGCGGCACTATATTCTCTATTTGTTTGTTTAGGGTCCATCGTTGCTCTTTTTTTGTTGGCCCACCAATAAGGCCCCATTCATCCCCCTGCTTTGTTGGTTAAGATAATAAACCAAACCTATGGCAAACAAAACAACCATTCCAGCAATTATGAATGGATAATAAAAACTACCTGCTAGCATCCAAGTTCCTAAAATGGGACCTAAAATCTGACCAATACTATTGGTTGAACTTTGTATGGATATATTTCTGCCTGTATTGTTCTTTGATAGTAATGAAACTGCTGATAATAAATTAGGTGTTACCATAGCAACACCAGTGGCAAAAACAATGATTAATCCATATACCATAAATTCATTATTTAAAAATGGAAAAACAATCAAGGATAATCCAGATATGAACAATCCTAGCGCTATTTGTTTTTTTGTGGATAGAACTTTCTCTCCGTAAGTTGCGAAAACAGGCTGTAGAACAGCCATTATTGCGCCACATAGCATAAAACCTATACCGATTTGATTACTGTTAAATGCCAATTCATCTTTACCATAGATTGAAAAGACAGTTTCAAACAAGGTGACTGCAAATTGAATGACAAAAGATAATAACAGTAATACGATAAAATATTTAGTAAATGTGAATCGCAAGCTCACTTTTTGTGTTGTAAACTTAGGAACACGAGCAGTGTTTTTAAGCCATTTCGTCACAACAAACAAGACAATCAACCCGAGTAGGGAGGCGAATAAAAAGGGAACTGAAAATCGGTCTAAATGTAGCAGACCTATAGTATATTTTATATGAATATCGGTCTGGGACAGAAAGCTTCCAATGGCAGGGCCAAAAATAACCCCAGAGCTAATGGCAACGCCTGACCAGGCCATTATTTTTGTTCTCCGTTTTTCAGAAGTAATGTCGCTTAAATATGCGTTGCTAACTGGAATAACTGCTGATGTGAAAATACCACCAAAAATTCGAGCAACATAAAGCATTGTTAGAGATGTGGCAAGACCAGTGAGCAATTGCATAATTACAAAACCGATTAGTCCACAAATGATTATAGGTTTTCGACCATATTTATCTGAAAGCTTTCCCCAAACCACTACGAATAGTAATTGAAAAAATGGATAGATGCTCGTAAGCAATCCAATATGGAAGTTGATAAGGTCGGTGTCGAGATTGCCCTTTATTGCTAGCCTTTCGGTATAGTAAGGAAGGGTTGGCAATAATATACCATAGCCCAACATCACTACAAATAAACTCAACAGAATTAAAAATATCCTGTTGAGTTTTTCTTTTCTTTCCATTTATTTTTTACCGATTTTTCGCTTTAATAATTGCGCATTAATGGCCACTATAATTGTACTCAAACTCATAAATACAGCTCCTACCGCAGGTCCTAAAACAAATCCTGAAGAATACAGAACTCCAGCGGCTAATGGTATTGCAACAACGTTATAACCCGTTGCCCATATTAAGTTCTGTATCATTTTATTGTAGGTAGCCTTTCCAAATAAAATTAAGTTCGCAATATCCTGTGGATTACTGTTTACCAAAATAATGTCTGCTGTTTCTGCTGCCACATCGGTTCCCGAACCTACGGCAATACCCACGTTTGCTTGTGCCAAAGCGGGTGCATCATTAACGCCATCTCCCGTCATAGCCACAAATTCTCCTTTACCTTGCAATTCTTTTACGATTTCCACTTTTTGGTGTGGCAATACTTCGGCATAATATCCATCCAATCCAAGTTTATCGCTTACGGCTTTGGCGGTTTTTTCGTTATCGCCAGTTGCCATCAAGACTTTTATGTTGTTCTCTTTAAAGACCCTTATGGCTTCGGCAGATTCAGGTCTTATTTCATCAGCAAGAGCAATGTATCCTGCTAACGCACCTTCAATTAACACAAATACGACTGTTTCGGCAGCGTCACTATACGCATCTTCAGGAATGGTGATTTTTTCATCCCTCAAATAACCAGGGCTCACTACTTTCACCTGCTTGCCTTCTACATTTGCCTCTACACCTTTTCCTGTAATCGCATTAAAGTTTTCAGGATTGGGAATAGCAACCTTATCTTCCTTAACCCTTTTTATAATACCAACGGCAATAGGATGTTCCGAGCTTTGCTCCAAGGCACTTGCAAGTCTTAATACTTCATCTGATGTATATTTTTTATCTACCGATTCAATTCGGGTAACGCCAAAATCCCCTTTAGTCAATGTTCCTGTTTTGTCAAAGAGCAGAGTGGATATTTTGCGTGATTCCTCAAATGCGGTTCTATTACGAATCAATAGCCCATTTTGAGCAGATACTGCGGTAGAAATCGCAACTACAAGTGGAATGGCAAGGCCAAGTGCGTGTGGACAAGCGATGACCATAACGGTAACCATTCTTTCTAATGCATAAACGAAAGGGAACCCTAGAATTAACCAAACTGCCAACGTACCAAATCCTATAGACAAGGCAATATAAGTCAACCACTTTGCTGCTCTATCCGATAGATTTTGCATTTTGGACTTGGTCTTTTGTGCTTCCTCAACCATTGTGATAACCTTGTTGAGATAACTGTCTTTTCCTGTATGTACCACTTTTACCTTTATGCTGCCATTGCCGTTTACAGAACCTCCAATTACTTTATCCTTTTCTTCTTTTTTTACTGGTTTTGATTCTCCTGTTAGCATTGATTCATTCAAGTAACTGGAACCTTCAACAATGATTCCATCAGCTGGAACTTTCTCGCCAGGCTTTACTAAAATCACATCGCCTTTTAACAAATCTTCCAAAGGAATGTCTTCTACGGTATCATCCTTTACTCTATGCGCTTCAGCGGGCATCATACTTACTAAAAGTTGTAAAGCTTTGGAAGCACCCAAAACACTTTTCATTTCTATCCAATGTCCCAATAGCATTATAGCAATTAGTGTAGAAAGTTCCCAGAAAAAATCCTCTCCACGTAAGCCAAAAACTGTCGCGGTGCTATAAAAGTAGGCAACACTTATAGCCATAGAAATTAGGGTCATCATTCCTGGTGCACCTTTTTTTACTTCAGACCAAAATCCTGTTAAAAATGGCCAACCACCGTAAAAATAAACTACGGATGAAAGTGCAAAAAGGATATATTGGTTTCCGGGAAGCAAAAACTCATATCCAAAAAAGTCCTGAATCATCGGCGAGAAGAACAGTATGGGAATAGTAAGTACAAGGGTTACCCAAAACCGTTTCCTAAAATCGGCAATCATCATCTTATGATGGTCGTGGCCTGCCATACCCATTGGTATGCTTCCGTGGTCGTGTTTCATCTTTGAATGGTCCATTTTACTGTGGTCCATCTTGCTATGGTCGTCCGATTTTGGGTCTTCCATTTTTGAGTGGTCCATCTTTGAGTGGTCCATTTTTGAATGGTCGATGTTATCTTCATTCATTTTAGAATGGTCCATCTTCGAATGGTCCATTTTTTTGTCCTTGTGATTTTTGTTATTGTCCATATAGTTCTATTTAAGTGTTATCGTAATTTTTTCCGCATTGCTTCAGAAATGTTTTCGGCATATACGCCGTAGGCATCCACCAAAAGACCCTTAATTCCGTTTTTTGATGAAATGGCGTATAAAATGCTATTATCATCGGTACTGCTCATACCTTCAAAACGATAGGTTTTATCTACTTTGAAATCCTCTGGATGAATCTCAATTTCCAGTGAAGCACATTCCAGGCATTCAGGTTTTAAGTTAAAATCATAAGGATATTCACTTGCCTGTAAATCGTTAATAGCTTCTGATAGTGTATCGTAATTTTTCATCTGTCTTTATTTATAGTTTATTGTAAAATAGCTGTTATCTGCTTCTGAAAATTTCTGAAAAGTCAATAATCCTTTTTCATTTAATTTTTCAATAACAGTATAATTGAATTGCTTGATGCGAATACCCCAGGCATAGGCCTTAATATTTATTTTTGATTTAATAGTGTTTTTGCCAGCTTCTAATTTTCGATCGTAAATTTTTATGATGCTTTTTGAACCGAAAAAATTCAACAAGCCCGAGTCAAAACTCATTTCCAATTCAATATTTTTCAGATTATCCAAATTGTATAGTTCTTTAAATTTCTTTGAAGTGGTGTTGATTTCTGTTTTCTTTGATTTTGGATTGGAAAACGGGAAAGCCATTACCACTACACTTGCTTCATCAGGCTTGCAACGATAGGTTGTGGTGTATTTATCGGTCAATTTTTTGTCTTTATCAAACAATTCCGTAACTACCTCAATTTCATAGTATCCATTTTTCTTTATTGTTTCACTGGCTTTGAAAGTTTGTTTATTTAAAAAAGAACCATTTTCATCAAAGTTTTCCCGAATAACAACTCTGCCTGAAATCTGCCCAATGAGCATTTCAGTTTGTCCAGTCATTGTGATGCTGAATAAAGTGATTAGTACTATAAAGCCTTGTTTTCTCATATCTGGTGCATTAATTTTTTCACCTCTTTTGCCATAATATCACTTAAATCTATTCCATTTGTAGGATGCGGGATGGTATTACAAGTCACTATTTTTTCCACCCCGGAACCCAATAAATCTTTATAGGAATTTCCTGAAAAAACGGCGTGAATGCCTACGCAGATAGGTGGTTTCATTCCTGCTTTTTTCAAATGTTGTACGGTTTCAATCATTGTTCGGGCTGTGGAAATAATATCATCTACCAAAATGGGTGTAGCATCTTTATATATATCCACATCGGGAACAGAGACCTCTACATCACGGTCACCGTGGCGCATCTTTTGTAATACTATAAATGGTGCTCCAGCATTTTTGGCGACTTCTGAAACCCATTGTTCACTTTCCGAATCAGGTCCGATAAGTACCGGGTTTTTGATGTTTTCCTTGATCCAATTTGAAATGGCATCGGCAGCGTGAATCACTTTGTTTGGAATTTGATACACTTCACCCAACGAGCTAATTCTATGTAAGTGCGGGTCAACTGTGGTAATGCTATCGGCGAAACCAGAAATCAATTTTCCGAAGAAACCGGAAGTCACTCCTTCTCCTTCATTAAATACTTTGTCCTGCCGCATATACGCCAAATAAGGTGCTACCAAACAAGTACACATAGCGCCTAATGATTTGGCTGTGTGACTTAGAAAATAAAGCGGTAATAGTTTTTCATCCGGTTCGTGTAAGGTACATACCAGTACCACACATTTATCTTTAACATCAGACAATATGCGCGTGTATGATTCTCCGTCAGGGAATTTCCTTAATGTGGCTTGACCCACTTCAGCATCCATTTTTGTAGCCATTAGTTCTGTGAGTTCTTCATTTCCGGGAAGACTGAATAATATTGTTTTCATAGTATGTTCTTTAATTTATAGTTATGATGTCGTTATGGTTGTTTTCATATTCCAAGGCATAATTAAGTTCACCTTTGGATTCAGCATATATGGTATAAAGCAGTTGGTTCTCTTCGATTTGTTCTCCCAAATGCACATTTAGAAGAATCCCTGCCGATTTAGATTGTGGTGCTCCAGAAAGCTTGGCCAGTTTTGCAATTTTACGGTTATCAATTCGTTGCAAAACGCCTGACTTTTCAGCTTTAATTTCAATTTTATAAGGTGCTAAAACTGGTTTTGAAAATTGACCTTGCGCCTTACAAATGGCTATGAATTTTTCATATGCTTTTCCAGATTTGAGAAGTTGATTTGCGGTTACTAATCCTTTCCCTTTTTCTACTTTACCAGAAAGCTCTATTAGTTCAGCGGCTAAAAGCAATGCTCTTTCTGTTAAGTCTTTAGGTGCATCTGCTTCATTTTTCAATACTTTTAAAATATCAATGGCTTCTAAAGTTGGACCGATACCCCTTCCAACAGGCTGCGTGCCATCCGTAACTACAACTTTTACATTCAACCCAACAGCAGTTCCAACAGTTTCCATATGATTTTTTAGTTTTTCTGCCATTTCGGTACTGCGAACCTTGGCGGTTTCTCCCACGGGAATATCAATGACCACGTGAGTAGAACCAGCTGCTGCCTTTTTAGAGAGTACTGAAGCAATGAGCTGACCTTCACTATCGATATCCAAAGCTTTTTCAATTTTAATGAGCACATCGTCGGCAGGACTTAATTGCGCTGTACCTCCCCAGACAAAACATCCTCCTTCTTTTTCGACTACAGCTTTTATTTCTTCGGAAGAGAGCGTTACATTGGTCAGTACTTCCATTGTATCTGCTGTGCCTGCTGGCGAAGTGATTGCCCGTGAGGATGTTTTTGGCATAGTAAGACCATACGCGGCAACAATGGCAACTACCAATGGTGTTGTCCTATTGCCAGGCAATCCGCCAATACAATGTTTGTCGACCACGATATCCTTGTTCCAGTTCAGTTGCTTTCCGGAAGCAATCATTGCTTTAGTAAGGTCACTTATTTCATCAATATCCATTCGGTCGCCAGCACAGGCAGTAATAAATGCCGAAAGGTGGATGTTGGAATAATCGCCTTCCACGATATCGGTTATGATGTTGTTATAGGCCTTATAATCCAGTTTTTTGTTATAGATTTTTGCCCTGACGTGGCTTAAGGATTCAATAGGCTCTAAATGGGAAACATATAATGTATCGTTTGGGGAAACATTGAGTTTTTTCGCAGCAGCATCTGATAGTCCGATTTCATTAGGCAACAGAATATCAGAATTCAGGACATTAAGACTTGCTACGATTGATGTATTTGCATTGGATATTCTTATTCGGGTAAGTGCCTCAAACCCTTCTGAAATACAGACGTGGCAATCTTCGCGCATATACACTACATTTTCGTTTTGGGTATAGATTCCGAGATGTTTATATTTTAATATGTTTGAGTGTGTGTCCATATTTTATTGGTTGTTGTGATTTTTCGATTTATTCTATTTCTTCGATAGTGTATAATTGCGGAATTTCTGCATCCCACCCATAGGTTTCCTTGATGCCTTTTTGCAATGCTTCTGCACTCTCTTTTTCACCGTGTACAATGAAAATACGTTCGGGTTTGTTTTTTATCTTATCCATCCAGTCCATAAGTTCTGCGTGGTCTGCGTGTGCCGAAAGCCCTTCAATTTCTACTACTTGCATTTTAAACGGCACCCATTTTCCATATACTTTTAGTTCTTTTTCACCTTCCAATAATTTTCTGCCACGAGTGCCTTCAGCTTGATAGCCTACAAAAAGTAAGGTGTTATTTGGATTTTGTGCCTGTGTTTCAAGATAGTTTAGCATTCTTCCCCCTGTGAGCATTCCGCTTCCTGCAATCACGATTTTGGGTTTATTATCAGTCCGTAATTCCATAGTTTCTCGATAACTGCTTACAACGGTAAAGTGTGAGCACATTTCATCACATTCATTATCTTCTAATCGATGCCAATCTCTGGTGCGGTGGAACAGCTCCAATACATTCGCTCCCATTGGGCTATCCATAATCATTTGTACTTTGGGTATTTTATTCTCCTTGAGCAATCTCCAGAATATAAGCATCATCAGTTGGGCACGTTCTACCGAAAAACTTGGAATAAATAAGCTGCCACCTCTATTGACAGTATCATTGACCAATTTTTCAATCTGCGGAAGCGCTTCCACTTCATCAGGATGAAACCTTCCACCATAAGTGGATTCAATAAATAGTATATCCGCCTTTTTTGGTTTTAGAGGTTGATAGAGCAATAAATCATTGGTTCTTCCAATATCTCCCGAAAAGACAAAACGTTTTCCGTGTATATCCAACTCGATGTAGGTAGCGCCAAGAATGTGTCCGTTGTATTGGAATCGAGCCCTGATACCATCAAACAATGGAATCCATTGGGATTGCGGAATACCCTTAAAATGAGGGATAGTTTTTTCTACATCCTTTAGGTCGTACAATGGTTCAGCAGGATTATGTTTGGAATAGCCTTCTTTATTGGCACGTTCTGCTTCTTGTTCCTGAATTTTTGCACTATCATTCAAAATGATTTTTGCGATGTCCAAGGTGGGATTGGTGCCGTAAATGGGCCCTTTGAAACCTTGTTTTACCAATCTCGGCAAATATCCTGTATGGTCCATATGGCCGTGGGTAAGCAAAACAGCGTCAATATCAGCAACATTAACGGGTGGATACTCCCAGTTTTTAAGGCGTAATTCTTTTAACCCTTGAAAAAGTCCGCAGTCTATCAGTATTTTTTTATCTCCTGTATCCACTAAATATTTTGAGCCAGTTACCGTGCCTGCCGCTCCTAAAAAGTGAATGTTTATTTTATTGTTTTTCATCTTTGTAGTACTTATTTAGTGTCCTCCACAGCAGGAAGGTGTGTTTCCTTTATCTTGATTTGATTTGCTCAATTCCGCTATCTCATTATACAGATTACGGGAATCTTCTTTGATAAAAAGCGCCAATTTCTTAACGGATTCAGGTTCAAAGTTTACCATCCCCAATACTATTTCAAGGGCTTCTTCAAGTAGTTTTGGATCATCTTCCAATGCTTGGTAAAATGGCTCCAAATCTATTGTGTTCTGTTTTTGGGTTTCATCTGTTTTCATCTGGTTATTTTAAGATTATTGAACTATTATATCATTTACTCTTAAGTGCTTTGGCACAGCTCTTTTGAATCTGCCAAAATATTTTTGTGCCTTTTTTTGTCAACCCCTATCTGCTCTAATAACGCAGGATTTTCGTGAAGCTCTTTACAGAGCACAATTCCCTTGTCCAATAGCTTTGATTTCTCAGCTTTGGTCAGCGTTGTCAATGCGGTCAATGGGTGCAGACCAGCTTTATCTATTCTGTCTTTTAACCCGTTATCCATTGGGTAATCCCAACTTGTCAATAATAACCCAACGCATTTACCATATTGTACCGCATCACTTGTAAATCGTGTATTTGTATAGACGCCTCCTTTGTGAAGTTTAGTATCGTGACCTATTTGGCGTTCCCAATTTTTTTCTACATCTAAAAATCTTGAATTGATGTATAATGGAATCTTCACGTTGCAAACTCGGCCTTGATCGCTATGGTATTTGCATTCAATCATATAATGATTATTGTCTTTTTGCGCTATCACATCTATTTCGTGTTGAACACAATTACCTTGTACAATCACACCAACTTGTGTTGCAAATCCTTCGTGAGCTAATAGCTGGCCTACCAATTTTTCAAAAGGAAAACCCGTTGGTCCCAGTTCCATCAACGCTTTTTTAAGTTTGTATTTTGATGCACTTACTCTCGATTTGGACCTAAGCATCTTGAAAGCCAATTGATAGATTTTCTTGGTGGTCATTCCTTCTTCAATCTGCTCTTGTACTTTCCGGGCTATATCTTGAATAATATCCTCATCTGCCCGCGAACGTCGCAGGGAGTTGATGAGTTTGTTTACATCAAAGGATTCATACTCACCAGAATATTTTTTTATTAAGACTGATTTATTCATTTTTACATTTTAATAGTCATTACTGGTAGTTCGGAGTGATTGGTAATACCCTCTGCGATGCTTTTAGAGAATAAGCTTAAAAAGCCTGTACGTCCGTGTGTACACATTGCAATTAAATCGGCATTTTTATATCGTAAAAAATTGTTTATCCCTGTTTCTACGTCAGGTTCGTTATATACGTTCATTGAGAAGTTATCCAAATCCGGGAATTTTTTCAGGAACTCATTGATGGGGTTCAACCCTTGTTCTATACTGTTAAAATCGGTCTGAGTATTGACCCTCAATAAATGGATATGTGCACCGCATTTTTCAGCAATCGAAATAACCTGCTTAAATGCATCGCTTACATCTTGAAGAAAATCTGAAACAAAAACGATATCCTTAAAAGGAAAGGATACTTCTTCATCCTTGACTACAACAACCGGTACATCAGCTTTCCTAACAATTTTTTCTACGTTGCTTCCCATTAACTCACGTATACCGCCTCGGGTGCCACTACTTCCCGTAACTATAAAATCGTGATGAAAATGACCCGAATGTTTAAGGATATTTGCCTGACCACCATCAAATTCAAGGAAAGTCCTACATTCAAGACCTTGTCGTTCTGCTTTTTTCTCCAGTTCTCTCAGGTAGGCTTTTGCGATGCCTATTTGCTTTACTGTTTCTGGGTACTGTTTTTCTTTTTGTTTATCCAACTTTACCCATTCTACTGGGGTTTTCATCAAATGGAAAAAATGGATTTCGGAATTGTAAAGCTTTGCCATTTCAATTCCGAGTTCTTCTGCTTTATTGCAATTTTTTGAAAAGTCTGTTGGTACGAGTATGTTTTTCATAATTTTTTATTTTAAAATTTTAATTTGTACTAATTTCATTTCCAGAATGTTTTTGTTTTTCAAAACAATCCAAATTATATATGGTTGTTTCAGCAATATTGGTCAAAGCTGTTTCGGTTAAAAATGCTTGATGGCTTGTGATTAATACATTGTTGAAGGTCATCAATCTGGCAATCACATCGTCCTGTAAAATATCATCGGAATGGTCTTCAAAGAACAATCCTTCTTCTTCCTCATAAACATCGATTCCGAAATAGCCAATTTTTTTGGTTTTCAATCCTTCGATAACCGCCTTGGTATCTACCAATCCGCCACGACTTGTATTGATGAGCATTACTCCAGATTTCATTAGTGCTATATGCTCTTTATTTATTAAATGTTTTGTTGAAGCTTTTAATGGCACGTGCAGGCTTATTATATCTGCGTGCTTACAGAGCGTCGCACAATCTGAATAGATTACGCCATATTTATCAATTAGGTCTTTGCTTTCTTCTATATCCTGGGCAAGAATATTGCAGCCGAATCCGTGAAGTATTTTTACGAGTACAGACCCTATTTTTCCTGTTCCAATCACGCCAACGGTTTTCCCATTTAGGTCAAAACCAGTGAGACCGTTTAATGAAAAGTTTTGTTCGCGAACCCTATTGTGCGCTTTAATTAATTTTCGATTTAATGCAAGTATCAGCGCCATTGTATGTTCGGCAATGGCATACGGGGAATATGCTGGCACACGAGCCACTTTTATACCCAGTTCTGATGCTTTTTTTAAATCGACGTGATTGAAACCTGCCGAGCGTAATGCGATGAATTTTATGCCCTGCTTGTGTAAAATCTTCAACACTTCCGAAGAGGCGTCATCACTGGAAAAAAGTGCTATGGCCTTTGAGCCTTCTGCCAATAAGGCGGTTTCCTTTGTTAATCGAAATTCTAAAAAATTCAGTTGATGCTTTCCATTATTGGCGTTTACAATGGAAGGTTTATCGAATTTATGTGTGCTGTATATGGTTGTTTTCATTATTCACTTTTTAAATTCCTAACTGTATTAAAATATATGCTATACCCACGATGACAGCAGTTCCAAAAATCAGCATCACCAGTTTCCCTGTTTTTTTTGAACCTTTGAAATAAGTAATCCCCAACTTCACAATCATATTACTTATGGTTGCCGTTATGATAACATTGGTTGCAAGGGTGAGTTTTTCTTCCAAAGAGCCAAATTTTGCCATACTTATAGTTATCGCATCCGTATCTGCCAATCCTGCAATTAGGGCTGAATAGTATAAACCGCTTTCACCAAAAAATTGATTTCCATAAAACACGGCAAACAGAATTACTACATAAATACCACCAAACCCAAGGGCGTTCCAGATATTTAGCGGATTCCCAAGGTTAATATCCGTCTTTGGAACGTCTGTGTCCTTTTTGATAAATATAAGTGCGCTAATCAAACAGATAAGTGTAAGAATAGTAAATGGAATGGCTAAATAGGATAGTATGGCGCTATTGAAAATATAAGCCAAGATTGCAAGTCTGGGAAACATTATGGCAGAAGCTATAATGATACCAGCCGCATATTTTTTAGAAAGTTCTGGCGATTCTTTACTTCTCGAAGCATATATCCAAGCTACGGCAGTACTTGATATCAATCCGCCTAAAATTGCAGTGAGCAGGATACCTCGTTTAGAACCTACGTATTTTACAAGAAAGTAGCCGATGAAATTCAGAAAAGAGACAATCACTATAATTGCTCCAATTTCAAAAGGGTTTAACAAACCTTCTGGACCATAGTCTTGATTCGGCAAGAAAGGCAAAATCAGCAGTGCAATAATTGAAAACTTAATAAAGGCAAAAAGTTCTTCTGAAGTTATATTTTTAATGAAGGTATTAAAGGTTGTTTTTAATGATAATAAAGTAACCACGACTACTGCGGTAGCGACTGCTTCCTTGTGCAAATGATTGGCAACCATAATTCCTAGAATCAACGTAACGAATAATGCCATATTGGTGGTAATCCCCGTCATTACGTGTTTTTGGGCAATAGAAAGATGACTCAACGAAAGAAATAATAGAAATGCCGCTGCAACAATGATAACCAACCAAGGTGTGTACGTTAGGGAAAGACTTCCTAAAATAAAACCAATGATGGCCACAATCGGGAAGGTTCTTATGCCTGCAAAACCTTGTTCTTCCTTCAATTTATCGTATTCACGTTCCAACCCCAGAATAAGGCCTATGCCCATACTTATGAGTAATCCAAGGATAAATGGGTTGATATTTTTGAAGGTTTCCATCATTTTACTTACCAAATAGTTCCAAAAGTTCCATCAATTCATCATCTACTTGATGTTGTTTGACCACTTCTTTAAAAGGGGTTAGGTGCAATTGGTTGTTTAAAACCCCAGCCATTACGTTCTTTTTACCTTGTGAAAGTGCGTTTACACTTGCCACTCCAAGCCTAATCCCCAACATTCTATCTAAAGCAGAAGGGTTTCCACCTCGCTGGATGTGTCCGAGCCTAGTTATGCGTAAATCAACATTGGGATTGACTTCCTTAATTTTTGAGGAAACAAGTTCGGCACCTATTTCATCGCCTTCAGAAACCACAACCAGAAAGGCATCTTCACTATCGTAGTTTTTAACCTTATCCAATAGATAAATAAAGTCCTTTCCACTCTCGGGAATTAAAATGGCATCTGCTCCTGTGGTAAGTCCTGAATGAATGGCGATGTAGCCAGAATCCCTGCCCATTACTTCCACAATGAATACCCGATTGTGAGATTCCGCAGTGTCCTTTATTTTATCAATATTCTCAATGGCTGTATTTACTGCGGAATCAAAACCAAGGGTATAATCTGTTCCTGAAATATCATTATCTATAGTACCAGGAATGCCGATAAACGGAATGTCGCATATTTCTGAAAAAGTAAGTAGTCCTTTAAATGTGCCATCGCCACCAATGGCAATCAGGGCATCTATTTTGTTTGCATTTAGGGTTTGCAGGGCTTTTTTTCGACCTTCCAGTTCGAGAAAACGTTTGCTTCGTGCGGTCTTTAGAATTGTGCCACCCTTTTGGGTCAGTTTTTGTAATTCGTGTGATTTAAATTGAACCAAGTCACCGTCTATCAATCCTTCATATCCTTTTCTAAAACCACTAACTTTTATACCAGTTGCTTCAGCCGTTTTTGCAATGGCGTACAAGGCTGAATTCATCCCTGGACTATCACCTCCAGAGGTAAATACACCTATATGTTTAATTTTATTAGTATTCATTTAAAATTGTTTTTTGTGATTTTTTATCTGAAACAGAAAAATCTTGGATGGTCTTCCATACAAATTCTGCTTCTTTTAGAAAGAACTGATGGTCTCCCCCTGTAGAGGTAACAGTTTTTACGTTTGTAAATTCTCTTGATAAGTCTATAGCATTTTTGAGCGGTGCAGTAGTGTCCTTTGCTCCGTGAATGAAAAGCACTTTTGTGTTTCTAATCTTTCTTGCAATCCCGTATAAATCTGTTTTTAGGATTATCCTCGTAAGCGAATAATAGTAGCTCTGCCAATGGTGTTTTTTTGCATCTTCATAAACATCATCCGTGAGGTTGTCTGGTTTAAATGCACGCGACATAAAAATGGGATGAATCATACAGATGTATTTAGAGAATCTGCTTATTGATATTCTGTCCACAAAGGAATGTGAGGACATAATTTTTTTAAATTCATCTGCATCCTGATAAACAGGTATGCCGATAAAAATTCCTGCCTTGAACCAATGAGGATATTTCTCTAAAAGTGCTAATGAAATTATCGCTCCCATTGAATGTCCCGCGATAGTTGTTTTTCCATCATTAAACCCTTCTTTTTTTAAAATCAATTCTAAAGCTTTTAGTTGAACTGAAAGCGAATAATCACTTTGTGGTTTTGGCGAATCACCAAAACCCAAAAGGTCTAATAATAGCAAAGTGTGTGTTTTTGAAATGCTTTCTAAATTGCGTTTCCAATAATTCAATGACCCTGTCAAACCGTGCAGCAAAACGAGTTTGTTTTCACCCGCACCTATAATTTCATAATTTAAGAGTGTTTTGTCAGCATCATAAGCTGGGTGCTTAACAATCTTATAATGTTGATATCCTGCTATTGCGACCACAGGAAAAATGAAAAATATGGATATGAGTAGTAATGTCATATTTTTAAAGTTTTATCATTAACCAATATTGGGGTTTTACCATAAAACCTATTAAAAACCATACAAGCTGTGAGGTCACCCGTTACGTTTACAGCAGTCCTGAACATTCCCAACAATCTTTCTACACCAATAATAATGATGATGCCTTCGGCTGGAATACCGACACTTCCCAAAACAGAAGCGAGTATCACCACACCACCTCCGGGAATGGCAGGTGTGCCGATTGAAGCAGCAACGATGGTTACGATGACCACAATAATATTGAGCAAACTCATTTCCAAGCCATAGGCTTGGGCTATGAATAGCGTAGTTATGGTTTGATAGAGTGCAGTGCCATCCATATTGACGGTTGCACCTATGGGAATAATAAAATTGCTAATGGTCTTGTCCACCTTCAATTCTTCTTCGGCTGTTTGAAGGGAAAGTGGCATCACGGCCGCAGAGCTTGTGGTTGAAAAGGCCAATAATTGAACGTCCCTTATTTTTTTTAGGAAATGCATAGGGTTTGCTTTTCCAAGAAGCACAATTAGCCCTAAATTGAAAATTACCAAAAGTAATAGACCGAGCAGGACGACGCCAACATAAT
Organism: Aequorivita vitellina; assembly: GCF_022008365.1. Taxonomy (GTDB): domain Bacteria; phylum Bacteroidota; class Bacteroidia; order Flavobacteriales; family Flavobacteriaceae; genus Aequorivita; species Aequorivita vitellina. Next base: position 82,456 of record NZ_JAIRBA010000010.1, read on the forward strand.
AGGTGAGACCGGAAAGAGAACTTAAACCAACACTAGAGGTAAGCTGCGCCATAAGTCCGAAAACAGCAATAGGGACTAATAACATAGACCATTTTACCACCGTCATACAGACTTCCTGAATGGCACTTAGAAGCAGCTTTACTGGGCGCAGTAAATCATTTTCAAGAGATAGCACAGCTACACCAATAATGATTGTGAAAATCACAATACTTAACATTTCACCACTTACCATAGATGCCAATGGATTTTCAGGAAGCAGGTTTGAGATGGCATCAGGAATCGTTTCAACTCCGAAGGAAAGCTCGGGTTCATCAGTTGAAACTGCCGTAATTTCATTATGCTCTTTTAGTGCTTGTTGATGAAGAAAACGACCCGGTCTAAAAATTTGGGATAGTATCGTACCAATGCTAACCGAAACTATTGTTGTGCCCAAAAAATATAGTAAAACACCACCACCTAATTTTTTTAGACTGTCCTTATCATTACTTGCTATTCCAGTAATGATGGAAGCCACAATCAACGGAATCATAATCATTTGAACCAGTTTCAGAAATAGTACACCGGGCAATGCCAGCCAATTCCCCGCGATATCTGCTGTTTCTTTAGAAATCCATCCATTTTGTGGACTCAATAACAGACCAAATCCAACACCTAACAACAAAGCAATGATTACTTTAAGCCATAGACGGCTTTCTACCAGTTTAAGGAGGTAGTGGTTAAGTGATTTTAATGATTTTATCTCTGTGTCAAACATTCTGTTGATTATGCTATACTAATTTTATCGTCCAAATAAACTTCCTGAACAGATTGTAATACTTTCACGCCTTCGCTAAAGGGCTTTTGAAATGCTTTTCTTCCCATTATCAGCCCAGAGCCACCAGCCCTTTTATTGATGACGGCAGTTGTTACAGCTTCGGACAAATCTGATTTGCCTTTGGAACCACCACCTGAATTAATCAGCCCTATTTTACCCATATAGCAATTGGCTACTTGCAACCTGCAAAGGTCAATAGGGTGGTCTGTGGTAAGGGTTTTATACATTTCATCATCATATTTTCCAAATCCTATCTCTTTGAAACCAAAATTATTGGTTGGTAATTTTTGTTTGATGATATCTGCCTGTATCGTTACTCCAATCTGATTGGCTTGTCCGGTTACATCGGCCGATGCGTGATAATCTTCTTTATCGGTTTTAAAAGCTTCATTTCGTGTATAGCACCATAAAATGGTAGCCATACCAAGATTATGAGCTTCTTCAAAAGCCTCTGCTATTTCTTTGAGTTGTCTGTTACTTTCCGCTGAACCAAAATAAATCGTAGCTCCTACGGCAATTGCTCCCATATCCCAAGCGGTTTTTACCTTACCAAAGAGTGTTTGGTCATATTTGTTCGGGTAGGTAAGCAGTTCATTGTGGTTAATCTTAACGATAAAAGGGATTTTATGGGCATATTTTCGGGCATTCAAACCCAAAACCCCAAACGTGGAAGCCACCCCATTACAACCGGCCTCAAGGGCGAGTTTTATAATGTTCTCTGGGTCGAAATAATCTGGGTTTTTATAGAATGAAAAGGCCGCGCTATGCTCAATACCTTGGTCCACAGGAAGGATACTTAAATAGCCTGTACCTCCCAGATTTCCGTTGTTGTACAATTGTGAAAGACTTCGAAGCACCTGCGGATTTCTGTTGCTACTGCCAAATACTTTTTCTAAACTATTTTTGCTTGGCACTTGCAATTCATCCTTTGTTATTTTTTCACAAACGTGTTCTAAATAGAAGTCTGCTTTTTCTCCTAAAAGTTCTACTATATTCTTGTCTGTTTTCATTTTGATAGTATTTAATGGATTCCTAAACTTTCATTTGTTTTGGCTATGGATTTTGTACCATCTGTTTCAATTCCAGTTAAAGCCCTAATAGCATCAATTGTTTCCGGGATTACAATAGCTTGGTTATCGACCACGTAGGCATAAAAGAGTTCGTCTCCCTGTACCTTCAGCATATCTTCCCATAGTGCTACTTCATACATATCGCCCCAAGGCCTTCCCATATCCAAGAACATTTCCTTAATGGTATTGTTAGAAACCAGACCTTGGTCATATTGAATCAATTTAATACGGCTGGACGTTTTGAAAGCATTTAGCACTTCTTGCTTTGTCGCCTGTTTTTTCAATTTCACATTCCAATAGTGCAGATGGCTCAATGTTTCGGGTACTTTTACCGCTGCGGTGATGACATCCAGTTCTGGGTCAACACTTTTAGCATCTGGACCTTGATGGCTTGGGATATCTTTTTCGGGAACCATTGTATTCATAATACCACCTAAATGACTTTCCCAAGGGTCTGTAGCTCTTCTTAAAAGTGTACCTCTGGCATAATCCAATAAATCGGCTCTTTTTAAAGCGGTCAAGGTTCTTAAAATAGACGTAGTATTACACGAAACTACTCTTGTCGCATTCAAGTTTAGAGCCGATTTGTAATTATTTTCTGCACTAAAGGAATGCCCTGTGGTTTCGTGTTTTTCGCCACCGTGTAGAATAAATTTGATGTTTTGCTCCTTGTAGATAACGACATTCTGAGCGGCAATTTTTTTGGGTGTACAGTCCACAACAAGATCTGATTTCTTTAAAAGTTCCTGTAAGCTTCCTTTTACTGAAATTCCTTTTGAGTCCATATCATTGGCTGCTTCTTCGGTAGCTGCATAAATATCATACTCCTTTCTTACGGCATTTTGAATGCGCCAATCGCTGATTATATCGCAAACGCCCGAAAGCTTCATATCATCTTGTAATTTGATGGCATCTGCCACTCTTTTTCCTATGACTCCGTATCCTATAACTCCTATTTCTTTCATATAAATTTTGTTTTAATTAGTTATTCTTCTGTATTATCGATTAATGATTTTGGCTTAAAATTTCTAATAATCAAGCGGTTGCTCTTTTCATAAGTGAAATAGCTAACCGCCCAATTAAAACCAACCATCAATCTATTTCTAAATCCACTTATGGCCATCAAGTGAACAACGGACCACAGCAACCAGGCGAAATAGCCTGCAAATTTAAATTTGCCCAAATCGGCAACTGCCTTGCGTTTTCCTACGGTTGCTAAGGAACCTTTATCTTTATATTTGAAAGGTTTTATGGATTTGTTATTTATGATATTTAATATCGAATCGCCCAGATATTTTCCTTGTTGAATTGCTGCCTGCGCCACCTGTGGATGCCCTTTGGGTCTTTCTTCAGAAATAAGCGCAGCTATATCGCCTATGGCAAAAATGTTTTCGTAGCCTTCTACTTTTAAATTAGCATCGGTTTTAATCCGGTTGCCCCTGACTATGTGTTTTTCATCAATACCATTTGGGAATTGTCCTTTTACGCCAGCCGTCCAGATAAGGTTTTTAGCCAAAATGGTCTTACCACTTATGGTAGTGACTTCCTTTCCATCATAATTGCTTACAGCTTCATTTAATAATACCTTTACATTTAAATCCTCTAAATATTTGAGGGTTTTCGATGATGCCCTATCAGACATTGTGCTTAACAACTCATCAATGGCTTCTATTAAATAAATGTTCATAATGGAAGCAGGATACTCTGGATAATCTTTGGGTAGAATGTATTTACAGAATTCAGCCAATGCTCCTGCCATCTCTACACCGGCAGGACCACCACCTACAATTACAAAATTTGTTAGGGCATCCCGTTCATCATCATCACAGGTAATGGCAGCCTGTTCTAAATTTTGCAACATCATATGGCGAATGTTCAGGGAATCTCGGATATCCTTCATTCCCAAGCTGTTTTCTGCTACTTTATCCATCCCAAAAAAATTGGTGGTTGTACCTGAAGCAATTACCAGATAGTCATAGTGAACTTTTCCTTTAGAAGTTATTAATGTGTTTAATGAGGGCTGAATTTCTTCTACTTCGACCAAACGAAATACTACATTTTTGTAACCATTGAATTGTTTCCTAAATGGAAATACTATGCTATCAGGTTCCAACGCACTTGTAGCCACTTGGTACAGCAAAGGTTGAAATTGATGAAAGTTGTTTTTATCGAACAAAACAACTTGCAACTCTTTGTGCTTCAATTTTTCTACCAATGCCAAACCTGCAAACCCTCCACCAATGATAACAATACGTGGGAATTTGGAATCCGGAAGACAGATTTCATCTGCTACCATACAAGTAGAATCCATTGTTTTGTTATGTGCGTGGCTATCCTTCATTTGTTAGTTTATAATTTAATTTACCCTTCATTCTTATCTCTTGCAATCAATACCGAGCACTTGGCGTGCGTGGCTAAATATTGGGAAACAGAACCTAAAAGGAGGCGGGAAAGCGCACCTTGACCTTGAGAGCCAACTACGATTAAATCTGCCTTCCAATCCTCTGCTTTTTCCAGGATGGCACTTTTGGGTAATCCACTCACAACGGCAGTAGTTATGTTAAGAGCTTCGTTTTTGCTCTTTAGGACATCGCTGGCTTCCGAAACAATTTTGTCGCCCAATTTTTTGGCACCGCTTATGAATTCTTCAAAGTAATTGTTCAAGTTTCCACCTGTAGCCATTAGTTCAGGGCCAAGCATCGCTGGATATTCATAAACATTTATGATGCAGATTTCAGTATGTGATGGTAATGTCATTTTATGGAGTTCTTCTACGGCAGCTTTGCTAAAGCTTGAACCGTCTACTGCCAATAATATTTTCATAATTTGAATGTTTTAGTTGGTTGACATTTCTTTCGATTTTATAAGTTTTCTCCAATACAAGTGTTCATATAATCCAGACCAATACATACCAAAGGTGAAAGCGAATAATAATTCTTCAATTGGAATTCCTAGAACAAGAATATGGGTCAGGTTGTCCAGATTCCAGTACAGCTCCACATATTGCGGATAAAACGGAAGGATGCTTCCGAAATAAATGAAGTACAGTATGGTAAACAAGATTCCTCCAACCCATATCTTTCCTTTTAAATCTGGGCGACAGTACAATGTTGCCAAACCACCAAAAAACATTGCAATGATGCCACAATAGATGTGGTTAAGCGCGGTGAAAAGACTAAATATTACAAATACAATGGCTGGAACAAATAGTATATAAATATGTAGCTTATGTCTTTGGTGGCTCCGTTCGGTATGAGGCATATCTATATAGCCTTTTTTGAATATCAGATTATACAATACCGTCCCTATTCCGCCAATAGCAAAAGAGAAGATAAGGCTCTCAATATCAAAACCTGTTCTTTCCGCTAAATGGAATAGGGAAGGTGGAAACCAATATTCTGGAACAAACAAGGGTTCTGTTAGGCCAAAGGGCATAGTGATAAGGCTCATTTTGAGCATTTCTTTTCTATACCCCTTTTTTGACAAATAGATTATTGCCCAAAGAGCAAGAATTATAAGAGACCATATGAACCAGACATATTGCATAAATTTTATTTTACTCTCTTATTTTTTGACTTTTATTTGCGCATTATAAAAAGCCGCAATACAGGCACCTATTAGCCATCCTAAAATGAATATCTGTACTATTCCCAAACCAGCTTCCCATAGTGGCACATCCATCCTGATAATGCTTGTGGTATCTAAACCGTGCAATAGGCTGTTGAAAAAATCGATAGTGGCTTCTCGACCTGCTGTTGACATAACTATCATACAGCCTAAGTAAATTAGTGCCCCCGTAAGACCGAAAGCAAATCCGAGTTTTTTTACGTTTAATCGATACATAATTTTAAAGTTTTGAGTTAGTTGTCTGATTTTAATATCTTTTTTGATTCCTCAAATTCTTCCTTGGATATTTCGCCTTTAGCAAAGCGGTTTTTAAGAATATCCAGTGGGCTGTCCTTCTTTGTTTTTTGATAAGGGATATCTGCTGGGATAAAGAATATCCAAGCCAATAAAATAATCCATATAATCCACCATATTAGGTGCATACCTCCAAAATGTCCTTCGAAAAATGTATAATTTTTGGTTTTAAGTTGTTGTTAATTTAATTCTGTAATTGTATAACCATTGAGCCCATCAAGTTGCTTTTGTAATTCGGCAACAGAAAGTGCTTCATTCATCGTGATAAGTGCAGCACCTTTTGGTGCCAAAAAGATCTCTGCTTTTTCTATATTGGGATGTTCTTCTAAAGTCTTTTTTACTCTTGATACACATCCACCGCAGCTGATTCCGCTTATTTGAAATTTTTGTTTCATCATTTAGTATTTAATGGTGATGATGCCCTTTGTGTTCATCTTTTGGTTCTGTTTTTGAAACATCTTTACCGTGTTCGTTTTCTCTTTGTCTATTCTGTGAATGATTGTGCCCACCGTGGCGATGTGAACCGTGAGGCATAAATAAGTGACAAGCAAACATAAAGAGGATGAAGATGAATAGAGACGAACTGCTTCCTATACCTAATGATGGTGCAAAAAAGATAAACAGTAATGGTAATCCACAACCGATGACCATCCATATCCAGTGATTATTTTTCATTGTTGTTTATTTTAAAAGTTAAAATTAATGATGCTCGGTATGCTCACCTTTGGTTGGACTATCCATATCGTCCATCTTGTCCATACCCTGCATATCCATTCCTTTTTCGCCCATCATCTTTGAGCAGGATTCCATACAGTCTTCGCTCATCATCCCTTTTTCGTGCATCATTTTCATCATAGTGCCCATCATTTTGCCGTCATTCATCATTCCGTCCATAATTGAGTGCATCATTGTACTGTCTTTCATCATCATTTGCATTCCTTCTCCTTGCATCATTGAGCTCATCATTTTTTTGTTGCCCTGCATCATTTGCATTGCGTGTTGGTTGTCGTGCATACTTTCCATAAACTCCGTCATATAATCGTCATTCTGGGCAATATCATTGAAGACTTCTGTGCGGGTTTCTGGGTTTTCCAGTACTGCTTGAGGGTTTGTTTCTTGTGTGCAACTGTTCAAACTTACAAGCCCAATCATCGATAAAATAATTGTAAGTGCTTTCATAGGTGTTTGTTTTGAATTAATACTATAAAATTATTGGTTTTGTACTATCTTGTTGTACATAACTTTCGCTATGATCTATATAATTTCATCGTAAAAATTTCGTTTCCAGTCTTCTGCATTTTTATAATCGGTCATACTTACTCCTATAACGTCCTTAAACTGTCTAGACAAATGGTTGACACTGCTGTAGTCCAATAGGTACCCTATATCTGAAAAGGAATGTTGTTTAAGCTGAATGAGCTCTTTAACTTTTTCAATCTTTAATTTGATAAAGTATTTTTCAATAGTGGTTTGTTCCTGGGCAGAAAACAATCTGCTCAATGTTTTGTAATCACGATGAAGACCTGATGACAATAATTCAGATGTTTTTACCTTAATATGTAGCGGTAGCTCTTGCAGTTGTTCTATAAGAATAATCTTGATCCTTTCTACGAGCATTTCTTCTTCGTTCTGAACAATTTCAAAATTATTGGCGTGTAGTACAGTTGATACTGCATCGATAATTTCAATGTCGGTCTTTTTTGATGCTTCTACCAATAACCTTCCCAGTTCCAGAGAAACGACCGATACTCCAATTGCCTGTAATTCCTGCGTAATTACCTTTAGGCAGCGACTACAGACCATATTCTTAATCCAAAATTCCTTTTGTAAACTCATCTCCAATTCGATTTAATTAAAATACCTTGCGTCAATAAAACAGTTATCATAATTATAATGGTGTTTCCAATTAGTGTATTCTCAGAATCAAAAACAAACAACTCTCTAATCATCAAACAATTAACACCTGTATCCTACCCCCTACTCATAATCTTAAAACTAAAATTGCTTTATGTATTATCAAGATTGATCGATAATTTATTTTATTCTAGAACTGCTTCTACCTCGCCACATTTTAACATTGCCTCCCCATAGTAAGGGTTGCGAATTTCTTTTTCTAAACTTAACCAGTAAGCACCTTTATCACCATCAGCCATAGGGCAAAACTCGATATATACCTTTTGGTTAATCCCAAAAAGCTGCACACTACTTATCATATGGGCTGAAAGATGCTTAAAATGCCCTCTTTGTGTTGCTATATCTGAACTGTTTTTAATAGCATTGGCAGAGGTTTTTAGTTCCTTCTGAATAGTCATCCAATGGTTATGCGCTTTTTCGTCAGTTAATAATTTCATATCTACTTTTTTCAAGGATTGGTCTATTTGCTTTCCAGCTTGTTGAGCAGATGTGGGATCATCATTTACGAGAGCATCTTTTAAAAGAATATAATCTTCAAAAACCTGCTTTAATTGATTCTGAAACTTGTTAGAAACAACAATCCTTTCTTTCATTTCTGAATGATCGGTTGTACCTGCAGTGTCTCCCGAAGCGTCTGGCTGCATTCCCAAATGCCCCTCATGGCCTGTCATTGTTTTACCCCCTTCAGCATTCATCATACTTTTCTTGCCCTGTAACTGTGCCGCGGCATCTACAGTAAATGTACCATTGGTTACCACTTCTTCCCCATTGGACAGTCCATCAACAATTGTATAATTATCTCCATTTTTAGAACCCAAGGTTACTTCCCGCATCTCAAAAATAGGTTCGTTAGGATTGGTTTTTACATATACCAAAGATCTACTACCCGTCCAAAGTACCGCCGAAGCCGGAACGCTTATTAAGGATTTATTATCAATATTTTTCGACATCTGCACTTTAGAGGTAACAAACATTCCAGGTTTAAAAAGTCCGTCTTTATTGTTTAAAGTTGCTCTTACTGAAACAGTTCTGGATTGGGTGTTCAAAGACGGGTCAATAAATGACACGGTCGCTTCAAACTCTTTATTAGGATAGGCATTTGTAGTTACAGTTATTTTTTGTCCTTCCTTTAGTTGAGAAATCTGATTTTCATAGGCGTCAAACATTGCCCAAACGGTACCTAGGTCACTTACTTTTACTATTGGCTGGCCTTGTTTGACGTAGTCCCCTTCTTCTGCCATTTTTTCTGAAACCGTACCCGATACTGTGGCATAAATTGGAAAATTCTCACGTACTTTCCCCGAAGACTCAATTTGATCGATTTGAGTATCTGATACTTTCCACAGTTTTAATTTATTGCGGACTGCTTTATACAAAGCGGGTTGCGACGTTTTCATAGAAGCAGCGGTTAAAAGTTCCTGCTGTGCTGCAACGAGTGCTGGCGCGTAAATGGTGGCCAACAATTGTCCCTTACGGACTTTTTCTCCGGTAAAACTGACATTCAGCTTTTCTATACGACCTTCAAAATAACTGGCCTGCACCGCATTGGCTTCTTCATTGGGCATAACTTTTCCTGAAAGCAACAAGAAGTTCCCCTCAGCTTCGGAGGCATTGCCTACTAAAACAGTTTGTATATTAGCCAAGGCCATTGCATTATCAGTCATTTTTATCTCGTTCAATGCCAGACCTTCCGCCCCTGATTCAGCAGGGATTAAGTCCATTCCACAAATAGGGCAATCTCCCGGTTCGGGCTGCATAATTTGGGGGTGCATGGAGCAAGTCCACATTTGATTTTTAGCAACCGCTTCTGAATGATCGTGGTTGTCATTGTTTGTCGCAACATCTCCACCGAATAGCAGAAATCCTCCTAGAAGGCCTATAATTAAGGCCACACCTACGTAAATGATATTCTTTTTCATTAGTTTATATATTTATTTATTGTTCTCCAATCGCTTAATCATCATCTTCATTTCCGTAATTTCCTTTTCCTGCGCTTTAATAATATCTTCAGCCAATTTTTTAACCTCTGGATCATTTATATCAGCTCGCTTACTAGTCAATATGGCAATAGAGTGATGCGGAATCATAGCTTTCATCCAGAGTACATCACCAATGATTGGAGCCTGGATTCTCACCAGACCTAAAGCACCACTAAAAAGAATAATACTTCCCAAAACAATTGCTATGTTCTTCTTTTTATTTTGGTACATATTACGCATAGCAACAAACATTATAATGGCCATTGCAGCGATACCTAGACAACTCATATAAAATCGGGTAAGACTAAAATAAACATGGTCTATTTCATAGGTGTTTAGGTACATAGTAATGTACATTGCAATAAAAGATGCGGCGAGCATCAAAATAAATTTTGTGTAATTGCCTTTGCTTTGATGTTGATTTGAATGTTCCATTGTTTTCGGGTTTTTGGTTATTATTTACTTACTTTCTTTTGTATTTTTCTAATCGCGGGAGAGGAAGTGTACCACAGCAGGAATCCACTTAACACTGTAATTAATCCCAGAAGCGAAAACATTCTTAATACAATCGTATTAAAGTTGTCTCGCGTGTCATAATCCATTGTGTGAGTCATCCATAAAAAGTCGAACCAACGCCACGCTCGATGTCTTACGGTCTGGAATTTTCCGTCTGTTACCGAAACATAAGCCTTTAGTGCTTCATCGGTATCATATGAAATAACGTAGGCAGGCAACAGCTTTTCCCGATATTCGTGATAGTCGTCCACTTCGGTTATTTTTTGGATGTTTACCACTTTCATATCTTCTTTCATATAATTTTTGGCTACAGACAAGGCTTCTTCTTCGGAAATATCTTTTTTAGCTTCTCCAGTTTTTGCACTGTACAATTGCTTCTTGTTTACCCAGTAATAAGGAGCTGTGTTAATATCCCTAATCTCAATACTTCTAATGCCTTCAGAATTATTTATTTTTGAAGGGCTTATTAAGTTGTCAAAGGCCTTTGGCTCATACTCTAAATTGCGAAATTGATCCCCGTGAATATCATCTATGCTCGTCCAACTAAAATACATTCCGCTGATGGTCCAAAACAGAAATTGTATCCCTAAAAAGAGCCCCAAATATCTGTGAGCCTTTCGTATTTTGATTGCTGTTTTTCTATTGACCATGGTAACTTATTGATTCTTTTGATTATTATCATTTTGTTTTGAAAAAATCCGGATACATAATTACTGAGTGCCTGATAATGGAAGGGAACATAGAAACTATCCGGTAAACTACATATCCTTTCCAAGTCAGGTCTTTATTAAAAACCAATTCTTTATATTACTTATCATTGATTTCCTTTCCTTTAGAAAAATTAAAACAACAATACTTCTGCATGTTTTTTGGAGTCTTCATCTCTTTCTTCTATTAACTTATCACTCTAAATGAAAATGCCGCCACTATAGGCAAAACAAGCTATTACTAACCTAGCCCCCTGTTAATTGCAGGAAAAATGCACCAGTGTGAATAATAGCTATAATGGCATAAATGAACCATTTTTTTACAACAGATTTTTCTGTTGTGTCTTGATCTCCGTTTTTACAACACTGTTTCATTGTTCTATGTATATTGTTGTTTTATAATTACAAAACCATATAAATAATACTTGAAATGAGAGGTAAACTACTATTAACTAATCAACTAAAATGCTTACCCCTCAAAATCAAGTACACTTCACAAAACTTCTCCTCTTCATTAGGCCGTTATTGCTACATTGCAAAAAAAATGATACTATTATAAGAGCTTATCTTCCCCTTATATTGATGGCCTTTAAACAAAGCTCCTTGGCTGCTTCAAAATTATTTGTGCCTGACACAGGAAGGTTAATATACTAACTATCAACACTGTTTACCTTCCCGCGAAAGGACTTAACTATTCAGATATTCCATAATCTTACAATCCTCCGTTAACTAAAAATCAGAGCCTTGAAAAGATTTTTTTAGGAATCAACTATTGAATAGTTTTTTGAACTTTCCCGCATTTAAGCATGCCACTACCGTAATATGGATTTCTAACTTCCTTACTTGTACTTAACCAAGCACTACCCTTGTCATACATTGGGCAAAACTGTTCGTAAAGTGTGTTTTTTGTTCCGGTTATGGCGACCATATCGGTTATATCCTTGCTCAAGGTTTTGAAATGCTCTCGCTGATGGTCTATGGGACTTTCAGAAATATGTTCGGCGTGTTCCATAGCATCTTCTATGATATCGGCCAGTTCTTTTTGATCCTCTTTGCTGTAGCTTTTCATATCAAAAGCCTTTAGGGAGGCCATTAATTTAGTTCCCGCTTGTGCCGCCTTTTTAGAATCATCTCCTACTAAAGCATCTTTCATTGTAAAATAATCAGCCAGAACTGCTTCTGCTGTAGGATTATTCATCTTGTCCATTTTCATAGTGCTATGGTTCATTTTCATATCACTCTGATTGTGGTTCATTTTTTCCTTTGCATGTGCATTGGTAAAAGAAATTGCTAACAATAGCATTCCTGCTATACTCATTTTTAGATTTTTCATTTTTATTATATTTAATTATTGTTTATAAACTGTTTTTCAATTGTGTGATAAAACCGATAATTTCTTCTGCTTCATCTTTTGATAATATTGCATCCTTATGAATCAAGGTGTATGAGTCCAAAGGCATTTCGCCATTTTCAATTTGCTTGACAATAGACCGTAACTTACTCTTCTTTCTTCGACTGGATAAGGAATCCCATTCACTAAAATTAAGTTCGGCCTTTCCTTCTTTTATATGATCTTCCAAAAACCAAGCAGCTGGTTGAACCTTATTATACCAGGGGTATTGCGTATTATTACTGTGGCAATCATAGCAAGATACCTGTAACTTATTCTGAATAGTTTCGGGAACATTATGAACCAGCATAAAATCAGTTGGTGGAACCGTATCACTTTGATTCCGTTCAGTGGGAATAAATTGAATACCCACAAACGCTACCAGTAATATTATTGCAATAATCTTTAGAATCTTCATAATAAATTTGACTTAAGATGGTATGACATATGACGTAAGACTTTTGGATTGCTTTTTAGTCCTACGTCCTACGTCCATAAGTCCTACGTCATTTAATTTATCTCCTTTTGCACTTCCCCGCACTTCAACATTTTACTTCCGTAATAAGGATTTTTAATTTCTTTGCTCATACTTAACCAGGCACTACCCCCATCATACATAGGGCAAAACAGTTGGTAGAGGGTGTTCTTTGTTCCTGTAATAGCGACCATATCAGTTACATCTTTACTCAATATTTTGAAATGCTCTCGCTGATGGTCTATGTCACTTTCAGAAATATGTTCCGCGTGTTCTACAGCGTCTTCAATTATATCTTTTAAACTTGCTTTTTGAGCATCTGTATAATTTGAAACATCAAGATTTCCGAAGCTTGTTGCTATAATCGCCCCAAGTTCTTTTGCTTTGGCATTATCATCAGCAACCAAAGCATCTTTAAGATTGAAGTAGTCATTTAATACGGCTTCCGAAGTACCATGGCCACCCATTGCCATTTCCGTTTTTTCGCCATCGTGATGACCATCACTGTTATCGTGATTCATTTTTGAATGATCTTCTCCACTATTCATTTCTGATTGGTGACCATCAATGCTTTCCTGTTCTTTTTTGCTGTCTTTACAAGACACCGCTGTTAAGGTTATAAATGCTATCGCAACTATACCTAATGTTGATTTTAATTTGCTCATTTTGCTCTAATTTAAGTTTGCGTTAATTATTCACTATTACTAGTAGTTGTTAAAGACCCTATAACTTTTCAATTATATTTTCTAACATTGAGGTAATCTCTTTCGCCACCTCATGCAGTTTTTCATTCTCCACCGCCTGCATGGATGCCATTGGGTTTACTGCTGCTACCTCAATGATGCCTTCTTCAATTTCCTGTACAATGACATTGCAGGGCAGCATGGTCCCGATTTTATCTTCGGCCTCCAAAGCTTTATGTGCATAAGGTGGATTACAAGCTCCCAGTATCCTATACTTTTTAAAATCCACATCAAGTTTCTCCTTTAAGGTTGCCGTCACATCAATTTCCGTGAGTATGCCAAAACCTTCTTCTTTCAATCCTTGGGTAACCTTATCGATAACCTCTTCAAAAGTGCCTTTCATTATTTTATTGAAATAATAGTTCATCGTTTTTAATTTTTAGAGTTCAACATTCGTTTTTGTTCTTCATATTCCTCTTTGGATATTTCGCCCTTGGCGAACCGGTTGTCCAAAATATCCATGGGATTTTCCCTCTTAACTATATTTTGTCTATTTCGTCCTTTGTACTGAAATACAACAAATACAAGTACAATAGGTATCACTATCCACCACCACATCATCATAATTTTTTAGTTTTAATTGTTAACCAATAGTTTTCGTTTGTAGTTACCCTCATCTTTGAAAATGAGAATTTGCTACCCTTCATTTTTTCATTTTTCCTTTCATCTTCTTCTTCATTTCAGGATTTTTTTCCATCATTTTTTGCTTCATTTCTTCCATCATTTCAGGGTTCTCATCCATCATTTCCATCATCTTTGCTTTCATCGCGTCTTTCATCGTTTTGTTGTTATGGATTTCATCCATTAGCATTTTACGACCCTTTTCGCTCTCCATCATCTTCCCAAGCATTTTTGATTGCATCTTTTGCATCATTTCAGGGTTTTTCTCCATCATCATCTGCATATGGGATTGCATTTTTTCTTTCATTTCAGGGCTTTTCTCCATCATCATTTTCATGTTTCCAGATTCCATCTTCTGCATATGCTGCTGCATCATTATTTTTTGTGCCCCTTCATTCTGCTGTGCTTGCTCGATAAATTCACTGAATTGGCTTGGGTCTGAAATTATTTCCTGATACACAGCATTCCGATTGCCCTGGATTTCCATCGTTTCAGAGGCATTAAATGCTGATTTACAGCTACCCAAGGTTCCTACTGTTGCAATAATCAATAACGTTTTTACAATTGTTCACATTTTGATTTGATTTAAATTATTACTATTTGTTTTTAAAATTATTCCTTTTTAAAATCTCGCCGAAAGCCCCCCACCTGCACCAAAACGGTTGTCGTAGCTTGCCATCAATGAAAAGTCTCGTGATAAATAATATTCTACGCCTGCCTTCCAAGTTACTTCGTTCGAAAAATTATCTCCCATAGGAAGGTCGCTCACCCATCCAAAATCTGCTTGATATTCATATTTACCAAAAATCGCGGTTCGCGGAAAGATTAAAATCTCTCTACTCAAACCAATTTGGGGTCTCAATTTACTGTCTATGCGCATATCTAGATTGAAAAGATAGGGTGTCAAAAATCGAATCCCTGCAATGGCTGTAGTTGAAATTTCATCCAAATTATCTTCCAATTCATTTTCAATATTCACACCACCAAACACTCTAAAATAATCGTGGAGATAACGTTCATAGGTTACTTCGGCTTCTAAGTTTTGATTCCATCCATATTCTGCCAAAACATTAAATTGGTTTCGAAGATTGGAAGCAACAAAATTAAACTCCGCCATATGCGACGCCACATCAGCCGTTGACCACACATAAAACTGATCCGCTTCCTTAATTAGATGTTTTACAGGGTATTTTTCCATTCGTGGGTCGCGAGGGGTTTCATAACTTACAACCCGTGCCATTCCGCTCATCATATGATAAAGTATATGACAGTGAAAAAACCAATCGCCGTTTTCATCGCCATCGTTCCCACTAAATTCTATGGTAACTTGCTCCATTGGCGGAACGTTGACCGTGTGTTTCAAAGGTGAATGCTCCCCATTTTTATTGATGACCCTAAAAAAGTGACCGTGAAGGTGCATAGGGTGATGCATCATCGTTAAATTATTGAAGGTCATTCTAGTTACTTCGCCATTCTTTATTTTAATGTTGTCGGCTTCACTCAAAGGAACACCGTTCATACTCCAAAGGTAGCGTTGCATATTGCCCGTAAGATTCAAAAGAATTTCCTTTACGGGAAGATTTTTATCGTAACTAGTTTTTTCTGGAGATTTTAAATAATCGTAATTGTATTCTGAAAACATGTTCATTCCCTCCATATTTGAATGATCCATTTCTTCTGTTTTTGAAGATGAATCTGAAGTCATTTCCATCTTAGAATGATCCATTTTGGAATGATCCATTTCCATCCCCTTCATCGTTTTAGTTGAATCTGTTTTCTTTTCCGGATTGGAATGGTTCATTTTTGAATGGTCTACTTTCTCGTCCATTGCAGCATCTTTCGGCATTTGCATATCCATGGTTCCTTCTTCCATATTCATTGCTCCCATTTGCATTCCGTATTCATCTTTCATTTCAAAACGCTCATCTTTTTTGGGTTGAAATTTTATGGCGTGTGCCCCCATTTTCATGTCCATTTTTGCCATTTCCTGCATCATCTTTATTTTATCGGGTTTCGGAATAATTTCAGCAGAAAACACTTCTCCTTTTCCAAAATAAGCTGTAGTATTTCCCGAACCGTCTTGCGCCATTGCGCGTAACTCAATCTTGCCATTTTGTGGAATGGTAATAATAAAGTCATAGGTTTCAGCTGTGGCTATAAATGTTTTACTGTGTTCAACGGGAACAACGTCCAAGCCATCGGCAGAGACCAATAATGGAGGATTGCCGCCAAATGTCATCCAAAATTGCGAAGAGGCAGAACCATTTATTATGCGCAAACGCACCTTTTCTCCTGGATTAAAATTGGGATATGTTACAGATTCTTCGCCATTGATTAAAAATGCAGGGTAATACACATCTGCAATGTCTGCTCCTCCCATTCTTTGTCGCCAAAAATCTAGTTGCGCGCCAAACGCGCCACGGGCTATCACTTTATTTAATGGGGTTGCCGTTCCTTTTTTCATTTGATACCATTCGTTGCCACGCTTTAAGTTTCGCAGTACGCTGTGCGGATTTTCATTGGTCCAATCAGACAACATTAAAACTAAATCGTGGTCATAATCCAAGGTTTTTTCCTTGGGATGTATTAATAATGAACCAAAAACACCACTTTGCTCCTGCAGCATTGTATGGGAGTGATACCAATACGTACCCGATTGTCTAATAGGAAATTCATACTTAAAAGTTGTTCCAGGTTTTATAGGTGGCGTGGTTAAATAGGGTACTCCATCCATAAAATTTGGCAACAAGAGGCCGTGCCAGTGAATTGAAGTCTGGACGTCCATTTCGTTTTTCACATAAATAACTGCGTATTCGCCTTCAGTAAACTCCAAAGTTGGCCCTGGAATGGTTCCGTTAACCGTCATTCCTTTAGTCTCTTTCCCTGCTTTATTTACCATTTCTTCTTTGATAACCAAAGTGTATTCCCGAACTGGCAGATTATCAGGATTGCCTTCTACTATTTGTGCAAATCCCTGATTGCAGCCAATTAAAAGCAGGATTATAAAAAATTTAAAATGGTTCATTTTTTAATATTTTTTAGATTATTGAAAATGTTTTTTTACTGAAATAAGACGATTGCATATTTATCATTTTTCAGCTGTATAATAATCAATTATGCTCTTCTGAATATAATAGGCACCTATAGCTTCAATGCGGCTAATTTGAAATTTCAACTGCAGTTCCTGTACATCCAAAACCTCCCTAAAATCTATAGTACCCGTCTCATAGTTTTTAAACAAAATTTCGGTCGCGTTTTGTGCTTGTTTTAAATTGTTGTCCTGCGTCTCCAAACTTATACGCGCAGAGTTTCTATTTCTTATCGCAGTTTGCAGCTGGGTCATTAACGAGTTTTCAGAAGCTTGTTTTTGAATTTCAAGCTCTTCGAATTTCAATTTGTTCTGTCTCGTGACGGATTTATATTTCTTGTTGAATATGGGGATTGAGAGCGTTGCCATTGGCATTAGCATATTCGGTGCCTCATTTAAAAGCATATACTGCACCCCTATTCCAAAATCTGGCGCGCTTTCTTTTTTATTCAGAATATCTGCCTGTGAAACCACCTCGTTCAGCTCGTTAAACTTTGTTATTTCGGGATGTAGCATAAGTGTGCTGAAATCTATTTCAACATCTTTCTCTGGAATTGTCCAGCTATCACTTATAGAAACATCAGTTACTTCCTCTCGATTCAGTATTTTATTGAAAGTGGTAAGTTCCGCCGCATAATTCTGTTCCAATACCAATTTTGTTTTAAGAAGGTCGTTTTGTCGCATCTGAAGACGTAGCACTGACACCGCTGTAGCCTGCCCCACCTCCACAGAGGCTAATGCCATTTGTTCATAAGCCCGCAAAAGCTCAATATTGGAATCCAATACCTCTTGTTTTTTAGTTATTTCATATAAACGGTAATAGGATTGCGACACCGCCATTGCGATTTTTCTTTTGGCTATTTCTATGTCCACAAAATCGGCATCGGCCATTGCAGTGGCATATTTACCGCGCGCAGAAATAGTTCCAAACCAGGGAAGCATTTGCATCACCGAAAATTCCCCCTGCTGCATCATCGGCATTTCGGTTTTACTAAGCGTATATCCCCCTGAAAACTGGGTATCTGGTAACGTGCTGGTCTCCGACACCTTTTCCGTAGCAATAGCGTGTTGCTTTTCAACTGCTTGAATATTGGGATTGTTCCTAACAGCCTCATCAATAAAGGTTTCCAGCTGTTGGCCTTGTGCGGACCAACTCAAGAATATTAGCGAAAAAAGAAATATCCTTGGCATCCAAAATTTCGGATTTCTCGAAAGAAATGTTGTTTTAAAATTTGAATTCATTTCTAGCTTGCTTTAAGGGTTCTTAATTTATTTTTCAATTTTGCTTCTTTTCTCCAACTGAATAAAACCGGAACTACAAAAAGAGTGATCAACGCAATCAACATCCCGCCAAAACTCGGGATGGCCATTGGGATCATTATATCGCTTCCCCTCCCTGTAGAAGTCAGGATTGGGAACAAGGCCAAAATTGTGGTAGCTGTAGTCATCAAACAGGGACGTATTCTCTTCATTCCTGCCTCTACTACGGAAGCACGAATTTCCTTTACATTTTCAGGATCGTTCCTGTCAAAGGTTTGTGTAAGATAAGTGGCCATTACAACGCCATCATCGGTTGCAATTCCGAAAAGGGCAATAAAACCAACCCAGACAGCGACACTTAAATTGATGGTATGCATCTGAAACATATCTCGTAAGTTCTCTCCAAAAAAATTGAAGTTTAAAAACCAATCCTGTCCGTAAAACCAAATCATCAAAAAACCACCTGCAAAAGCTACCGCAATTCCCGTAAACACCATTAATGAAGTGGATACAGAGCGAAATTGGAAATAAAGGATCAAAAAGATAATCCCTAATGCCAAGGGTACTATTACGGAAAGGGTTTTTTCAGCCCGTAATTGGTTTTCATAAGTTCCGGTAAACTGATAGTTAATTCCTTTGGGGACTATAAGTTCCCCGTTATCAATTTTTTCATTAATCAAGGCCTGAGCATTTTCTACAACATCAACTTCCGCGAAACCGTCAAGTTTATCAAATAATACATATCCTACCAAAAAAGTATCCTCACTTTTTATAACCTGTGGTCCCTGCTCATATTTTATCTCCACAAGCTCGCCCAACGGTACCGGATTACCCTTTTCTACGGGTACGTATATATTTTTTAAATCATCGGGATTAGCGCGCAATTCACGTGGGTATCGCACCCGCACTCCGTAGCGCTCCCTACCTTCCACAGTTTGGGTCAAAGGCATTCCTCCTACCGCTACCTGCAGAATTTGTTGAACATCTTCAATAGAAACACCGTATCGGGCAAGACGCTCTCTTTTTATGTCAATTAAAAGATAGGGTTTCCCAACGATGCGATCGGCAAAAACGGCTTCTACTTTTACACCTTCAGCGTGTTTTATGATCTCTTCCAACTCCAATCCAAAAGCTTCAATCTGTCGAAGATCTTGCCCTTTCACCTTAATTCCCATAGGCGCGCGCATTCCTGTTTGCAACATTACCAACCTTGTTTCAATAGGCTGCAACTTTGGTGCGGAGGTTACGCCAGGGATTCTGGTAACGCGTACTATTTCATTCCAAATGTCGTCAGGAGATTTTATCTCCGGCCTCCAGTTTCTGTAAAATTCGCCATCGTCATCGGGGATAAGGCTTTGGTCTTTCACAAAAAATGGATCTGCAATTTCTGATTCATTATAATTGTCCTCATTCCCTACCTCACTATTGGGGTTCAGTACTAGACGGCCATCTCTTAGTATAAATAGTCCATCTTTATTCACTTTAAACCTTTGACGCTTCCCATCTTCATTCAGCGCGTATTCCGACTTGTATTCTATGATGTTTTCATACATCGATAAAGGTGCAGGGTCAAGTGCAGATTCCGTACGTCCAGACTTTCCTACCACCGTTTTAATCTCCGGAATACTCGCTACTGCCATATCCATTTGCTGCAACACGCGTTTATTCTCTTCTACCCCTGCATGAGGCATTGAGGTGGGCATCAATAGAAAGGAACCTTCATTTAAGGAGGGCATAAATTCCTTGCCCGTATTCTGCATGATCAAAACTCCAAGAATGACAATAAGAGTCGGTACCGAAAGAAATAAAATTTTATTGCGCAGAGCCCACCCAAGAATCCGAGTATAATAATGCTGAAACACCCAAAATATGGCCAATAATCCAAAACAGATTAAGCCTACAAATAACAGGTTCGAAAATATACTTCTATCCACGCCTAGGGGTCGCCAGAATTCAGCCAATAAGAAGACAACGGCAAAAGCTGAAATAAATATGTTAATGCTATTGGCGTGTTTATCTGATAGCGTTAATCTGTCGGAGATTTTGGAAGCAAACTTTTCATCTTTTAAGAGTCCGGTGATCCCGAAACCAATTAGGATTAGCCCTAACCAATATCCAAAAACTATGGCTCCAATTCCTATAATAATTAGTATTCCGCTTATTAGATTCCCTGTAGTTTTCCGAATGCTTTTTCTTCGGAATAAAAAGGCTGCAAAAGGAGGAATAAGAAATAGCGCCACCATAAATGCAGCTACCAATGCCATTGTTTTAGTGAAGGCCAAGGGGCGGAATAATTTTCCTTCCGCGCCAATCATTGTAAATACAGGGACAAAGCTGATAATTGTTGTCAAAACAGCGGTGAGAATGGCTCCCGAAACTTCAGCACTTGCCTCATAGACAACGGTATTGATTGGCTGTTTTACACCAGTTTCGCCATAACGCACTTCTTCTTCATCGAGATGCCTGATTATATTTTCAGTGAGTATAATCCCAATATCCACCATGGTCCCAATTGCAATTGCAATACCCGATAATGCAACAATATTGGCATCAACGTTAAAGAACTTCATCGCAATAAAGACCATTAATACCGCAACGGGCAACAGACCCGAAATGAGTATAGAGGCTCTTAGGTTAAAGACCATCACGATAATCACAAAAATCGTGATGAGTATTTCTAGGCTTAAGGCTTCGTCAAGCGTGTTTAAAGTTTCCTGGATAAGTATCGATCGGTCGTAAAAAGGGACTACAGTAAGTTGCGATACCGTGCCGTCTGAAAGCTCTTTGGAAGGTAGACCGGCACTAAGTTCCGCTAGCTTTTCCTTTACGTTGTTGATAACCTCCATTGGGTTTGCACCGTATCGAGCCGTAATTACTCCACCAACAACTTCCGCTCCTTCTTTGTCCAAAATCCCTCTCCGGGGCGCTGGTCCTAAACTTACCTTCGCTATATCCTTAATCCGTATGGAAGTATAATTTTCTGAAGTAACAACGGCGTCTTCAATATCCGATACAGACTTAATATAGCCAAGACCCCTAACCAAGTATTCAACCTGATTGATCTCCATGGTTTGGGCGCCGATATCTTTATTGCTTTCCTTAACTGCCTTGACGATTTCCGAAAGGCTGATATTGTATTGGCGCATCAACTCGGGTTTCACGTCGATTTGATATTCCTGTACATAACCCCCAATCGATGCTACCTCTGAAACTCCACTTGCTGAGGAAAGCGCATATTTTACATAGTAATCCTGAATGCTTCGCAATTCGTGCAGATCCCAACCTCCTGTTACATTGCCATTTTTATCGCGACCTTCAAGTGTGTACCAATAAATCTGTCCAAGTCCTGTGGCATCAGGGCCTAAAGATGGATTAACGCCCTCGGGAAGCAAGCCAGCAGGCAAGGAATTTAGTTTTTCCAAAATCCGACTTCGGCTCCAATAGAACTCTATATCCTCTTCAAAAATGATATAGATGCTCGAAAAGCCGAACATCGAAGAACTACGGATGGTTTTCACCCCTGGGATTCCCAAAAGTGTTGTAGTTAGGGGATAGCTTATTTGGTCTTCTATATCCTGTGGGGAACGGCCCTCCCATTTGGTATAAACAATTTGCTGGTTTTCACCAATATCGGGGATAGCATCTACGGCAACAGGGTTGGTGGGTAGAAAACCAGTATCCCAGTTAAAAGGGGCATTTACAACGCCCATACCTATGAAAAGTGCGAGCAACAAAACTGCGACCAGCTTGTTCTCTATGAGAAATTTTATGCTTTTATTCAGCATGTGTATTGATTGTTAAACAGTTAAACATTGAATAAGATTCTGATGCAATCAGAAAATTAAACACAACGAAATGACCCCAGAATGGTTATAACCATTAGGATAATCTTTCCGATAGTTATCGGAAACTGTTTAAAATCAAATTAAATAAGTCTCGTGTAGCTTTTGTATATCCCGTATGAGAAAGGGAGGAGCGTAATCTCTAAAAGGAACGATGTTAGTGTCTAAATCCTCAAATAGATTTACATAAGAATAAAAGAAAGTAGCAACAAAAGTTTGTTGCTCAAAAGATAAGGTATCTAATGAAATTTTTAATTCGTCCTGCCCTTCAATAACAACTTGTTTATCTGAACAACAGGGTTTTTCAGAAACCCCACTTTCACAACTATTCATAGGCTGTTCCGATTCCATCCCACAGGTCTCTACGTCGTGAACTACAGAAAAATCAACTAGAGCCTCTCCACAATAATGAATATCCACAGTGAACGACATAGTGGTAAATAAAACTATGGTCGCCAGACAAACGGATACTATTTTATGGAAAAATGCTTTCATGACCTTGCAAACTTAATCAAAATTATTCATTTTTCTAAACTATTATTTGCTTTTTAAATTATTTATCGTAAATAACGACCATCCCTTCTAGTAGATATAAAGGCTTTTGTATTTAATAGCTCTCGCTAAGTCAACCATAATCAAAAGAGTTTAGAAAAAATTGAACAACCCTCTATGCGTTACTCAATTTTTTGAAAAATAGCATAATTTCAAATATTCCGTCTGCTCAACTACAATTGGAATTTCAGGTTGTCCATATTAATGATATAAATGGAAAATATAAAAAGCTATTCCCCGAGGTGAAAACTTTATTTTGAATAAATATAATTCAATTCTTAAACTAGTTTCTCATATTTCAGTATCATTAACCACTCCTTTCCATTTGCTACAGAATCAGTTAAATTCGGTTCGCTCTTTTTCTGTCACACTTTTTGTAGTATGATTATACACCCATGTAGCCCATTCCTTTTTTTTTTTAAGCCCATATATTTTAAATAGCGGCACAACAAAAAAGCAAATGTGAAACATTCACGAACACAATATTATAAAATATAAACTAGTGAGTAAAGAGCCACAAATCCGTCTTCTCAAAAACACTCAGTTACGGTGTCCGAACGGAGTCGAGGAAAAACAAAAAATCCGCCAGAAAAGGGAAGTGTCGATAGGGTCTATATTTACATAATGGTCTGTTATAGAAGCAACCGTAAGAAATAAGATAAAAAAACAAAATCCTGCTGCGGTGGTTCTATAACGCCATTATGTAAAATAGCCCAAGCCGCTCACATCCGTCCCACAACCAAGTTTTCACACCTCCATAAAAATTGTCTTTCAGTCAAATTCCTCCTCCCCCAGCCACTCACATTCGGCTATTAAATTATCTTTTCAAAAATATTTTTCATTAAAAGCCGCCCTCCGAAACTTCAGTGAAGAAAGATCCACGTCCTCCGAAGCTTCAGCGTAGGCGGAAACATTCGTCTGTAAAAGCCCACCCACCCCTTTTAGCGGTTGCAGGAATAGGCGCTGTTACAATTAAATGAGGGCACTCCAGGCAGGTATTCAGCGTTATTAAAAAAACATCCCTACTAATCCCCAAATCCCTCATACCTAAAACCTTAAAATACCAGCCTTCCACGCCCCTAAAGGAAGAGTGCAGGGTTTCCGGTGCTATCATATTCCGTCTTCAAAAGAAAGCGCCCCGCAGCCACTGCCACAACTAATTCAATATTTAGAAACAATTCTTATGTCTAAACAGATTATGATTATAAAACCTTTCCCGGTGGCCGCGGAGCACTTTCAACATCCTACAGCCCCAAAAACCCTGCACCCTTCCCTATCAAAATCCTCCTTCCCCTCAACAAACATCACCTATTCCTGCGCGAGTT
>NZ_JAIRBA010000110.1 GCF_022008365.1 Aequorivita vitellina
ATTATCAACATTTCAACACCACAACATAATCATTATGAAGTGATTAAAAAATAAAATATTATATTTGAAGAACTGGACTAGTGCTTTTCATAGGACACGTTGTTGCCAGTAGTTATTTTTTCACGTTCAGAAAGTCAATTCCGTAAACGAGCTTTATTTTGTCTTTATTTTTTTCCTCTGTCAGCATATAATAGTGGTTCAAATGGTCAGCACGATAAATAGCAACAAGTTTTCCTTTGTCAAATAATTCAAATTCGTAGTAATCCACTTTAAACTTTGGTTCAAGTTCTTTTGGGTAAACTTGTCTGATATATTTTAGTTTCCCGTTTTCAATTTCGATTCCGCCACGACTTACGAGTTTATCATTCAATTCCCTTTGTTCGTGTCCATAATAAAAGTTTCCATCAATGTCGAAAGTATAAGTTCGGTATATAATTGTGTCAGATTTTCTTTTAATCCACTCAATATTGTATCCGTATTTGAAATGGTCAATTTCAACTCTCGTTTCAGTTTCGTTTAATTTCCAGTCAGAAGAGAAATCCGAATCAAATTTCCGATGATGTTTTATCAGACTTATTGTATCATTTTCTTTAATCGACTTTTCAAATTCAATTCCACTTTTAGAAGGTTCCATTTGTGAGTATGAACTCAAAAATGAAAACGAAAATATGATGGCGAAGATGTATTTCATAATTACTGGCAACGTCCAGTATAAGCACAGTAGCGGGATTGGCGCACTGACTTTTCGACTTATAACAGACCTTAAATTTATAAAATTAATTTCGGGTTTTGC
>NZ_JAIRBA010000111.1 GCF_022008365.1 Aequorivita vitellina
AATTTATTTCCGAAAGTTCTTGTCCGATTTGATGAATTCCGCTCAAAATTTTCTCAGTCTGTTTGGCTGAAGGTTTTTTGTGCCCTTGTACATATCGTGATGGTAATGTAGCGTTCATCCCAATTTTCTCCGCCAGAAAATTAGCATTTATTACTTTATAAAATTTGAAAAACTGTTGAAAGTCGATTTCAAATGTGATGTCTCTATGATCTAATTTTACTGATTCTTCATCAAAATAAAATTCCGTTGCTTCATAAACGTTATTAATCAATTCCGAAATGGATTTTCCAGTTGTAATTTCTTTTTGCATTTGCCACACCCTACGTAAAAATATACCCTTGTATTTAATTCCATTATAAATGGCTCGACACTTATAATTTCAAATGCATCAATAATACATAACTGCCAATGACGGAATACGGTAACGTTGCGTAAATCTAAAAATTCTCCGTCGCTAAAGCTGTAGCAGACAATGGGAATATCAAATATAGCATTTAACAGTTTACAATGAATTTTGAACAATTGCTTGAGCTACCCCTTATATTTAAAGTGGCGTTGCTGAACCTATATACTCGGTTTCAGAAATGCAGCGCATTCACGACTACCAAAATATATAGTATTAAAGTAGGAGTAATTGTATTTTAGTTGACTATTCACAGGTTTCCCTTGCAAAAGACCCGGTTCGACATAGTTGTGAATTGCTTTCAGAAATGCAGCGCATTCACGACTACCAAAATATATAGTATTAAAGTAGGAGTAATTGTATTTTAGTTGACTATTCACA
>NZ_JAIRBA010000112.1 GCF_022008365.1 Aequorivita vitellina
TATATATTTCATAGCATGAAGATACAAAAAAGACAAATAATGACCATGGATTTTTTTCTTAAAGTGAGGAAGGTTATTAGACAGTCTGACGGTCTCGTATAACCGTCAGTTACGGGTTAATATGCGTTAATTTTCGGTTTAGCACAGACTTTAGCAATTCCGAGTGGATTCGGACGTAGTCGAATCCGCCGTAATTGCGGTTATACATTGTTGGCATTTCGTTATTTTTTATTCAGTTTTATATATTCCATTAGGTTTTTTCCAAACAATAAGGTCAAACTTCCAATCCAGAAGTAAAATCCAATTCCGATTTTCACAGGTGACGTGCTTGAACCCATATGCATTGGTAAATCAGTTACAAATACTGCTAAAATTCCGAGCAATACTGCGATTCCACTTAAAGTCAGTTTTGTATTCAGTTTTAATTTTCTGAAAAATGCGATGAAGAATGGAATATTCGCTATCCAAGCACCAAATGCGAATAAATTTCCAATAAAGATTGAAAGTCCGCCAAATATCAAAGCAAAAATTCCGTAAACTCCGCCACTCCCACTAAAAGATTCGGTGAAGAGTGAAATCAAGTAAAGTCCAATTATTATGTAATTCAGAGTTTTATTATTCACTTATTCAGTTCAATTAGTAGAGATTGGTTTTAATGAATGCCAACGATCCCGTATAAGCACAGTAGCGGCATTGGTGCACTAACTTTTCGGCTTATAACAGACCTTAAATTTATAAAATTAATTTCGGGTTTTGTA
>NZ_JAIRBA010000113.1 GCF_022008365.1 Aequorivita vitellina
CTATCCAAGATAAAATCCATAAAATGAATCCAGTTGCTAAAAATAGTCGGAATATTGTCTTTGTGTTCAATGTTGGTTTTATATTGGTGCTAACGTTTAGTATAACCGCAGTTACGGGATTAAATTTAATGTTTTTCGGATAAGAACCGACGGCAGCAATTACGCGTGGATTCGGACGCAGTCGAATCCGCCGTAATTGCGGTTATACAGTGTTGGCAACTGGCTTTCTACAACCAGTTAATATTATGTCTTAATGAATATACCATTAATATATTTAGCACTATTATCGTAACCATAACGAAAGATGAAAATATGCGGTATTTTATTTTTTTCTTTTTGCTGTAATTCAAATAGTTATCCCAAATTTTCATATATCGGTTATTATGAGAAAAGTAAGCGTAATTAGCAACGATAAGAAGTGTAATTAATATAATTCCATAAGTCATATCTCTTTCCAATATTAAATCTCGTCTCCTTAAAATTTGGAATGTTATAAAATCATTGATAAATAAAATTGTAAAGAATTGGTACATAACTAACGAAAGAATTGTTGAAAAAAAAGGAAAATCTCTGTTCCTAAATAATTTCGCAGTAATCTCGAAATTGACGCAAAAAAATTTATAGAGCATAATTATCAGGTTAATTTTTTTCAGCTTGTTGCCAACGGTTCTGGCTACACAAAGTAGCGGAAAAACAAGCGCGGATTTGTCGGCGTAGGTTTTTTCATTTTTGAAAAGTACGGAATTTCGGGCAAAC
>NZ_JAIRBA010000114.1 GCF_022008365.1 Aequorivita vitellina
AGTTTCTTGAAGGGGAAGGTGGCAGCTGGGGGATAATTTTGATTGTTTATAAAACTGTCATTCCCAGCTGACGGAAGGGGTAGAGGTTACATCTACCTTCATCTTCATCTTCATCTTCGATTTCGTCCTACGTCTTACGTCCTACCGTCCTACGTCTAGCGTCTAGCCTCTAGCGTCTAGCATCTAGCCTCTAGCATCTTCCCAAAAAAAAAGCCCGGAAACCAATGCCTAATAAAGCATCAATTCCCAGACTCAATATTAATAAAAGTAACTCGGTAATTACAGTACTCTAATTATCCAGCCACTACCGTCTACCGTCTACCGTCTAAAGACTACCGCCTACGATTACGCCTCCGGATGATTATCCCCACTCTTCATACTCCAAGCATCCAGCATCCAACTCACTTTTTCAATATGACCAATATAGCCACCAATCATATCAATTGTTCCTTCATCTCCCGCTTTATCGGCAGTTTCTACAACTATACGCATTTGCTTTAGTAGCTTTCCGTGGTCGTCCAGTAGTATTTTTACCATTTCCAAATCCTTGGTATCTGCAGACGATTCTTTCATATTACTCATCTTCAAATAATCGGTAAAGTTACTGGTAGGTTGGAAGCGAAGGGTTAATATACGTTCTGCAATCTCATCAATTTTTGTCTTTGCATCCTCGTACATATCTTCAAACTTCACGTGCAGATCAAAAAAGTTATGACCTAC
>NZ_JAIRBA010000115.1 GCF_022008365.1 Aequorivita vitellina
GTAGGTCATAACTTTTTTGATCTGCACGTGAAGTTTGAAGATATGTACGAGGATGCAAAGACAAAAATTGATGAGATTGCAGAACGTATATTAACGCTTCGCTTTCAACCTACCAGTAATTTTACTGATTATTTAAAAATGAGCAATATTAAAGAATCGTCTGCAGATACGAAGGATTTGGAAATGGTTAAAATATTACTCGATGACCATGGAAAGCTACTAAAGCAAATGCGTAAGGTTGTAGAAACTGCCGATAAAGCAGGTGATGAAGGAACAATTGATATGATTGGTGGCTATATTGGTTATATTGAAAAAGTAAGCTGGATGCTAGACGCGTGGAGTATGAAGAGTGGAGATAACCATCCGGAGGCTTAATCGTAGCCTTTAGTCGGTGGACGGTAGTTGCTGGACGATTAGGGTTCTGAGATTACCGAGTTACTTATTAATATTGAGTCTGGGAATTGATGCTTTAGTTGGCGTTGGTTTTTGGGCTTTTTTTTGGGGAGATGTTAGATGCTAGACGTAGGACGGTAGGACGTAGGACGTAGGACGAAATCGAAATCGAAATCGAAATCGAAATCGAAATCGAAGATGAAGATGAAGATGAAGATGAAGATAGATGTAACCTCTACCCCTTCCGTCAGCTGGGAATGACAGTTTTATAAACAATCAAAATTATCCCCCAGCTGCCACCTTCCCCTTCAAGAAACT
>NZ_JAIRBA010000116.1 GCF_022008365.1 Aequorivita vitellina
TTCCCAGTAGGTGTAAATGTTATAGAGTTTACAGCAACTGATGTAAATGGAAACACAAGCACTTGTAGTTTCACCATAACTGTAACCGACAATGAAGCTCCGGTAGCTGTTTGTCAGAATATCACCATCCAACTTGATGCAACGGGTAACGCAACGATTACTGCCGCAGATGTGGACGGTGGAAGCACAGACCAGTGTGGTGTGGCTTCAACTAGTATTGATATTGACACTTTTGACTGTTCAGATGTTGGAGACAATAACGTGATTTTAACTGTAACCGATGTAAACGGAAACACTTCAACCTGTACTGCTGTAGTAACTGTTGAAGATGTTACGGCGCCAGTAGTGGCTTGCCAAGACATCACAGTAGTACTCGATGTAACAGGTACGGTAATAATTGCAGGAATAGACGTTGATGGAGGAAGCACCGATGCCTGTGGCATTGCGAGCTATGATCTTGATATAGATACCTTCGACTGTTCAAATGTTGGCGATAACATTGTAACATTAACTGTAACCGATGTAAACGGAAACACGTCAACTTGTACGGCTACCATAACGGTAGAAGACAATACAAGCCCAGTGTTAGTTTGTCAAGACTTCACATTAGAGCTTGGTGCAGATGGTACTGCCATTCTTGACCCAAGTGATGTGATTGCCTCTAACGATGATGCCTGTGGAATCTTTGCTTCGGCAGTAGATATTAC
>NZ_JAIRBA010000117.1 GCF_022008365.1 Aequorivita vitellina
TCAACACCACAACATAATCATTATGAAGTGATTAAAAAATAAAATATTATATTTGAAGAACTGGACTAGTGCTTTTCATAGGATACGTTGTTGTGCGCAGGCTTTATTCCGCTGTAATTGACTTCCAATAAATTCCCATTTGTCCGCGTTCATCGGTTTTTATTTTGGGTTTTCCGCCAATTTTTGCTTTTGCTATTTTCTTAAATTCGGCAATATCTTTAAATCTATCAAAAACAAAGTTCCAATTCATATAATAATTCAGCATCCACATCAATTCTTTATCCATTTCATTTCGGTCAATCAGAGTTTTTAAATCCGCAATAATTTTCCGTTCTGTTTTTTCGTCAAGCTCATTTATTCCAGTCAGATAATGTGGTTCTGTAAGCGCATACCATTGAATAAATAAACCTCTTTTTAGAGCCTCAATATTTTTATCCGATAATTTGGAATATTCATTATGCACTTTTTTGTATTCCAGTTGAATTTCTTCTAAAGTCAATTCTTGATTATCCGAAATAATTTTTCCTTCGTAAATATTCATTACGTTGGAATATAAATCAATTTCTTTATTTGCTAATTCGATTAACGTCATTTTTTTCAGCTTGCGCACAACGGCAGTTTGTCTAATAACCCGCTCGTGTTTTTATAGTTTTTACTAAATTACATTTTTTTGGTTTAGTACATTAGTTGAAGTTGTTTTT
>NZ_JAIRBA010000118.1 GCF_022008365.1 Aequorivita vitellina
CCAGCGGTAATGGTGTATCCACAAGCTTCGTTAACACTTGTTACAAGATCGTTAGGGCTAATTGAAGCCACTCCATTTGCATCAAGGAAAACATCTAATCCACCGCCAGAAGCAGCTTCATAAGTCAATAGGAAGTTGTCAATACCAGCGCCCCAAGCCCAAGAATCTTCATCGTCGTAAGTGAAACGCACTTGGAAAGCGGCATTTACATAGGCAGAAACATCGATATCGCCCGTGTTAATTGGGTCGGTATCTACTTCTACAAACAGCACTTGTTGCCAAGCAGATCCATCGTAAACTTCAGCTTCAAGAGTACCGTTTCCAATGAATTCTTGAAGAGCGTAATCAAATGACAATTGTACATTACTAGCATCTGTAAGATCGTACGCAGGAGAGAGAAGTCTCACAAGGTTAGGAGCACCACTACCAGCAGCATCGTCATCAAAAATAGCTGCATTGGAAGGGAAGTCACCTCCAATAGGCATATCTCCAGATCCAAATGTCCAATCTGCAGAACCAGACTCAATAACGGTAGTCCATCCTGTTGGAATTGTTGAACCTTCAAAATCTTCAGATTCTGTAAAGATTCCAAATCCACCAACGCAGAATACTTCAGGAGCTGTAACATCTTGTACAGTAACCGTAGAAGTACAAGTAGCTGTTCTTCCAGCTGTATCTGTAACTGTCAT
>NZ_JAIRBA010000119.1 GCF_022008365.1 Aequorivita vitellina
ATGACAGTTACAGATACAGCTGGAAGAACAGCTACTTGTACTTCTACGGTTACTGTACAAGATGTTACAGCTCCTGAAGTATTCTGCGTTGGTGGTTTTGGAATCTTTACAGAATCTGAAGATTTTGAAGGTGCTACAATTCCAACGGGCTGGACTACAGTTATAGATGCAGGTGCTCGTGATTGGGAATTTGGTTCAGGAGATATGCCTAATGGAGATGATTTCACAACCAATGCCGCAATCTTTGATGATGACGCTGCGGGTGCTGGACAAACCAATCTTGTAAGGTTGCTATCACCAATATATGATCTTACTGGAGCTTCTAACGTAACTGTTGGCTACGATGTGGCTTTCCAAGAGTCCGGAAACCAAGAATTTATCGTAGAAGTATTTGATGGTGCCGCTTGGCAGCAAATTGCATTTTACGATGAAGATTTAAATCCAGATATCCAAACCGAATCAATCGATGTTTCTGCTTTTGTGAATGCTACATTCCAAGTGCGTTACACCTTTGATGACCTTGGCGGCTGGGGCTGGGGAGCTGGCGTTGACAACTTCCTATTAACTTATGAAGCTGCTGCAGGCGGTGGACTTGATGTTTTCCTTGATGCAAATGGAGTGGCTTCAATTAGCCCTAACGATCTTGTAACAAGTGTTAACGAAGCTTGTGGATACACCATTACCGCTGG
>NZ_JAIRBA010000011.1 GCF_022008365.1 Aequorivita vitellina
AAAATATTGGTAAATAAGAGTTATAAATGAAGTTGATTTTTAATTGGGAGAATTTGCTTTAAATGGACGAGCGGGTTGTTTACAAACTAAAAGAGATGTTATTCCTGCAGCTTAATTTTGGGATGGAATGTTTCTACAACTAAACAATTTATACTAAAAAGTTATCTTCTTATTTCTTTGCTCAATTTTTCCATTTTGTTAGATAACTCAAATATATCGGTAAGTAGAATATGAACGGCATCTTCACTTAATACGCCACGTTTAAGGTCTTGAGGAACTTCAAGTCTTTTGTCTGCCATCACGTCTTTTATATATTGCGATTC
This sequence comes from Aequorivita vitellina, assembly GCF_022008365.1. Taxonomy (GTDB): domain Bacteria; phylum Bacteroidota; class Bacteroidia; order Flavobacteriales; family Flavobacteriaceae; genus Aequorivita; species Aequorivita vitellina. Next base: position 324 of record NZ_JAIRBA010000011.1, read on the forward strand.
GTAATATTTTTTTAGTGTATTTAAATCATTTAAGGAATCGGCAAGCTCATTCATTGCCGTATCAGACTTTTCAACTACAATAGTGAGTTCGTCTAATATGTTCTCCATTTTGGTAATACGGTCTATTATAGTATTCATAAGTAACTTTTTGTTTTGAATTTTTTTATGTTTTGTTTGTTTCAGGTTGTAGAAGCGTATTAAAATCGAGTTTAAATAAAATTTAACTAACTACCCCTTACCCACTCTTCCGAAGCACTTCTAATGGCGAACTTCGCAAAACCTCTCGAATATTGCTTAAGCCAATCCCTAAAACCAAGAGAGCGATTCCTGGTAGAAATATTAAAAACGGAGTTAACGAGGGCGCAAAGGGTTCTTCAAAAACAAATACCGCCAAAAGCAGACTGCTAACGAGCGCCAAAAGGATTCCCAAAAGGCTACCCAAAATTCCTAGGAATAGATATTCTAAAGCGGTAATACTGAGTATCTGTTTGTTTTTAGCACCTAAGGTTCGCAATAAAACGCTTTCCTTTATTCGCTGATACTTACTAGTACGCACAGAGCCTATTAAAACTATAATCCCTGTTAGGATGCTAAAAAAGGCCATAAAATTAATGATCCACGATACTTTGTTTAATATATCTTCTACCACGGTGTACATCTGCCGCAAATCGATGACCGAGACATTCGGGAATTTGTGTACCAAAGCGCGTTGCAACCTTGCCGAGCTGGCTTCTGTTGGAGCATAGGTTGTTAGCACGTGGAATTGTGGCGCACTTTCTAAAACCCCATTGGGAAAGAGCACGGTAAAATTGGGCTGCAGGTTTGCCCAATCTACTTTTCTAATGCTTTTTACAAGCGTGGGCATCAGTACGCCTTGAACGTTAAACACTATAGAGTCGCCAACGGTTACCTTGGCATCTTCGGCAAGATTTTCTGAAATGGAAACTGGCACAATCCCATCGCCCGTATGCGATGCCACCCACTCCCCTTTTACTATTTCTTCAGAATCAATAAGATTTGACCGATAGGTAGTTCTAAATTCGTGACTTAAAACCCATCCTTTAATTTGGGTGGTGGTATCGGTTCGCAGCTTGTTTACCAATTCATTTTTTATGCTGTGCATACGCATAGTAACCAGCGGGATATTGTCTAACACCTCTAGTTCATTGGTCTTAAAAGTGTTGGCTACCTCGGCAACTTGATCGGGTTGCACGTCTAAAGTTATCAGGTTTGCACTTTCGGCAGTATCTCCTAAAGCGGTTTTATCGAGTAAAATATCCTTTGTAAAATACAACGTACTAATTAAAAATGTACCCAAACCAATGGCAACCAATAATACAATGGTTTGATTGTTAGGACGAAATAGATTCAGCAAACTCTGCCGGGTAGTAAACCCTGCACTTTTTGGGAAGTAGGTTTTAATCAGTTTCATCGTACCAATAGCAATCCCTGCCAAGATACCGAAGGTTACCATAATTCCGCCGATAAAAGCCAGTGCAAACAACCAATCTTGAAGCAACCAATAGGAAAATGCATATAAAAACGCGACAATCACCGCAATGGCGATATACCGTGCCTTTGCGGATTGCTTTGAGGTATCGCCACTAACCCGCAGCACTTCTAACGGCGAAACGTACCAAGTGCGCAACAAAGGTAGCAAGGCAAATAAAACCGACATCACCAAGCCTAAAAGCACGCCCATAATTACGGGTTGGGCGCTAATGCTAATGGTTAAATCGAAGGGCAAAAACTCCTTTAATACAATGGGAAAAAGTTCTTGAAGCCCTACTCCTATTGCTGTTCCAATTATCCCTCCTAAGATTCCTATTCCCGCAATTTGAATTAGGAATATTAAAAAGCTTTGTTTTCTAGATGCCCCCAAACATTTTAAGACGGCAATGGCTTTTATTTTCTCTTTTATGTAAATATTTACCGAACTGGCAATCCCTACACAACCTAACAATAGCGCTATAAATGCAGTTAGGTTTAAAAAGGACCCCACATTTTCGTACCGTCGCCCCAGTCTGCTGCTCGTGCTGGTATGGGTGTCTAAATCGGCGTTTTCGGCTTCCAGCATGGGTTGCAAGCGTTCCTCCAAGGCCAGTAAATCTACCTCGGGTTGGTTGTAGAAGAACTCATATCGTTTTCGGCTTCCAAACTGTAATAATTCGGTGTCTTCAATAAAGCGATATGGAATAATCACCAAAGGCGCCACCGAACTCGAAACCGCTGTATTACCCGGAATAGCGTTTAATGCGCCAGCTATGGGAAGGGTTATTTCGCCCACTTTTATTGAGTCGCCAGGGTGAAGATCGTACTGCAACATTAAAGTAGCATCCACCAAAGCCCCACCTAAAGTTTGATATGAAGTAGCAGCCATAACAGGCTCTGTTTCAAGTGCTCCATAAAATGGAAAGTCGCCTTGCAAACCCCGAATACGCACTAACTTGGTGCCCTTATTTTTCGGAAAAGCAACCATAGAAACAAAGTTTACTTCGGAAGCATCAGGCTTTAAAGAATCGATAATTGCTTGCGCCCGCCGGGTAGGAAGCTGATTGGTATCAATACGGAAGTCGGCACCCATCAACGATTTTGACTGCCGTTGAATGTTATCTGTAAGGTTTTGGCTGAATAGCTGTATTGAAACCACGGCGGCAATTCCCAAGATAATGGAAGCCATAAAAAGCAGTAAGCGCACCCTACTCGCCTTGGCATCGCGCCAAGCCATTTTAAACAGCCACGCAGCATTGATAGATGATTTTAACTGAGACTGTTTCAAATTGCTGTTGTTGTTTCGTTCGTTAAAATCTTCCCGCCTTTTAGTCTTAAGATTTGCTGGGTTCTTGCGGCTAAATCTAAATCGTGGGTAATAATAACCAACGTTGTACCTGCTTCTTTATTGAGATTAAGCAGTAATTGTGTTATTTTTTCGCCAGTTTCTTCATCTAGGTTTCCCGTTGGCTCATCGGCAAATAAAATTGAGGGATTATTTGAAAAAGCTCTCGCTACCGCAACCCGTTGCTGCTCCCCGCCCGATAGTTGTGACGGATAGTGATGCACCCGATTGCCCAAGCCCACTTTTTCCAAAAGCTCCTTTGCTCTGCTCACGGCGTTTTTGGCGCCTTGCAACTCTAAAGGCACGCTTACATTTTCAAGGGCGGTCAATGTTGGTAGCAATTGGAAATCCTGAAATATAAACCCTACTTCTTCGTTTCGTAGCTGTGCGCGTTCATCTTCGTTGAGGGTGTTTAAATTGCGACCGCACAATGTTACGGTGCCTGCATTGGGCGTGTCTAAGCCTGCTGCCAAGCCCAAAAGCGTGGTTTTTCCGCTTCCCGACGGTCCAACAATGGAGAATGTTTGTCCCTTTTCTACTTCAAAAGAAACATTTTGAAGCACTGTTAATTGTTTAGAACCACTTTTATAAGTCTTCTCCAGCCCGTTTATCTTTAATATCTTTGTCATTTAAATACAGTTAATGGCGTTTCTTCCGTTATATAAATTAAGACCTTCAAATTATTTGCGTCTTTAACTTAGCGCCTTTGCGTGAAATATTTTTGCGCCATTTCGAGAAACAACACTTAATTTTGTAACCTCATTTTATCATAATAATTCTCGACAATATGCCGAAGTCCAAAACTACACAAAGCCTTTTAAATACAAGTGTTTACAAACATCGAAACCTCTTAAAGTTTTGTTATTTTCTACTTGCTTTTGCCCTATTATCCTGCGGAAATGACACGAAAACGAAAAATGCGGGCGATGCGAACGAAAACGCCACGACTGCGACTGAAACTTCTGAAACTACTTCAAATAAAACCATCTTGTTTTTTGGCGATAGTATCACGGCTGGTTATGGCTTAGACGACACTAACGATGCTTTCCCGGGAATTATTCAGAATAAAATAGATTCGTTGGGATTGCATTATCAAGTTGTAAATTCGGGTGTAAGCGGTGAAACAACGGCTGGCGGTAAAAGCAGAATCGATTGGATTTTAAATCAGGATATAGAAATATTCGTTTTGGAGCTCGGCGCTAACGACGGCCTGCGCGGCGTTCCAATTTCTGAAACCAAAGCAAACCTACAAGCAATTATAGATGCTGTAAAAGCTAAAAGTGCAGCTATAAAAATCGTTTTGGCGGGGATGCAATTGCCACCCAATATGGGAGCCGATTACACAACACAATTTAAAGCAATATTCTCTGATTTGGCTTCGGAAAACAATTTGGCGTTTATTCCTTTTATCCTAAAAGACGTTGGCGGTATTGCCGAATTAAACCAGAACGACGGCATTCACCCTACCGCTGAGGGACATAAGATTTTAGCTGAAACTGTTTGGGAGGTTGTTTATCCGATTTTAGTTGCTTCGGAGAAATAGTTTGTTTTCGAAATATATTGAGTTTATTTGTTAGACCTAACAGTATAATGGGTTGATATTCAGGGTGTTTTTCGGCTTATATCTTATGCCTAACGGTATATAATTTTGAAAAGGTTTTGTTTTCTATCTAGAGGCAATAATTGCCGAAATCAGTGAACTATGCAATTATACCTAATTATCGGGTTGTAAATTATCTAAAATGGAAAAGTTTAAACGAGTACCTATGTCAATTGTACGCAGTATATTTGTCAAAATTAGTACGCTAATTCTTCATCTGTAAAACACATTATGCCTTTTAAAAAGTTACACGCCGACATTAAAGAAAAGTTAGCACAACTTGAAATAACTACGCCTACTCCCTTTCAAAGTGAAAGTATTCCAATTATAAAAAGTGGTGCTAATGCGTATTGTATCGCGCCAAACAATAGCGGAAAAACCACAACACTTATACTTACCACCCTTCAAAAATTAAAATGCAGAGCCATAGGGCATGCGCCGCGAGCAGTGGTTTTAGTAGAAAATAAAGAAATAGCGCTGAAGTTGTACGAGCAGTTTTTGTTTTATACAAAAAACACCTCCCTACGTGTATATGTAGGCTACGAAGAACTGCACGTAGATGTTCAAAAATCGGAAATAGCTATGGGTACAGACATCCTTATTTCTACTCCCAAATCTATGAATAAGCTATTTTTAATGAACGGTGTAAGCATCGCCGATTTAAAACTGTTTAGTATAGACGATGCCGAGTTTCTAACTCAAAAATCGGCTTATGCAGCTATTTTATCTATCACCCAAAGCATTCAAAAATGCCAGTATGTGCTTTATTCCGAAAAAATGCACCCGATGTTGAAACGGTTTGAGAACTTTTTTATGGCATATTCAAAGAAAGTTGTTATCACTTTATAGTTATTTGTTAATCATTGTTGTCCGATAAAAGGAATGACCTACTCTGGAGAACCCGATATTATATGTAGTCCCTACGGGACTAGGCATTGAGGAGGGTATTATTTTTTACCCATATTTAATGCCTAACGGCATACTACTCCTGCTGGGCAAAATACTGGTAATTAATAGATCGCACCTAAACAAATGTCCGTAGGGAAAAAATATGATTTTTAACCGGACAATAATGCAAATTCTAGTTACCCTCTCTTTACGTTTTAAAAAGTCAATAGATTAGTAAGGTGCATATAATGCGCACTTTATGAATGGCTATTGCTATTTACAGTACCTTCGTCTAAAGTTTTAAATTTGGTTATCACTTATGTGCTCGATGCTAAATGAAGAACGAATAACTACCTCTTCCAAAATTTTAATTTAAAAAATCAATTTTTTTTCCGACATTGACCGTTCAAATCTTAAAATATTACAAACTTTAAAAATAGCTACAATGGCAGACGATTTTGATTTATTAGAAACGGATAAGAATTCCAGTCAAGACAAGGTTGATATTAACTGGGGCAAGGCTGTAGACCAGATGAAGAGCAAGCTGGCACAGGAAGACGACCCCGAGGTTAGACAGCGAATTTTAAACGCAACCTTAGACGACGTTGTAGGAATGGCCGAAAAAGACCGAGGTAATTTATTGGATGCCATAAAAGACCTAACAGATTATCAAGATGAAGTAGGGATTGTTTTTGAAAAATTCAGCACGCTCAATCCCGATGAGCAAAAAGTAATAGATCAAGCCGTAAAAGAACTTGAGCGTGCAAAAATGGAATTGGAAGATGCCGAAAATGTAACCGATAACTGGTGGAATAATCTTTGGGGCCGGAAAGCGCGAATTAAAAGAAAAGAGCAGGAGCTTGCCGCTGCGCAAAAAACCCGTGATGGCGCCGATTTAAAGGCGAAGCAAATGTTTCAAACGCGTATTGAAAGCGCTGATGTGCAAACCTTGTTAAACGAACTTTCTTATAAAAGTCAAGCCGCGGTAGATAGGCTTAAAAATCGAGAAGTTGAAATAAAAGAGGTTGAAGAAAAACTGCAAGTAGCAATAGTTGAAGCGAGTAAAAACCACACAAAAGCCTTGGAAAAAAAGGAGGAAACCGAAGCGAAATTAGAGGAGCAATACGCGCTCTTAAAGCAGTCGCGACAAGCCTTGGAAGAAATTAGCGACAAGCAATCGCCAGAATACAGCGAAGCTATTGGAAAGGTAACAACAATTGAACAAAAGGTTGAAGAGTTGGAGGGCCTTAAAAACGCCTACACTACCCTTGCCGCGAGTAAAGATAGTTTTGTTCAAAAACACAATCTTACTATAAAAGTATTAACCTCCTTACGCAGCAATTTACAAACCCACCGTGCAAAATTAAAGAGCGATACAGACGAACGACTTAAATATTACGACGGCTATGTGGTGGCCTTAAAAGCGAGAACAGACCAAGAGTTTGCCGCAATTTTGGAGCACTTGGGAGTAAAAACAGATGAGCATATTGGCGCAACCTTAGCGTCTATGCACAGTGCAAGTGCTAAGGCAAGACAAGAAATGATGGACAATATTCCGGTTCACGAAAAAGTGATGCAAGGTGTGTACTCCAGTTATGCTGAATCATTACAGGAAATTAGAAAGAAAGATAGTGAGATCCAGAAAAATTTCGCCGACCGTTACGGTATCGATATGAAAGAGATCTTTGAAGAATATTACGCAACGGATGCCAACGCTCCTTCGGGAAACAACGACAATCCCGCCGAGAAAAAACCAAAACCAGATGTACCGGACGATTTGCTTAGCTAGTTTTTAAACTTTAGACGGTAGTCGGTGGTGGGAAGTTGACACAAGTTAAAAAAACGTAAGACTAAATGACGTAAGACGTAGGACTAAATGTGTTTGAATAAGTTTAGTCATAAAGCTTTCAGCGAAGCAGTTTTAAGTCCTACGTCTTATAGCGTCCGCGTGTCGCCGAAGCTTTAGTGGAGGCACAAGCGGTCCTAAAGCGCAGCGATCTTACCTCTAAAATCTCAAATCTGAACAAAAAAAAATGTCACTAAATTCCATAGTTACTCCTTTAGACAGTGCTATTCTTGAAACCAAGGATCAGTACAAAGTGTATTTTAAGATAGTAAACCACGCGTTTAAAAATTTGCAGGAGGCGATGGCGAAAAAAGGTATTTGCACCGAAGTAGAAGTCACTTTTATAAAACAATACTGCGAGCTACTCACCTATTCCTTGGAAGCCTTTAGAATAAAATACCTGTTTGACGATGAGGAAAAAATGCGAATAGACCTTACCGAATCTGGTTTTCCCAACTATTTAGAATTTAGATACCTTATAAACGACCTCGGTTTAAAACACGAACATTTAAACAAGCTACCGGAAATAGAGACAGTTAAAAAGGAATTTTTAGAAACCCTTTTAAAAGATCGGCAGCCTATTTCAGAAAGAAAACTGCAGCAAGCGGCATCAATTATTTATTACACTTCGGTAGATCAGCACTATATTTTTAGACGATTTATTCAGGGTAAAATTGTAAGCAATGTAAATAAATCGGAAGGAGAATATACCGTAAGTTGGAGCTTTTACGACATTACTTTAAACCGCGCGTTTATCTGCTTCTTAAATTTCGATTTGTACAAAGAAACACTCGCAGAATACACCGAAAGAATTTACGAGGTGCTGGAAACCGTTGCAAATAGAAGCATGAGCTTAGATATGATGGCTTATGCTATCGATAAAAAGCTGCCAAAACTACTTCCAAAAAAATTACGGGTAATGGATTTTGGTCCGTTGCACAGCATTTTCGCAAAAGATGAACTCGATATAACCCACGTGCTGTTACAAGGCATAGTAGATAAAACAGTGGCTATTTCGGCTTACGCAATTTCAATTACTATAGATGAAATAATAAGCTCGGGCAATTTTACCGAAGGCTCAATTTTTAACAGGCAGGAATTGCAACTTTGGGAAAGTAAAAAGAGCCAAAAATATTTGTTTACCTCCCATCGCGTTATGCAACTTTTATACGATAAAATCCCCGAAACCCTGCGTTCACTAACCATAGACCCAATTGAAATCCCCGAATTAAAATTAAATTAATGGAACACAACAGTACATTTCCCATAAAACTTTCTGAACTAGAAGCACTTCGCGATGAAGCTACTTCCTATTTAAAAGGAATTCAATGGGAACAAGGCAGCAAAGCCAAACGCCGCGATAAAAATGTGGCAGATACTTCAATTATGATGTATTTGGCAAAGGCGAATGGAACGGCCAACAACGAAGTTATTTCAATATCAAAAACCATTTTAGCGTTAAAAAAACGATTGCTGCCAGATTCAATTGCCATTCCACTGCGATTAAACCAAGCGCTTTTGGCGTTGCAAGAGGGGTTGACGATGGCTGTTTGGCTACGCGACAATTATGCTGATGCTTCGGGTTTGTCTGGCCTAAGCGAAAAGCTCTCAACTTTAGATACTGGGCAAAGACACGAATTTGACAGCAAACAGCAAACCGCCACGGCATTTATGCTTTACGGTTGCGCTTACCGAATTTTATACGATTTAAAACCAAGTGTTTCAGACGATTTGGCGGTAATGAAAAACAAGTTTGCCGGCATCCCCGAATTGTCGCTTATGTCGCCATTAAAGGGCATTTCGTGTATGTTGTTTTACTTCGACAAATACCTAAATCACCCAGAAATTATTACGAGCGATGAAGATGTTGTAATTTTTAGCGTTGTATTTTTTGAAGCTATTATTGTTGAAATTCAAATGCGTATTGCTTCTTTAGACTTCACCGAAACCATTGAAGATAGAACCTATAAACTTGAAAAAAGTGAATTTGCCATTTCGGGTTGGGAAAACACCATGGAAGGCACTGCCAAAAGTGTTGAATTCAATAAAATACAGTTTGAAGAAATTGTTGGAAACCGCGATGCGAAACATTTTGCGCGCCGTTTAACCGAACGCATGTTGAGTTATGATTTTGAGGCAAAGAAGAATCCGTTTCAGGAATTGGGCGGGTTTATGCCCGTGTTTATGGGCTACGGAATTCCGGGAACAGGAAAAAGTATGCTTATTGCGGCAATCGCCACCCGATTAAAAATGCATTGCGACAATCTGGATATTCCGTTTCTTTTTCACCCAATGCCAGATACGCTTATTTCGACTTTTCAAGGTGGTAGCGCCGAAAAAATGGTGCAATGGATGAAACCATTAAGCGATCCCACAAAATTAATATTCGCGCCAATTGACGATGCCGAAAACAATCTGCAGGAACGTACTGCACAGGGCGTTTCGGCTGGTGTAAAAGAAGTAATCGGCGTATTTTTAAGATATACTGAAGGAGCTTACGCCATAAATTATGGTAATAGCAGCATCGGGCTTTTTACCAATTTGCCCGAAATGTTAGATAAAGCGGTTATAAGTCGCGTGCAAGGCAGATTTAAAATTGACGGGGCACGTACGATTCCAGATTTTATAGACCAAGATTACCTTTGGTGGCGCAAGTTTGAAAAAACAATGCCCGATTTTGTGAATATGACGAATCCTGAAAAATACACTTTTTTAAGCGAGCAGGGACTGGTTCAGAATTTGGGTGAAATATTAAATCAGAGTGAAAAGCCAACTGATGCAAAAGTTTTGGAAATTTACGAGCGCACGGAGAGCAAGTATAACACCAATCAGCATTTGTTTTTCGCGGAGTTGTACAAAAATATTCAAAAGGAATTTGCCTTTTTCTCTTCACGGGATATCCGGAATATTCAGAGTGCTATTTCCTTGCGATTATCAGATTTCGATTTGCCGAAAGAATGGTTTGAAGACCCGACGCTTTATTTCAAAAAAGATTACGATACCAAGTTTAAAATGTTGCAGGACTTAATGAAGCAGAATATGAAAGGACTGAATTTTAGCGATATTAGAAGACAGGAAACGGTGCGCTATTTAGACAATGTTGCCACCATTGCGGATACCGATTTTAAACGACAGGTTGATAATAGAATTGCCGAAATGAAAGTGCAACTAGCCGCGCGAAAAGAGTTTGAATAAAGTAGTGGCAGTGTGCAGTGGCAGTAGCCAGTAGCAGTAGCAGTAGCAGTAGCAGTAGCAGTAGCAGTAGCAGTAGCAGTAGCAGTAAAATAAAGAAAATATTTGTGTATTGGTGGTGGTAAAAATGAAATATCTCAACTCATAAACTTTAACTTTTTGGATAAATTAAAACAAGCGGGATTATTTGGCGATGGCCTTGTAAAAATAAATGGCAGTTTAGTTAAACGTTATAATGGCTGCTTGGCTTTGCTTGGGGTTTCGGCAAGTAAATTGTCAACGTTTTCAATAGATGCAAACGGGTGGAGTCCGGAGATTGCCGAAGAAAAAGACAACAATTTTTATTTGAATATTGGTGAAGCAAACGCCAATGCCATAATTATTTCGCCACAACAGGAAGGGAAGCCGGTTTTTATGCCCTACCACAGTTTTGACCGCAATTTAATGGATGCCGTTTTTGCTGCGTATCGCAAGCAGATAAAAGATATTACGAAAGATTCGGCTATCGTGGTGCAATTAGACCAAAATATAGACGCCTATTACGAAGCATTTGACTTGCTGAATTACAATAAAATAGCAATAAGTTTTCAGTTGCTCGGCGACCTGCAGGAAAAACAAAAGGAACAGAACGACCTTATAAAGCTATTTGAAGAAGGTAATAATTTCATCAATCGTGAAATTCATCAAAAGCTAATCGATTCTGCCAATAAATACGGTGATTTGCGCCATCGAAAACTTAAATTAACCGATTTAAGCTTAGCCATTACTTCCTTTTATACCAAAGCATTTGGAGGGGTTTTCGTGTTGCGGGATTTCATAAAACCCATCCTCGTTTTTGAATCGAAAGAAACTTTTAATCAAGCCATAAAAAACACTACCTACGATGTTTTATTGTTTCATATAGAACACGAAGAATTGCTCGCCACACTTAAACGCGATATAATCACAGAGATTAATTATTTAAAAGCTGCAAAAACGGCACGGTACGAGCGCATTAAAAAGCATCTTTTTTCTACGTATTTAAGTAAAACGGCACATTCCATTTGCGATATATTAAACAGCAAGTTATTGTTTAAAAAGTATTTAAACGAATTACCTGTTGCCGCGCAAAAACAAATAATGTGTGTTGAAATATACAATCAGAAAAAAGCCGTTGAAAACAATTTAGTGCCTGAAAACATGATAGAGCCCTTTTATATAAAGGCTTTGCAGGAACCACATTCGTCGCTTCAACCTGAAAATCAAGAGATAATCTGGCAACTTTTAACTAAAGTTATGCCTGCAGATCCGGTACATTTATATTGGTACGACAAAGAAAAATTTTACAAACAATTTGCTTTGTGGGACGATAGTTATAAAGATTGGGCAATAGATTGTATCTTAGAAGAACTAAAAAACGAAACACCATGACTTTTGAAATCATAGTTTTTATCGCCGCCGTTTTATTCGGAATTATCTTGTATTGGACAGAATCTAAAAGCAATCGCCTATACCGATTTTTTAACAAACTCACACATAGCAAAGAGTTGCAGATGAAACCTGAAAGCCGAAAAGGTTTTGTACACCAGCAAGATTTCTTAATGCGGTTGGTTTGGATTACGTTGTTGTATTTAATTGCAGCAGCGGTAATTGCGGTGGTTTTACCATTTGTGGTTAATTATATTCAATATTTTATTTCGGCAATTGTAGCAACCCTACTCGGTACATATATCGCTTCATTATTTCTTTTTGCACGCGATAAAACCAAAAAAGAAAATCTTGAAAAAGCTTTTAATAAAGGCAAAGAAAGTATTGACGAATTTACGCAGGACATCCGCGATAATTTTGAATCGGAAGAAGAAATTGAGCCAGAGCCAAAACCAAGTACAGAGCCTGATGAGCCGAAGTTAAGTGCACGGGAAAGGTTGAAAAATAAAGGGATGATTAAATAGATTTTAGACATTAGACTTGTGATATGAGACCTGACGAAAAGCTGGTGTGAGGAAGAAAATTATTAAAACTTGAAACTCATTTAATTTTGAATTGATTAGTATGAAAAAATATTGGCAAAAAGGGCCTAAACAAAAGAGAATAATTATAATTAGCGGGGTTGTAATGCTGCTTTTACTCTTCTTTTTACGCGACGATTATCAACCCGTTTTACTGTTTCTGCGTAGGTTTATTTTTCTAATACTAATTGGAGTGCTGTTTTTATGGTTTACACTTTCAAAATTTAGAAGCGCAGTTAGTGGCGGACGGCGTATTCTTATTTTATTGGGAATTGTTGCGTTTTTTGCAACCAGCTGGTTTTTTGGATGGCAGATAGGGTTGTATAAATACATGCAATCATACAATGTATTTAACAACCTGAATTTAGTTGAATTACACGAACTTCCCCTAACACAAAATGAGCGTATTCAGCCTTTTAACAATATTGTTACTATGGCCTACGAAAGTATTGGCGAAACACAAGAGGTTTCGCATCCACATTTGGTGCGGGTTGACAGTAGCAACCGTTGGACGATGGCCGTCCAACCCGCTAAAGAATACACTTGGCAACGTATTAACGACAATACCAAAGAACTTTTTTCGGTAGAAAGCACCTCCCCTTTTCCGCGGTTTTCAGATACTAATAGAATTCCCGTAATTTTTTCAATTGGAGAATCCCTTGCTTTTAGCAGGAATACGTACAATGCGGTGGTGCAGCGTTTTAATATTTTTCAGCTTTTTAATCTTGAGCCCGAGCAGGTTTATTATATGAAAAACGACGCTGGAAACTGGGTGCAAGTTGTAAGTTTAATTCGTTGGAAAGGCTTCTTTTTTCCCTACCCAGCCTACGGTGGCGTGATGGTTATTGATGCTGGAAAGCACAATTTTTCAGATTATTTGGAACGGATAACCATTGGAAAAGGCACCTATATTCCACCCGACGAAATACAAAATCACCCTTATTTAACACGACAGAACACCTTATCTGAAAGAGTCTCGAGACTCGAAGCACAGTCCTTACAATTTTTAGCTGGGTTTACAGACCCGTTACCGTGGAATATGGAAACCGCAGTGAAAATTCCCGATTTAGCAGACGATGAAAATCAGCAGCCGTTTGTAACCGATTTTGATTTCAGCGGCATGGCTGTTGACGCATATAGCGGATTATACCATTGGTTTGGTTTAGAACCCATTGGCGAGGAGCGCACAAGTTTGTCGTTTAGCGTTCTCGTGCCCGCAGATGGAACCGATAAATTGTATTACTACAATCACGCGGCTAAAAAAGAAGGATTGGCTGGTGTAAGCGCAATGCCTTTAAAAGTAATTGAATCGAGAAAAGAATACGATTGGTCTGTAAACAAGCCTGTAGAATTTAGACCATTTATTAAAGAGATTGCAGGAAGAAAACGCTTGTTTGTACTCTCAACGGTGACTTCAAAACGCGGGGACAGTAAAAAGTTTGACGGTGCCGCTACGCCAGATTTAGCATTGATAGATGTGGAATATCGCGATGTGGTTTGGGTAGATGCAAAACAGCCAAGCGAATGGAATGAAAAAATACTAAAACAATTGGGCGATACTTGGAAAGCTTCCGAAGGGCTTAGCGATAAAGATTTATATCCCGATAAAATTGAAATTGATGTTCGGCCTATGGTTGAAAAGGATTCGGTTTTAATTGAAGGGGGTGCTGGACGGAAGTTGGTTGAAGGTGATAGTTTGTAGGGTTTTAGAGGAAAGAAGAAAGAAAAGACATAAGACCGCTTGTGCCTGCGCTAAAGCTTTGGCGACACGCGGACGCTTTAAGACTTGGGGCGCTTTGCTTTAGGACGTACTTTTGGTCCAAATTATTAATGATTTTAAACATAGTTTATAGATTTGATACCGAAATTACATTACATATCACAGGGCAATTCTGCAGAGGAGCATTTAGAGAATATTCAAAAGGCGTGCACTTCCGGGGCGGAATTGGTGCAATTGCGATTAAAAAATGTTTCGGAAAAGAAGTTTTTAAACGTCGCCAAGGAGGCTCGCGAAATTACCGCACATTTTCAAACCCGATTAATAATTAACGATAATTACAAAATTGCGAAAGAAGTTAAGGCAGACGGCGTGCATTTGGGGAAAACAGACCCCTGCCCTACTTTAGCGCGGAAACATGTATACACTTGGCAGCTAATTGGCGGTACGGCAAATACTTTGCAAGATTGCGAAACATTAATTGAAAAAGAAGTGGATTATATTAGTTTAGGTCCGTTTCGGTTTACAGAAACCAAAAAGAACCTACCCCCCGCATTAGGATTAACAGGTTACGCCGCGATTATTGATGTTTTAAAAACGCAGACGCCAATTTTCGGTGTTGGCGGTATTACCGCAGCAGATGTAGTGGAGATATTGGAAACTGGCATTTCCGGAATAGCCGTTTCCGAAGCAATCACGCGCGATTTTAATACAATAAAAAAGTTTAATGAATTGCTTAATGCGTCTTCTACTGCTGAGCAACGGTATACGTTTGAGTGAGATTTAAAGCAACATTTTTGGGTTAGTCTACTCCTAAATAGATAAAGGTGTTAAGAATTAATTTATTAACCCTTAATGATATAGCTTCACTCGTTCCACCAGCATTAGTTATAGTATTTGCAGTATGGGTGTGCGAGCCAGCATTACTAAAACTATAAGTGTGATTGTGGGAAACGGAGTTAGTAAACTTTTCTCTATAAGTACCACCTTCAGCCATTGGGTTATTGGCGGCTTCAAATTCAGCATTACTTAAATGGATGGTACCTATATCAGTATATTGATGTGTATGGTTGCCTCTATCATTACTGGTAACTGAGTGACTATGTGATAAAAAATCTGTTGAACCAGAAAAATTAATAACAGGTAAGTTTGAACTTAAAAGTGTTAAACCCGACGACGGATTCCCTACTGTTGTACCAATGGTTTCTGAAATTGCTCTTTGTTTTAGAGATTTATTTCTGCTATCTGGAAGATGAGTACCAAAAAGTGCTATACTATTACTATTAGCCACTCCGGTAAGGGCGCTCGTTGCTCTACCATCTAAAAAATACCAACCACCGTGATCTGTTGTTTGAACACTATATTTTATATCACCAACTTCTTCTCGTTGCAAAAAACTCCATTTATTTATTATCCAAGTATAAAAACCGGCGCGTTTAAGTGAGCCTGTACCCGTATTGTAAACCATAGTTCCATTTACCAAGGCGACGTCTTGTGGGTTTGTAACTGTACTTGTATCTGTAATGCTTTGCAGTGCAACGCGAGGTATTAATATACTGGAGCCTACCTCTAAAGCTGCATTAGGTTGGTTTTTGTTTATACCCACTTGGGCCCAAGTGGTGCTCGCTATTAATAAAATCGCTATAAGTAATATTAATTTATTTTTCATCTTCATTTGTTATTTTCCTAGAAAAACAAAAACGTTTGTTACTAGACTAGACGGTTCTAAATTAATTGTTGTAGGAGAAGGATTAACTGAAGAAATAGTCACGTCATGATGATGGTTTCCTGAACTCGCCGTAGTTAATAAATGGTTATGTACCCCGTTGCCGCTAGTTGCAATAATCCTCGTTGCCGAATTGTTATCATCTAATGCATTTCGTTGTTCATTTCGATTGGCAACTTCAATCATGTTAGCTCCATAATCACGTATACTATGCTCATGCGTTTTACTGTTCGTTGCGCCTGCATGTCCATGACTTCCACTTGTAGATATGCTTGGTGTTATTGAAAAAGCAGGCAAATTATTTTGAGTTAATAAATAATTATAACTTCCCCCAGTATTAGAACCAAGTACTTCAGAGCCATTCCTGCCAGTGGCAATGGCATTTTCGGCATTTGGCAAATTGGAGCCAAATAATGAACTTGCATTTGTCTGCGCAGTAGTGTTTGGTAGGCTTGCAGATGTTCTTCCATTTAATAAATACCAACCATCGTGATCTGTTGTTTGTAAACTATATTTTACCTCACCAACACTTGTTTTTGCAAGTGCTATCCACATATTTCCATTCCAGAATAACAAACCGTTATCTTTTAAACCAGCAGTTCCATCATTATAAACCATTGTGCCAATTGCAGGTGCCCCACCCGAGTTGGTATTTGTAACAGTTGTGTTATCTGTAGTTGAATTTAAACTAACAGCTGTTAGTAAAATGCCATTATCTGTAGCAACAACTTCTAATTCTGCATTTGGAGTTGTGGTGTTTATCCCAACCTGTGCTAGTGATGGAAAAACCACCAAGAGTAAAAGTATATTTGTAAGGTTATTTTTCATAATTATTCCCCTAAAAAAATAAAAATATTTACAGCTAAACTATTGGGTTTAGTGTTAAAACTACTAGCTGCGCCCGAATAAGTAGCAGTTGCAGTATGGTTGTGTGAACTTGGATTTGTATTAAAATTGTGACTATGCGAACCGCTGGCTCCAGAACTGCGGGTACTACTGCTGGTAAATACAGGAACACTTAACGAACCGTCTTTTCCGTAAAACCAATCTGTTGTTCCTTTTTCTTGCCAAGTATGCCCATGGCGTTCATTATTTGCTGTTGTAGTATTTGGGTGGGTGTGGCCGCCATCATATTCTGTAGTTCCGTTTGCTGAAAAGCTAGGAATATTAGCAGTTGTTAAGGTTCTAGAGTTACTACCTACAATGCTTGCCAAAGTCTCAGTACTGGTTTTTCCTTTTAGATAACTATCGGCAGCATTTGGTAAAGTTGAGGTTAGTCCTAATTGACTTGCCGCAATTTGCGCCGTGGCAGGCAAGGTATTAAGTGCACGACCATTAACCAAATACCAACCATTATGATCCTGAGTTTGTACACTGTATTTTAAATCGCCTTGGCGAATTCCTTTTATATTTATCCAATTATTGCCATCCCAAAGATAATAACCTGTAGGCGCCAAGCCAGATGCTCCAATGTTGAAAACAAAAGTACCAGGGGGTAAACTCCCACCTCTTGGATCTACAATTGTAGATACATCTGTATAAGAACTCAATTCCACCCTTGGAAAAAGAATACCTTTATCTGATGATTTAACATCTAAAGCAGCTTCTGGCGTGGTTGTGCCAATACCAACTTGAGAAGTGGCAGAGATTGATAGTAGGAGACTTAGAACATAAATAGTAGCTCTAGTAGATTGTTGCATTTTACTTTGTTTAATTCCAATTATAATGTTCGCAAATATATTAATTTAAAAAATTGAAACGCTGCAAACTAATAAAACCTTTTAATCCGTTATGCTAAAAATTTAAAGTTGTACGATGAAAGAAATGACTAACTTTAGGAAACTCATATTATTAACAGCCCCTATCCGACTATGCATTGACGAGATTCTATTCTCTCACCTATTATTTAATACCTATCGGCATTCTGCCTTATTACAACAAAATTTTGATAACTAATAGATTATTGGCAGGTAAATGTTTCTTAGGGACAGTATATGTTTTAATCGGGCGATACTAATACTCTTTAGATAAATATTAATGAACATTTTCTATTTCAATTGCAATGAGTTTGCAAAAACCTTCATTGTTTTCAATAGTACATCACTTATCACATAAATATATTTATCTAATTTCAACTTTAGTATATTGCAGAACTAAAATCATTAATATGAAATTAAACTTATTGTCTTGTGATGCACAAAGGCCAGATAGAAGAGCGATAGCCCAATGTATTGCAGAGGTTTCAATGCATATTAATGAATCCTTAGCAAATGAACTTACAGATATACTTTTAGAAGGAGACGCTGTAGATATTGAGGTGGACGATAAAAATTCTGGTTCTGCATTAAGAGCTTTTCGGAAACTTTCTATTGACTACGAAATTGTTGAATGAACGGCACCCATTAATTAATTCTAAACAAACAGTTCTAAGAAAAAAAGATTATATTGTAACGTATTACTAGTGAATTAAATTTGAAAGCCCCCATGTTTAAGATAGGTATTTCTAAAACTTACTTACATTTCTTTTGTATTCATTGCAGCCTTTTTAAATTAGTATTTAAATAATACTATCGCTAAGTCAGTAATTTATAATTCAATGATTATGAAAAACTCCGCTCCTACGCCATTTATACATTTTATACGGAATCCTTATTTTTTATTAATGCCTAATCGGTAAAAGCTTGGCCGTACACAAACTCACAAAATCTATTAAAAATAGATACCTGCTATTTTTATGTACTATAATTATAATTATAGCAACAGTTCTATTTATTATACAACGCAGTATTAATATTCAATCTGCAAATACACAACTTGTACAAATTGCCGACAATCAAAGTTTTCTACTACAGAATATGCTCGCTACGAAAGTAGTTTCAGATATTAGGCAAAGCTCAGAAGGTATTTCGGCTAATGTTGAAGAGTTAAAACAGCTGACTTCACAATTTGAAAAATCTCAAAAACAATTAGAGTTACAAGCAAATGCATCCTTTATAAATGCAAAAAGTGATTCATTAATTAAAGTCAGTTCACCCATTGCCAACAGAATACTCATTGCGGCAAACGCCATTGTTGAGAGTAATGAACCGCCTCGAATTAAAAATTTGTACACAGAGATTCAGAATTTAGAGCCTCAATATTCTTTGATAATTAATAGAGTGACTAAAAATCATTTGGCTGGAGAAGAAGAAGGTCTTTTAAATTTGAGGCATACTATGTATGTTTTTGCCGTTGTTTCAATTTTAATTTTATTGGGAGAATATTTTTTTATTCTAATTCCTACGTTAAATCAGTTGTTTAAAAAAAACAGACAACTTACCCAAACCAATACAGATTTAGCAATCTCTGAAAGCAAAATAATGGCTAATATGAGAGAGCTTGAAAAGCTTAAATTAGATTTGGAAACACAAGAGGAATACAATAAGATTTTTATTGAACAAGCCCCTACAGCCATTGCTATGCTAGATAGTGATATGAAATATATAGCAGTATCGCAGCAATGGATAAAAGATTATAAAATGCAGGGGCAGCAAGTAATAGGAAGATCGCATTACGATATTTTTCCAGAAATAGGAGACGAATGGAAGGCGAACCATCAAAAATGCTTGCAAGGTGCAATAGACACCTGTGATGAAGCTCCATTTAAACGTGCCGACGGAAGCATCCAATGGATTTATTGGGATGTGCGTCCCTGGTATATTTCTAAAGATAAAATAGGAGGCTTGTTAATGCACACTGGTGATATTACAGCATCTAAAGAACGAGATCTCGAAAAACACCGGATTCAAAAAATTTTAGATAAAACCAATGAAGTTGCGAGAATTGGCACGTGGGAGGTTGATTTTCAAAAGCAAAAGGTATTTTGGAGCAAAGTTGTGTACGACCTGCACAATGTGCCTTACGGAACTCAAATAGATATTGAAACTGCTATTAATTACTACAAAAAAGGCAAAAGCAGAGACACCATAAATAAAGCTATTAATGAGGCGTTAACACAAGGTATTCCCTATGATGTGGAGGTTGAGTTAGTAACTGAAAACGGAACTGAAATTTGGGCGCGTGTAATAGGGCAACCGGAATATCAGGATAATGAATGCATTGGCATCTTGGGTGTTTTTCAAGATATAACAAGCTTTAAAGTAGCTCAGTTAGCTTTAAATAAAGCCCATAATGAACTTAAAGCTGTTTTAAATTCGGGGCCAATATCTATTGTTTCTTCAAATAGAGACGGCTTAATAAATCACTTTAATTACGGAGCCGAAAAAATGTTAGGGTATTCTGCAGATGAAGTAATAGGAATAAAGTCTCCAGAAATATTTCATATACAAGAAGAAATGGAGCAATTTTCCTTGGATATGGCTGCTAAGTTAAATAAAGATCCCGAAGGGTTTGATCCGTACGGAGCGTTATTTGAATTAAACATAAACGACACCCGAGAATGGACTTATAGAAGAAAAGATGGCTCCACATTTCCCGTATTGTTAACCGTTACTGCAATTAAAGATGAAGAAGGCAAAAGCCTTGGGCTATTAGGCATGGCACTCGATATTACAGAGCGCAAAAAAGCAGAAAACGAATTACTAAAGAAAAATTATTTACTGAATTTTGCCGAAGAAATAACGATGATAGGCCACTGGCAATGGGATGTAGTTGCCGATAAGGTGTTGTGGTCTAACAACCTATTTAAAATGTTTGATCTCGATGAAAACACAGTCGATTTAAAATTTGACAGCTATTTTAATTTCGTTCATCCCGATGATAAGGAACTTGTAGCCGAATATTTTCAAAAAGCGAAAACTGATAAAGTATTTTACAAGTTTTCGCACCGTATTATTACAGCCAAAGGTGTACAAAAAACAATTCAACTTTTAGGTGAAGTCTTTACAAACGACAAAGGCGAAGTTGTTGAAATGATTGGGACAGGCCAAGATATTACCGAACAAAAAATGGCCGAAAATAAATTTAGAGGTCTTTTGGAATCTGCACCCGATGCAATGGTAATTGTAGATGAAAAAGGAAATATACAGCTTATCAATAAGCAAGCAGAAAGGCTTTTTGGATACCATATTGATGAATTATTTGACAAACCAGTAGAAGTATTAATTCCAAAGCGATATAAAAGCGCAAATAACCATACAAACCAGCGTAATACATTTTTTGAAAAGCCAAAGGCTCGGTCTATGGGTGCCGGAAAAACCGATGTGTTGTACGGCATAGATAAAGATGGAAACGAAATACCAGTTCAAATAAGTTTGAGTCCGCTGCGCACAGAAGAGGGGCTATTGGTATCGGCTGCAATTCGCGATATTACGCAGCAATTAAAAGCAGAACGTAAAATTATTCGGGCGAAAGAAAATTTAGAGGTTTTAACCCAACATCTGTCTGCACAAAACAAGCAATTAGCAGATTTTGCTCAAATTACGTCTCATAATTTACGAGCTCCAGTGAGCAATTTAAATGCACTTCTCCATCTTTACGAAATATCGGAAAGTGTCACGGAAAAAGAAGAGTTATTTGAAAAATTTGAGACGGTTATCGAGCATTTAACTTCAACTTTAAACACTTTAATTGAAGCTTTAAAAACGCGAACTGTAAGTAAAAAAGATTTAAAAGAAGTCTTTTTTAAAAACACATTAGATAAAACGAGAGAAATACTTTCGGGACAAATAATAAATACCAACGCCAAGATAACAACAGATTTTTCCGAAGTTCCTAAAATTAAATATCACAAAACGTATTTAGAAAGTATTTTGCTTAACTTAGTATCTAATGCTATAAAGTATCGCTCTCCTAACAGGAATCCCGTAATACATATTAAAACGGAAATTGTAGATAATAAAATTAATCTATCGGTAACAGATAATGGGCTTGGAATAGATTTAAAAAAACACGGACACAAGTTGTTCGGCTTAAATAAAACATTCCACAGACACCCCGATGCTAAAGGCGTGGGACTTTATCTAACAAAAATTCAAGTAGAAACTATGGGAGGTACTATATTTGCATCAAGCAAATTGAATGAAGGCACTGTTTTTACAGTAATTTTTAATAGTTCTAATAATGAATAACATCCAAAATATTTGCATAATTGACGATGATAGTATCTATCAATATGCTGTTACTGCTACTATAAAAGCTTATAAGTTAGCAGATCAAGTTTTGGTTTTTTCTGATGGAGAAGAAGCTTTAGATTTTATAAGAGATAATATTGATAGCAGCGAAAACCTACCCGATGTTATTTTACTAGATTTGAATATGCCCGTGATGGATGGTTTTCAGTTTATGGATGAATATAAACTAATTAAACCCAAGGTGGGAAAGAAAATTTCAGTTTACATGGTTTCTTCGTCGGTAGATCCGCAAGACGTAGAGAAAGCAAAACAAATTAGTGAAATTTCAGATTACATCATCAAACCCATAAAACCGAAAGAATTGGCATCCATTTTAAGCGCAATTGTTTAAAATGCCCAAATAATTTATATAGAACAACCAGACATTTAAAAATCACCGATGTATAAAGTTATTACTTATATTATTTTTTGTTTAATTGTATTTCCAGTTAAAGCACAGGATTTGGTTGGAGCTTGGGAAAGTGTAATCACTTCGGAAACGGGAGAACAATTAAAAACGGTGTTAATTGTTTCTGAGAGTCACAATGCATTTACAACATATAATAATAAAACAGGAGCGTTTGTTTCAACCCGTGGCGGTAGCTGGAAACTAGACGGCCAAACTTTAATTGAAAAGGTTGAATTCAATACAGATAATCCGGAAACAGTTGGTTTAGAAAAACGCACACAAGTTTTTATAAACGATTCTGTTTTAAATATTGAAGGAAATGTTTTAAAAATGAATAGAATTGACAACGGCACCCCTGGCAAACTGCAAGGTGCTTGGTTAATGTCTGGCAGAACCAAGGATGGTGTAACACAAGTTCGCGATATTACCCTGCCAAGAAAAACAATGAAAATCCTCTCTGGCACCCGATTTCAATGGATAGCGTACAATACCGAAACAAAACAATTTATGGCTACTGGCGGTGGAACATATACCACCAAAAATGGCGAATACACGGAGACGATTGAATTTTTTTCAAAAGATATTGAAAAAGTGGGACTTCAACTTAACTTCAATTTTAATTTAAAAGATGGAAATTGGCATCACACCGGATTTTCAACAAAAGGAGATCCGATTGATGAGGTATGGAGTAAGCGGAACTAACAACTTATAACGAAGAATTATTTACAACCACTTCTTCCGCTTAAAATACCAAATCATTCCAAAGAATACCACCACCATTACACCCAACAAATAGTAATAGCTGTATTTAAAATGAAGCTCGGGCATGTTGTCAAAATTCATCCCATATATTCCGGCCAAAAAGGTTAACGGAATAAAAATAGACGCCATAATAGTAAGCACTTTCATTACTTCGTTCATTTTATTGCTTATAGTAGTCATGTACATATCCATAAGTCCCCAGATCATTTCGCGGTAAATTTCTACACTTTCATTTACCTGAATAATATGGTCGTATAAATCGCGAATGTATTTATTGGTGCGTTCTTCAATTAACGGGGATTCTATCTTTTCTAAGCGATTAATTACCTCGCGCAATGGCACTACTGCTTTTCTTATTTTAAGTATTTCTTTTTTAAGTTCCTGAATTTCTTCGGTAATATTTGGATCTTCCTTTTCGGTAAAAAGTTTGTCCTCCAGCAATTCAACTTTGTTGCTTAAAAATTCAATTACGGTAAAATAATTATCAACTACGGCATCGAGAATTGCAAACATTAAATAATCTGCACCTACGCCGCGAATTCGTCCTTTTCCGTGTTCCAAACGTTCGCGTAGGTCGCCAAAAACATCGCCTTCCGCCTCTTGAAAAGTTAAAACATAATCTTTCCCCATAACAAGACTTATATGCTCGTTGGTGAGTTTTTCGTCGTCGTAATGAAGCATTTTAAAAATAATAAATAGGTATTCTTCGTATTCGTCAATTTTAGGCCGCTGGTACGTACTAACAATATCTTCCTGAATTAAAGGGTGCAACTCAAAGTGGGTTCCAAGGCTTATAATATCTTCAGTATTGCTTAAACCGTTCACATTGATCCAAGTAATATTGGTGGAGTCTTCATAATTAAATGCTTCCTCAATATTATTGGTTTCAAATCGATGGTAATGTTCTTTTGAATAATCTATTATATCCAGCTCGGTAACCGTAGTGGTTTTTTTTCCAGTATAGGCAACCGTTCCGGGCGAGAGGTTTCTGGCTCTTTTAGGTTGTATTTTAGTGGGTTGTGGTTTTTTTCTTCTTTTGGTGGCCATATAGAAGTTGATTGTTTTTTTAAAGGTAGGGAAAAAGAATAAGGATTATGAAGCAATATGGCGCTGCCTTAAAATTTTCTCTACATCACTTAATGAAAATCCTTTGGCTTGAAGCAATATTAAATAGTGAAAAAGCAGGTCGGCACTTTCACTTAAAAAAAGATCGTCGTCGTTGTCTTTTGCTTCTATAACCACTTCCACAGCTTCCTCGCCTACTTTTTGGGCAATTTTATTGATGCCTTTATTGAACAGGGAAGCCACGTAAGATTCTTGATTTTCGCTATTTTCTTTTCTTTGAACAATAATTTTTTCCAATGCTGAAAGAAAACCAAAGTTTGCAAGATTAACTTCTCCCCAACACGTATCCGTTCCTTTATGACAAACGGAACCAGTGGGATTCACCTTTATTAATAAGGCATCGTTATCACAATCTACTGCAATGGAAACCAAATTCAAGAAATTACCGCTCTCCTCGCCTTTGGTCCAAAGCCTTTGCTTGCTTCGGCTATAAAAAGTAACTTTTTTAGACTGATTGGTTTTTAAAAAAGCTTCTTCATTCATATAACCGAGCATCAGCACTTTGTCGGTTATATTATCTTGGATAATCGCTGGCACGAGCCCGTCGTTGTATTTTTTATAATCGATATTCATTTTATCTATTTTCTAACAGGGATTCCCTGAATTTGTAATTCGTTTTTTAACTCTGAAATTGTAATTTCCTTAAAGTGAAAAACACTCGCAGCCAAAGCCGCATCTGCTTTTCCTATATTAAACGCATCGGTGAAATGATGAATTTTCCCCGCGCCGCCCGAAGCTATAATTGGAATGTTTAATTGGGTTGAAAGTTTTTTAAGTGCTTTATTTGCGAAACCGTTTTTAGTGCCATCGTTATCCATTGAAGTGAAAAGTATTTCGCCTGCGCCGCGTTTTTCTACTTGTTTTGCCCAATCGAATAAATCTAATGCAGTTGGCACCTTCCCTCCTACCAAATGCACTTTCCAATTGCCGTCGATTAATTTTGCATCAATTGCTACAACAATGCACTGCGAACCAAATTTTGAAGCGAGATCATTTATCAATTGCGGATTTTTTACTGCAGAAGAATTTATCGAAACTTTATCGGCGCCATTGTTTAACAAAATTTCAACGTCTTCAACCGAAGATATCCCACCCCCAACTGTAAAGGGAATGTTGATAGTTTCGGCCACTTTTAAAACTAGATCAGCTAATGTTTTTCTGCGTTCTTCAGTTGCTGAAATATCTAGAAAAACCAGTTCGTCCGCACCATTTTCGGAATAGAATTTTGCCAATTCTACCGGATCGCCAGCATCCCGCAGATCAAGGAAATTAATGCCTTTTACGGTTCTGCCGTTTTTAATGTCAAGGCAAGGTATTATTCGTTTAGTTAACATTTAAAATGAAGTTTTCAAGTTGTTTTAAACTAATTCTGTTTTCATAAATGGCTTTGCCAATTATTGTTGCTTCGCAGCCTATTTCTGCAAGTTTTGGAAGCTCTTCGAAAGTTGATATTCCACCAGAAGCTATTAGTTTGATTTCGTTGTCATTAGGTCTTCGACTGCGCCCAGACTGACATTCTGTAATTATTTTTTTGTACAAATCAAAGGATGGGCCTTGTAACATGCCGTCTTTGCTGATGTCTGTGCAGATTACATAGCTAATTCCTTCTTCAACGTATTTTTGAATAAAGGGAACTAATTTTAAATTAGAATCTTCGGTCCATCCGCTAATTGCTACCATTTCATCTTTGGCATCGGCGCCCAGAATTATTTTTTCGCTTCCGAATTTGTCTAACCAAGTTTTAAAAATTTCAGGGTTTTTCACTCCAATACTGCCACCGGTGATTTGGTGCGCACCACATTCAAAAGCAATCCTTAAATCTTCATCTGTTTTCAAACCGCCACCAAAGTCAATTTTTAAGGACGTTTGTGAAGCTATTTCATCCAAAACCTTATGATTTACAATGTGCTCGCTTTTGGCACCGTCCAAATCTACCAAATGCAAATATTGAAATCCGTGTGCCTCAAACTGTTTTGCAACTTCTAGCGGATTCTCGTTATAAATCTTTTTTGTGCTGTAATCGCCTTTTGAGAGACGGACGCATTTGCCGTCTATGATGTCTATTGCGGGTATTATTCTCATCTTTTGATTTGATTTGAGATATTAGATGTTAGATTTAAAAAATTCTTCAAAATTTGTTCGCCAGCGGTACTGCTTTTTTCAGGATGGAATTGCACGCCGTAGAAATTATCTTTTTGTAATGCCGATGAGTACTGCAAACCATACTCGCTACTCGCAATTGTTTCCTTGCACAATGGCGCATAGTAACTATGCACCAAATACATATTTTCGTTTTCTGAAACAGCCTCAAACAAATTAGATTTCAGATTTTGAATTTGGTTCCACCCAATTTGAGGTACTTTCACACTATTTGAAAACTTTACAACACCCACATCAAAAAAACCCAAACCTTTTGTATTGCCTTCTTCCGAAGTATTGCAGAGCAGTTGCATTCCCAAACAGATTCCTAAAACGGGTTGTTTTAGCGTAGGAATAACTTTGTCTAATCCCGAAGCTTTTAGTTTTTGCATTGCGCTGCTTGCCTCACCTACTCCTGGAAAAATCACTTTATCTGCACTACGGATTTTAGTTTCATCATCGGTTAAAATAGCTTCTACACCCAGTCTGTTTAAAGCAAATTTGATACTTTGGATATTCCCCGCTCCATAATTTACAATCACTATTTTCATATTCTAAATTTCATATTTATCACTTTTCATTTCATTTCTCGTAGCTCGTAATTCGTAGCTCTTCATTCGTCGTTCGTGTTTACAACATTCCTTTCGTCGATGGTAAAATCATTTTTTCAGCATCGCGTTTAACTGCCATTTTTATTGCTTTTGCGAAAGCTTTAAAGATTGCTTCAATTTTGTGGTGTTCATTGATTCCTTCTGCTTTAATGTTAAGATTAGCCTTTGCGCCATCAGTGAAGCTTTTAAAGAAATGGTAGAACATTTCCGTTGGCATTTTACCAATCATTTCACGTTTAAAATTGGCATCCCAAACCAACCAGTTTCTACCGCCAAAATCAATTGCCACTTGGGCTAAGCAGTCGTCCATTGGCAAACAAAAACCATAGCGCTCCATTCCCAATTTATCGCCCAGAGCTGTATTGAAAACTTCACCCAAAGCAATTGCCGTATCTTCAATGGTGTGGTGCTCATCTACTTCCAAATCGCCATTTACAGTGATTTCCAAATCCATTTGCCCGTGGCGTGCCAATTGGTCTAGCATGTGGTCAAAAAAGGCAATGCCGGTGCTTATTTTACTTTTTCCGGTGCCATCAAGATTTAGTTTTATCGAAATATCGGTTTCATTTGTTTTTCGATGAATTTCAGAAACACGTTGCTCAAGTTTTAAAAAATGATATATTTCTTGCCAATCGTTGGTTTCCAAAGCGATGTATTGCTGAAGCTTTTCAGTATTCACAGATATTTCAGCCGTTCCCAAATTTGTATTATCGTTGATGAAAATCGCGTTGGCGCCTAGGTTTTTAGCCAGTTCAATGTCTGTGAGCCTATCGCCTATTACAAATGAATTTTGAAGGTCGTATTCTTCTGAAAAGTATTTTTTCAATAAACCAGTCTTGGGTTTACGCGTAGCTGCTTTTTCGTGCGGAAAGGTGCGATCAATTAAAACTTCACTAAAGCAGACTCCTTCATTTTCAAAAGATTTCACAATGAAATTATGCACGGGCCAAAAGGTTTTCTCTGGAAATGATTCCGTTCCCAAACCGTCTTGGTTGGTAATCATTACCAATTCAAAATCTAGCTCTTTGGCAATTTTCCCGAGATAGGTAAACACTTTCGGGTAAAAAATCATTTTATCGAAAGCATCAATTTGCTCATCCACGGTTTCTTTTATAATTGTGCCGTCGCGGTCTATAAACAATACGCGTTTCTTCATTTCAGTTGTTTTAAAATTGTGATTAGTTTTTCGTTTTCGGGAGTTGTTCCAATCGTTATGCGCAGTGTATTTTCGCAAAGCGGCTGCGAACTTCTATTGCGCACAACTATGCCGTTTTTCAATAATTGCAAGTAGCGTTTTTCAGCATTATCAACTTTAATTAAAATGAAATTGGCATTAGTTGGATAAACCTTTTTTATAAATTCTATTTGAAGTAATGCTTTAAGTAATCTCTCCCTATCTGCTTTAATTAAGTTAATTTTACCATAAACAGTTCTAATATCTTGCAATTGCTGAAACGCAATCTGCTGCGTGAGTTTATTGATGTTATACGGAGCTTTAATTTTATTTAATACCGAAATAATTTCTTTTGAAGCATAACAAATTCCCAAACGAATTCCCGCCAATCCGTATGCTTTTGACAAGGTTTGTGTGACAATCAAATTTGGAAAATCTTTCAGTTTTGAAATCCAGCTCTGCGCGTTCGCAAAATCGATATATGCTTCGTCAATTACTATTATACCGTTAAAGGTTTGCAACAGTCTTAAAATCTTTTCCGAAGCAATTAAATTCCCTGTTGGATTGTTTGGAGAGCAAATAAATAGGAGTTTTGAGCGCGCATCTGCAGTTCTTAAAATTTCGTCCAAATCAGGCTGAAAGTCTGAATTGAGCAGCACTTCCCTATTTTCAATATTGCTTAAATTGGCTAATACGTTGTACATTCCGTAGGTTGGCGGTAGCGTAATTATATTGTCTTTCGCAGGTTCGCAGAAGGCTCTAAAAATTAAGTCGAGTACTTCGTCACTTCCGTTTCCCAAAAGAATTTGATCTATTGGAATATTTTTTTGTTTTGAAAGAATGCTTTTTAGCTGCCGCTGTTGTGGATCGGGATACCGATTAACATTAGTTTCAAACGGATTTTCGTTGGCATCGAGGAAAATCATTTCGTTATCAAAATGCTTGAATTCATCGCGCGCAGAGCTGTATGGCTTCATTTTAGCCACGTTTGGGCGGATGAGGGATTGTATATTAAATTTGTTAGTCATATTCATTATTTATGGTTTCGACTGCACTTCGACTGCGCAGTGTGACACGCTCGACCCAAACAATTATTTCAAGCTATTTAATCGTAAGGTTACAGCGTTTTTGTGCGCCTGCAAACCTTCGGCTTCTGCCATTGTTTCTATGGCTTTGCCAATGTTTTGGATTCCCTTTTCCGAAATTTTCTGAAAGGTCATGCTCTTCATAAAACTGTCCAGATTTACGCCGCTGTACTGCTTAGCATAACCATTGGTGGGCAAAGTGTGATTTGTTCCCGAGGCGTAATCGCCTGCGCTTTCGGGCGTGTAGTTTCCAATAAATACCGACCCTGCATTTTGAATGTTTTGTGCGAAAAAATCTTCATCTTTTGAAACGACGATGAAGTGTTCCGGCGCGTATTCATTGATGAGGTTGATGGCTTCCGTATTGTTTTCAACCAAAATGAGTTTCGAATTTGCTATTGCTTTTACGGCTATAGATTTTCTAGGAAGCAGTTCGATTTGCTTTGCAACTTCTTTCGCCACTGCATTTAAAAGCATTTTGGAAGTTGTAACCAAAATCACTTGACTATCTGCGCCGTGTTCTGCTTGCGATAATAAATCGGAAGCAACAAAGGAAGCATTTGCTGTTTCGTCTGCAAAGACCAACAATTCCGAAGGGCCTGCCGGCATATCTATTGCAACGCCGAATTTGGTTGCAATTTGTTTGGCAACGGTTACAAATTGATTACCCGGACCAAATATTTTGTAAACTGAAGGTACGCTTTCCGTCCCAAAAGTCATTGCGGCAATCGCTTGAATCCCTCCGATTTTAAAAATTTTGGTTACCCCGCAAAGCATTGCCGTATATAGAATGGCGGGGTTTATTTTGCCATTTTTATCGGGTGGGGTGCATAAAATAATTTCTTTGCATCCAGCAATATTGGCAGGAATAGCCAACATTAAAACCGTTGAAAACAGTGGCGCCGAACCTCCAGGAATGTACAATCCCACCTTTTGAATAGGCCGTTTTTCTTGCCAACAAAGCACTCCTTCTACTGTTTCAACCGCTATTCTTTCGGTTTTCTGTGCCCTGTGAAATTTTTCGATGTTTGCTTTAGCTAAATCAATAGCTATTTTCAATTCATCAGAAACCTTTATTTCTGCAGCTGCGATTTCTTCTTTCGAAACCAATAACCCGTCAATGGAGACTCCGTCAAATAATTGGGAGTATTTCTGCACTGCGCCATCTCCTTTTTGTTTTACTTCTGAAAATATTTCATTTACCGTTGCTTCTACATCTGCAATGGTTTGGGTGGGACGTTTTAACAGTTCACTCCAAGTTTCAGGTTTTGGATTATATATTTTATTCATCTCAGTTTATTTATTTTTTTGCAACTCGTCAATCGAATTCATATTTCATATTTTAAAGAATCATTTTTTCAATTGGGCATACTAGTATTCCTTCGGCTCCCGCTACTTTCAATTCTTCAATTACTTCCCAAAAGGTGTCTTTATTTACAACTGAATGAATACTGCTCCAACCCTCTTCAGCTAAAGGAAGCAAGGTTGGGCTTTTCATTCCGGGTAAGATTTTAATTATTTCATCTATCTTTTCATTCGGAGCATTTAGTAGTACATAGCGGGAATCGCGACCTTTCAAAACCGATTGGATTCTGAAGCGAATTTTATTCAGAATTTTGTCTGCATATTTTGAAATATTCGGCGAAACTGCGAGCACGGCTTCACTTTTTAAAATAACTTCAACTTCTTTTAAATTGTTTTTAAAAAGTGTGCTGCCGCTACTAACTATATCGCAGATTGCATCGGCAAGTCCTATGTTTGGTGCAATTTCAACACTTCCATTAATAATGTGCAAATCTGCTTCTACTCCGTTTTCTTTTAAATAATTACGTGTAGTTTCCGGATAACTGGTGGCGATTCGTTTTCCGTTGAAATCTTCAATAGAATTGTATTTGAAAGTCTTCGGAACCGCGAGGGAAACCCGGCATTTAGAAAAACCCAATCGCCCAACAATGGCAATTTCTTCGCCTTTTTCAATTAAAAGATTTTCGCCAATGATGGCACAGTCCACCACACCGTCTTTTAAATACTGCGGGATATCGCCATTGCGGAGGTAATATATTTCCAAAGGAAAATTGGAAGCTGAAGCTTTTAATTGGTCGCGACCATTGTCTATATTAATTCCACAATCTTTAAGCAATGTGAGTGATTCGTCGTGAAGTCGTCCTGATTTTTGAATTGCTATTTTTAAATTTTTCATTTTCTAAGTATTGAATTTTTCGTTGCGTTTAGCGCATAAAAAAACCCGTTTGATTGCTCAAACGGGTTTTGAATATTGTTAAGTTTATACAACAGCCATATCACCTCGCGTGAGCGTGGAAGAAAATATGGATATGATGTAAAACTACCTTGTTCATTTTGTGACGCCAAAACTAAACAAAAATTGTGTTTAATAAACTGTGAATATAAAACTTTAACGGTTTATTAATTTTCAAATCAATTTCTTTACTTTCACGCAAGCAATTTTGAACTGCTGAAAAATCAATATTTATGCATTTAGCCACACTCGATTGGGTACTCATCATTTCGTTTTTTATAGTATTTATTGCCATTGGATTAATTGTAGCAAAAAAGTCTGGAAAAGATTCAAAATCTTTTTTCCTTTCTAATAGAAATATGCCGTGGTGGTTGCTCGGAGTAAGTATGGTTGCTACTACGTTTGCGGCAGATACGCCCAATTTTGTTGCGGGAGTTATTCGCGAAGATGGCGTTTTTGGAAACTGGATTTGGTGGAGTTTTCTGCTAACGGGAATGCTAACCGTATTTTTTTATGCAAAACTATGGCGAAGAAGTGGAATTACCACCGATTTGGAATTTTACGAACTGCGTTATAGCGGAAATAGTGCCGCCTTTTTAAGAGGTTTCCGGGCAATTTATTTGGGTGTTTTCTTCAATATTGTAATAATGGCAAATGTTTGTTTGGCTGCCATTAAGATTGGGCATGTAATGTTTGGTTTATCGTCTTACGAAGTTTTGTTAATTGCTTCACCCGTAGTAGTTATTTACTCAGCATTTGGAGGGTTAAAAGGGGTTTTGCTTACAGATTTTGTACAATTTATAATTGCGATGGTAGGCAGTGTTTGGGCTACTATTTATATTGTAAATATGCCTGAAATTGGCGGAATTGAAAAGCTTCTCTCCACCCCTGCTGTTGCTGCTAAAACTGCAATGCTTCCAGATTTTTCGAAACCTGAATTATTGATTCCGTTATTGATTATTCCGTTGGCAGTGCAGTGGTGGAGTGTTTGGTATCCTGGTGCTGAGCCTGGCGGTGGAGGTTATATTGCCCAACGTATGCTTGCAGCCAAAAACGAAAAACACGCGACCTATGCTACTTTGTTCTTTAATTTTGCACATTATGCCATTCGTCCGTGGCCATGGATTATCATTGGATTGGCGTCTATTATAATTTTTCCGAATATTGAAAGTTTACAAGCTGCCTTCCCAGATTTGAACCCTTCATTTGTGAAAAATGATTTATCGTATCCTGCAATGCTAACCTATTTGCCAGCAGGTTTGTTGGGGATTGTAATTACTTCGCTTATTGCAGCTTTTATGAGTACGATTTCTACACATTTAAATTGGGGAAGTTCGTATGTTGTAAACGACTTCTATGTACGTTTTCTTCGGAAAGGTGCTACTGGCAAAGAACAAGTAGCGGTAGGTAGAATTTCTACCATTGTAATGATGATTTTAGCGGCATTGTTAGCATTGGTTTTAGAAGAAGCACGCGATGGTTTTAACCTGTTGCTTTCTATTGGTGCAGGTACCGGTTTGCTTTTTATTCTGCGTTGGTTTTGGAGCAGAATTAACCCATATAGCGAAATTGCTGCCATGGCAATATCGTTTATAATTGCCGGTTTCTTTTTTATTAATGGGAAAATGGAAACCCCAATAATTGAGATGGCTGGACACTGGCAACTTGTGCTAAGTGTTGCTATTACCACTATGGGATGGGTTTTAGTAACGCTTTTAACCAGACCCTCAAAAGAAGAAACCCTGAATAGCTTTAACAGCCTTATTTTTGGAAACGAATCTAAGTTTAAAGGCTTTGGAATGAAAATTCTCGGTTTTTTTGCAGGTGTAGTTGGGGTTTATTGCTCACTTTTTGCAATTGGAAACTTTATTTATAGCAATCTTGTTTTAGCTTTTGCTTTAACGGCCGTAGCTGTGGTTTGCGGGTTGGTAATAATTCGATCTTTTAAAAAAACTGATTTGCAATAAGGTTTTAGAGAAGAAGTGTAAAAACTAATCCTAAAAAATTCACTTTGATTGAGTTTTATTTAAGGCGTACATAATCCTCTAAGCTTTTAATTAAATGCAAAGCTACTAAGTACTTTTTCAACTGTTGGTTGATGGTTTTTGAACTGGCTAAATTCACTAATTGACAAAAACACATATAGCTTTTTATTATATACAATTATATCGCTCCAAAAAATATATTCCATGTTGTTTTCAGTTTTCAGACTACTTATTAATCGTTTAAACTTATAACCGTTTTGGTTTTTTATTTCGTCTTTAAGTATACGTACATCGTTATAATTTTTTTTCAAATATCCCGAAACAAAAGTTTCTCCATAGGTATCTAAAGTGATTTTATCATCTGAATTACCCACTTCCATTCTAATGATGGCGCCATTGCTTTCGGGACTTGATAAAATAAATTCGGAATTTTGAACACCACTGTCATCAACAGACCAGTCCTTAGGAAACTGTATGGAATACCCATTTTGTTTTAAGCTTCGCCAGTTACTTCTTGTGGATTCATTAGACGTTAACATTTCCTCAACCGCTTGAAAGGTTTTGGCTGTATTATTTATTGATTGAGCAGTGCTGTTTTCAGAAGCTTGTTCTTCTAACTCTGTTTTTCCATTGGGAAAGTCTTTGTCATATTCCGTTCTTCCGCCGTAGGCAAATAGTTTGATGAACTAACAAAAAATTATAACAATATTCAAATTATTCAAAGCTTATTCCTTAAAAACCAGTTTTTAAGTCACAAAAAAACCTCCCAAAGAGGAAGGTTTTAAATTTATTGTAAAAGATATATAAAGAGGTTTAGACTGCCTTCAACCTTATATATATGTAGCTAGGAATTTATTTAGTTATCCCCCAAAATTAAGGGCAAGCCGCTTTCGCCAGAGCCAACTACAACAACTTTGGCATTTGGAGATTTTGCTAGCTCTAAAGTTGCATCAATCCCTTTGTCTTGAAGTATTTTATCGGTAAGTGAAGCACTCAAGATTTTGTTTGCATCTGCTTTTCCTTGTGCCTCTATTCGCACCTTTTGAGCTTCTTTATCGGCGGTTACCAATCTAAATTCGTACTCCAATGATTCTTGTTCCTGTCTTAGTTTTCTTTCAATTGCATCTTTAATTGTAGGTGGCAGTGTTACATCCCGCACCAAAATTTCATTTAACTGCACATATTGCTTGTCGAGTATTTTTTTGGTTTCTTCAAATATTTCCTCTTGAATAGCATCACGTTTGGTAGAGTATAATTGCTCTGGTGTATAGCGCCCCACAACGCTTCTGGCCGCACTTCTAATTGCAGGCTGAATAACACGTTGTAAATAATCTTCTCCTTTTTCTTGATGTAGTTTTGCCACATCGCTATAAATTGGTTGATACCAAGCTGAAGCATCCAATTTTATTTCGAGACCATTACTGGAAAGAACTTGCATCTTTTCGCTAAGCTCTTGTTGGCGCACTTCGTAAACAAAAACTCTGTTCCAAGGAGCGATTATGTGAAAACCTTCGTCCAGTGGCGGTTGATCTGTAACAACTCCATTATTAAATGTTCTGTACAGCACACCTGCGTGTCCAGAATCAATAGTTACTGAAGATTTTGCCACTAAAATAATGAGCAAAATAATTCCAGCGATTACGGGTATTGTAAGTTTAGGTAATTTTTCCATTGTATATTTTTCTATGAATTAATTTTTAGATAAGTCCGTTATATTTTCTGATAAACCATTCTGCAGCGAGGGCGAGAACGATAAGGAAGAGCAGATATTTCCAGTCCAGCAAAGGTACTATTTTTTGTTCACTTTTTTCAACGTTTTGGTAGTTAGTATTTGCCATTAATGCGCTGATAAGCATATCGCTTTGGATTGCGAAATAGGCCTTTCCATTTGTACTTTGAGCGATGTGTCGCAACTTCGAAACATCGGCATTTAGAAATTGCTGCTCTACATTAAAATCTAAAATTGTGAAATTGCCACTGCTTGAAACCGCTTCATTTAAAACGGAAACCGTATAATTATACTCGCCTGCTGGAAGGCTGTTTAGATCTACTTCGTAATAGTTGTTTCGCAAAAGCATTGGGAAAACCGTTTGCTTTTCAGTCTCTGTATTTTTTACTGAAATATTGAGCGAAGCACGATTGTCGAAAACATAATTTTTATCGAAATACTGCGCCGAAATTTTAATGGGATTATTGTTGTAATAAAAAGTTTCCGAAGACACCTCTAACCTACTTCGGCGTTTGTTGGAAGCCAAATATTGAACAAGATTTCCTATAAAATCGTCAAAACTTTGGAAGCTTTCGGTTTCCAAAAAACTACGGGCTCTCCATCGCCAAAATCCTTCGCCATCCCAGATTGCATCGCGTTTACCGTTAATTTCCATTGTGGCCAATAAGGGGTTTCCGTTGGTTAATCCATTCACGGTTTGCTCGAGCATTACTTCATTTGGAACGCTAATAGTCAATGCACCAAACTCTGTGTGAAGCGGTGGCAAATTGTTAAAGTCAATGTCTTCAACTGCAAACGTGCCGTAATTGCTATTCAATTTTGCTTGAACATCTTCACTTGCGTTGGAGGCTTCTTTATTAAAATTATCCTGCGCGCCGTTTAAAAAATACCAATCTGTTTGCAAGCCAGAAATTACCAAAGTGTTTTTTGAAGTTTTTTCAATTTCAGCAAAAACCGAGGCGAAACTTCTATCGGGTTGATAGAGGATTACAAGCTGATAATCATTAAGGAGGCTGACGGCTTCCGCAGGTTTTTTAAAGGTAACCGTACGACGTTCGTTGGTGATTATCGATTTTTTTAACGCGCCCAAATCGGGATGCGCAATTTTACTTACAACCAAAACATTGGTGGCTTGGTCTATCACTTCAACGGCAAACTGCTTGCTATTATTGGTTTTGTTTTTTTCATCTGCAAGCGGAAATATTTGTGCAGTATATTTTTGAAGTCCAACAGCGCTTGCCGAAAGGGTGAAGTTTAAAGTTTTTGAAGTTTCATTTTCAGAAAAAGGAACAGTTGTTTTGTAAACTGTTGCGTTACCTTGCGTAACCACGAACTCAGATTTTACAGGGTTTGTGCCACTGTACGTTAGGATTACTTCAACTGGAAATTGGTTTTTTAGAAAAGCGTACCGATTGGTGTTTAGTTGCTCAATTTTTAAGTCGGTGTATTTTATGGAATCGCCCAGAATTACGGGGTAGATGTTATTTTTAAAAGTTGCCGAAGAAAATTCGTAGTCTGTACCCAGGGTTTGATTGCCATCGGTAATTAGAATTGTTGGTGCCGTTTGGTTTTTAAAGAGGTTGTTTGTTAACGAAAGTGCTTTTGAAATATTGGTGTTCTTTTCTTTAAAAGAAAGGGAATCGCTTTCGCGGAAATCACTTCCGAAGGAATAATAAGAAAGATCAAATTTATCGTTTAGCTCACTATTTTCTTTTAAATTTTGAAGTATTTGGGAAACATTATCTTTTTGACCCAACTCCCCTATCGAAGCCGAATTATCAATAAGTACAGGTAGTTTCGGCTTTTCAATTGTATAGGTTTCGCTTTTAAATTTTGGATTGATTAGTAGCAGTAGAATTAAAAAAAGCGTAACAAAACGCAGCGTGCCAAGAATCCAGCGCAACGAACCTTTTTGTTTAGACTTATAACCGTACATAAAAACCGCCAGAGCAGCAGATAGTACTCCGGCGAGAATTATGTAAAGTATGGTTTCTGTAGTCACTAAGGTGATTTCTGATTTATAGTTTCAGGTTTATAATAACTGCTCACTGCAGCTGAACACTGAACACTGAACACTTTTTTAAGTATGCATTCCCCCGTCT
The DNA here is from genome assembly GCF_022008365.1 of Aequorivita vitellina. Lineage (GTDB taxonomy): Bacteria > Bacteroidota > Bacteroidia > Flavobacteriales > Flavobacteriaceae > Aequorivita > Aequorivita vitellina. The sequence goes on from NZ_JAIRBA010000011.1 coordinate 37,605, forward strand.
ACGTGCAATACTTGCCCCGTGACGTAAGCAGAAAGGTCGCTGGCAAGAAATACGCAAGCATTTGCTATATCTTCGGGGGTGCCGCCACGCTTTAACGGAATACTATCGCGCCAATTTTGTACAGTATCTTGGTCTAGTTTTCCAGTCATTTCAGTTTCAATAAAGCCGGGTGCTATTACGTTGCAACGAATGTCGCGCGATCCTAATTCTAAAGCAACCGATTTTGAAAAGCCAATAATACCGGCTTTTGAAGCAGCATAATTAGTTTGCCCAGCGTTTCCTGTAACCCCAACAATAGAACTCATATTAATTATAGAGCCTTTGCGTTGTTTAAGCATAGTGCGCTGCACGGCTTTGGTCATATTAAAAACCGATTTAAGATTTACTTCTATTACTTTGTCGAAATCGTCTTCGGAAATACGCATTAACAGGTTGTCTTTGGTAATTCCGGCGTTGTTTATAAGAATATCGATACTTCCAAATTCTTTTAAAACTTCGTCAGCAAGCTTTTGTGAATCGTCAAAAGAAGCGGCATCACTTTTATAGGCTTTTGCTTTTACGCCTGTTTTTGAAACTTCGTTTGCTAATGCATTTGCGGCTTCCGCTGAAGAGCTATAAGTAAAAGCCACATTAGCACCGTGTTGTGCAAATATTTCAACGATTCCTTTTCCTATTCCGCGGCTTCCACCGGTTATAATTGCTGTTTTTCCTTCTAATAATTTCATATAAAAGTCAATTTTTAATTGGTCAAGTTTAAATGCCTACAAGTTACACCGCAAAAAAGCGGGGAACACCTTGCAGGAAAACCGCTAAAGGCGGGATTCAAATATAACAAAAGGTTGCGGGTTCTCCATAAAAAAAGTCCTGCGAATTTTGCAGGACTTAAATAGGGAAAGACCTACAAAGTTTTTAAAACCTTGCGGGCCAGAAATAATGTGTTAGCCTAAAACTTCTTTTACTTTTTTACCAATTTCCGCTGGAGAATCTACAACGTGAATTCCACATTCGCGCATTACTTTTTTCTTTGCTTGAGCTGTGTCTTCACTTCCGCCAACAATGGCTCCGGCGTGCCCCATAGTACGTCCTGCAGGTGCAGTTTCGCCGGCAATAAAGCCAATTACCGGTTTTTTGTTACCACTATTTTTGTACCATTTGGCTGCATCAATTTCTAACTGACCACCAATTTCACCAATCATTACTACCGCTTCACTTTCAGGGTCGTTAATTAGCATTTCCAAAGCTTCTTTGGTTGAAGTGCCAATAATAGGATCGCCACCAATACCAATTGCGGTTGTAATTCCAAGGTCTTGTTTTACAACTTGATCTGCCGCTTCATAGGTAAGCGTTCCAGATTTTGAAACTATACCAACTGTTCCTTTTTTGAAAACGAAACCTGGCATAATTCCAACTTTAGCTTCGCCTGGCGTTATAACACCTGGACAGTTAGGCCCAATTAGGCGACAATCTCTGTCCTTTAAATAATCAGATGCGGTAATCATATCTTTTACCGGGATACCTTCTGTAATCGTAATTATTACTTTAATATCTGCATCGGCAGCTTCCATTATAGCGTCGGCCGCAAATGCTGGGGGAACGAAAATAATGGTTGTATCGGCGCCAGTTTTTTCTACGGCTTCAGAAACTGTGTTAAAAACAGGTCTGTCTAGATGCTTTTGCCCACCTTTTCCTGGAGTAACCCCACCAACCACATTGGTGCCGTACTCAATCATTTGTTCGGCGTGAAAAGTACCTTCACTACCTGTGAAGCCTTGCACAATTATTTTGGAATTTTTATTTACTAAAACGCTCATTTTTAATTATTTTCTATTAATTATTTTTATTTTTTATTGAAGTAAAATCTATAATTGATTTTTAAGAATTGCCGCAAAGATACGGTTTTTGATAAGGGTTTTAAAAGATATTATACTTTTACTCTGTGATAGCTTTCGGTGGTATCGTCTTTATCTGTAACAGGTTGGCTTACTTGATAGCCTCTGTAAAGCATTTCGTCTTTTACTTCCCATATTGCAATAAAGTGGGCAATACCCAACTCTTCGTCGGGATTTTCCATTGTGCGGATGTAATATTTATAACGAATGGTTACATGCTTATCGTCTGCAAGTAAATGACTTATCTCTACTCTTAAATCGTTATAAGATCGTCGAACTTCACCAAAGAATTTTACAATGTCGTCATAATTCATAATAGAGAGACCGTCTGCACTGTTCCAAATAAGAACTAAGTCTGGGTGAAAAAATCGCTCCATTACGGTTTCATCCCGCAAGATGTCTGATCTGTAAAAATCTCTAACTATTTCTTTTGCTCTTTTACTCATGATAATTTATCCAATTTTTCTATAATTTCCGGAATTAGCCTAATAGAAGCTAATTCCTTGTATTTTTTTCTGAATTCTTCTGCGGGCGACCCAAAATAAGCTTGATTTCCGGGCAGGGATTTACTCACTCCGCTTTGCCCTGAAATTACTGCTCTATCACCAATTGTTATTCCACTTGTTATTCCAACTTGGCCCCATAGGGTAACAAAATCGCCTATTAAAACGCAACCAGCAATACCCACTTGCGAAGCAATTAGGCATCGTTTTCCTATTATGGTGTCATGACCCACATGAACTTGATTATCTAATTTTGAACCCTCCCCAATTGTTGTAGAAGCCGTTACACCTTTATCTATAGAGCAAAGAGAACCAAGTTCAACATTGTCTTCAATTACAACATTTCCGCCACTTAAAAGTTTATCAAATTTTTCGGGACGATTTTTATAATAAAAAGCATCGCTGCCTAATACAGTGCCAGCGTGAATGGTAACGTTGTTTCCAATAACCGTATTATCGTAAATACAAACATTGGAATAAATTAAACAATTACTGCCTATTTTAACATTATTACCCACAAAAACGTTGGGCTGGATAAGGGTACCTTTGCCTATTTCCGCAGTTTCTGAAATTGCAGTGTTTGCACTTTGAAAAGGCTTAAAATGACGCGTTAATTTATTGAAATCGCGAAAAGGATCTTCAGAAATTAACAATGCTTTGCCAATGGGGCAATCTACTTTTTTATTTATGAGAATTACCGTTGCCTGCGACTGAAGTGCTTTGTCGTAATACTTTGGATGGTCAACAAATACAATGTCTCCCGGTTGTACGACGTGTATTTCATTCATTCCGAAAACTGGGAAAGAAGGTTCCCCAACATAATCTGAACCGATTATTACAGCTATGCTTTCAAGAGTTTGGGGAGTTGGGAATTTCAAAATAAATGTATAATATTAATTATTAATTGGAGATGATTTGTGATGAATCGTGAGCTTACACTGTCCTTGCAACTTAAAATTGCAACTAATTAATCTTTCATCCGTTCCTGATACTGACCTTTATCGGTATCGATTCTAATTTTATCGCCTTCGTTTATAAAAAGAGGCACATTAATTTCAGCTCCGGTTTCAACAATAGCAGGCTTTGTAGCATTTGTAGCTGTATTTCCTTTTACGCCTGGTTCGGTTGATGTAACTTCTAAAATTACGTGAGCTGGCATATCAACAGATAGTGGCGCGCCATCTTCAGTATTTATAAGTACGGTAACTACTTCGCCTTCTTTCATCAATTCTGGAGTATCGAGGATATCCTTCATAAGCTGTATTTGAGCGTAATCTTCCGTATTCATAAAATGATACATTTCGCCTTCGTTGTATAAATATTGAAATTTGTGTGTTTCAACACGTACGTCGTCAATTTTATGCCCAGCAGAAAAGGTGTTCTCAAGCGTTTTTCCGGTAGTAACACTTTTCATTTTAGTACGCACAAACGCAGGTCCCTTCCCTGGTTTTACGTGAAGAAATTCAATAATTTTGTAGATGTCGTTGTTATAGCGGATACAAAGTCCTTTTCTAATATCTGATGAAGTAGCCATTGAGTAGGTATAATTTTGAAGTTAATGATTTACGATTTAATTTGAGTTGAAATAGCCTTTCATAATTCCACGTTTAGAATTTTTGATAAACTGGAGTATTTCGTCACGTTCTGGCGTGGCTTCCATTTCGGCCTCAATTATTTCAGTAGCTTGTGTAGTATTATAATTTTTTTGATACAGTAATCTGTAAATATTCTGTATTTCGGTTATTTTTTGTGAAGTAAAACCTCTTCTTCTTAAACCAATAGAGTTAATGCCCACGTAACTAAGTGGTTCGCGCGCAGCTTTTACAAACGGTGGGACATCTTTTCGCACTAATGATCCTCCTGTAACAAAGGCATGATTACCAATCATACAAAATTGGTGTACTGCAGTCATACCGGCAAGTACTACGTAATCGCCTACCGTAATGTGGCCAGCTAATGTACTATTATTACTAAAAATACAGTTATCGCCCACAATACAATCGTGAGCTATATGGCAGTACGCCATAATCCAGCAATTTTTTCCAATAATGGTTTTACCGCGATCAACAGTACCGCGATTGATAGTTACATATTCTCGAATGGTGGTGCCATCGCCTATTTCGGCTGTAGTGTCTTCATCCTTAAATTTAAGATCTTGCGGAATTGCAGAAATTACTGCGCCCGGAAAAATATTACAATTTTTACCTATGCGAGCACCTTCCATTATAGTTACGTTGCTGCCAATCCAAGTTCCCTCCCCTATCACAACATTATTATGAATAGTTGTAAAAGGCTCAATCACAACATTTTTGGCTATTTTTGCGCCCGGATGGACGTATGCAAGTGGTTGATTCATTTTTATTTGTTTATTGTTTTTATAGTTAAAAATACAGTTGTGCCATTGGTTTTTTGTTTTGAAACCAATTTTTACACAAATACATTTAGACTATAAATTTTTAGTTTTTACCATTTGTGCCATTAATTCTGCCTCTGTAACTAATTTACCATTTGCGTAAGCGTTTCCTTGCATATGTACAATTCCACGGCGAATTGGAGTAATAAGTTCCAGTTTAAAAATTAAGGTATCACCTGGATTTACTTGTTGTTTAAATTTCACATTATTTATTTTCATAAAGAATGTGAGATAGTTTTCTGGGTCTGGCACTGTACTTAGCGCTAAAATACCGCCAGTTTGCGCCATTGCTTCAACAATTAAAACACCTGGCATAACTGGTGCTCCTGGAAAGTGACCAACAAAAAACGGCTCGTTCATAGTCACATTTTTAAGACCGACAACACTAGTGTCCGTCATTTCCATTATTTTATCTACCAAGAGGAATGGCGGTCTATGTGGAAGCATAGCCATTATTTCATTCACATCTTTTACCGGAGGTTGGTTGATATCGAATTTAGGTATTTTATTTCGGCTTTCAATTTTAATCATTTTTGAAAGCTTTTTAGCAAACTGGGTGTTTACGTGATGTCCCGGTTTATTAGCGATAACTTTTCCACGAATACGTGTACCCACTAAAGCTAAATCCCCAATTACATCTAGCAATTTGTGTCTAGCAGCTTCATTGGGATAGTGTAAGGTTAAATTATCTAAAATTCCGTTTGGTTTTACTGAAATTGAGTCCTTTCCAAAAGCAGTACGGAGTTTTTCCATCGTGCTATCTGAAAGTTCTTTATCTACGTACACAATAGCGTTATTTAAATCGCCACCTTTAATTAAGCCGTTCTCTAAAAGCATTTCAATCTCGTGAAGAAAGCTAAAGGTTCTTGCGTTCGCAATTTCATTTTTAAAATCGGATATTTTATTTAGTGAAGCATTTTGTGTGCCGAGAACTTTTGTGCCAAAATCTACCATTGTAGTAACTTGGTACTCCTCAGCAGGCATAACTATTATTTCGCTTCCAGTTTTTTCGTCTAGGTATGAAATTACTTCTGTAACAACGTATTCTTCTCTTTGGGCTTCTTGTTGAACAATACCGGCTTTTTCAATAGCTTCAACAAAAAACTTTGAAGAACCATCCATAATTGGTGGCTCTGAAGCGTTGATTTCTAAAATACAATTATCTACTTCTAGTCCCACTAATGCAGCTAATACATGTTCAGACGTTTGTATTTTAACCCCATTCTTCTCGAGATTGGTGCCGCGTTGGGTATTCACCACAAAGTTGGCATCGGCTTCAATAACTGGTTTGCCTTCTAAATCTGTTCTTACAAATTTATACCCATGATTTTCTGGGGCTGGTTTAAAAGTAATCGTTACTTCTTTACCCGTGTGTAAACCTACTCCTGTAAGGGAAATTTCCTTAGCAATGGTTTGCTGTTTTACCAAACTTTCATTCATTATCGAGCTTTTTTTCAACTATATTAAACCTTTCCATGATTTTCGGTAGGTTTTTAAAATATACATAACTTTTATTAAAATCGCCGTAATTTAAGGCTGGAGACCCTTGAAGTGTTTCGTTATCTTTCACGTTTCTACCAATACCTGTTTGCGCTTGTATTTTTACGTTATCGCCAATAATAATATGACCTGCAATACCTACTTGGCCACCTATTATACAATTCTTGCCAATTTTAGAAGAACCCGCAACCCCACTCTGGGCTGCAATAACTGTGTTTTCGCCAATTGTAACATTGTGGGCAATCTGTATTTGGTTGTCTAATTTAACCCCTCTTTTAATAAGCGTTGAACCTAAAGTGGCGCGATCTATTGTAGTTCCTGGTCCAATATCAACGAAGTCTTCTAAAATTACGTTACCCGTTTGTGGTACTTTTATATATTCACCATTTTCATTTGGGGTAAACCCGAAACCATCGGCACCAAGCACAACACCACTGTTTATAACGCAGGCTTTACCTATTACGGTTTCTGAATATATTTTAGCCCCCGTAAAAATTATTGTTTTATCATCAATAGTTACATTATCACCAATATAAACATTTGGATAAATTTTTACATCGTCGCCAATTTTTACATTTTCTCCTATATATGAAAAAGCGCCTAAATATACATTATCTCCATATTTGGCACTTTTTGAAATAAAAACTGGTTCTTCTACGCCAGTTTTATTCATTTTTACCTGGTTGTAATATTCTAAAAGTTGAGAAAAGGCCTTGTATGCATTTTCTACCCGTATAAGGGTAGTTGACAGATCGTCGGTTGCTTCAAAATCGTTATTTACAATAGTAATAGAAGCTTGGGTAGTGTAAATATAGTGCGTGTATTTTGGGTTGGCCAAAAAAGTAAGCGAGCCTTTACTTCCCTCCTCTATTTTTGAAAGCGTGGAAACCGCTGCATCTTCATCGCCATCTACTGTACCATTCAGGATTCCTGCTATTTGGGCTGCTGTAAATTTCATTATGAGATTTTATTTTTAATAACTAATGACCATGTAATTAACAACTGCAAATTAGCATTTTTTAAATGAATGGATTTTAGGTCGTGGGTTTTCATTCTTGCAAAAATAGAAAAAAAGGAATTAGCCTCGATAGCTATCTTTGTTGTTTTTTGGATAACATAGATAGTATTTAACCACCGATGTAGAAAGCGCCTCTAAATTGAGCTGATCGCTCGCTTTTGCAACTTCTATTATTTTTCCGTTTTTCTTTAATAAGTTGATGGTGTCTTTCTCCATGCTGTAAGCTTGGTTTTCAAGTTTTCCCGTAAAAACAAAATAAGACGCTTCTTCTAGGGTGATATTGAATGTGTCTGCTAATTGCTTTCGTTTTTCTTTTATTTTATGTTGTGGGAATACTTTTGACTTCACTTTAATCTTCAACAAATCTCTATTGAGTAACATTTTCGACAGATTTTTTAATACAAAATCATCGTTGTTTACCCACATCTTCATTGCCGAAATAATATCGTAATCGTCTAATTTTGAAAAAGTATCGAGCACTTCTTCTGAAAAGTCATTTAAATTAATGGTGTTTTTCAGAAAAAAATTTAATCCCTTGCTTGCCGGAAGATCGACGCCTTGCGCTGTAAGTTGTTTGGCACGTTTTAAAACACGCACCAATAATTGTTCGGCAACTATACCGGTTTTGTGAAGATATACCTGCCAATACATAAGGCGACGCGCAACGAGAAAATTCTCTACCGAATAAATGCCTTTTTCCTCAACTACCAAAGCATCGTTTTTTACGTTTAACATGGCAATAAGGCGTTGGGCATTTACTGTTCCCTCCGGAACTCCAGTGTAAAAACTATCGCGTTTTAAGTAATCCAGCCTATCCATATCCAACTGTCCAGAAACCAATTGATGAAGAAACTTTCGAGGGTGTTGATCCTTAAAAATTTCAATAGCGAGCGTTAATTGCTTGTTAAACTTCTGGTTTAAAAGCTTCATAAATAACAACGAAATTTGTTCATGGCTAACGTTTTCAACAATACTATGTTCCATCGCATGCGAAAAAGGACCGTGCCCAATATCGTGTAAAAGTATGGCTACATAAAGTGCTTCTTCTTCCTTTGCAGAAATTGCAACTCCCTTAGATTTAAGTACCTGCACTGCTTTTTGCATTAAAAACATGGCTCCCAGCGCATGATGAAAACGCGTGTGATGCGCTCCCGGATATACAATATACGAGAACCCCATTTGCGAAATTCTACGAAGTCTCTGGAAATATTTATGCTCCATTAAATAAAAAACCAGTTTGCTGGGCACAGTAATAAAACCATAGATGGGATCGTTTATAGTTTTAAGCTTTGGAAGGGTTTTCAAACTTTAACTTTAAATTAGTAGCTTCAAAAATTGTATGCGATAATTCGGCTATATTTTTGAAGAAAATTCTTCAAAGTTTAGGAATTACTCACAAATTAAAATTAACTATACTCCTGTAAAATTAAGGAGCACAATGACAAATATACATATATGAGCGATATAAAAGTACTATGGGTAGACGATGAAATAGATTTGCTTAAACCACATATTCTCTTTCTTGAAAATAAAAATTATAGCGTTACCACCGCTCAAAGTGGATCGGAAGCGTTAGAAGAAATAAAAAAAGAAAACTTCGATATTGTTTTTTTAGATGAAAACATGCCCGGGCTAACGGGTCTTGAAACCCTATCTGAAATTAAGGAACTTCAAGCCTCCATTCCGGTGGTAATGATTACCAAAAGTGAAGAAGAGTATATAATGGAAGAAGCCATTGGTTCTAAAATTGCCGATTATCTTATTAAGCCAGTTAACCCCAATCAAATACTATTGAGTTTAAAGAAAAATTTAGACCACAGCCGACTGGTTTCAGAAAAAACAACATCTAACTACCAGCAGGAATTCAGAAAAATAGCCATGGATCTTTCAATGGTAAATAGCTTTGAAGAGTGGAAAGACCTATACACAAAGTTGGTGTACTGGGAGCTTGAATTAGAAGATATTGAAGATTCGGGTATGTTTGAAATTTTAGAATCTCAAAAAACCGAAGCAAACAGCCAGTTTTGTAAGTTTATCGACAAAAATTACCGCAATTGGTTTGAGGATGTGAGTGAGGCACCAATCATGTCGCACACACTTTTTAAAGAAAAAATTCAGCCTCAATTAACACAAGGCACCCCAACCCTACTAGTGGTAATAGACAATTTACGGTTCGATCAATGGAAGGCTTTTGAACCTACGGTTGCAAATATTTACAAAAAGACAAACGAAGAACTCTTCTGCAGTATTTTACCAACAGCAACACAGTATGCGCGTAATGCAATTTTTTCAGGATTAATGCCTAGCGATATGGAAAAACTACATCCCGATCTTTGGCTTAACGATACTGAAGATGGTGGAAAAAACATGAAAGAACAAGAGTTTTTTGATGCACAGTTAAAGCGACTGGGAATGAAACTTAATTGGAGTTATCACAAAATATCAAGCTTAAAACAAGGTAAAAAGCTAGTTGAAAATTTTAAAAGTCACAAGGATGAAGACTTAACTGTTGTTGTCTATAACTTTGTAGATATGTTATCGCACTCCAAAACGGAAATGGAGGTTATAAAGGAATTAGCCTCAAACGATAAATCGTACCGTTCGCTTACCCAAAGTTGGTTTAAAAATTCGCCTTTGCTAGAAATTATACAGCAGGCAGCACGATTAGGATTTAAATTAATAATTACCACAGACCACGGAACAATTAATGTAAAAAACCCGTCAAAAGTAATTGGCGATAAAAACACAAGCCTAAACCTTAGGTATAAAACCGGAAAAAGTTTAACCTATGAAGATAAAGAAGTATTGGCAGCAAAAGACCCGAAATCTATACAATTGCCAACCATTAACATGAGTAGCTCATTTATTTTTGCAAAGGGCGATTACTTTTTTGCCTATCCCAACAATTACAATCACTATGTAAGTTATTATAGAAATACCTATCAACACGGAGGCGTTTCATTAGAAGAAATGATAATTCCTTTCTCTGTTTTTACCCCTAAGTAATTAATTATCAAATATTTATTTGGGTGTGTTTTGCAATTTTTCAGCTAATTTCATTACTAATTGATTATTAGCTATATTCGCATTGATTTTATTATGGAACGCAACTATACCGAAAATGAAATTAATGAAGTAGCTACCAGCCTGTTAGACCAATCAACATCAAAAATTTTTCTTTTTTATGGCGAAATGGGGGTTGGAAAAACCACTTTAATCAAGGAGATGGTAAAGCAGCTTGGGGTGGAAGACCCATCGAGCAGCCCTTCCTTTTCTATAGTAAATGAATACGAGTCGAACGCAGGTTTAGTATATCATTTTGATTTTTACAGAATAAACAATTATACCGAAGCGTACGACATTGGTCTTGAAGATTATTTATACAGTGAAAATTACGTTTTTATTGAATGGCCAGATAAAATAAATCCCCTCTTGCCTGAAAACGCAACTAACATATATATTAAAGCAAACACTAACGGAAGTAGAAACATAAAAATTAAGCCTATGAGTTAAAATTGTAACGAAAAATAAAATATTTAAAATTACTTTTTAGTTGTTCGCCCCAAATCGCAATAATTATAAAGCAGGAAGAATATTCCAAAAAAATTTATAAATATAGTAGAAAAATAGTTGGTTTTTTTAACTAATTTCATGGTAGGTTTGAACTATTAATAACCTCACAAAAACTATATATTATGAAAACTCTAAAGTATTTACTTATCGTAACAATTTTTTCACTTGGAACTTTTGCTTCTTGTACCCCAGAAAGCATTCAAGATGAACAAACACCCCAACAAATCAAAAAGAGCGACATCATCATACCTAGTAACGGGTAGTCTTATTGCGCTAATTATAGCAGCAACACCTTATATTTTTTATTCCTATACAAGTTTCCCACAAACAAAAACGTGGGAAACTATTTTATTTACATACGAGGCCAATTGGTATCAAAAAATTCAGGTATCTGTATGGACCATGATGGGTAAATTTGTACCGATTCTTCTTTTGGGTATTTGGTTTATAACCTGCAAGCACTGGTGGTACCACGTAATTCTTATCCCCATCGGTATGTTTGCTTTTCAATTATTTAGTGTTATAAATGATGATGTAGGAATTACTGATGAAGTTGAAATATGGTGGCTTTTCCCTATAATGCTTATAATTATTCCTTTTGTCTATCTTATTAAAGCGAAATTGTCGAACGCTTTGACAGAAAAAGACATGAAAACATTTGAAGAAGAGTTAGGGCAGAAAAAATCGTTTTGGGATCAGATAAAAGATTTATTCTAATTGTGAAGTTGATGTAACTATCATATATTAACCTATCTTAGCATTTCCGTATTTATTATTCCTATTTTAAAATAACCTTTACTAAATATGGAAAATAGACTGCGACAAACCTTCGGTTTGTACAACTTTAACCTAATTTAAAAACAAACTATCAATTTCTAAAAACAGGAAAAAAATAAACAACTGCAGCTATTTGCACAGCAAAAATTGTAGCTTTAGGTTTTAACATTTAATTAAAAATTAACACGAAACAACGCTTTTGAACGTTATTTAAATGAATTTAAGCGTATTAAAACCTGTAAATATACAATTAACATAATTATTAATAATAAGTTTTTTGGGCGTAGGTTTGACTCATATTAACCTCACAAAAACTTATTATTATGAAAAACTTAAAACTTATTTTTGTAGCTGCAATTTTTGCCGCAGGATTATTCGCTTCTTGCACCCCAGAAGGAATTCAAGATGAACAAACCACACAACAAATCGACGTCAGAACGGTTAAGGTTCCGCCAGCCGGATAAAAAAAGTTTAATACAAGGAGGCATAATTGTATTTATTATAGCGTGTACTCCTTTTATTTATTACGCATACGAAAGTTTCCCAAGCGACACACAAGTTTGGGAAACTTTTTTATTTACATTCACCACCAAATATCCTAACTTAAATCAATACGCTTGGTTTTTAACCGGAAAAGTAATCCCTGTTATTTTATTATTTATTTGGTTTTTTACTTGCAAACACTGGTGGCACTGGATTATATTGGTTCCACTTTCTATGTATATTTTTCAATTTGTCAACATTTTGAACCAGAATCTAAATGCTGATGAAGTTGAGATTATTTATGTAGTACCAATTATGATGATTGTAATTCCCTTCGTGTATTTAATTAGAGCCAAACTCTTTAGCCAAATGCGACAAGACGATTTAAAATCTTTTGAAAAAGAACTTCTCGAAAAACAGTCGTTTTGGCAGCAAATAAAAGATCTCTTTCGCTAATCATTCTGTTATAGGTTTAAAAATTATTCCGTAAATTGAGACTGCCAAATTAACATAATGTCAAAACCAAAATCACCCTTTACACGGGCACAATTGCTTCCGCAGGAAGAAACACTAGAAATCTCGAAACAAAAAGGAGAACTTTTTATCGGTATTCCAAAGGAAGCATATTTTCAGGAAAAACGAATTTGCTTAACCCCCGACGCCGTTAACGCTATTATAAACAATGGCCACCGGGTGCTAATTGAAAATGGCGCGGGTACCGAGGCTGGGTTTTCAGATAAAGATTATTCGGAAGCTGGAGCCGAAATGACCACTGATAAAAAAAAGGTGTTTGGATGCCCAATGGTTTTAAAAGTTGAGCCCCCCACGCTGGAAGAGCTTGAATTGATAAATCCAAAAACGGTTTTAATATCTGCTTTACAGTTAAAAACGAGGCAGAAATCATATTTCGAAACATTATCAAAAAAGAAAATAACGGCTTTAGCTTTTGAATTTATTAAGGATGAAGATCACAGCTACCCCGCCGTTAAAGCACTAAGCGAAATTGCAGGCACAGCCTCTGTACTCATCGCAGCCGAATTAATGGTAAATGCAAAAAAAGGAAACGGTTTGCTATTCGGTAATATTAGCGGGGTTCCACCGGTTGAAGTAGTAGTTATTGGCGCAGGCACCGTGGGTGAATTTGCCACGAGATCTGCATTGGGCCTAGGCGCAAATGTCAAGGTTTTCGACAGCTCCATTACTAAGCTCAGAAAAATTCAAACTAATGTTGGAAGTATATTATATACTTCAACCGTCCAACCTAAAAACCTTATGAAGGCTTTACGCCGATGCGATGTAGCCATTGGCGCCGTTAGAGGGCATAATCGCGCTCCCGTTATCGTAACAGACGAAATGGTGCGTAATATGAAAAAAGGTGCCGTTATTATTGATGTTTGCGTAGATATGGGTGGGTGTTTTGAAACAACAGAAATGACGAGCCATGACTCCCCTACTTTTATTAAACACGACGTTATACATTACGGGGTTCCAAATATTCCCGCTCGTTACCCTAAAACTGCATCTATTTCTATTAGTAACATATTCACCCCCTATCTATTAGAAATGGCAGAAGGTGGCGGACTTGAAAACGCCATTCGCTTTGACAATGGTTTAAAAAATGGTTTGTACTTTTACCGCGGAATTTTAACAAGTAAAGCAGTTGCAGATTGGTTTGATATGCCGTATAGCGACATAAACTTGATAATTTTCTAAAACAAATTCGGAATAACTTCGAATTAAAAAAATCCCAAATGTTTAAAAATGAAATTAGCGTATAGATTGGTATATTTTTCCGGAGGCTTTTTAATAGGAATAGCACTTCTATTTTTTATTCTCAGCGGCAAAAAAACTTCCTGTGCTTACGGTCCTGAAGCTAGAACACTTAAAAATATTCGTCTAAAAGAACGCGCCTTTTCAGAAGAAACACTTCGTATTCTTCAAGAAAATAAAATGGATACTTCGGTAGTTTCAACACTGCTTAAAGATGGTGACGTGCTTTTTTCTGAAAGTAATACCAATTTAGATTCTTGTAGAATATATACAATTGTTGGTGAAATTTCAGAAAAAAATCTAAAGCTAATCATTGAAAACTGCGAGGAATTGGCCACTGTGCAAAACGTAAAAATAAATACCAAGTAATTTTTACGGCTAATTATAGTTTTCGGCGTGCGCGTTCCTTTTTTAGAAGTGTAAGTTCGCGACTCGTCTGCCCTGCTACCGAAGTATTCTCTTCAGCACGACGAATTAAATAGGGCATCACATCTTTTACTGGGCCAAAGGGAATGTATTTGGAAACATTGTAACCCTCAGCGCCCAAATTAAAGGTTATATGGTCGCTCATTCCATAAAGTTGACCAAACCAAATACGTTCATCACTGCGAGAAATGCCCTTCTCTTCCATCATTTCCATTGCCAAATAAGTGCTCAACTCATTGTGGGTGCCTATGTACAATTCAATGTCACTTAAATTGTCCATAATGTATTTCATGATTTCATTAAAATTGTCGTCCGTTGCTTTTTTACTTACACATATTGGCGATTTGTAACCATTATCAAGTGCACGTTCGTTTTCCTTTTCTAAATAAGCGCCTCTTACAATTTTAAAACCGAGTTTATATCCTTTTAACTGCGCTCTTTTGTGTAGCTTTTTTAAATAATCTAAACGATCCCATCTATAGCATTGCAGGGTGTTAAACACAATAGGACGCTCTTTGTTGTACTTTTCCATCATGCGCTCACAAAGTTCGTCTGCTGCGTCCTGCATCCAGTATTCTTCAGCATCAATTAACAAACTTATACCACATTCGTGAGCTGTTTGGGAAACACGGTCGTACCGAGCTTCAATGTTTAGCCACTGAAGTTTTTCAGTTTCATTTAAAGCTTGTTTTTTAGTTACTTTTTTAAAAACATCAAAACGCCCAAAACCAGTAGGTTTAAATACTGAAAATGGCATGGCTTTTTTATTCTGTGCAAAGCGCGTTAACTCATTTACTTTTGCTGCTGTTGCATCAAATTGTGCATCCTCTTCCTTCCCTTCAACAGAGTAGTCTAGAATTGAGCAAACGCCAACATCAGATAGTCTATCTACGGTAGACATGCAGTCCGTTTCACTCACTCCTCCACAAAAATGATCAAATACTGTAGAACGTATTAATCCTTCTACCGGTAAATTTACATTTAGAGCAAATTTTGTAACTGCCGTGCCTATTCGTACCAATGGTTCTTTTGAAATCATTTTAAAAAGAAAATAGGCTCTTTCCAGTTCAGAGTCACTCTTTAATCGGAAAGCTGTTTCAGTATTGTCAAAAAGGGAATTTGAAATCATAAAATTGAATATAAAGTGTACAAATATAGTTAGATTTGACTTCTGAATATGTGACTAAAATCAATATTTAATGGAAAAAATATTAAATAAAAAAGGAAGCGTTTATTTCAAAGAATTAGGATGGAACAAACTCTTACAACATATTGAAAAACAGAAGCCTGCAAAATTATTCATACTTGTTGATAACAACACCAAAACCCATTGTCTGCCTTATTTTTTAGAAAAATTAGGTGCTGATGAAAATATACCCACCATAACCATCCCTACAGGCGAAGAACACAAAAATATTGCGAGCTGTTTAAAGGTGTGGAATTCACTTTCTGAAAAGAATGCAGATCGCAACAGCATAGTTATAAACCTTGGCGGCGGGGTAGTTACCGATCTCGGCGGTTTTGTAGCCGCTACATTTAAGCGCGGACTTACATTTATTAATATTCCCACTACCCTGTTAGCAATGGTAGACGCTTCTGTAGGGGGTAAAACCGGCGTTGACTTAGGGCACCTAAAAAACCAAATAGGCGTTATAAAGCAGCCCGAAATGGTTATTTTAGACACTAATTTTTTAAATACATTGCCAAAAGAACACCTGTATTCGGGGTTTGCTGAAATGCTAAAACACGGGTTAATTTATAGTGAAGAATATTGGGAACGAATAAAAAACTTAACTGTTGACAACAAAGTCGAATTAGATAAATTAATTTTTGATTCGGTGGCGATAAAAAATGAAATCGTTACCAAAGATCCGTTTGAAACTAACCTACGTAAAACGCTAAATTACGGCCACACCCTTGGACACGGCATTGAATCGCATTTTTTAGAAAGCAATAGTAAACCAACCTTGCTTCACGGCGAAGCGGTAGCAATAGGTTTAATTCTGGCAACTTTTATTTCTTCAGAAAGCATCGGTTTCCCTAAAAATAGACTGAATGCGGTTTCCGAAACTATTTTAAATTACTTTCCAAAGGTAAATTTCACCCAAAACGATATTGAACACGTAATAAAACTACTGGTCTTTGATAAAAAAAATAGCAACGGGAAGGTACTCTTTGTACTCTTGGAGAATATTGGCTGTCCGCACATCAATTGCATTGTAAGTAACGATTTGATATTCAAAGCTTTTGAGTATTATAAAAATTTCTGAAAATAATCCTAAAAATATTTTTATCTCTTCTATTTTTGAATAGTTTTATAACCACAAATTAAAGATTGAATATTAAAATGAAGCGAATTATTGTAGATTATAGAAAGCTAACTCCCGAAATACTTTCCTTATTAGTAGATAAATATCCAGACGGATACGATGACGACCACGTTATAACTTTCAAAAATGCTAAAAATGAAACAGTTGAAGCCGTGGAAGTTAAAACCGAGGATGCTATTTATCTGGTTAAAGTGAGCTCTCGTTTGGAAATTTCAATGGCTAATTTTGATGAAGATGATTATGAAGATGCCGATTTTAACGAACCGATTAGTGAAATTCCGGAAAGAAAATTAAAAGACGAAGAGGAATAAATTTATTCCAAATAAAAAAGAGGCTCGAAAGCCTCTTTTTTTATTTAAAATAATTTACCCTGTAATTAGGCGTGTTGATGTTGGTGCTTTCCTTCTTTAATCTCTTCAATTAATTTAGAATTGAAAGCTGGCAAATCATCCGGATTTCTACTAGTTACAAACCCTTCATCCACAACCACTTCTTCATCTACCCAATTGGCACCAGCATTAATTAAATCGTCTTTAATTGAGTTAAAAGAAGTCATTTTTCTTCCTTCTACCACCTTGGCCGAAATTAAAATTTGCGGTCCATGGCATATTGCTGCCACAGGTTTTTTCTGCTCAAAGAAATGTTGCACAAATCGCAAAGCTTTGTCGTTTCTTCTTAGTTTATCGGGATTTATCACCCCTCCAGGCACTACCAAAGCGTTATAGTTTTCTGCTGCTACCCCATCGAGCGTATAATCTACATTGTAATTATTACTCCAGTTTCCGTCTGCCCAGCTTTTTATTGTTCCAGATTTTTCACTTATAATATCCACCTCAAATCCAGCATCTTCCATGGCTTCTTTTGGTGATTTCAATTCAGATTCTTCAAATCCATCTGTCGCTAAAATTGCAATTCTCTCTTTCATATTCATTTTTTTTTGTTAAACAATCATTTTAAAACGAATATACCTTAGTAAAGCCAACTTATCAATTTTGCGCTATTAATGTTTTATTAATCTTTGTTAACAACTATTAAGACTCAGAATTACGAGTTAAGGCTTCAGCTTTATTTTTATCTGCTTCAACTTTTCGTTTATATTCACGAAGTGCTTCCATTTCCCTTTCGTATGAAAGGGTTGCGTTGCTGGAAGGCTCTATTTTTATATTTTTTAAAAGCGCCCAATTAACAGTAAATTCAGCACCAAAAAACAATATAAGGCAAGTGTAATACACCCATAATAATATAAGTACCAAGCTTCCTGCAGCGCCGTAAACCGAAGCCGGGTCTGATGTAGCAAAATAAAAGCCAATTAAATACTTTCCAGCCAAAAATAACAACGCAGTCATAAATGCACCAATTAAATTGGTTTTCCATTTTATTTTAACATCGGGAAGCAGGGTAAAAATTGTAGCAAACAACGCAGTAATGATTATTTGTGAAAAAACAAAATTTAAAATTTGCACCACTTGCGAAGATAGATCGGTGTAATAGCTTCCTATTAAGTCGCTTAAGGCATTAATCGCACTTGTAACTACTAAGGAGATAAGCAGCAAAAGACCTATTGCCAAAACCATTCCGAAGGATATTGCCCGTCGTTTTAAAGTATCAATAAAGGTATTTTTTTTAGCGCGAACGCTCCAAATATCGTTTAACGCTTTTTGAAGTTGGAAAAATACACCCGTGGCACCAAATATAAGAACCCCAACCCCAAAAATGATAAAAA
The DNA here is from genome assembly GCF_022008365.1 of Aequorivita vitellina. Taxonomy (GTDB): domain Bacteria; phylum Bacteroidota; class Bacteroidia; order Flavobacteriales; family Flavobacteriaceae; genus Aequorivita; species Aequorivita vitellina. The sequence continues at coordinate 56,010 of NZ_JAIRBA010000011.1, forward strand.
GCACGGAGTTTTCCGAGAGGGCAGAGTTTACAATCATGGCCTGAACGAGTTCGGCACTACCCTTTCCTATTAGTCCGCTTATTTCGCTGGTAATTCTTCCTTCTACGGCTTCCCGGCCAAAAAACACACCCGCAAAATGAACGGTTATAATTAATAATGAAGGCAATGAAAATAAAGCATAATAAGCAATTACAGCGCTCTTTGCCCAAGGGTCGTTTTTATCCCAACTTAAATACGTGGCTTTTAAAAGTTTAAGAAATCTCATTTATAAATAACGTTCAATTATAATATTACGATGATGAATTTCGTGGCCACAAATTATATATCCTGCGGCAACCACAGACATAGGGCTATTGTTGGCCATTCCATTTCGTTTTAATTGGGCATCACTAAAACTTTTAAATAAAACAACACTGGCTTTGCGAACAACAGTATATTCCTGCAAAAGCAATTCGGGTGATTTACTGTTCGCCATTGCATTTTCGGCAAAAATGTTTTCGTCGAATCCCTCTAAACTTGCCGCATCGATACGTGCAAAATACAGAGCTCTATAAGTAAAAACACGTTCGGTGTCTATTATATGTTGCAGGATGTCTTTGGGTGTCCATTTGTTGTTCTGATAACGGTAATCCCATTTTTCTGAAGGTAAATCTTTAAAAAAAGATTCCGTCTCTAACAACCCCTGTTGCAATGCCTGCGTTAATGGCGCATCAGGCACTAAATCGATATACTTTTGATAGTATGAATTATAATCTGAAGGAGCAATTTCGGAACGCTTCATAGTTTTCTTTTAAAGATAAAAAAAACCTTTGCGGTTGTGCAAAGGTTTTAATATAAATAAAACGTTTTGTAATTATATTTCTTTAAAAATAGAATGTAACAACCTCTTTTTGTCGTTAATACTCTCTTCCATAGAAATCATTGTTTCGGTACGGCTAACACCTTCAATATCATCTATTTGATAAATAACATCTTTAGCATGTGCAGTATCGCGAGCCCGTATTTTACAGAAAATATTGAATTTCCCGGTAGTTACGTGGGCTACGGTTACAAATGGAATTTCACTAATGCGTTCTAAAACAAATTGCGTTTGCGATGTTTTAAAAATAAAAACTCCCACGTAAGCAATAAAAGCATATCCAAGTTTTTTATAATCTACTTGAAGTGAAGAACCGGTAATAATACCAGCTTCTTCCATTTTTTTAACCCGTACGTGAATGGTTCCGGCGGAAATTTCTAATTTTTTAGCAATATCAGTAAAGGGGATTCTGGTATTGTCAATTAATAGGTCTAGAATTTTGTGGTCTGTGTCGTCTAATTTAAATTTTGGCATGTTTTCTAATTTTTTGCAAAACTATGAAGTTTTAATTTAAAAAAGAATTGTTTTTATGAAAAAAGATTATCGATTCATTCGATTTGTCTCTTATTTTTGTAATATTCTCGCCAACTGTTAAATTTCCTTGAAGATTTGTTAAAATTTCAGCTCCGTTTACATTCTTTTCAATATAGCCGAAGTAATTTTTTAAACTTCCTATTTCATCTATATATGGCTCAAAATTAATACGATCATCTTTTAACACTTCCCGATATTGTATTGCAACCGAAACGGGTTTATTATATTGGTCTAATTTTACATTCCTTAAAATAAGATCTTTATAATTTTTAAGATTTTCTGGAATGTCAAAATAAGCTGCGTGGGTTACTGTACTAGCCTTAGGTCCCACTATATCAAAAACCGATAATAAGGCGTAGAATATATATTCCCTTGTTTTTTCGCGTTGATAATCTTGCTTTGTGTGTCCCGCTTCAAATAAAATCGTAGGAATACCTTCCATCTGAAAAGTGTCGCCAACACAGGCCGGATTAAAACTATCGTCGTACCTCCCCACTTGGCCCGGAATATAGGTTTGCAAGGTTTTATTTATTGCAACAATATGCCGCATAGCTACTATTCTAGCTTCAGTTAAAGTTCTATTTTTATTCGCTGCAGGCGAAAGAAATGAAACTGTTGCAGGTTTGCCATTTTTAAAGCCGTAAATGGAACGTTGATCGTGTAGGTTGAGGCATAAAGATGGTTTAACTGCATCAACAACGCGACGCAAGATTTGACTCTCCCGCTGCGATAAAGTTTGTGCATCGCGATTTAAATCAATATTATTTGCATTATGGCGCGTATAATTGCGGGCGCCATCTGGATTAAGCATTGGCAACACATAAAATGAATAATCTTTTAAAAATTGATTTATCTCTGATTGAAAGTAATCTTTTTGATTAATAAATTTTATAAAATCGAAAATAGCTTTTGTTGTTGTTGATTCATTTCCGTGCATTTGAGACCAACCCAAAACAATTTTTTTTCCATTCCCAATTTTAAGCATGGGAATGTCTTCACCCAATTCGGAATGACCTACCACGGTTAATTCAAAATTCAACTTATAATCGTTTAGCAGCGGATATATAGTATCTAAAAAAACATACCTGCCACTTATTCGCGATTCAAAATAATCTTTATACCAATGCGCTATTTTCATATCTAAAATAATAGTTTACAAAGTTAAACAATGGCTTGTTTACAATTGTAACCGAACGAATACGTGTGTTTTGATTACAGGCGTAAACCCGATAACGCGGTTTTTTCCAATCTAAAACATCAAGAATAGACCAATGCGTTAAATCAACTTCAATAAATTTATTTTCAGTTAGATAAAGCACATTAATTAAAGTTAGATTATAAGCATAATTTGATTATATATGATTTGTTTTTGCGGTTCATTAATTATAAATTACATTTGTAACCATCAAATCTTCTTAAATAGTGTTACAATGGTAAACAGCGCGCAATTTACAAAAAGACTCGAAAAAATTCTGCAATATTACAGTCTCACTGCGGCTGCATTTGCCGAAGAAATTGATTTTAACCGCTCCACCATTTCACATTTATTGTCTGGAAGAAACAAACCAAGTTTAGAGTTTGTAATGAAACTTTATGAAAAATTTCCCGAGGTAGATATGGATTGGTTGCTATTTGGAAAAGGAAATTTCCCTACTCCATCGCAAAATGATGTAAAGGAAAATGTAACTAAAAAATCGACTGTCTCAGAAAAAAAACCAATCGATCTTTTCTCAAACGAAACAATAAGGCAACAAGTGAAAATGGAGCACAGAACCGAAAATCAAAAACAGATTGATAAAATCGTGATCTTTTATAAAGATGGAAGCTTTAATGTTTACCAAAACTGAGTCGTTTACAGTAATTTTTCGGAAATTCGCATAAAAATTGATTATGCGAATTCTTTTATTTTTATTCGGTTGTTTTTTGTTTAGCGGTTGTTACGAATCTGAACGTAATTGTAGCGATTTTAAAACTGGAACATTTGAATTTGAAGCCCTCTCAGGCACCGAAGTATTTACAACTACTATCACTCGAAATGACTCTATAGAGGTAGATTACTATCAAGGAAAGACCGATTCGTCTTCAATTAGATGGATAAACGATTGCGAATACGTACTAACAAAAATAAATCCAAAAAATCAGGCTGAAAAGAAGGCAATTCTTATTAAAATTTTAACCACTAGTAAAGATGAATATACATTTGAATTCAGTGAAGTTGGGAAGGTTAAAAAAAGTAAAGCTACTGCCAAAAGAGCTAAATAGCACGACTTGTCATTTCCTTCTTAAACTTTAAAATTTAATTTACTAGTCCCCATTAATTGGGTGGTAGCCAAAATTTAAAATAGCTTTAAAAAAAGTATTTTCCCAAAATAGCAAAAAGGGTTTCTTGTTCTATAGGTTTTGTTAGATAATCGTTCATACCCGCTTTAATGCCACGTTCAATTGCTTCTTTGGTAGCATCTGCCGAAAAACCCAAAATGATGGCTTTATTCCCTATCTTTCTTAAATGTTGAACAATTTCAAACCCATCTTTGCCGGGCATGTGTACGTCCATAAATATGAGGTCGTATTGTTTTGAAACGCATTTTAGCAAAGCTTCGTCGCCATCTTTAGCAATATCTGGTTTAATACTTTTTTTGGACAGAATTTTTTCCAAAATCCTACAGTTTAAAAGATTATCGTCTACAATCAAGACATTTAAGTGACCTAAGTTTCTAAATTTCTTTCTACTTACCTTTTTATTTTGAGGATCGACCGTTGGAAATTTCAGAAAAACTTTAAACGTTGCTCCTTCTCCTAATTTGCTTTTTACATGAATGGTGCCCCCCATTAACTCAACCAGCATTTTAGTAATGGCAAGGCCCAAACCACTTCCCTGGTGTTTTTTTGTAATGCCAAAATCGAGTTGTTTAAATCGTTCAAAAATAACTTCTAACTGCGACGGATCTATTCCTACACCTGTATCAGTGATTCGAAAATTAATTTGAAGTTGGCCATTCACTTCCTTTTCCTCATAATAAACAGTTATGGCGCCTACATCTGTAAATTTTACAGCATTGCTTATTAAATTTGTAAAAATTTGCTCGGTACGTGAAATATCGCCCATTACAACTTTGGTATCTTCAATATCGGCAAAATTAGTAGTTAGCTGTAGGCCTTTAATTTTGGCTGCTTGTGTGTATATTTCTACAATGTGTTTAAGTGTGATAAACGGATTGAAAGTTTCTTTTGTCAATTCTATTTTACCAGATTCTATTTTATCTATGTGAAGAATATTGTTAACTAGATTCAATAAAGTTCGCGAAGAGTTTTGCATTAGTTTTAAAAATTCTTTCTCGCTTGCTAAAAGCTTCTTACCCTCTAATATTTCAGAAATACTAAGAATAGCACTTAACGGGGTTCTTATTTCATGGCTCATATGCGAAAGGAACTGAGTTTTGGCTATTGAAGCTTCTTCGGCTTTAAGCCGCTCCTTTTTCAATTCTTCATTAAGGGTGTTAAGACGTTGGTTTACTGCCTTATCCTTTTTTAACTGGTATTTGTCTAGCATATAGAAATAATACAGCAACCCAATTAAAAATGAAACAAAAATGCTAAGTGCGAGAATAAAATTTTGCAGTGGGGTGGCTTTTAGTTCACTTTTAGAGTCGTACATAAACTCAAAATTCCACGTGCTACTCGATCGGTTAGAAAATGGCCTCAGTTTTTTAACGTAGACTTGGTTTTTTTTAAAAATAGCTGGATTAGGTTCGTTGTAACTATAAAAAGTTTTACCCGTATTGTCTTTTATTAATATACTGAAAATGTTTTGTTTAGAACTAATATTATCAAATTGGCTTTTAAAATCCATCCCTGCCGAGACAGTGCCTTGAAAAGCATTGTTATAATAAACAGGTACATCTACTAAAAATGCCTTGCCACTTTGTGTTAGGTCTAACCACGAGGTTATATTTGTTAACGTGTCTTTAGAATTTGCAAACCAATCTGGATACCGGTACGATAATTTTTTAATATCTAAGTTTAGCGCCTTCCTGTTGGGTTCTAAAGGATTTATAAAATTTATAACCCCGGTACTATCAATAAAAAAAACAAACTTGATTGACTGGTTTTGTTTTAAAATGCGTTCTGAATCAGGTTTAATAAAGGTTTTGAAATTTCCATTACTCTCTACAATTCGGTCGCGTAACCCTTCGAGAGAATGAATATTGTGATAAATAATCTTTTTAAAATCTTGGTAAGTAAGGCTGCCAACAATTTCTAGTTGCCTGAGCTTGAATTGCTTTTGTTCATTGATAACTCGGTAGTAGCTAACAACACTTATCGCCGTAAAGAAGAAAAATAAAACGAGCGAAAAGATGACAATTTTGTACCTCTTGTAAAATGAATTGAGTTTGGCTGTCAGCATCTCTAAAGTTACTAAAAAATATTTTTTTTATAATAACTTTCTGAGTGCTATTTTTACAAGGTGTCTTTACTTTTTAAAATTGTATTTTGTTCTTCCATCAATTTTTCAATATTTGATAAAAGCTGAATATTCTTAGGCGTTTCTACCGTTTTGTCATGAGGATCTTCAGATTTTTTCTTGAAGCGATTAATGAATTTAATAACCACAAATATTGTAAAAGCAATAATAAAAAAGTCAATTAATGCTTCCAGAAGTTCACCGTAACCCACTGCAACTTCGGCTGCGGTGTCTGAGGCAGTACGCAGTACATATTTTTTATCAGAAAGCTTAACACCATCTGTAAGCATAGATAGTGGGGGCATTACCACTTTTTTTACAATAGTGCTAATTACATTATTAAAGGCGGTACCAATGACGATTCCCACCGCCATGTCTATCATATTGCCTTTTATTGCAAAGTTTTTAAACTCTTGAAAGAATGTAGCCATAGATTAATTTCTGGATTAGAAAAATACAAGTTTAGGAAACTTTCTGCAGATAGAAAAGTGAAAGTAACAACCAACCTTAAATACGGCCGGCTATTCGGTCTTTAGCTAATTGAAGTACGGTGTGAAATTGGTCTTCCAAGTTCATATCTGAATTATCAATTTCAATAGCATCAGATGCTTTACGCAGCGGCGAATCGTCGCGTGTAGTATCTATATAGTCCCGTTCTTCAATATTCTTTAAAACATCGTTAAATTGAATATCGTCGCCACGAGCTACCAATTCCTGGTATCTACGTTGGGCGCGTTCTTTCGCAGAAGCATTCATAAAAATTTTTAATTCGGCATTCGGAAAAACCACCGTGCCAATATCTCGTCCGTCCATTACAACGCCTTTTTCCAGTCCCATTTTTTGCTGTTGGGCGACCAACTTTACGCGTACTTCGTGAATAGTCGCAATGGGACTTACAAATTCTGAAACTTCCAAGTTTCTAATCTTGTCTTCTACATCTTTCCCGTTTAAAAAAATGTGTGCTTTATTCCAAGCAGCTTCTTTTAAAAATCGCAGATGAATTGACGGAAGTGATTCTTTTAATTTTTCAACATCAAAATGGTTATCTGAGATTATTCCTTGTTGCATAGCGTAAAGTGTGACAGCCCGGTACATAGCACCGCTATCAACATAAACATATCCTAAATAATCGGCCAGTTGTTTGGCTACCGTACTTTTTCCCGTCGAGGAATACCCGTCTATAGCAATGGTAATTTTTTTCATTATTGAAAATCTATATTTAACCCAAAAAAGCTTGATGAAGCTGCAGTACTGTATTTTGAGTAGGAGTAGCTCAATCGCATTTTATTCAATTTAATTCCAAAACCGGCACTTAAGCCTGCAAAAGCCCGTTTTTCTTCAATGCGAAGTTCTTCCCCCCGTCTAAAATTATAACCCAAACGAATATTGAAACCGCTTTCTGGGAAAAGTTCAATTCCCACAATGGCGTGTCTAAAAGTATTATCTATAAAATTAATGTTTTCTTTGGTAACATTTCCTTCCAAATCGGTTTCTTCTCTCGATGGATTTGAAAAAGCGACGTTCCATTGTTGCATATTTTCTAAAGTGAAATGCCAACGTATAGGTACATTTTCTAATGTCTGTGAAATTCCGAAGATAAGCTCAAACGGCAATGGTTCGTAGGTTTCGTGGTAGGGCGTAAACTGCGTTCCTAAGTTTCTGGCAACTCCTGTAATGTGTAAGTCCCATGCTTCGTAAACGTACATAACTCCTACATCTATAGCGCCTCCGAATGAACCGTAGTTCTCTAAAGTTGAGGAAATAAGCTTGACGTTTATTCCAACGTGAAAATTGGTAAAGGCAATGTTTCTGGCGTGCCCCATGGAAAGCGCCACCTCGCTGCCACTGAAACTGCTTGTTGGGTTTCCGGCTTCGTCGTAACCATCAAATTTTCCGTAGTTTACATAGGTAATTCCGGTGTGCAGCACTTGTGTGCGTCTATCCCATAAATAGGCGTAAGCAGCCGTTCCGTAATTTACGTCGCCAATATAATTGGTATAGTTAAGTGATAGCTGGTTGTCCATTGCCCAATTAATACTAGCGGGGTTAAACAGGGCTTGGGTAGGGTCATAATCATAGTTAGTAACTACTTTTCCGCCAAGCGCAGCCATGCGTGGACTATTCACTAAGTTTAGAAATTGATACGTTGCCCTACCTCCTACCTGTGCCGTCAATAGCTGAGATATAAACAGAGAAAAAAGTAAGAAAACTTTTTGGGACATAGACGCGTGTTACCGTAACTAAAAACTTAACGAAGGTAAGTATAATTTATTTTCGCAAAGGAAAGAAACATCTATGAATAATCTACAATATGACGGTGAAATCACGACGTTTTTTAAATGGAATTAATAAAAATGCAACGGTTTTTTGCTACCGAATTAAAAAAAAGGCTAAAGTATAAATACAAATCACTTATACCTTAGCCTTTCATTATTATAAAATAATCTAAAGGGTTTTGGCGTCTTTCACTTTCTCTTTAGTTAGTGCCAGATCTAGCACATCGCTCATTTCTTTCACATAATGAAAAGTGAGTCCTTTTAAATACTCTGGCTTTATTTCGTCAATATCCCTTTTATTATCTTCGCAAAGTAGTATTTCGGTGATTCGCGCACGCTTTGCTGCCAGAATTTTTTCCTTAATACCTCCTACAGGCAGAACTTTTCCGCGGAGCGTAATTTCACCAGTCATCGCGATCGATTTCTTCACCTTTCTTTGGGTGAAAAGCGACACAAGCGAAGTAAGCATCGTTATTCCCGCACTTGGTCCATCTTTAGGGGTTGCTCCTTCTGGCACGTGAATGTGAACGTTATATTTCTCGAAAACTTCAGGATCTATTCCTAGTTTATCGGCATTAGATTTAATGTATTCTAGAGCTATGGTGGCAGATTCTTTCATTACTTTTCCAAGGTTTCCGGTCATATTTAAAGTTCCTTTTCCTTTGGAAAGCGCAGATTCAATAAAGAGTATGTCACCTCCAACTTTAGTCCAAGCAAGTCCGGTAACCACACCGGCTACTTCGTTGTTTTCATATTTATCGCGTTCCATTTTGGGAGCTCCCAAAACTTCAACAATAATTTCATTGGTTATTTTTACGTTATAGTCCTCTTGCATGGCAATTTTCATCGCAGCATAACGAACCATTTTTGCAATTTGCTTCTCCAAACCACGCACGCCGCTTTCGCGCGTATATCCTTCCACAATTTTTTCGAGTTGCGGCTTGGCTATTTTTAATGCTTTGCTATCCATTCCGTGTTCTTTCAATTGCTTCGGAAGTAAATGGCGTTTTGCAATTTCTACTTTTTCTTCAATCGTATAACCAGTTACATTTATAATTTCCATTCTATCGCGCAAAGCAGGTTGAATGGTGCTTAAACTGTTTGAAGTTGCAATAAACATAACCTTAGAAAGGTCGTAACCTAGTTCTAAAAAATTATCGTAAAAAGCGTGGTTTTGTTCAGGGTCCAACACCTCTAACATTGCCGAAGATGGATCGCCCTGATTGCTAACAGAAATTTTATCTATTTCATCCAACACAAAAACCGGATTACTGGTTTCTGCCTTTTTAATGCTCTGCACAATACGTCCGGGCATCGCGCCAATGTATGTTTTTCTATGTCCGCGTATTTCAGCTTCGTCGCGTAAACCACCTAAGCTCATACGCACATATTTTCTACCCAAAGCTTCGGCAACAGATTTTCCAAGCGAAGTTTTTCCAACTCCCGGAGGACCGTAAAGACATAGTATAGGCGATTTCATATCGTTCCGAAGTTTTAAAACAGCCAAGTATTCTATAATGCGCTTCTTTACATCGTCAAGCCCGTAATGATCGCGATCCAAGATTTTTCGGGCGCGTTTTAAATCAAATTTATCTTTGCTGTATTTATTCCACGGGAGGTCTAAAAGTAAATCTAAATAGTTGCGTTGAATACTGAATTCGGCAACCTGCGGATTCATACGTTGCATTTTTGCAAGCTCTTTCTGAAAATGCTTTTCAACTTCTTTACTCCATTTTTTCGCTTTGGAGCGCTCGCGCATCTCTTCTATTTCTTCTTCCATTGAAGACCCGCCCAACTCTTGTTGAATGGTTTTCATTTGTTGTTGAAGAAAATACTCGCGTTGTTGTTGGTTGATATCACTTTGTACTTTAGACTGAATATCATTGCGAAGCGATAACTTCTGAATTTCCATATTCATATACCGAAGCGTTTCCAAGGCGCGATCTTTTAGATTGTTTATTTCTAAAAGTGCCTGTTTTTGTTCCACTTCAATATTTAAATTTGAAGAAACAAAGTTTATCAGAAAACTAGAGCTTTCAATATTTTTGATAGCAAAGGCCGCTTCCGAAGGAATATTCGGGCTTTCTTTTATGATCTTTAGCGCCATTTCTTTTATAGAATCTATTATTGCTGTAAATTCTTCGCTTTCGTTTTCGGGGCGCGCTTCGGCCACTTCGCTAATTGTAGCGGTAATATAAGGTTCGGTTGTAATTACTTCAGATACCTCAAAGCGCTTTTTACCCTGAATAATAACCGTAGTATTGCCATCGGGCATTTTTAAAACACGCAGAATTTGCGCAACGGTGCCAATGGTATTTATATCGCCAAGTCCGGGTTCCTCCTCGTTTTCGTCCTTTTGCGAAACCACGCCTATTACCTTGTTTCCTTTATTGGTTTCATTAATAAGCTTTATAGATTTATCGCGCCCTGCGGTAATAGGAATAACGACTCCGGGGAACAAGACCGTATTTCGCAAAGGTAAAATAGGAAGAATATCTGGAAGATCTTCTTTGCTCATTGCATCTTCATCTTCGGCAGACATTAACGGAATGAATTCTGCATCTTCCTTTAAATCCTGAAATGACAACTTGTCTATTGATGTAAGTTTTGAATTGCCCATAAATATGTTTAAGACATTGTGTCACAAATGTAGTAGCCACAATGTACTAGTTTTTAATTTTTAAGTATTTATTAATAAAAAAGCACTGTATTTCAACTGTTTTGAAGTGCCTTTTCTATTATAATTCAAGAGTTATGCCAGTTATTACCGAAGCGGATATAAGTAATTTTATTGATGATTTCTGAAAGTTAGAAAACAATCGAAATAGGATACGTACTACTAAGAAATATTAAAAACAAAAAGCCATTTTTAGAAAGACTAAAAATGGCCATTTATGTGATTAATTTTCTATTTACGGAAGCACAGCTAAAAATTCACCAGCAGTTATTTGATAAACTGTTGGGTCCTGTCCCGTTGCATCTACAGCGCTAAAATTGAAAGTTCCTTCAATTATACCGTTATCGACGTCGTAATTAGTAATTACAATAGTTCCGGGATTTGAAACATACGTAATTGATGTTCCAACAATAGGAGTGTAAAATCCAACTATTTCATCGCCTTCAATTACTTCGGTGCTCATTTCAAAAGTACCTTCAGTTACTGTTGCAGGAAAAGTAAGTTTCATTCTTTGCCCATCCATAGTTGCCGTAAGTGTAATGGTAGGATACTGGTTGAAAATGTCTGTAGTAATAATAAATTCATCAGGATTAAAGGCAGCGCCGTCAACATTCGCTTTAAACAAATTATTGGCACCTGGCACCCCTTCAAAATAAACAGTAAAACTGCCTTCGGTAACTTCAACTACTTCGGGAGCTTGGTTTAACGGATCGGTACCGGTAAAAGCAAAGGTTGCTTCTAATACTCCAGCTTCTAAATCAAATTCTGTAATGGTAATTGTTCCGGGATTGGATGTTAAATTTTCGCCGCCCGCACCATCGTTATACAGTGCAATTAGGTTTGTTCCGTCTGAAATTCGAACCATATTAAAAGTACCTACGCCAAGCGATCGTGGAATGTCTAAACGTAATTGTTCCCCTGCAGCACTTTTGGCTTCAATTTTAATCATATGTACGTCGCCAATCATAGGTTCTGTAACCGTAAGGGTTTCTGCCACAAAATCAACATCATCTACCTTGGCAAAAAATTCATTATTTGGATCGCCACCACCTGTTCCGCCACCGCCGGTATCGTCTAAAACATAAGGTATTTCGTTAAATGCACCAGCAGTTATTGAAATTTGCTCTAACACGGGATCGCCATTTGCATCTAAAATTGGATTGCCATCACCATCTACTTTAATACGTGTTCCCACAAAGCTAAAAGTACCTGTAACGGTTTGCGCACTGGTATCTAAAGCAGTAATATCCATAAGGCCATAACCTCCCAAAGCTTCTGCAGAAATATAGGGAAGCAAGTTTATGGAACCGTCAAAATACGAACCTGAGTTTTGATTTGCGCCACCATATGTTAAGTTAAACGAGCCTACCGCTGCATCAACAATGGCTAGGGTTATGTTTTCGCCGCCAGATTTAGAACCCGTTATTACCAATTGGTTATCGGTAGTAAGTGTTGCAGAAACAGAATTTGCTATATATTCTTGACCTTCAATTTGGGCTTTAAATTGTCCTTCTTCTGCTTCATTTTGTTCTTCCTCAACAAATTCTCCTGTAAGGGGCTCGTTTTCACAGGAGTAAAATTGAAATGCCAGAAATACCAAAAGCATTCCCTTCAAAAAATACATTTTCTTCATAAAATAAATATGTTTGGTAGGTATTAAACGCAAACTTAAACAAAAATTGTTTAACACTTTTTATTTCTTGGCACTCTTAATAATAAAAATACGCCAACCATAAAAAATAAAACAAGAAACAATATTGAATTGCGCATACTACCGGTTATTTGATCGATAAATCCATAAATGAGCATGCCGATAACAATTCCTATTTTTTCTGAAACATCATAAAAACTAAAATAGGAAGTGGTGTCTTTAGTATCGGGTAAAAATTTTGAATAAGTTGATCGCGAAAGTGATTGTATACCGCCCATAACCAAGCCTACCACTCCCGCAGTCAAGTAAAATTGATTTGGCGCAACAATAAAATACGCGACGATACATATACCTACCCAAATAATATTTATAACAATTAGCACGGGAATATTGCCAAACTTTTCAGAAGCAAAAGACGTGATTATTGCACCGCCAACGGCCACGAGTTGAATGATAAGAATACTGAGTATTAAACCCATGGTTTTAGCGTTGTCGCCTCCCCAATCTATTTCTTGTTCGCCAAAATACGTGGCAACCAGCATCACGGTTTGTACCGCCATACTGTAAACAAAAAATGCTGCCAAATATCTTTTTAACTGAATATTTTCTGAAAGTGAATTATAAACTCCTTTTAATTCTCTAAACCCATTCAATAATATTTTGGTGCTAACTTTTTTACCGCTTTTGTTGCCCTTCGGAAGAAAATAAAAAGAGTACTGGCTAAAGAGAATCCACCATATTCCTACACTAACAAAAGACCAACGCATTGCCTTTACACTTGCTGCGCCACCTTCACCAAAACCGAAAACTTCCGGAAACATTACCATTCCCAAATTGAAAAGTAGCAAGACCACACTTCCAATATATCCCAACGAATACCCTTTTGCACTTAATCTATCTTGTTGTTCGGGAAAAGCAACATCGGGCAAATACGAATTGTAAAAAACAAGGCTGCCCCAAAAACCAATTAATCCGAAAAAATAAAAAAGAAGACTTATATGAATATTTTCAATACTGAAAAAATAAAGGCCCATACACGAAAGGGCGCCCAGATAGCAGAAAAATTTCATGAAATTCTTTTTATTCCCAACATAATCGGCAATCCCTGAAAGTAACGGTGAAATAAAAGCGACCAACAAAAAAGCAGCTGCGGTTGTATAGCTTATTAGTGGCGTACTTCTAATAGTACCTCCAAAAACAACAACTGTAGTTACGCCAGCCGATTTAAAAAGTGCCTGATAAAAAATTGGAAATATTGCCGAAGCAATCACTAGACTGTAAACTGAATTCGCCCAATCATAAAAAGCCCAAGCATTTAGCAGTTTTCTACTTCCTTTAGCAAGATTGGGCATAGGGCGGTTTCAATTTTTTAGGATACTAAACTAATAAAAAATCCTGCATAAAGCAGGATTTTAAAAATTTTAGATGCTAAAAAGTAAGGGTTGTTTTATCGTTTAAAACTGGTTACCCCAAATTTTCGTGCTTCAGCCTTTGCTTCAGGCACCCAAGCTTGGATATTCTGAATTCTGGTGCTGCTCGCTGGGTGTGTACTTAAAAATTCTAGGGGTGCGCCATTTTCTTGTGCTTGCATGCGCTGCCAAAGTTGGGCCGCAGCGGCCGGGTCATATCCTGCAATTGCCATTAAGGTTAAGCCTATTCTATCTGCTTCGGTTTCGTGGCTACGGCTAAAAGGAAGCATAACCCCTAAGTTTGAACCCAAACCATAAGCCGTGTTAAAAATCTGCTGATTTTCAGCATCACCAGCTAAGGCAATATTTCCGGCAACGGCACCCAATTGTTGTAATTGGGCTGCACTCATTCTTTGCTGTCCGTGGTTTGCCAATGCGTGGGCAACTTCGTGCCCCATTACCGCAGCCAAACCGGCCTCATTGCTAGTTATGGGCAAAATACCCGTATATACTACTATTTTACCGCCCGGCATACACCAAGCATTTATATCTGGACTTTGAACTAAATTGTACTCCCATCTATAGTCTTTTAAGTAGCCTGCATATCCGTTGGCATTTAAATATCGTTCTGCGGCGGTTGCAATTTTTTGGCCCACACTCTTCACCATTCTGGCGTCAGCTGTGTTGTTCACCACTTTGTGTTCCGATAGAAACTCGTTGTACTGTTGAAAAGCCATTGGAAGGATTTGCGAATTAGGCACCAAAGCCAAAGTCTGCTTACCAGTAAACGGATTGGTACTACATGCCACCACGACCATTCCTAATAAGAGTATTGCAATTGATTTTGTAAATTTCATAATGATGGTTTCGTTTGTTCGTTCAAAAGTTAAATTTAGATATATAAAAATTGTATTCTCCCAAAATTATTTTAAAATTATATTTTTCAATTATTATACCACACCCATAAAATTTAGTGTTTCTTTAATAGTGAAATGTAAATGAAGCCTTTAAATTTATGGACTTGTAAAAGTTGGAACGACTTTTGAATGTTGTAAACTGTAATCTTAAAAAAACTTATTATGAAAAACATACTTCTCTTTTTAGCCCTTTCTTCAACTATTTTATTTACTTCTTGCGAAGGTGATCCAGGACCTCCCGGACAGGATGGCGGATTGGTTTATGCACAGGTATTTGAAGTTAATGTAAACAGCTATCAGTACGACGCAGCCAAAAATACATTGTACTCATCTTTTTATGGCTATCCCTTTACCGTCTTCGAAAGTGACGTAGTTTTGGCTTATCGTTATGAAGGACAAGACGATATTGGTAATGGAGAATCGGCAGATATCTGGACGCAATTGCCACAAAACATATTTTATAATGACGGTACAGGCGATTTTTTTCAATATAACTTTAACAACACCTTTGTTGACGTTCAGTTTACTATTGAAGGAAATTTCGATTTAACCAATATTGACCCAATTCACGATACAAATCAAATATTTAGAATTGCAGTAGTTCCAGCAGAATTTGCAAAAACAAATCCTTCAATGGAAGACGTTTTGGAAGTAATGCAAGCCAATGATTTACAAATAGAGAAATTAGAGCTTTAATATGAAGATTTTAAGCACATTATTAATTACGAGTGCGTTGATTTTTAGTTGCAATTCGCCTGCGCAAAAGGGGGTTAAAACTGTACAACAAGCGTTTCCAATTGTAAAAACCGATGCCCAGTGGAAAGCAGAACTCACTCCAGCGGAATATAATGTACTTCGCCACGAAGGCACGGAACCCGCGTTCTCAAGTCCGTTAAACGACAATCATAAAAAGGGAACTTACGTGTGTGCAGCCTGCGGCAATCCAGTTTTTAAAAGCGAACACAAATTTGATAGTGGCACAGGCTGGCCAAGTTTTGACCGAGTAATTGATGGTAATGTAGCTTTTTCAACTGATAACAAGCTCGGTTATACACGAACGGAAGAGCATTGCGCCAAATGTGGTGGACATTTAGGACACGTTTTTAACGATGGGCCAAAAGAAACCACGAGCAAAAGGCATTGTATAAATGGAGTTGCATTAAATTTTATTCCCGATAATGGAGAAGCCAAATAAATACCCCGTCACAAAATCTGAAGCCGAGTGGCGCGAAGAACTAGGCGAAAAACGCTACCATATACTGCGTGAAAAAGGCACCGAATTTCCCAGAACGGGAGAATACAACCTAACTTTCAATGAAGGAACTTACGTTTGTGGTGCTTGCAATACACCGCTTTTTGACAGTAACAACAAGTTTGAAAGCAATTGTGGATGGCCCTCTTTTGACGATTCTATCGAGGGAGCCGTAGAGTATGTAAAAGACGAAAGCCACGGCATGATCCGTACAGAAATTCTCTGCTCAAATTGCGGAAGTCATTTAGGGCATATATTTAACGATGGCCCAACAGAAACCGGTCAGCGCTATTGTGTAAACTCTTTATCATTACAATTTCAGAAAAAATAATTTTCAGTATTTAAAATTTTAGGCATCAATTTTCAAATAGACTATCACTTGAAAATTGATGCTTTTTCAATTACACCATTTAATCCCTTAACACATTGCCGTAATTTAGAATTTGACCGCGATAGCTATCGCAATTTCTTTTTAGATTTCGTAAATTCGTGGCTTGAAAAGTAATATATAAATATAAGTAATGAGCAAATACGACGTAATAGTTTTAGGAAGCGGACCCGGTGGTTATGTAACTGCAATTAGGGCTTCACAATTAGGTTTAAAAACCGCTATTGTTGAAAAAGAAAGCCTTGGAGGCGTTTGTTTAAATTGGGGTTGTATCCCTACCAAAGCACTTTTAAAGAGTGCACAGGTTTTTGATTATTTAAAACACGCAGACAGCTACGGACTTACCGTAAAGGAATTTGATAAAGATTTCGGGAAAGTAATTGAAAGAAGCCGCGGGGTTGCCGAGGGAATGAGCAAAGGGGTTCAGTTTTTAATGAAGAAAAATAAAATTGACGTTATCAATGGCTTCGGAAAATTAAAAACCGGAAAGAAAGTTGACGTCGATGGTAAAGAATATACTGCAGATCATATAATTATTGCAACCGGCGCACGTTCTCGCGAATTGCCAAACCTTAAACAGGACGGCAAAAAAGTGATTGGCTACCGCGAAGCAATGACGCTTAAAAAACAACCCAAAAGTATGATAGTTGTAGGTAGTGGCGCAATTGGCTCTGAGTTTGCACATTTCTATAATGCTATGGGAACCGAAGTTACTATCGTTGAATTTTTACCAAATCTCGTACCACTGGAAGACGAAGATGTATCTAAACAATTTGAGCGTTCGTTTAAAAAAGCGGGAATTAAAGTAATGACGAATTCTTCCGTAGAAAAATTAGACACTTCGGGGAAATTGGTAAAAGCTACTGTAAAAACTAAAAAAGGTGAAGAAACCCTTGAAGCTGAAATAGTGCTTTCGGCAGTTGGTATTGCTTCAAACCTTGAAGGTATTGGCCTTGAAGATGTAGGTATTGTTACCGACAAAAACAAAATAATGGTTAACGATTTCTACCAAACTAACATTCCAGGTTACTATGCAATTGGCGATGTTGTTCCCGGTCCTGCCCTAGCCCACGTTGCTTCCGCGGAAGGAATAACTTGTGTTGAAAAAATTGCAGGTTTAAATGTGGAACCAATTGACTACGGAAATATTCCAGGATGTACCTACGCTTCGCCAGAAATTGCAAGTGTTGGAATGACTGAAAAACAGGCTAAGGAAGCTGGATATGAATTGAAGGTTGGAAAATTCCCTTTCTCAGCTAGCGGAAAAGCAAGTGCTTCCGGTGAAAAAGATGGGTTTGTAAAGGTGATTTTCGACGCTAAATACGGCGAATGGTTAGGCTGCCATATGATTGGTGCTGGCGTAACCGATATGATTGCTGAAGCTGTTTTAGGAAGAAAACTAGAAACGACAGGACACGAAGTTTTAAAAGCTATTCACCCGCACCCAACAATGAGCGAAGCCGTAATGGAAGCCGTTGCTGATGCGTATGGGGAAGTGATTCATTTATAGATAATAGACGTTAGATATTAGACGTTAGACGAATAAAAAAACCGCACTTAAATGTTGCGGTTTTTTTTATTTATAATATACCAAAACTACTTCAAAAAACTTTGTAAAGCCAATTCATAACTTTGCAATCCAAAACCAACAATAATACCTTTTGCATTTGGAGCGATGTAACTTTTATGTCTAAAATCTTCCCTTGAAAAAGTATTGGAGATATGAACTTCTACCACGGGCGTTTTAATTGCTCTAACGGCATCGCCAATTGCTACAGATGTATGTGTATAAGCCGCGGCATTTAAGATAATGCCATCAAAGCTATAACCTGTTTCCTGAATTTTATCAATTAGTTCTCCCTCAATATTCGATTGAAATTGGGCGAGTTCTATTTTGGGATATTTTTGCTGTAGTTTCTCAAAAAAATCGTTGAAGGTTTCATCTCCATAAATATCGTTTTCACGCTTACCGAGAAGATTTAAGTTAGGGCCGTTGATAATGATTATTTTCATAAAGTAAATATATGAAATAAAAAAAGCAGGAACATTGTCCCTGCCTTTTATAAATATTAATATAATTTATTATAGTCCAAACTCCACTCCAGCGTTCACAGAGCTAAAGGTTCCGCCATCCATAGAAACTCCGGAATATGACAGAATAGCCGCTATAGATCCAAAGTTGTAACCTACTTTTGGTCTGTAAAAGAAGCCTCCATCATTTCCATCGGGGCTTATACCAACTCCGTAACCAAGATCTGCTCCAAAAAAGAACTCTTCAAGCATAAATCTTGCAGATCCACCTATTGGTAAAAAAACCGCTGAATCAACTTCAAAGGTGCCTATTGGTGTATCAATTTCATCGCCATTGTAATACAGTAAACTGGCCATTGGCCCTACATAAAAAGAATCGTTGATATCAAATAGATAAGAAAAATCTAATTGAGCTCCAAAGGTGTAACCATCCGAGCTATCTCCAACGGGTAGTGAAGCACTAACACCAATATTAAAGTTTTGTGATTGTGCTGTTGTAAACGATAATACAACAAGTGCGGTTAATAATAATAGTTTTTTCATAATTAAAAGGTTTTAAGATTAGTGCTTTAAAAATAGGCAAAACTTTTAAATAGTGCAAATTAGTCCTAAATAGAAATAATCCAAATAACGCAAAGGGTGTCAAGCACTTATTACGACTACCAAACTTGAGTCTATCTTATCTTTTTAAAGACAAAAAAACGTACTTTTTCTTCATAAAAAAGAACCATTCAATTAAGAATGGCTCTTTAAAGTTTAGTCATTTCCTCTTTATTATAAAAAAGAATAGCCTAGGGCAACTGAAAATACATTGTTCTTGTTTTTTCCATCCACGTCTTTCGAAACATCAGACAAGCCAAAATTATAACGTGCATCTACGCGAATTCCAAAGGGAAAATCGTAACCGGCTCCTATAATTCCGGAAACATCAGAACTTTCAGCTTCATATATATTTCCAAGAACATCTGCTATATTATCATCTACAATAAATCCGAATTGCGGACCAGCTTGTATATTCAAGCCTTTCACTAAATAATATTTCAAAACAACAGGTACATTCACATAGGTTAAATCAAACTCGCCAGCGTCAAACTCTGCACCTTGCTGAGAGTACAGTAAATCTGCCTGTATTCCAACTTTGTCTGTAAATTTTATTCCCGCAAAAACACCGGCTTGGAAACCCGTTTTACTAGAAAGATCGTTTACATCCGAAATATTCGCAAAGTTAGCACCCGCTTTTATACCAAGATCGAGCTCCTGCGAAAATGCCGTCGTACCTATAAATAAAGTGATTGCTACTACAATTAATTTTTTCATAACGTTTTAATTTTTTTTTGAGTTTTACATTAAACGTAAATATACCGCTTATCTTATACCTTAAAATACATTTAGATTTTTGTTAACTATTGTTTTTAGTAGTAATATAGCAGTATGAAGTGGCATCAAGGCTTAAAGGATTATCAAAATTACCTGCGATTGGAGCGCGGGCTTTCCCAAAATTCTATCATTAATTATTCCCTAGATGTAAAAAAGCTGATGCGATGGTTGGAAACCAATAAAATAGAAGCCTCCCCTATTTCTATTTCTGAAGAAACGCTGCAACAGTTTATTTATGAAATTGCCAAAAAAGTGAATCCGCGGTCCCAAAGTCGCTTAATTTCTGGTCTGAAAGGTTTTTTCAATTATTTAATTTTTGAAGATTACCGAAAAACCAATCCGTTGGCGCTAATTGAAGCACCAAAACTTGGCAGAAAACTTCCCGATACACTTGCAATTGAAGAAATTGATGCATTAATCGCCGCTATCGATTTGGGCTCAAAACAGGGCGAACGCAACCGGGCAATTCTCGAAACCCTTTACGGTTGCGGCCTTCGGGTTTCAGAGCTGACTAATTTAAAAATTTCGGATCTGTATTTTGACGAAGGATTTATTAAAATTACCGGTAAAGGCGACAAACAGCGTTTGGTGCCCATTAGCCCTGCAACCGAAAAATACATTACTATTTATAGGAAGGAAATTAGGGTGCACAAAAAAATTGATCCCACTGCCAAAGACACGCTTTTCCTTAACCAACACGGCCGCCAATTAACGCGTGCAATGATTTTTACAATTGTAAAACAGCTGGTTGAAAAAGCGGGAATTCGCAAGACAATAAGTCCGCATACGTTTCGGCATTCTTTCGCCACACATCTTTTAGAAAACGGTGCCGATCTTCGCGCCATCCAGCAAATGCTCGGTCACGAAAGCATTACCACCACCGAAATTTACACGCATTTGGACCGCAAACACTTAACCGAAGTTATTAATAGGTTCCATCCCAGAAAATAGTCGGCAATTTTCAGTTCAAACTTTAAGCCATTTGGCCAACTTCAATTCGGTTAAAAAAAACCCAAACTTCATAAAATCCTTTAGTCTGGCGGTATAGTTTTGTATTTTCAAGTGAAATATTAAAAATCAAAAAAAAATATAATGAAAACACTTAAATTCCAAAACGGCGATACCATGCACGCTATAGGCTTAGGCACGTGGAAAGCATCGGGAAGCGAATTAAAAAAAGCCATTAAAGATGCTATCTACGCCGGATATCGACATATTGATACAGCAAAAAATTACGAAAATGAAGAAATAATTGGCGAGGCTTTAGCCGAAATATTCGCCGAAGGAGAAATTTTTCGCGAAGATGTATTTATTACGTCTAAACTTTGGAATGATTCACACGCCGAAGGGCAAGTAATTCCAGCCCTGCAAGAATCGTTAAAAAAATTAAAGCTCGACTACCTCGACTTGTATTTGATTCATTGGCCTGTTGCATTTAGGCACGGCATTAGTTTTCCTGAAAAACCTGAAGATTACCTTACACCAGAAGAAGCTCCCATCATTGAAACTTGGAAACAGATGGAAAAAGCCAAAAATGATGGAATGGCCAAACATATTGGCGTTTCCAACTTTAGTGAAAAGAAATTAAAAGATTTAATTGGGAAAGCGACTCAAAAACCAGAAATGAACCAAATAGAGCTCCATCCCCTATTGCAACAAAATGCGTTATTGGATTATTGTAAAGGGGAAGACATTCTAGTTACGGCCTATTCGCCATTAGGTTCGGGCGACCGCATTAAAGCAATGAAAGCTAGCGACGAACCTAATATGATGGATATAGGTGTTTTAAACGAAATAGCCAGAGACCGTAGTGCTACTGTGCCACAGGTATTAATTGCTTGGCACAATCACAGAGGTTGTGCGGCCATTCCAAAATCTACTACCAAAGAACATATAGTGTCTAATTTTAAAGCAGCAGACGTTGCACTAACCGATGCCGATATGAAAAAAATAGCCAAATTAGATCGCCATTATAGATATATAAATGGAAAGTTTTTTGAAGAAGAATCTAAAGGTTATAAGAATCTTTATGATGAATAAGCCCAGTCCTTCTAACCCCTAAAGAGGGAGTACAGCCCACTCCGCTCCTGAAAAGGAAACTCTTATTCATACGTAATAAAAAAAGCTCCAAACGGAGCTTTTTTCAATTATAGCAATAAAGTTTCCCCTTCGGGATGAAGGCTTTTTATTTCGCAATATTCACCGCACGGGTTTCACGAATTACGGTAACTTTTACTTGCCCCGGATAGGTCATATCTGTTTGTATTTTTTGTGAAATTTCAAACGAAAGTTGTGCTGCCTTTTCATCACTTACTTTTTCGCTTTCAACCATAACACGAAGCTCACGTCCCGCTTGTATTGCGTAGGCTTTATTAACACCGCCAAAACCAAAAGCAATATCTTCTAAATCCTTCAAACGCTGAATGTAAGAGTCTAACACTTGACGTCTTGCTCCAGGTCTTGCGCCACTAATAGCATCGCAAACCTGAACGATTGGAGAGAGCAATCCTGTCATTTCAATTTCGTCGTGGTGGGCACCAATTGCGTTACACACTTCTGGTTTTTCACCGTATTTTTCTGCCCATTGCATTCCTAAAAGTGCGTGAGGCATTTCAGTTTCAGTTTCGGGTACTTTACCTATATCGTGAAGTAAACCGGCGCGCTTTGCCAGTTTGGCATTTAAACCTAATTCGGCAGCCATTACGCCACAAAGTCGCGCAACCTCTCGTGAGTGATGTAGCAGGTTTTGACCGTAAGACGAGCGGTATTTCATACGTCCCACCGCTTTTATAAGCTCGGGGTGTAAGCCGTGAATACCTAAATCAATAACGGTTCTTTTTCCTACTTCTATTATTTCTTCTTCAATTTGTTTTGTGGTTTTTTGCACTACTTCTTCAATACGGGCTGGGTGAATACGACCATCAGTCACTAATTTGTGAAGCGATAAACGCGCAATTTCTCTTCTTACAGAATCAAAGCACGAAAGGATTATTGCTTCGGGCGTATCATCAACAATAATCTCTACCCCTGTCGCGGCTTCAATTGCACGAATGTTTCTACCTTCACGACCAATAATTCTACCTTTAACATCATCGCTTTCAAGGTTGAAAACCGAGACGCAATTTTCTACCGCTTCTTCGGTTCCAATGCGTTGAATGGTGTTTATAATTATTTTCTTAGCTTCCTGTTGTGCGGTCATTTTGGCTTCTTCCATAGAAGATTGCACAAAGGCCATAGCTTGGGTTTTAGCTTCATCTTTTAGGCTTTCCATTAACTGAGACTTTGCGTCTTCAGCAGAAAGACTGCTAATAACCTCTAATTGTTCTACTTGACTCCGATGTAATTTTTCTACCTCTGACTGCTTTTTGTCCAGTATAGAAATCCTTTCGTTGTAGTCAGCTTTTTTCTCAGCAAGTTCGGAGTTTAATTTTTTCGATTTTGCAAGCTCACTAGAAACTTGCGATTCTTTATCGCGTGTTCTTTTCTCGGCTTCTGAAATCTTTTTGTCACGGTTTAAGATTACTTTTTCGTGCTCCGATTTTAATTCCAAGAACTTTTCTTTTGCTTGGAGTATTTTATCTTTTTTTATCGTTTCAGCTTCAGATTTTGCTTCTTTTAGTATTGCTGTTGCGCTTTTTTTTGCTCTAAGTATTAGTTGAGACGCGTTTTTGCGTTCTAGTAATTTTGCAATAAAAAACCCAATCGCAATACCAACGATGGCACTAATTACTATAGTTATGATATCCATTTTTTCGTTGAATTATATATATAAAAAAAGCCTACATCAATATATTTGTTTTGAATAAACTCCTTTAAAGAATGTTTAGGGCTAACAAGCTGATCAAGTATCCGCTCAAAGACGGCTCGCTTTTACAACTTCAACTCACCCTTTTTAAAGAATTCGTGTTGAGTTTACCAAAAAATTGTATTAATGTAGGCAGTAACCTTATTTAATTTAAAGAACGTTATGATAATTGCTCCTGCAGTAAACGGTCTAAAGCTTTTAGCTTTTCCTCTGTTTCCTGCGTATCGCTAGAATTATCAATTTGTTTTTGCTCCACCTGTGCGGCAAACTGGAGGGCACACATGGCCAATACATCCTGCTTGTCGCGAACGGCGTAACTTTGCTCGAACTGTTTAATCATTTTTTCTATCTTTTTAGCAGCTAACCTAAGTCCTTCTTCCTGCGAAGGGTTAATAGTTAAAGGGTAAACCCTGTCCGCTATTGATAGTTTAATTTTTAATGGTTCGGCCATTGTTATATTTTTATTCTGAAAGTTGACTTATACAATGGTCAATTTCCCGAATTAGAGCGTTTATCTTGAGTTTAGTTTCTCGTTTATGCTGGTCGCTGCCGAGCATTGAATTTGCTAGTTTTAAGGAGTTACACTTCTCGACCCAAACTTCAATTTCATTTTCAAATTGCAGCTGTTTCGATTGTAAATCTTTTATATCTTCTTCTAATGCTGCATTGGCCTTACTCAATTTTTCGTGCCTTTTTAGCAGCTCGTTAATTCTACTTTCAAGAGAATCAACTATTTCAGAAAGATTACCCATTAAAATTTATGTTCAATACTTCTATCACAAAGTTAGCATACCATTGGTAATACACAAACAGTTTTTCATAATTTTTTGTGTTATTGAAAAATACTAATAAATTTTGAGCTCCTTTCTTCTTTAATTACAACGTATTCATACTTTTGTATTATGAAGAAATTTTTATCAGCCCTCCTACTTTCTTGCGGGCTCGCGTACGGACAGAACGACATTCCCACAGATTATTTTTCCAACCCACTAGATATAAAATTAGTACTATCTGGCAATTTTGGCGAAATGCGCTCCAATCATTTTCACAGTGGCTTAGATCTTAAAACCCAGCAGCGCGAAGGCCTGCCAGTTTACGCCCCGGCAGACGGATATGTTAGTAGAATAAACGTCCAGCATTACGGTTATGGCAAAGCGCTGTACATACTTCACCCAAATGGATATACTACGGTTTATGGACACTTGAGAAGTTTTGCCGGCGATATTGAAAAATATGTAAAAGACACACAATACAGCAAAGAAACGTTTGAGTTGGAACGCTTTCCCGATAAAACACTGCTCCCTGTTAAAAAAGGCGATTTAATTGCTTATTCAGGAAATACTGGCGGCAGCGGCGGTCCGCATTTGCACTTTGAAATACGCGATTCGTCGCAGCGACCTATGAACCCATTACTCTTTGGAATTGAAATTCCCGATACAAAAAAACCTATTGTGAGCGCTGTGTTTGCCTACCCAATAGGCGAAGATGCACACGTTAACCAAGGCCAAAACCGAACAAAACTGCGTTTAATTAAACAAAAGGACGGTAATTATAAAGCCGAAAACATCACCGCATTTGGTAAATTAGGCTTCGGAATTACAACCTACGACCAGCAAGACGGTGCTTCAAACAAAAACGGGTCTTACAAAATAGAAACGAGATTTAATGGTTCCGAAAAATTTGAAGTGCTCTTTAATAAATTCGCCTTTTCTGAAACCAGGTATTTAAACCGCTACACCGACTACAATTATTACAAAACCAACAAAAGTATGGTTCAGAAGTTGTTTCGCGAAAGCAACAATCCCTTGAGTATTATTACAAAGGAAGACGAAAACGGATATATTACCGTACAAGATAGCCTGCAATCTATTTACACTATTGAAGTGAATGATTTTAAAGGCAACAGAATGTATATTTCGGTACCAATTGAGGGGGCTGAACTCGAAATTTTAGAACCAAAAGATATTGTCAAAACAGACGATTATATTTATGCAGATCACGCCACGTCTATCACCAAAGGCAAGTTTAGTATTTACATTCCCGCCAACAGTCTTTATGAAGACACCTATTTAGATATAAAAGATGAAGGCGAAGTTTTAAAATTTCACGAAGATGTAATTCCAATTCACAGTAATATTTCAATTACGGCAGATATTTCGGCCTATAACGAAGCAGATAAAGATAAGTTATACATAGGCAGATTAAATTACAAAGGCCTGCCCTATTACACGGCTACAACGCGCAGTGGCGACAAACTAACTGCAAGAACACGCACCTTTGGAAGCTACACCGTAGCTGCAGACACAACGGCACCCAAAATAAAACCTGTAAATTTTTCGGAAGGAAAGTGGATTAGCAATCAAAATTTTCTAAAAGTAAAAATAACCGATGACCTTAGTGGAATAAGCTCCTATCGGGCAACCATCAATAATAAATTCATTTTGATGGAATATGATTACAAAAAAGACGTTCTAACTTATAATTTCAATGATAATATAAATTTGGAAACAGAAAATAATTTGAAAGTTATTGTAATAGATAATGTTGGAAATAGTGCTACATTTGAAGCTCAATTTTTCAGAAAACAACCCTAACCCTTGCTTTTGAAAACAATTAAACTACCGCTCACACTGCTTTTTATTTTATTTGCAACTGTAATGTTTGCTCAAAAAGCAGTAATTAAAGGAATTATTCTAGACGAAAACAACGTGCCCGTTTATGGCGCAAACGTAACGTATAAAGATACCGGAACCATTTCAGATTTTAACGGCTTTTATTTATTGGAAATTCCATCCAATGAAGATGTGCTAATTACATTTTCTCACTTAACTCATAAGAAAATTGAGATTACCGTAAATCTTTCGCCGGCAGAAGATTATCAATTAAATCCGGTAATGAGCACGAGTGTGGAGCAAATAAGCGAAGTGGTAATTACCGGTCGTGAAAACAGACGCGTGGAAGGGGTTTTAACTATTTCGCCAAGACTCGCTCAAAAAATGGTGGGTGCAAATGCGGGTGTAGAAAATTTATTGGCAACACTCCCCGGTGTAAATAAAACCGACGAACTAAGTACGCAATACGCAGTGCGTGGGGGTAACTACGACGAAAATTTAGTGTATGTAAACGAAATAGAGGTTTACCGTCCATTTTTAATACGAAGTGGACAACAAGAAGGCTTAAGCTTTGTAAATAGCGACCTTACCAGTAATGTAGATTTTTCTGCGGGTGGATTTCAAGCCAAATACGGCGATAAACTTTCATCTGTTTTAGATATTACCTACCGCCGACCAGTAGATTTTGGCGCATCGGTAGATTTAAGTCTTTTGGGGGCTAGCGGCTCTGTAGAAGGCATTTCAAAAGATGGCCGCCTTTCTGGAATTTTAGGAATTCGCTATCGCGACAACAGTCTATTTGTGGAAGCTAAACAGACCGAAACCAATTACCGTCCAAAATTTGCCGATGCCCAAACCTATCTTACCTATAAATTCACCAATAAATTTGAATTGAGTTTTTTAGGGAATGTTTCTATAAATGATTACAATTATAGACCATTAACAAGACAGACCAACTTTGGTACAATTACAAACCCAATTGCATTGCAAGTGTATTACGAAGGACGCGAAGAAGATCGTTACAATACGTATTTCGGAGCTTTAAAATCTACTTGGGTAGTTTCCGATAATTACACTGCGAAATTTATTGGATCCCTCTATCAAACCACCGAACAGGAGTATTTTGATATACTTGCGGAATATAGATTAGGGGAAGTAAACACTGAAATTGGCGGGGAAGATTTAGGCGAAGTAACTTTCACTCGTGGCATTGGTGGCCAACTTACCCACGCCCGAAACGACCTAGATGCACTAATACTAAATATAGAGCACAAAGGAAATCTTGCGCTTGAAGACAACTACATAGAGTACGGTCTTAAATATACACGTGAAGACATTCGTGATCGCGTGCAGGAATATG
Source organism: Aequorivita vitellina (assembly GCF_022008365.1). GTDB lineage: Bacteria > Bacteroidota > Bacteroidia > Flavobacteriales > Flavobacteriaceae > Aequorivita > Aequorivita vitellina. The sequence continues at coordinate 83,620 of NZ_JAIRBA010000011.1, forward strand.
AAATAATTGACTCGGCTGGGTTTTCTATCCGCCCACCAATATTTCCTCCAAACAACCAACCGTATGAGCCTTACACTTCACCAATTGAGCCATATACAGACGTTCGCGCTCTAAATGACACGCAAATAGACCGTATTTCAGGATATGCACAGTGGAGCAGAAAAACAAATGTTGGCAACAGCGAACTTTGGATGAATGCTGGTGTACGCGCACACAATTGGACGGTTAGCGGTAAAAATATTACAAGCACTACACAAACCGTTTTTAGTCCCAGAGCACAGGTTTCATTAAAACCAGATTGGGAAATGGATATGCTTTTCCGTCTTTCGGGTGGGGTGTATCACCAACCACCTTTTTATAGAGAACTGCGCGATTCGTCGGGTACCGTGCGTCCTGGAGTAAAGGCGCAACAATCCATTCACATTGTATTTGGAAACGATTACAGCTTTAAAATGTGGGACCGCGCTTTTAGATTGAATTCAGAATTATACTACAAACACTTAACAGACGTAAACCCCTATACTTTAGAAAACGTGCGTATTCGCTATCGCGCAAACAACAATGCGGTTGCCTATGCATACGGACTCGATTTACGATTGGCTGGCGAATTTGTTCCCGGAACAGAAAGCTGGGTAAGTCTTGGGTATTTAAAAACTGAAGAAAACATTGACGATCGCGGCTATATTTTTCGTCCCACAGATCAGCGTTTAAAAATTGGAGTGCTTTTCCAAGATTATGTAAAAGTTATTCCTTCGCTTAAAATGTACCTTAATTTAACGTACAATACAGGGCTGCCCGGAGGTTCGCCAAGCTATGCCGATCCGTACAATTACCAAGTAAGGTTGCCAGATTACAAACGCGCCGATTTGGGTGTGAGCTATGTAATTGTGGACGATTCAAAACTAAGGGAAACCGGCTGGTTAAAGCCATTTAAAGAGTTTTCAATAGGGGCCGAAATATTCAACATTTTCGATGTACAGAACTCAATTACAAATACGTTTGTAAGAGATGTGTACACAAAAGTGCAATATTCAATCCCCAACTATTTAACGCCGCGCGTATTTAACGTTAAATTGTCTGCGAAGTTTTAATTGGGAGACAATTCAGGTTGTTGGCTGTAGGTTGTAAGCTAAAAAAATTTCAGATAAGTAATAATTGAAATTAGTCTTTTATTTAAACACCATTTTCAACAAAATCTTTCAATACATCTACCACGTAATCTACTTCTTCTTTTTTGTTAAAGCTAGAGAATGAAAAACGCAGGGATGGTTTGCCTAAATCTTCGTCGGAAAGTATTTGGTTTAACACATGCGAACCGCCCTCGCTTCCACTCTGGCAGGCACTACCTTTACTACAAGCTATTCCTTTTAAATCTAATTGAAACAACAGCAGCATTGCTTTTTCAGCAGAAATAGACAAACACACATTTAGTAGTGTGTAGGTGCTTTCCTCATTATTATCGCAATTACCGTTGAATTTTACTCCCGGAAAATTTTGTATCAACTGCTCTTTAAAATAATCTTTTAGTTCGGTAATATACGCGCGTTCCTTTTTAAGTTTGTGGTACGAAATTTTAAGCGCCTCGGCCATTCCAGCAATAGCGTAAACCGCTTCGGTTCCTGCTCGCATTCCGCGTTCTTGCTCGCCACCGTGGATTAGCGCGCGCAAACCAGAGTTTTTTCGAATAAAAGCAAAGCCAGCTCCTTTCGGCCCGTGAAATTTATGCGCAGCAGCAGCAGCAAAATCGATTGGGGTTTCTTTAAAATCCAATTCAAAATGCCCAACAGACTGCACAGTATCGCTATGAAAAAGCGTATTGTACCTTTTACACAAATTTGCAACTTGCTGTAAATCCAAAACATTTCCTATTTCATTGTTAACGTGCATTAAGCTAACCAATGTTTTATGTGAAGTATCTGCCAAATGACTTTCCAAGTTTTCAAAATCTACGCGTCCGCATTCATCGAGTTTTACAAATTCTACCTGGATATTGTATTCTTTTTGAAGCCATTCCACCGTATGCAAAACGGCGTGATGCTCAATTCGGCTCGTGATAATTCGTTTTACACCGAGGTCGCGAACGGCGCTATTCAAAATTAAATTATCGGCTTCTGTTCCTCCAGAAGTAAAGATTATTTCGCTTGCAGATACATTTAAAAGTTTCGCAATTTCCTTTCGGGCGTTCTCAAGTAATGATTTAGAAGACCTTCCGTAAGAATGTGTGGATGAGGGATTTCCAAATTCGGTTTTTAACACTTCTGAAATGCAGGTTATTACATCGTCGCGTAACTGAGTAGTAGCTGCGCTATCAAAATATACTTTCTTCATTGAGCAATTTTTTTCCTAAAAAAACAGTTTTAAAATACTGTTTTCATTAAACTTTGGAAGCAATTTCCGCTTCCGTGATTCAGTTTGCAAAAATACATATTAAAACAGTTTTGCCAGCATTTCAGTTAAAAAGAAATGTGTTACTTTGTGGTGTGGAAATTTTCCGCAATAACAGGGCTTACTTTTTAAAATTGTGCGTTTCAACTGCAATTGTATCGAAATTTAGCATTTGTTAATCCGTTAAAATAGTTGCGCTTTAAAGCTGTTTCAATATTATATCTATGAATAAATTTTTTATCCTTTTCATTTTCGCTTCTCTCCTTCTGCAAAGCTGCGACGATGGCGATATTATTATAACCTCCTTCAATTTTGACGATGCCCAACTTAAAAAATGTGGCACCTCTGGCAATCACGTTTTTTACAAGGTAAATCCCGAAGCCCTTGAAAGTCTTTCCCTGCGTTTAGGGGTTACAGACAGCCTTTATAAAATTGAAGGAATAAAAGAATACATCTTGAATGGCACCAGCAATTTTGTAAACTATCGCACCTACGACGGGGCTTTGGAGGCTAATTATTTTTGTAGTAGCATTCCGCCTACTTCGCCGCGGGTTACGGTAGATTATTTTGCGGCGTCGGGAATTGCTGAATTTACAACCGTTTTTATATATGACGATAATGACGGTGTTCCCACTGATAAAGAATTTGATGGCGATACCGATGGCGATGGCATCCCTGATATTTACGATGAAGACGACGATGGCGACAACGTGCCAACTGCACGCGAACTGGACATTCAAAATGAAGATGGCGATAACAACCCACTAACAAATCCGTTAGATACGGATGAGGACGGAATTCCGGATTATTTAGACAATGACGACGACGGCGATGGCGTACTTACCCGTAACGAAGATAAAAACAGGGACCTGAACCCTAGAAACGATGTTACGGATCCAAATGTTGGCGCCGACTATTTAAACCCGGCAGTTGCCGACACTTACGAAGTAAATGAATATTACCAACACAAATACACGATTACCAAAAGCGTAAAAATTGTACTGAAAAACTTAGTGTTGGTAAGTGGAGAAGAAGAAATAACAATTGAAACACTAGTAATGGGAACGCTTGAAAACGTTGAAACCATTAATAAAACAAAGAAACCAGCATTTTAAATGTGTATTTGGTTTATTTGAAATATAGTTTATTTTTTCTTTTAACATTGTTTAATTATTTTGCAAAATTTAATGCGAACACCTATTTACACCACAAAAAAACTTGAAAAGTTAATTAAGAAATTAATCCAGTCAGATTCAAACAACACTCCGGGCATTCTGGGAAAATGGAATGCAACCGTGTTTTATGTGGCTCGAAAAAAATGCTGGCTCATCTCCAATGCAAAATCCCAGTATTCAGTTATTTTAACGGACATTAAAGCTGCTGACTTAAAAAATATTGAGCAAATATTTAAAAATGCCTTTTACAGTCAATTGATATACGACGGCATTCTTGTAAAATACGACGCACTGAGCGCACAAATTGGCAAACTTGATTTTTACCGAACAGACAATGACAGAAGAACAACCGGATTTCAAAATCAGCGGCTTCTAACCTTTGATTATTGGATATATGAATTTGGAAGTTTAGAGAATATGCCAATTAAAGAATTGGCAAGTAGGTTGAATTCAGAGTTAATTCACGTCGGGAAAGACCGAAAGATGTCTGATTACACCACCTCTATTGAAGAAATAAAAAAAGTATTGACGAATTTTTAGTGAAGCTAAAGCAATAAAGATATCAAGCAACATCAGCAACGCACAAAGCTTTCGAACCCCAAATTAATAATTTAATGAATATGTCATACTGAGCGCAGTTGAAGTACTTATTTAACGAAATCCCTATTTCACATTTTGATAAATATAAACCTCAGTAGCCCCGCGCCCGTACTTTTGGTAGTCGGCATCGTAAAACTTTAGGTTTTCGTAGCGATTAAAAAGGAATTCCAGCTCGGCGCGAAGCACCCCCTCACCTACTCCGTGAATAAAAACAACTTTTTGAATGCGTTTTGAAATGGCAAAATCCAATTGTCTTTTTGCGGTATCTAGTTGAATGGTTAACATTTCATAATTGTCCATACCGCGGGTTTTTGGCACTAATTGATTAATGTGAAGATCTACAACCATTGGCGGTAAGCTGCGTTCCTTGGGTTTTATGCGTTTGGTTTTTCCAGGTTTTTTGCTTTCTTTTTCTGAAAGCACTTCCGAAACATCCATCTGCGCTAATTTTCTTTTTGAAAGCGAGCCATCCATAACAATAAGTTCGTGTTTAAAAAAATCTAATTCGAAGCCATCTGTGGTTATAATTGTTACTTCGTTACCTTTAACGGCAGTAACCACGCCCGAAATGGCATCGTCTAATACTGAAACTTTATCGTGTACTTTCATATAATTTTAAACAACTTACTACTTCAAAATAACAGATTTTAAAAAAGCCTAAACCCCTCTTATCGAAAATATTACGTATTTTGCAGCGTTTTACGGATTATGTTGTATATTATTTTTAAATTTAACCCGTAAAAAGAAGTTGTTGGTGCCCCCCACCAAGACTTTTAAAAATGCAAAAATATGAAAAACCTACTACTCTTTTCAATCTTCCTTTTAACAACTGTTAGTGTTTTTGCACAATTGACTGTGAGACCAAATGGAGCAAGTGAATCATTTATATATGTAGACGATGAAGTCCTTTTCGTTGAAAAAGATGTGCGATTGTTTAGAAATAATGCCAATAATGATTTAGAAGCTAGTATTTATTTACGAAACAATGGACAATTGGTTCAAGGTAATAATAATAGAAAAAACAAAAAATCAGGCCAACTTTCGGTACAACAAAACACACCTGTTACAAACGCTTGGGCTTACTATTATTGGTGTTCGCCAGTGGGTGATCCGGGAATTGAAGGAAACCCCACAGATAATGGCAACCAAAATTTTGGAGTTGGTTTGATTTATGAACCTACCAATAGTACCACCGCTGCACAACAAGTAGCTACAACTACAGGTCTTAATGGAAGCACTGGCCCACTGAGAATTTCCACACGGTGGTTATATACTTTTGTAAATCCTGGTACGGAACGAGAGGGTAACTATCAAGCAATGGGTGGAGGTTTGAATGCTCCTCCTGGTTTTGGATTTACTATGAAAGGAGTGGGAACGGATGTTCCAGGAGGCGATCAAATTTACGAATTTAGAGGAAGACCTAATAACGGAACCTTTGAGGTAGAAGTCAAAGCTCCAGTTAATGGTGAAGCTCAAATGACCTTTACAGGAAATCCCTATCCTTCCGCTCTAGATCTTAACAAACTTTTTTATGATAATGGAAATGGGGAATTAGGTGCAATTTGGTATTACGATGAGAACCGATCTGTTGCATCTCATTATTATTCCCAAAAACCTTTTGGATATGGAGTTTGGGTTCCGGACGAAAAAGATACCGACGCGAACAATACAGACAACTTCCCTAGCGGTTTTTATACGGCTGCACCTTTTTATATCTATAATGCTGGAGGAAGCACTGGAACCGGGGCTGGTACTGGTGGTGCAGACCAGAATAAAAGGTATGCTCCAATAGGACAAGGCTTTATGTTCGTTGGTGAAGCCGATGGCACTGTAAAAATTAGAAATAAACAAAGAGTTTTTTATAAAGAAGATACTGCTGGTTCCGTTTTCCAAAGGCCAGAAAGCGTTAATAGTTATGAAGGAAGTGATTCTCCAGAAACTGAAGGTAGAAATTATTCAACGGTTTCAGAAACAGCAAGTTTAAGTAACCGTACCCCAATGATGCGTCTGTGGGCTATTTTTGATAGAGCAGTAACCAGAGATATGGTAATTGCTTTTTACGATCAAGCTACTGATGGTTATGACCGCGGTTTAGATGGCTTAAGCGCTCAAGATTTACATACAGATGCTTATTTCCCCATTGGCCCAGATAACGCTCGCCTTCCCTACGTAATTAACGGCACAAACTATGTGCCTGAAAAGTATATACCAATTGCTTTTAAAATTAGAAACACCAGCTTAATTGAGTTAAGATTGGTTGAGGAAATTAATCAGCCGTACGAGCGTGCGTATCTTTACGATAGTCAAGAAAACACATACAAACAATTAAATGGGGCCACGCTTGCAAGAGTTACGTTAACCTTGCCTCCGGGAACATATGACAATAGATTCTTTATATTCTTCCGCGGCACAAATAGACCGGGTGGAGAACCTGACACAGAATTAGATATTAAAAGTCTAGTTGCCGAAAACGTAAGCTTTTTCCAAAACAATCCTGGTAAACAGTTAGAGGTTAGAAATCCGGAGGGTTATGTAATAAAAGCTGCTTCGGTTTACGATATGAGCGGGAAACTGGTTATCTCAGAAAAGAATTTAGGCGATAATACAAAATTCAGTTTCTTTACAGGAAATCTTAGTAGTGGCGTTTATCTGGTAAAATTAATTACCGAAAATGATATTGTTATCGACTACAAAGCTGTAGTTCACAATCAATAAATACAGTTTAGCGGAAGGTATCTTCAGCTATTATTAAATAAAAAACGGCTTCGATATTTTCGAAGCCGTTTTTATTTGATCGTTCTAAAATTATGCGAACTTTTAATTATTTATTCAAACTCTTTAAGTGTTGAAATAATAATTGAAATGCAATCCATTAATTGTTCTTCATTCATCACCAATGGCGGCGCAAAGCGGATAATGTTTCCGTGGGTAGGTTTTGCCAGCAATCCGTTATCGCGAAGTTTTAAGCAAATGTTCCAAGCGGTGTCGCTATCTTCAGAATCGTTGATTACTATTGCATTTAGCAAACCTTTTCCGCGAACAAGTTTGGTAATACTGCTGGTTTCAATATATTTATTCAATTCACTTCGGAATAGTTTTCCAAGTTTTTCAGCATTTTCAGCTAAGTTTTCATCTTTAACTACACTTAACGCAGCCATTGCTACAGCGGCGGCCACAGGATTTCCACCAAAAGTAGAGCCGTGGTTTCCGGGCTGGATAACCTCCATAATATTATTATTTGCCAAAACCGCAGAAACTGGATATGCTCCTCCACTCAATGCTTTCCCCAAAATCAAAAGATCGGGTTTTACGTTTTCGTGATCTACTGCAAGCAGTTTCCCGGTACGAGCTATTCCCGTTTGCACTTCATCTGCAATAAAAAGCACGTTGTGTTTTTCGCACAAGGCTTTTGCTTTGCGCAAATACCCTTCTGAAGGCACATAAACCCCAGCTTCTCCTTGAATAGGCTCTACCAAGAATCCGGCAATGTTTTTATTGCTTTCCAACTGCTGTTCAAGTTGTTCAAGATTGTTGTATTCTATTTTTATAAACCCTTTGGTGTATGGGCCAAAATTTTTACGTGCAACGGGGTCGTTACTAAAGGAAATAATAGTAGTAGTTCTTCCGTGAAAGTTGTTTTCGCAAACAATTATTTCGGCTTCATTTTCATCTAAGCCTTTCTTTTCATAAGCCCATTTTCTACAGATTTTTAAAGCGGTTTCTACAGCTTCGGCACCTGTATTCATAGGAAGCAATTTATCGAAATTAAAAAACTCGCAGGCAAATTTTTCATATTTCCCAAGCATATCATTATGAAAAGCGCGGGAGGTAAGCGCTAGTGTTTTTGCCTGTTGCATCATTGCATCGACAATTGTAGGATGGCAGTGACCTTGGTTTACGGCTGAGTAAGCTGAAAGAAAATCGTAGTATTTCTTGCCTTCAACATCCCACACATAAACGCCTTCGCCTTTATTTAAAACCACGGGCAGCGGGTGATAGTTATGGGCTCCATATTTGTTTTCTAAATCGATAGCTTTCTGCGAAGCTGTTTGCTCTAAAACTGACATAAGATTGTAATAATTTTGAAGTAAAAAATGTTGTGATTCCTACTTGTGGAGAGAAATCATCCTTGGATTTGCAAAATTAACGATTATTATCTTTATAATTAAACCATATAATATAATTGTTGTTCATAAAAAGCAATGGCTGTATTGAGAAACACGTATGTTTTATAGTGTCCGCTGCGGTAAGTGGGTTTTGTTTTTTCCAATATTCAATGCCTACGCGTATTATAATTGGCTATGGCCACTTACATTTTGGTAATTAAGCGTTTGCCAATAAGCCAACCTTCCCATAAAACTCAATATACTTTATTAGGGTTGCATAATTGTTTTTTAGGTTTTATTTTTAATCGTTGTTGCAACTTGAAAGTATTTTAATTGAATATTTTAGCAGGCTGTTTTAAATAAACTTATTAACTTAGAGAAGCCACATAAATTACACATGAAAATTTATTCACATATAATAGATGACTTGGATTTGGGTGTTTGGGAATTTAACGTTGAAACCCAACATATTAACTGTAATGAAAATTGGGCGGCAATATTGGGATATACAGTTTCGGAATTGCAGCCAATTACAACCGATACTTGGAACAATCTGTTTCATCCAAAATATATTGGGAAATCAAAAGATTTATTTAAAGCACATTTAGAAGGCAAAACCGAACAATACAAATGCGAAATTAGATTAAAGCACAAAAAAGGCCACTATATTTGGATTTATGCACAAGGCAGAGTTGTAACGCGCAAGCAAAATGGCAAGCCTGTTTTGGTAGTAGGGACAAATAGAGATATTAGCGAAGAGAAAAAAGATCAATTAAAACTGAAACGGTATAAAGACATTTCAGAAATAGCCAGTGAGGTCGCGCAAACAGGCTATTGGGAAATAGATTATTTAACCAATTCTTTTTATTGGAGCCCCAAGAGCAAGGAAATTTATGGGGAATCTAAAGACTTTGAACCCAAGGAAAAGGAAGTACTAAATTATTTTCCCGAAGGCGAAAACAGGGAACGCGTTAAACAAGCAGTTAAGGATGCCGTTTTAAATAAAAAGAACTTCGATCTTGAAGTACAAGTTAATAGCCGGGATAAGTCGCTTAAATGGGTTCGAATGATTGGCATTGCTGAATTCAGAAAATCAAAATGTATCCGGTTATACGGAATTGTTCAAGATATAGATGCATTTAAAAAGATTCAGATTAAAACGATAATTCAGGAAGAGCAATTTAGACAAACCTTTGTGCATGCGCCCATTGGGATGGCATTGGTTGACTTAGACGGAACGTGGCTAAAAGTGAACGAAGAAATATGTCACTTTTTAGGCTTTTCTAAAAAGGAGCTCTATGCTTTAACTTTTAAAGACATAACACATCCCCACGATCTTGAAAAAGACATAGAGTTGTTAACGGAATTGCTCAATGACGATCTTAAAAACTATCAAATGGATAAGCGTTATATCCGTAAAAACGGCGATGTTGTTTGGGCTAATTTATCGGTTTCGTTGGTGCGAGATGACGATGGTAATCCGCTGCATTTTGTCTCGCAAATACAAGATATAAACGAAAACAAAAAATTGACCGAAGCCATTCAGGATCAAAACAAGCGACTCATCAACTTTGCGTATATTGTATCTCACAACTTGCGGTCGCACACCGGCAATATTGCAATGCTATTAGATTTGATGATTCCCGAAATGGAAGATTCTTCAGAAAACGAATATATAGAACACTTAAAAACGGCTTCAAATAATTTAACTGAAACGGTAAAACACTTAAATGAAGTAGTAGTTATAAACACTAAAATTTACGACAATCTGGTTCCGTTAAATTTGTATCGGTACGTTTCAAATGCATTGGGAAGCATTCAGGGCTTAGTGACAGCAACACATACAGCGGTAATTATTAATATTGAAAAGGAAATTTATATAGCAGGAATTCCCGCTTATTTAGAAAGCATATTGCTCAACTTTTTAACCAACGCTATAAAATATAAAACCCCAAAGGGTACGCCACGTGTAGAACTTTCGGCAAATAGCGAAGACGATAATATTCTATTAAAAATAAAAGATAACGGCGTGGGAATAAATTTAAAACGTGATGGCAAAAGGTTATTTGGTATGTATCAAACTTTTCACAACAATGAAGATTCCCGTGGTATCGGGTTATTTATAACCAAAAATCAAATAGAAGCAATGGGTGGGAAAATTGAAGTGGAAAGCGTAGTTGGTAAAGGCACCCAATTTACTATCTACTTCAAAAAATGGAAAACACAAAACACTATTTTAAACCAATAAATAAAAAGCTATGACAAAAATAAACTTAGCCTGTATAATAGACGACGACCCCATTTTTGTTTTTGGAACCAAAAAGATAATGCAAGTGGCAGATTTTTGTGAGAGCTTTATGGTTTTCCACAATGGTCGGGATGCATTAAATAGCCTTAAGGCAATTATTAAAGGTGGCGAAATACTCCCGGAGATAATTTTGTTAGATTTAAATATGCCCATTATGGATGGATGGGAGTTTTTAGAAGCCTTTACCGCAATTCCCACGCCGGTACAAATTAGAATTTATATTGTGAGTTCTTCTTTAGACCCACAAGATATAAACCGCGCAAAGAATTTTAAAAGTGTAAATAATTACATCATTAAACCAATTGCTTTGGAAGCTATTAGCGATATAAAGAACGATTTATAATTGTCTAATTTTAAATTACACGAATCATAGTCTTAAAGGTTCGTTTAAATGCCAAAAACGTTCTATTTTTGCGCCTATGGCAAGAAAAAATAAAAGGGTGGTTTTAGAAAACCTTGAAGTAATTGATGCGGGAGCAAAAGGAAAAGCAATAGCAAAAGCGCCCGATGGCAGAGTGGTTTTTATAAATAATGCCGTGCCCGGCGATGTTGTAAACGTACAAACCCATAAAAAACGCAAAGCGTATTACGAAGGTTCTGCTATTTCAGTTTCAAAATATTCTGAAAAAAGAGCCGAGCCTGTTTGTCCGCACTTCGGTACCTGCGGGGGTTGCAAATGGCAAAATATGGGCTACGAGCACCAGCTATTTTACAAGCAGAAGGAAGTTGAGCAAAATTTAACCCGCATTGCCAAAGTAGAATTGCCGCCAATTCAGCCTATTTTGGGCTCTGAGAAACAATACTTCTATCGCAATAAAATGGAGTTTTCTTTTAGTGATAGCAAGTGGTTAACGCTGGACCAAATAAAAAGCGATGAAATAATCGAAAACCGAAATGCCTTAGGATTTCATATTCCCGGAATGTGGGACAAAATTTTAGACCTCGATATTTGCTATTTGCAGGGCGACCCCAGCAACGCTATTCGCGATTTTGTAAAAGCAAAGGCCGAAGAATTAAACCTCAGTTTTTTCAATTCAAGAAATCAGGAAGGGTTTTTACGCACTTTAATGATTCGTACATCTTCAATTGGGGAGACTATGGTTTTGCTGCAGTTTTTTCACGAAGATGAAGAAAATAGAAAGCTTCTTTTACAGGCGATAGCTGAAGAATTTCTGCAACTCACATCACTTTTATACGTAATTAATTCAAAAGGAAACGACACCATTTACGATCAAGATATTGAACTATTCTACGGAAGAGATCATATTTTTGAAGAAATGGAAGGTTTAAAATTTAAGATAAACGCCAAGTCTTTTTACCAAACCAATAGCGAACAAGCCTACGAACTTTATAAAATAACCCGCGATTTTGCCGGTTTAAGTGGCGATGAATTAGTGTACGACCTTTACACCGGAACAGGCACAATTGCGCAATTTGTGGCCAGAAAAGCTAAAAGAGTAATTGGTGTTGAATCTGTGCCCGACGCTATAAAGGCAGCTAAAGCAAACGCTAAATTAAACAATATTGATAACGTTGAGTTTTACGTGGGCGATATGAAAAAGGTTTTTAATGAAGCATTTATTAATACCCACGGAAAACCAGACGTTGTAATTACAGACCCACCGCGAGATGGCATGCACGCCGATGTTGTTGCACAGCTGCTCAATTTAGCCGCCGAAAAAATTGTTTATGTAAGTTGTAACAGCGCAACCCAAGCTCGCGATTTAGCACTTTTAGATTCAAAATATAAAGTTACAAAAGTGCAGCCGGTAGATATGTTTCCACAAACGCATCACGTAGAAAATGTTGTATTTTTGGAAAAACGTTAATTCATCAAAAGAACAGAGATGGGTTTTAATTTTTTATAAATGTTTTGATGCGGTATTAGTCTTTCGTTTATGTCAAAAAGCCTTAGGTCTATTTAAAAAGAATTATGTTTAAAAAAATTATTCTTCTCATATTTATAATCTTCGCCTTTAAAGGTTGTACCAAGGACGACATCTGTCCCGATGGAACTGCGACGACCGCAAAAATGGTTATCACGTTTAACGATATTGCGAACCCCGTCAATGAAAAGAAAGTAAATGTTTTAACCGTTGAAACAGACTATGAAGATAGCGTTGTGTTAATTTCAAAGCTTGAAACAGGAGAAATTGCGATACCGCTTAGCACTACTTCAGATACTACAAAATATAAATTTATTCGCACAACCTTCACTACCAACGACACACTAATCAATACAGATAAAGTGATGTTTGTGTACCAGAGACGCATTGGATATGTTAATCGTGCCTGCGGATTTAATACCGAATACTTTAACCTTGAGGCAACTTTAGCACCTGAAGGAAACGAAAATTGGATTCAAGAAATTGTTGTAAAACGAGATACTGTAAATGTTGAAAATAGCGCCCACATTACTATGCTGCATTAGCCTTTTTTGCGGCACACATTTTATGGTGGCGCAAAAGAATAGTGAAACTGCAACCGACACCCTCCCCAAAATTGAAAAGTTTGGCCTTCGGGTGGGCGTAGATTTGGCAAAACCGTTGCGAACCATAATTGAAGATGGTTATTCTGGATTTGAAATTATGGGTGACTTTAGAGTATCCAAAAAGTTTTATGCTGCAGTAGAACTCGGTAATGAAAAGAAAGATTGGATTGAGCCTTATATTTCAACAAATACCAGCGGAAGCTACGCTAAAATTGGGTTTGACTACAATGCGTATGAAAATTGGCTAGGGATGGAAAACGCCATTACACTTGGCATGCGCTACGGAATTTCTAGTTTTACCCAGAAGTTACTCAGTTACCGAATTTATACAGACAACCCTGCATTTCCTACCGAAACCATTTATGATCCTCAAGAATTTAGTGGCCTTACAGCACATTGGGCAGAGTTAATTATTAGCGTTAAAACTGAAATACTCAACAACTTATACCTCTCCTTAAATGTACAATTGAAACGAAAAATTTCAGAAACAGAACCAGATAATTTTGCGAATTTGTACATCCCAGGTTATAATAGAACGTACGATTATAGCGAATTTGGCGTGGGTTATGGGTACTCTATTTCGTACTTAGTGCCAATTTTTAAGAAGCAATCTACCCCCCAACAAAATCTCCAACCCCCGAAGGGAGAGTAACGCTAGGGTTTAAAGGTTCTCTGAAACTGATTCATTGAACACTGAAGACTGAATTATTGCTTACTAGTCTTTCTACTTCCCTCGTACATTTCGTAACGTACAAGTTTAGACTCTAGCTTCCCGTTAAAGAGTTTTATCTTTCGTGACGGTCTAAGGCCAACAAATTTTAATGCTTCCATATTTGAAGTAATCATCCAAGCCTGGGTGCCGGGATAGCCTCGTTTAAGCGTATTCCCAATGGAACTGTAAAACGCTTTCACATCGTTTACTGAAATACGTTCGTCGTATGGTGGGTTAAAAACAATATAAAGCGACTTGTCTTCTTCCTTTTCACTTTCAAAAAAATCTTGTTGCTTCACCTCAATAAAATCCTGAAGATTGGCACTTTTAATATTTTCTTTCGCTTTGTGGATTGCCACTGGATCGGTGTCGTATCCATAAATTTTATGCGGGAAATCGCGCACCTTTTTTAAAGCGGCTGCTTCAATTTTTTCATATAAATCTACATCAAAATCTGGCCAAGTTTCAAAGCCAAATTCATCGCGATTTAAATTTGGCGGTATATTGCAAGCTATCAATGCGGCCTCGGTAAGCATCGTTCCACCACCACACATTGGGTCCAGAAAATTACACTGGCCTTGCCATCCTGCGAGCATTAAAATTCCTGCTGCAAGTACTTCGTTTATGGGCGCGAGGGTACTCTCTACCTTATAACCGCGTTTGTGTAAAGATTCGCCCGAACTGTCTAAAGAAACAGTACAAATATTTCTATCAATATGGATATTTATTCGCAAGGTAGGATGATCTAAATCTACATCGGGCCTAACCCCTTCCCTATCGCGAAACCTATCTACAATAGCATCTTTGGTTTTTAAAGCAATGTATTGCGAATGCGTAAAAACATCAGAGAAAACGGTTGCATTAACGGCTAATGAGCCTTTTACATCCATATAGTTTTCCCACGGCATTTCATAAATCTTTTTATATAAATCGTCTTCGGTAAAAATATTAAAAGCCGAAATTGGTTTTAATATTTTAATAGCCGTTCGGCAACAAAGATTTGCTTTATACATAAACCCGGTATCGCCTTCAAACGAAACGTTCCGCACACCAATTTCTATAGCTGAAGCTCCCAATTGGCGAAGCTCCTGCGCGAGGAGTTCTTCCATCCCAAAGAGGGTTTTAGCAACCATTTTAAAATTATTCGTCATAAGTAATCCCTTTAAAAGCAGAGAACTTTTTAATTAATTGTATATTTTAATGAAATTAAAAAACTTCAATTTAATAAGGCCACAAAAATACAGTATTTTTGCAGGGCGAAACGATAACTATGCAAAAAGATAAAGACAATTGGTACGCTTCGTGGTTCAATACCCCATATTATCACATACTTTATAAAGACCGAAACCACAGGGAAGCGGCTCTTTTTATGAACCAGCTTACCACTTTTTTAAAATTAAAACCCAAAGACACTATTTTAGATTTGGCCTGCGGAAAAGGGCGGCATTCAAAATATCTCTACAAACAAGGTTTTGATGTTACCGGTGTAGATTTATCTGCGGAAAGTATTCGCTATGCAAAACAATATGAAAAACCATACCTTCACTTTGAAGTGCACGATATGTGCTTGCCGTATCCACAACAATTTGATGCAGTTTTTAATCTATTTACAAGCTTTGGGTATTTTGAAAATGAAGAAGACAATTTAAGAACCATTCGCGCCATAAAAGCTGAATTAAAGCCTTCGGGTTTTGGAGTTATCGACTTTTTAAATGCTGAATTGGTTATAAAAAACTTAATACCTTCCGAAAAAAAGAAAGTGGGCAATATTGTATTTCATATTGAAAAATATGTTGAAGACGGCTACATAATTAAAAACATTCGTTTTACAGATAAAGGTGAAGATTACTTTTTTGCAGAACGGGTAAAAGCGTTGACTTTAGAAGATTTTAAAGCTTATTTTGACGAAACCACAGCCGAATTAAAACACGTATTTGGCGATTATAGTTTGAACGATTTTGATAAAAACACTTCCGAACGATTAATATTAATTTTTAATTAATGAGTTATCTATTATTATTTTTATCTGTAGCCCTAGGTTACGTTGTCGCACTTTTTTTGAAGAAAAAAGAGTTGCGAAACATGGAGGTTTTTCTGGCCTTTAGCGGTGCATTTTTACTTTCTATAACCGTTTTTGAATTATTGCCACACGTTTTTGAAGACCATTCAAAAAGCATAGGAGTTTATATTATGCTGGGAATATTGTTGCAAATATTCTTAGAATTCTTTTCAAAAGGAGCCGAACACGGGCACGTACATTTACATTCAGAAGCGAAACACTTTCCGTGGATTTTGTTTATCAGTTTAAGCATACACGCATTTATGGAAGGTTTTCCCATTTCGGAACACAATAACTTATTAATTGCTATTATTATTCATAAAATTCCGGTAGCGATAATCTTGTCGTTCTTTTTTATAACAGCAGGATACAGAAAGACTACCACCCTGCTCTTCCTTTTCTTTTTCGCGATTATGACGCCTTTGGGAAGTTTTATTTCTACCAATTACAATCTAATTCATCAATATGAAACCCCCATCACAGCAGTGGTAATTGGGATATTTCTTCATGTATCAACTACAATTCTATTTGAAAGCTCAAAAAATCACAAGTTCAATCTTTCGAAGATGACGGCAGTAATTTTAGCGGTTATAATTGCGTATTTTATTTAATTTACTTTTATAGTATTTGAGTGGGATTTGATGCTTTTCTCGTATTGAAGTGCATTGGTAACCATTCGCAAATCGCCAAAAGAATATTTATCGTCTATTTTATTCTTTAAATCGCTAAGCCCTTTGTAAGTTGTGGTTTCCATTATTTTTTTGAGTTCCAGATATTTTTCAGCTGGTTTTAATTCGGTTATTTTTATTTCTCCCGAAGCCAAAAAAACACCGAGATGCCGTACAATAGTGCCAATGGGGAAACCGCGTTCCTCGGCAATTTCGGGAATGCTCATTCCCGATTTAAATAAATTATAGGAGATTTGCTGAGTTTCACTTCTTTTAGGAACTGAAATGTTTTTCTTATTGGGTACAATTGCATTTTCTTCACAATAATCACTGATGGTTTCAAGAATAGCAGCGCCGTATTTTTCGAGCCTAACTTTTCCTATGTCGGTAATTGCGCGTAGTTGTTTTGCGTTTGTCGGCAATACTTCGCACATTTCAAAAAGCGCTTTTTGAGTAAAAACTTGAAAGGGCGGGATAGCTTCTTCTTCCGAAAATACGGTACGGAGTTCTCGCAACATTTCAAATAATTCGTTATTTTCGGTTGATGCGACAAAGTTAGTTTTGCGTTTTGGTTTTTCTATTTCCTGCAGCGCTGCTTTAGCCCGCAAATCCAAATATTTTGAAGTTTTAAAACCTTCTTTTAAACCTTTAAAGCAATACTGTTTTACGGCAATCAATTCTTCCAAATTATTTAGCTGAGTTGAAATATCTTCTTTAATTGCTTTATTATCGGTAGTAAAATTTAGATCGGCTAAAGGTTGAATGATAAAATCTTGCAAATGCTTTTCAAAATAAAAAACTGCCTTTTTAAAGCGCTCTTGTAGCAGAAGATTATTTTCTGGAGCATCGTGCTCACTTAAATTTTTTAATTGAAACTGGAAGCTCGTATTAATTTTTAAAAGTTCCGTCACTCCTTTTTCCTTTAAAATGGTAAGTTGGTCGAGTAAGTTTCCGTTGATGCTGCCTTTATTTTTAAAATAAATATCTATAATACGACTAACCGGATGTAAAAAAGTATGAAAGTTAAAAATATCGTTGATTAAATTAAGTTGATATGCTATTTGCGAAGTTTCCAAAATGGAAGAATCTGGTTGGTTCGCTTCAGCATTTTTGCTAAAGGAGGCAACTTCGTGATTGTTGATGATGCTTTTTCGGGAGAGCGGACCGGTTAAAACAATTCCTTCCAAAGTTTTGCAGCGGCTTAAAGCCACATAGGTTTGCCCGTGGGCGAAGGCTTCTTGGGCATCGATAATAACGTTTTCAAAAGTGAGCCCCTGACTTTTATGAATAGTTATAGCCCAAGCCAAGCGCAGCGGAATCTGTGTGAAGGAACCTATTTCATCTTCTATTATTTCCTTTGACTCTGGATTGATGGAATATTGAATATTCTTCCATATTTCTGGGCTAGTGACGATATCGAAATTATCGCCGGGACAACGCACTAGCACTTCGTCTTCGTCTAAATCTATAACAGTTCCAATTTTTCCATTGAAATAACGCTTCTCTGGAGAGCTGTCATTTTTAACGAACATGACCTGAGCGCCTACTTTTAGTTCTAATTTTAAATGCGTGGGAAAGGTATATTCTGGAAACTTACCTTCTACTTCTGCTTCGTAGATAAAACTTTTCTTTTTCAGTTTTTTTAGTTCCACAGAATTAATTCTATCGGCTCTATTGTTATGCGTGGTTAATGTTATATAGCCGTCGCCGTCTTTTGCCGAAAAGTTAGGAATATACCGTTTGTTGAGTGTTTCGGAAGATTGGGGCGTTAGGGAATCATTTCGAATTTCGTTTAATATTTTTATAAAATCTGCACTTTCCTGTCTGTAGATGTGTTTCAATTCAATGGTAAGCGCGTTGGATTTTTGGAAGGAATTACTCCCGAAGAATAACCCTGTATTGTAGTGTTTTTTTAAAAGCTGCCATTCATCATTTTTTATTACTGGCGACAGCTGTTGCAAGTCGCCAATCATCAATAGTTGGGCACCACCAAAAGGTTTACTTCTATCTCTAAACCTGCGCAAAACCTGGTCTATACCATCCAGTAAATCGGCTCGAACCATACTTACTTCATCGATTATCAAGAGGTCTAAAGACTTAATTATATTGATTTTCTTTTTACTGAATTTTTTAGAAAGTGAATTGCCTTGTGCATTTGCAGTTTCGGGTAAGATGGGGCCAAAAGGCAATTGAAAAAAGGAATGGATGGTCACCCCTCCCGCGTTGATAGCCGCCACTCCGGTGGGTGCTACAACTGCCATTCTTTTTAGGGAATCCTTTTTTAATTTATGTAGAAACGTAGTTTTCCCCGTCCCCGCTTTTCCGGTCAGGAAAATATTCCTGTCGGTATAATTGACGAAGTTCCAAGCCAGATCGATTTCAGGATTTTGAATCATTATAAAAAATTGTGGCGGGGAGGCTTTCGTTTTTCGATGAATAAATATACTAAATATAGCAGAAAAATAAAATCTGAATTGTAAAATTGGATGGTAATAGTTGTTTGAGCCTTTTAGTCAGTTTATATTCGGTACTGACGGAAGTAAATGCAATAATAGTATTGTACAGCTTTCCCGCCTAACACCCCTACCATCACAATGCGATAGCATGTAAACAAAGCTCCCACAGTTCAAATACAGACTGAAAGTTTGTGGTTATTCCTGTAATTACTATGAATTGAGTTACAGCCAAGTTGTAAGTAATGCAGAAA
This sequence comes from Aequorivita vitellina, assembly GCF_022008365.1. Lineage (GTDB taxonomy): Bacteria > Bacteroidota > Bacteroidia > Flavobacteriales > Flavobacteriaceae > Aequorivita > Aequorivita vitellina. The sequence goes on from NZ_JAIRBA010000011.1 coordinate 102,831, forward strand.
TTGAGCTGAAATTGAACATTTGAACTAAAAAAGCCAACCGCATAGTCAAGCACATTTCATTTTTTTCGTGCCTCAAAAAATAAAAAGAGCTTGTCTTTTTTCAACGCTTACACACGTTCATAAGATTGTTAAAAAATGGAAAATGGAAAAATGGAATTTATCCTAAATTTTCGTTACTTTACAGATTAGTTATGGGCAAAAAATATTCAGACATAAAAGAAAAACTTCAAATCGTTGTAGATAAGAAAACTACTAACGACTTGGCACATTTGACACACTATTTTCAAAATCACAAAAATGGTGTTTCTCAATGTTTTAGATCATCTGCAACTGAATATTTGAGCGAACTGCACGAGGAACTGAATATAGCAGAAGAACCAAACTTTCAATATTATTTACCGATAAAATGGGATATTCCATTTCCACCAACAGAAAACCCAACATTCAAGTTTATTGACCTTTTTGCTGGAATTGGAGGAATAAGATTGGCTTATCAAAATAATGGCGGAAAGTGTGTATTCACAAGTGAATGGGACACTTATGCAAAAAAAACCTATGAAGCTAATTTTGGAGAAGTACCTTTTGGAGACATAACTCAAATTTCAGAAAAGGATATTCCTGACCACGATGTTCTGTTAGGTGGTTTTCCTTGTCAACCATTTTCAATCGCAGGAGTTTCGAAGAAAAACTCGTTGGGAAGAAAACACGGTTTTTTGGATGAAACTCAAGGAACTTTATTTTTTGACATCGCAAGAATAATAAAACATAAAAAGCCAAAGGCTTTTATGCTTGAAAATGTAAAAAATCTCGTGTCTCACGACAAAAAGAAAACATTTAAAGTCATAATTAGTACTTTAGAAAAATTAGGCTACAACGTTCATTTCAAGATTCTAAATGGCAAACACTATGTTCCTCAAAATCGTGAACGAATTATAATTGTAGGATTCAAAAAGACTGTTTTTAAAAGTAAAGAAACGTTTGAGTTTCCAGACCCACAAGAATCAAACTTTGTTTTCAAAGATATTCTTGAACCTAAAGTTGACGACAAATATACTTTGTCTGATAAACTCTGGAATTATCTACAAGAACACGCACGAAAACATAAAGCTAAAGGAAATGGTTTTGGTTTTGGATTGACTGACTTAAATGGTATTTCAAGAACAATTAGTGCAAGATATTATAAAGATGGTTCAGAGGTTTTAATTCCACAAAAAGGAAAAAATCCAAGAAGATTAACACCAAGAGAATGTGCGAGACTTCAAGGATTTCCAGATAAATTTATAATTCCTGTCTCAAATAATCAAGCATATAAACAATTTGGCAATTCTGTTGTAACACCTTTAATACAAGCTGTTGCAAAAAATATTGTAAAAGAACTTTCAAAAATTAATGAATCTAACCAATCTAAAATCGCTGTTCATAAATAATGGATGTAAGAAGATTTATGTAAAAACTCTCGCACCAAATGACAACTCTAAAAATCAAGTTTATTTTGGTGGTAGTTTTGAAATTTTAAACATATTACCACTTTCAGAAATTGTGACTGAAGAAGCAGGAGACTGGAATAAAGAAAGATTTAAAGCTAAAATCAATTTTTCTTGGATTGACGATGAGGGTTCTATTTTTCCAGCACCACAAGCACAACTTATACTCTACCCCAAATATCCTGAAGTACGTTTCTCTGGCTTTCTTGCAAGATGTAAAAAAGCACCTTCCGAATTAATGACCCAGAGATTAGCTGGTAGATTGCTTTTCTTTTCAGTTGCTCAAAATGGAACAATTTTAGGTTATGTAACAGCACCAGACTCTGAAATAGCAAACGAATTTAATCAAACAGAATTTGATTCAGTTCACGGAGTTTTCTCTGTAATAGATTTGCCGAAAGCCAAAAACAATCGAGCAGTTTTACTAGGCGAACTAAAACGTATTCACGAACTAGGTTGGATTGATTCAAAAAGACTAGACACTAATGGAAATATTATGGATTGTCGTGCACCTAATTGTGGTGGTTATACTTTAGAAGCAGAATTAGGGGTTACGCCAAATGGCTATTCTGAACCTGATTTTATGGGTTGGGAAGTTAAGCAATTTGGTGTTGCGAATTTCAATCGTACTAAATCCAAAGCCATTACTCTAATGACACCTGAACCAACAGACGGATTATACAAAACCGAGGGAACGGAATATTTTGTCAGAACTTATGGTTACGAAGACAAAAGAGGAAGACCAGATAGATTGAATTTTGGAGGAGTTCACAAAGTTGGAGAAAAACATCATCTCACAGATTTAACAATGCAATTAATCGGATTTGACGTTGAAAGCGGAAAAATACGCAATACGAATGGTAGAATTGCATTACTGGACGAAAAAGAGAATGAAACAGCTTCTTGGAGTTTTTCCTCAATGCTAACACATTGGAACAGAAAACATAATCAAGCTTGTTATGTACCTTCATTATCAGAAATTAAACCTGAAAGAAAGTACAGATATGGAAATGAAATAATTTTAGGAACAGGAACTGATTTCCAACTATTTCTTTCGCAAATGGCTCTTGGGAATATTTATTACGACCCAGGAATTAAATTGGAAAATATTTCTACCAAACCTAAAATTAAGAAACGAAGTCAGTTTAGAATAAAGTCTGGTTTTTTACCAAATTTATATAAACAGAATGAAATAATTGATATTGCGGAATAGCCAACGCTTAAAGCCATACACATTTGCAATTCGCTAAAGCCAAGGCTACGCCAAAAATTGCAAAAGAGTCTGTCTTGCCAACGCTCACATTTGAACTAAATAACAAACATCGGAAAACCAAGCTGAACGTGAAAAGCACTAATTACAACGTGTATAAAACATAGCTATTATAGGCTTTCCGAGAGGTTTTTGTATATTTACAAGGTACGCCAAATTTTTTATTTGGTTATATTTATAAAAGAAAATTAAACATAAAAATAAAAAATTCGGCTCGTGCTAAATCCGAAAAGTTAGCGTCTATTTATACGCTACGTTTCATACACAAGACCGTTTTTAGAATATAAGCGCATTTGTGAGAATCGGTGAAATTGATGATAAAGTTTATAGCTGAATAAATATAAAAACCAAAAAATGAGCCATGTACTTGACTTTCGGGGTCCGTTTGTTGTATCTTGTGTCAATATTGTTCTTCCATACTCATATTTCTATTCCAAAATGGCGACTCAAAGCCGACTTAATGCCGATAAAATGCCGACGTAATGCCGACTCCTAGCCGACTCAATGCCGACTCTACTCCATAGATACTCC
>NZ_JAIRBA010000120.1 GCF_022008365.1 Aequorivita vitellina
AATTAAATTAGTTTTAAAATTGAAGCTAAATTTAATTGGGACGAGAAGTTTATCCTGAGCGCAGTCGAAGGGAGTCCCTCTATCGGCTCTGAAATTTCTTCGACAGTGGAAATTTTTGAAATATTGAAATTTGGATTTTTAATACAAAAAATCCAGTTTGGGGAGATACTCAAGCGGCCAACGAGGGCAGACTGTAAATCTGCTGACTACGTCTTCGCAGGTTCGAATCCTGCTCTCCCCACAAAAATTCTTGCGAAAGCGGGAATCTTAAAAATTTCAAATTACAAAAACCAAATTCCAAGGAGATTGGTTTAAAATTTGGAAATTGTTCCTTAAAATGCTGGATACATTTTGATTAAGTTCTAAAATTATTTTTAAATTCTTTGGAATTTAAGATTTAGTTTTTTTAAGGTTTATTGAAAGAATTACGGGAGTAGCTCTCCCGATAGTTATCGGGATGGTAGAGCGTTGCGGTAATTGTGAAAAAAAGTAAAATGCGGGAGTAGCTCAGTTGGTAGAGCGTCAGCCTTCCAAGCTGAATGTCGCCGGTTCGAACCCGGTCTCCCGCTCTAGAAAGTTCTTTAAAAGGTGAAAATGTTGATTTGTATCGAATTTTCATAGAAATTGAAAGAGTAGGGTGAGAAGTTTATGCCGAGCGAAGTCGAGGTAAACCCGGTCTCCCGC
>NZ_JAIRBA010000121.1 GCF_022008365.1 Aequorivita vitellina
ATTGACGCTGGAAGCACCGATGCCTGCGGAATCGCAACCACGACAATTGACAAATCCACATTCACCTGTGCAGATGTAGGTCCGAATACGATTACTTTAACAGTAACCGATGTAAACGGAAACGTGTCAACCTGTACAACAGTTGTGACCGTTGAAGACAACGTAGCACCAGTAGCAAATTGCGCTGCACCGTTTACGATTCAATTAGATGCAACCGGAAACGCAAGTATCACCGTTGGTGATATTGACGCAGGAAGCACCGATGCCTGTGGAATCGCAACAACCACAATTGATAAATCCACATTCACCTGTGCAGATGTAGGTCCGAACACGATTACCTTAACCGTAACCGATGTAAACGGAAATGTTTCAACCTGTACAACAGTTGTAACCGTTGAAGACAATGTTGCACCAGTAGCAAACTGTGCTGCACCGTTTACGATTCAATTGGATGCAACCGGAAACGCAAGCATCACCGTTGGCGATATTGACGCTGGAAGCACCGATGCCTGTGGAATCGCAACAACCACAATTGATAAATCCACATTCACCTGTGCAGATGTAGGTCCGAATACAATTACCTTAACCGTAACCGATGTAAACGGAAACGTTTCAACCTGTACAACAGTGGTAACAGTTGAAGACAACGTAGCACCAATCGCAAATTGTGCTGCACCGTTTAC
>NZ_JAIRBA010000122.1 GCF_022008365.1 Aequorivita vitellina
CAGCTACTCCCCTTTTTTCCGTTCCGCAATTTTGTCCGCGCACCGTTTTTGTCCGAAATGTTTTTTGTTTTTAAAACACTAATTTCCAAAAAAAATCGGACGCTATTCCGCCAATTTTCCGCTGCGATTTGGGTCTCGTTTAATATTGCACAACGTCCAGTATAAGCACAGTAGCGGGATTGGCGCACTGACTTTTCGACTAATAACAGACCTTAAATTTATAAAATTAATTTCGGGGTTTGCACTTTGCCGCTATTGTGTTTATGCCTTGTTGTGGGCCGTTCTCCGATTCTGCTCTTCATTCTGATTGCGTCCTGCTACTGGTTTTCCCGTCAATCACGATTTTAATTCAAACTCGTTGTAACTTTATCGTCAATCCCTATTTTTTTTGCGAACGGGTTTTGTTTCCGCTCTGCTTGTCGGGATTCCTCGTCGCGTAATTTTGTCCGTTCCGCTTAAAAATCCGTTTCGGTCTTTTTTATCCGTTCCGGAATCGTTCCGCTATATTTTTCTCGGCATTCCTGTCCGCTGTACGTTTTTGGTTTTTTCGGTTGTTATCCCTCTCTTTTTAATGGCCCACAACGGTTTTGTGTATGATTAGTGGCGTGTTTAAGCACCTAATTTAGCAAATAAAAACCGAATAGAAAATCCGCGAGGATTTTCGTAAGTAG
>NZ_JAIRBA010000123.1 GCF_022008365.1 Aequorivita vitellina
TTTCCCTTGTAGTTATTTAACTACACACACTTACAGTTTCAACTACAAACTAAACTTGCAATGCGTTTTATATTTGCAGTGTCAAAACAAAGTAACTGACATTTTTATAAAACAATTATAATCCCTAAATCAAATAAAATGAAAAACCTATTAATTATTTCTACACTAGCTCTTGGAGCATTTTTCTTCGGTACTAACAATGCAGCAGCTCAAAACAATACTGCTACTACAACCGTAAACATCGTATTAAATGATGTAATCTCAATTGACGCAGGAAGTGTTGCCATTGGCGGCGAAGTTGCTTTCAACTACGTTACAGCAGCAGACTATAACACAGATACTACTGTTAACGTTCCAAATAGTTTAAAAGTTACTTCTACCAAAAACTTTGACATTAAAGTAAAAGCTGACGGTGCTAATTTTTCAGACGGATCAAACAACATACCTGTGAATGTACTAACCATTAAACCAGTTGTTGGCGGTACTACAACTATGACCGGAACACCTTCTGATGTTATTTTATCTGCTAACGATCAAACATTGATTGGAAATGCCACTTTGGGAAGCGCAGTGGTTTTAGAACTAGATTATTTAATTCCTGCAGCTAAATCTTCATCTTCTGATATCTTAGGAAAACCAGCTGGTACTTATACCCAAACGGT
>NZ_JAIRBA010000124.1 GCF_022008365.1 Aequorivita vitellina
CAACGGTTCTGGCTACACAAAGTAGCGGAAAAACAAGCGCGGATTTGTCGGCGTAGGTTTTTTCATTTTTGAAAAGTACGGAATTTCGGGCAAACTCGCAGCAGCTATTTTTTGTAGCCGTTGTTGTGCAACGTATTTTTTTTGTCAGTTAAAATCAATTTTAAACTTTCCTTGTTTATCGGGCTTTAAACCTTTGTCTGTTATTTTAAAATACCAATATGCTGGACTATAATTGTCGAATGACTGGTTTTCATTAGGGAAATCAGTCAAATTGTCTTTTTTATTAGATGTTTTAATTTTTACTAAACCATTATTACATTCAGATTTTGTATTGTTGAAGGTTATCAGTTTATCTTTCAGGAATACGTGTCCATCAAGATTTGTCCGATAAAATATATTGGTATTTATTGCCACATAACATTCATTTTCTATTTCCGTAAAATGAACTTCATAAATATCTGGTTTATAATAATTATTGTCGGCTGAATTATAGGATTGAACGATAAGTCCGATTTTCTTTTTTAAATCTGGATTAATATAAATTTCTTCTTTTTCAGAGCAGCCAAATAAAAAGGAAATCAGAATTAGATTTAATAATGTTTTTTTCAATAAACTATCGGTTTTCGTTTTTTGGCAATATGTTGCACAACGGT
>NZ_JAIRBA010000125.1 GCF_022008365.1 Aequorivita vitellina
ACTTTGGTTGGGCAGTGGGTACAGTTTTCATATCTTATTGTTTTGGTGAACTTTAAAGATACTGGATCCACTGCTTTTTCATCGATGCTATAATTCATTGCTAGTTATAGCCTACTTACGAAAGTCCTCGCGGACTTTCTATCTGTGATTTATTTGCTAACTTTAGTGCATAAACACGCAACGAAATCATACACAAAACCGTTGCCCAATATTTGATTAAAGAATATTTTAAAAGAAAAACCATCCGAAAAGCTTTCGGATTTTTTTTAAAAAGATTGTGTTTTAAGCGGAAACGGAAAAAATTGCGCGGACAAAAATACGGAATGGAAAAAACTGGATCTGCGACATTTTTGGCATCGGAAAGATAAAATCAGCAAAAGTCGGTTTTAGTTTGCGATGGACAGTCAAAGAAAAAAAGCAGTGCGGAATAGAAGCGGAACAGAACGCAGAAAAACATTGGGCAACAAGGCATATAATTAATGGCTAGTTGGAGCCTGCTTCCGAAAATCCTATCGGATTTTCTGTTTGGTTTTTATTTGCTAAATTCCGTGCTCAATCGGGCCACTAATCATATGCAGAAACGTTGTGGCAAATGCAAAAAGAAATCCATTTTCGACTCACAATTCCGTTTGTTATAAAGTAAATTATA
>NZ_JAIRBA010000126.1 GCF_022008365.1 Aequorivita vitellina
TCCTTTACGACCCTTACCATAAAGGTAATCAGCAATCCAAACCCTGTAACGCCAGACCCTATTGTACTGTGCGACTACAATATAATTGTACCCCCAGGGCCTTATGACGAAGTAGAGCTGTTTGACCTTACCGTTCGCAACGCACAAATACGCAATGGGAACAACTGGACCTTGGACTACTATGAAAGCTACGGCGATGCGGTAACCCAGACCGATGCCATCCCGGCAGCAGAGACAACGGCCTACCAGAACATCAGCAACCCACAGGTTATCTATGTACGTGCTACCAGTAATACCACAGGTTGTTTTGAAATTGTAGAACTAGAATTAATTGTAGAACCATTACCAGACGACAGTGCGGTTGTAGAACCCTATGTGTACTGTTCAACAGATGGTACCGAGATAGGCGTCTTTGACCTTACCACTAAGATCGGTGAGATATTGGGAGGCCAGCCGGCACCACCGATGGAGGTAAGTTTTTACCTAACAGCACTAGATGCAGAAAACAATACCAATGCCATTACAAATGTTACGGGCCATCGCAATATGGATGCGGGCAACAACCCGATAAACCCACAGACCATTTTCACGGGAATCACCAATACCGAGACAGGCTGTTA
>NZ_JAIRBA010000127.1 GCF_022008365.1 Aequorivita vitellina
TGTGCTGCACCGTTTACGATTCAATTAGATGCAACCGGAAACGCAAGTATCACCGTTGGCGATATTGACGCTGGAAGCACCGATGCCTGCGGAATAGCAACAACTACAATAGATAAGTCAACTTTCACTTGTGCAGATGTAGGTCCAAACACGATTACCTTAACCGTAACCGATGTAAATGGAAACGTGTCAACCTGTACAACAGTTGTAACCGTTGAAGACAACGTAGCCCCAGTAGCAAACTGCGCCGCTCCATTTACGCTTCAATTGGATGCAACTGGAAACGCAAGCATCACTGTTGGCGATATTGACGCTGGAAGCACCGATGCCTGTGGAATCGCAACCACGACAATAGATAAGTCAACATTCACTTGTGCAGATGTAGGTCCAAACACAATTACCTTAACCGTAACCGATGTAAACGGAAATACTTCAACCTGTACAACAGTTGTAACCGTTGAAGACAACGTAGCACCAGTAGCAAACTGTGCCGCACCGTTTACGATTCAATTGGATGCCACCGGAAACGCCAGCATCACCGTTGGCGATATTGACGCTGGAAGCACCGATGCCTGCGGAATCGCAACCACGACAATTGACAA
>NZ_JAIRBA010000128.1 GCF_022008365.1 Aequorivita vitellina
ACCAACACTTTTGTCGTAACTGATGGAGCTGGACTTCAATCAACTTGTAGTTTTGATGTAACAATAAATGATACCGAAGCTCCAATAGCAAACTGCGCCGCTCCGTTTACGATCCAATTGGATGCAACCGGCAATGCCACTATCACTGCAGCTGACATCGAAAATGGCAGTACAGATAACTGCGGAATCGCAACAACCACAATAGACAAATCCATATTCACCTGTGCAGATGTAGGTCCGAATACAATTACCTTAACCGTAACCGATGTAAATGGCAATACTTCAACCTGTACAACAGCGGTAACCGTTGAAGACAACGTAGCACCAGTAGCAAATTGCGCAGCACCGTTTACGATTCAATTGGATGCAACCGGCAATGCCAGCATCACCGTTGGCGATATTGACGCTGGAAGCACTGATGCCTGCGGAATCGCAACCACGACAATTGACAAGTCAACATTCACCTGTGCAGATGTAGGTCCGAATACAATTACCTTAACGGTAACTGATGTAAACGGAAATGTTTCAACCTGTACTTCCACGGTTACGGTAACAGATCCGTTGTCTGCTTGTAACCAATTTCCAGTGGCTGTTTGCCAGCC
>NZ_JAIRBA010000129.1 GCF_022008365.1 Aequorivita vitellina
TTTCCGTCAACGTTTAAGGCTAGGGTAGTAAGTGTTTCAAGGTTTGAAATGTCGATGGTTGTAGTAACGTTGTCTTCATCGGTATAGGTGAAAGTGCCGTTACCGTTATCAACGATAGTTGTAAGTGTTTCGAAGTTGTCGATTACAGTTTCCAAGTCGATGCTTGTTAAAACACCGTCTTCGTCTGTGTATTCTAAGGTTTTCCCATCGGCATTTAACGCAAGTGTTGTAAGCGTTTCCAGATTTGAAATATCAATTGTTGTAGTAACATTGTCTTCATCGGTATAGGTGAAAGTTCCGTTACCGTTATCAACGATGGTTGTAAGTGTTTCGAAGTTGTCGATTACAGTTTCTAAGTCGATACTTGTTACAATTCCGTCTTCATCGGTGTACTCCAATGTTTTTCCGTCAACGTTTAAGGCTAGGGTAGTAAGCGTTTCAAGGTTTGAGATATCGATTGTTGTGGTTCCGCCATCCTCATCTGTGTAAGTAAATGTTCCGTCGTTGTTGTCTACGATTGTAGTTAACGTTTCGAAAGCGTCGATTACCGCTCCGAGGTCTATGCCTGTTACAACGCCGTCTTCATCTGTGTATTC
>NZ_JAIRBA010000012.1 GCF_022008365.1 Aequorivita vitellina
TGGATATCGGCAGGGTTGGTAACTATGGAGTGCCAACCAAACCCAGTGAAACTACGATGAGCAGAATATCCGCAGCAGCCAGCTTCATAAGCAACGCTCACTTGATGATCTTTAAAGTTCTTCTGAACATAGTCATAAAGGGTTTTGGCCTCAGGTGGCATGGAAAAGGATTTGCCTGAGAATAGGTCCGTAGCACAGTGAATCTTCCAGCTTCGCTTGTGGATGTCGATGCCAATGTATAACTTTGGTTGGGCAGTGGGTGCAGTTTTCATATCTTATTGTTTTGGTGAACTTTAAAGATACTGGATTCACTGCTTTTTCATCGATGCCATAATTTATTGCTAGTTCTAGCCTACTTACGAAAATCCTCGCGGATTTTCTATTCGGTTTTTATTTGCTAAATTAGTTGCTTAAACACGCAACTAACCATACACAAAACCGTTCTCTGCAAGCTGATATTAACATATTAAAAATCTATAAACTATAATACAACAAAGAATATGAAAAATTCGGTGATGACTCTGTTTCTTTTTCTTACACCATTGTTTTTATTAAGCCAAAACTCTATATCTCATTCTAGCCCTAATTATACATCATGTTTAGAGCTAATGAAAAATTTTAATAATGAGATGCAAATTAATTTCGGGGATAAAGCTGTAAAGATTTGGACCAAAAATTATTTACTTGTTGTAAAAAAAGGTTCAGGTGCAGTACACGTCATGAAGCCAGAGCAAATTCACACAAAAGTTGATATAGAAAATAAAGCACTGGTGATTTATACCAAGACAGAAGATAGAGAGATATTTGAGTTAAGAGCAAAAGGAACTTTTACAGATTTTGATATATGGATTTACGGATTTGAAAATAATCTTAGTGATGAACTAATAGAGAAGCATGCAACAATTTTAAACGAACTGCTCGCGTGTTTAAAAGCGAACTCTACGTATGAAGATAAGATTACCATGAATAGGTATTTAGATACTTTATTAATTAAGTATCCATTATGGAAAGCTCCAGAACCAACAAAATATACAGATGTCAACATCTTCTCTTCTAGCTCTTCAAAAAAAGAAAGAACTTTAACTCCCAATGAAATAGCCAAAATGAAGCGATTTCAGGATTCGATGAAAAGAGAATTGGACAAAGCATGGGTAAGGGCAAAAAAAGGTAGTAATTGCCCTAAATGCGCAGGTTATGGACACGTATTTACCTCAAAAAAAGTAAATAATACATATATAGAATTTTCAGAAGATACGTTTTATCTTTATAAGAAAACTACAACTACAAGTAACGATTATTTTCAGAAAATTAAGTGCTCTAAATGCAAAGGTACTGGTAAGATAAAATACTGATTATTTGAGGTAATGACGGCTTTAAATTAAAAAATAAGCCAGCAGAGAACAACGCATAACGTCCATTGCTTATTTTGGCTTCTCGGATAAATCCACGCAATCGGTAAATTCGGGAAATTCTATGTATTTTGGTCAAAATGTTTCGCAACGGAACGTTATACAAACACGTAGCACTTCACTTCATCGAGAAACCATTTCACAAATCCAAAAAAATGTTTAATTTTGTATCTAACTGGATACAATAAATGATTGTCACTAAAAAGACATCTGAGTTTGATAAAATGGATTAGGAAGCTGAAAGATATACGTGCGAAATCTAAAATACTTTTCCGAATCCAGAAACTTGAAACTGATGGGCACTTTGGAGATTGCAAACCTGTGGGAGAAGGAATTAGTCTTGACCGCCAAAAGCTGTCAAAATGCTTCCAAAAAATTTAAATCTATTTTGAATACCATTTGTGGATACGATATGGATATTGAAGAGGGGTGAAAGGATATTGAACACGAAAATGGAAACGCTCTTGGTACGTTTTGGGCTGCACTTTGCCTTGATGATTTGTTGAGACCCGATCCTTTATCCGAGGAATAGATAAAGCCATATAGGATAAAAGAAAGCAGTTAAAAGATATCAAGGCAAAATCATTCCTATTTTCGAAAAAAGTTACGGATTGAATCTATCACAGATTTAGATTTTGTTTCTTCTGCTTCAGCTTTTGTCTCTGCTGTCTCGTTTGTGCCAAAGGTATATTGTCTTAAAAAATCACTATTGGATTTGTTGGTGGCGTATTTACGACGCTCTACACTTAGTCGATCCAATTTTTCTTTTTCAGCTGCTATTATCTCTTTAAATAGGGGAGCCAATCGTTCGTTAAGTGTATTTATTGGTTCTTTTAGAAAAAAACCTTTTGCACCTTTCTTGAGCAATTCACCTTTATCTGCTTCGTATTTCAGATTGCCAGTAATAACTACAACCGGAATTTTGTCGTTATAATTTTTTATTATCCTAATCACGTCAAACGCATTCATTCCAACTAAATTAAAATCGGTAATTACAATGTCGGGGATGTATGTTTTAAGTGCATTTATTAAACTTATCTCACTATCTACAAAACGAATTTCGGGATTATGACTAATTTTTTTAAGTTGCCGTTGCAATAAAAAAGTGTCTGATACAAGATCTTCAACTAACAAAAAATTTAAATTACTGGGTAGGTTCATAATTTTATGGTCGTTAGCGGTTAACAAGTAAAGTTATAATTTTTACGAATAAAAAATAAATTTAATTGTAAAAAAATATTAAAATGAATAATTACCAGTGAAAATTTTACGGAATAGCTAATTTGGCGAAAATTTATAATTTCGAGCACTTTTAGTACCCTCAATTTTTTTATCTTTTACCCATAAAATAAATTTTCAGCGCTGAATGAAAAGAATTAGAAAGGTAGGACTTACCAATTTTATTTTACTGGTTGCTTCGCTCTTATTTGCGATATTTCTAATTGGTTTCTCTTTTATTAAAAATTCGCAGTCTGTAGACGATATTGCCAAAAGTTGGGAGATTAAAAGCAATATACGGAAGATATCTTCAATTATTTCGCGGATTGAAAGTTATGGCCTGGCGTATAAATTTACAAATCAGGAAAAATACAAACAGGCCGTTATAGATGCGCAGGTAGAATACGATTCACTTTTTAAAACTTTAGAAAATGCCACCCAAGAAGATGTGTTGCAAACCGAACGTTTACGGGTTATTGATGGAGAAATGAAAAGTCATTTTCAAAATTACAGCAAAATTCTATTTACTGATTCCACCAACAATAACTTACAAGCAAATGGCGACAACGCAAATTTGTACCTCACAGAACCGCTTCAGGAAAATTTAGAAGAATTAATTGTTACAGCAGACCAACTTTTGGCGGAGCGCAACCAACGCTATACGCTATGGAAATTTATTATTTTAGGGGCATTGGGGCTGGCCACGGTTATTGTGTTTACCAGTCTTTACAATTTAATTCAGAAAATTAAACCTTTAATAGAAGAGTTGCTTAGCACTCAAGAAAAACTCGAGTTTACAAACGTAAATCTCAAAAATACACTTACCGAATTAAAACAATCTAACGCGGATAAGGTAAAAGAAATTAAAGCGAAAGAATTGGCAATTGAAGAAGCAGAAAAACTTAACGAGTCTTTAATTGCTAAAAACCAACAATTAGATCATTTTGCTTATGTAGCATCGCACGATTTACAGGAACCGCTGCGAACGGTGTCTAATTTTTTAGAAATATTTCAAGAGGATTTTCCAGAAAGGGTAGAAGGGGAGGCGGTTATGTACTTCGATTTTATCAACAAAGCCGTGGAGCGTATGCGTAAATTAATTAGTGGATTGCTCTCTTTTTCGCGCCTTGGTACCAGTGGCGAGATGGAGTTAATAAACCTCAATAAAACAGTAAAAAAAATTAAGCAGGATTTTGCAGTTGTAATTAGTGACAGAGATATAATTATTGAAAACGACGAGTTGCCAAAAATAGTTGGCCATAAAATTGAAATAAAACAACTATTCCAAAACTTAATATCGAATGCTATAAAATTTACGCCTCCCCACGTAAAGCCGCACATTAAAATAACCTATCAAGAAACTGAGAACTACTATAATTTTCATATTTCAGATAATGGTGTTGGAATACCGGAGAAAGATTTTACCAAAATTTTTGATATGTTCAGTCGTTTACACAGTGTTAAAAACTATGAAGGACAAGGCATTGGACTCGCATTCTGTAAAAAAATAGTAGAGCTTCACTTGGGTAATATTTGGGTGAGTTCTACTTTTGGAGAAGGCACCACTATACATTTCACTTTAAAAAAGTAATAATGAAAAGAATTAAAAACGTACTCCTAATTGACGATTCTGAAAGTGATAATTTCTATCATGCACGAAAGATAAAGAAGATGGGAATATCAGACAATATACATATTTGTTATAGTGCAGAAGAAGCTTTAGATTATTTAAAAAGCGAATTAGACGGTAAGCATCCGCAACCTACTTTAATCTTTTTAGACATAAACATGCCCGGAATGAATGGATGGGAGTTTCTAAAGGCTTATGAAGCACTAGAAGTATCACAACAGGGCGAAATAGTATTGACCATGCTTAGCAATTCTATAGACGAGCGTGATAAATCTAAGGCACACGAGTTTAAATGTGTAAAAGGTTTTTACAACAAACCTCTAGATGAAACATATTTAAAAAATATTCTTGAAACGCACTTTTAAAAAAAACAAAACCAAATGCTTTCATTTCTTAAAAAAAATAAAGTGGCACTCATAGGTGGATTAATCTCTACTTTGTTTATTGGTCTCGGCATTTTTTTATTGGGAAATGTTTCGGGCTACGAAGCCAAACAGCTGTTAGAAGGTTCGGTTCGCGGTATAAATATGCTTTGCAATACTGTTGTTTTGGCGTCTGCTACAATTTTGGCGTTGCTTCTTACACTGCTAGGTATTAGCTCTGGTTCGCAATCTAAATTAAAAAAAGCACACTATTTTCAAGTCTTATCCATTGCAAAAATTGATACAATATTATTTATAGCAGCACTTATTTTGTTTCAACTTTTTAATATTCCCATTACCGAATCTGAAAATGTACCTGTCTCTTGGTTTACTACTATTTATTGGGTTACCCTTTTAAGCTCTTCAGTAATTAGTGGAATGCTTGTTACGGTTATACTTTTATTGTACAGCACGGTAAAAAACATTATTACAATCGTAGGATTGGGACAGGATCATCCGCTTATTTCTTCAGAGGAAGAAGAAGAAATAGAAGATGAAAATTAATACTTTATAAAAAATTAGTTTCAAATTGCTATCTTTCCGTCTGGGTGAATTTTTTTAGCGCTGTAGGAATCTATAATCACTTCAGAATTTACCTGAAATCCGGTGCCATCCCAAAAACCTAAACATCTTTTAAATGAGAAACACTAGCTTAAATTTAGTATTCATTTTACTAACGCTTAGCCTTTATACTTCTTGCAAAACCGAAGTAGATCGTGAAAGTTATTCCGAAGCAGAAATCGCTGCCGAATCAAAAAAAGTCAATGATTTCTTTCAGAAGTCATTCGATTATCAATTGAGTATATCTCCTGAATTTCAGACGAGACAAGGAATAAAAACAGACTACGGCAAACTGAATGACAACACTCCCGAAGCCGCTGAAAGAGAGTTAGAATTAGACAAAAAAGAACTGGCGTGGCTAACAGATTCTGTGAATGTGGCTGCGCTTTCCAAGAATGCATTATTGAGCTATAAACTGTATAAACAAAAGAAGGAAAACAACATAGCCGATTATAAATACAGACTGTATAACTATCCAGTAAATCAGATGTATGGCGCACATTCTGGCAAGCCGGCATTTATGATAAATATGCACCGTATTGATAGTGTTGCTGATGCAGAAGCCTATATTTCGCGATTGCACGAGTTTAACAGATTCTTCCCCCAAACAGTTGAAAACCTAAAGGCGCGCGAAGCAATTGGTGTTGTTCCCCCTAAATTTATTTACGATAAAGTAATAGAAGGCTCCGAAAATATTTTGATTGGTCAGCCATTTGATGCTTCAGATAAGCAAAGCACTTTATTAAAAGATTTTATGAAGAAAGTGAACACGTTAGATATTGATGCAACAACCAAATCTAAATTAGAAACACAAGCTAATGAAGCTCTTTTAACCTCGGTAAAACCTGCTTACGAAGCACTTATTACGTTTATGAAAGAGCAGAAAGAAAGAGCTACCACAGACGATGGAGCTTGGAAATTTCCCGACGGTGACGCTTTTTATAATAACGCTTTAAATAGAACGACCACAACCAGTTTAACAGCTGATGAAATCCACGAAATAGGATTGCGTGAAGTTGCAAGAATCCACGAAGAAATGGAGGCAATTAAAAATGAAGTGGAATTTGAAGGAACACTGCAGGACTTTTTTCAGTTTATGCGAACCAACGAGCAATTCTATTACAGTGCAGACCAAGCCGGAAAGGATGCTTATTTAAAGAAAGCAGTGTTATTAATAGATAGCATGAAAACACGTTTAGACGAAATATTTATCACCAAACCCAAAGCAGATATTATTGTAAAAGCAGTGGAACCATTTAGAGAAAAGGCAGCGGGAAAAGCATTTTACAATCGCCCAGCAGCAGATGGCTCCAGACCGGGGATTTACTACGCTAACTTGTATGATATGGAATCTATGCCCAGCTATCAAATGGAAGCATTGGCCTATCACGAAGGTATCCCGGGGCACCATATGCAATTGGCAATTCAGCAAGAATTAGAAGAAGTGCCTATGTTTAGAAAATTTGGAGGCTACACAGCCTATACCGAAGGTTGGGGATTATATTCAGAATTTATTCCAAAGGAAATGGGTTTCTATACCGATCCGTATTCAGATTTTGGACGTTTGGCAATGGAATTATGGAGAGCCTGCAGATTGGTTGTAGACACGGGAATACATGCCAAAAAATGGACCCGTGAAGAGGGAATTAAATACTATACAGAGAATACGCCCAATGCAGCCTTAGACGCAATTAAAATGGTTGAAAGACACATTGTTATGCCAAGCCAAGCCACAGCTTACAAGATTGGAATGTTGAAAATATTGGAATTGCGTAAAAAAGCAAAAAACGCTTTGGGCGATAATTTTGATATCCGCGAATTTCACGAAGTGGTTCTCTCTCAGGGTGCAATTCCGCTAAACGTTTTAGAAGATTTTGTAGATGAGTATATTGCTGCTAATAGTTGAGCTGTAAAACTGACAGATAACATTACATATAGAAATAACGCGAATAGGGGATTAACTATTTGCCACAATAGCAATCTCCTCTTCCGTTAACCTATACAGTTCATAAACCATTTGGTCTATTTCTTTTTCGATGGTGGTTATTTGAGATTGTAGTGTTTGTGCTTTTTTCTTGTTTTCCTCAAAAAGTTCCATCCACTCAAACTCATCTTTTTTGGTGAGTTCTGCAATACTGAAAGTTGAAATAATTGCAATCCGCGTTATAAAGAATTACTGAACTCTTAAAAATATCAAAAGTAAGTTGGCATTACTAATTTTCTTATGTACAGGATTTGAACATTTTTAGATAATCTGTAATGGTTTGGTTCTTAGTTTTTAGAAGCGAGTAGTGGTAGCCCTAAAATTTGCCGCCATTGGTTTTATTTGGAAATTATTTTTAAATAAGTTTAGTTTGTGCGATGTTTACAAAATTGTCATTGTAAACAAGCTATAGAAACCTACTAACCAAAATATAAATATGGCCAAAATTCCTATTGAAATTGAAAAAATTAAGAAAACTAGTCGCTATTTAGGAAGTACAGACAGCATTCCAAAAGAAATAACAGAATATTTAATTACCCTTACTGAGAAAGGTCAAGGTTGGGAAAAAACTGTACGCTGTAATATAAAAGAATTGACAAAGTTTCGTGACGAAATTTCACAATTAATAGAAACTACCACCACTGCCGAAAGGTTAAATATTACTAATGATGAAGCAAACGTACTTGACAGACACTATTCGCAAGATGCACTTTGTCAAGGTTGTATTTATAAATTCACCAATAATTGCTTAACCTGCATATTTGAGTTACAGAGCCCGCTGGAGAGAAAGTTATTTCTGGCACTAAACAAAGAATACATTCGCTTTTCAACGCAATATCCACTGAATTGGAAAGGCGAGAATATTTCCATTGAAGGTAAAACGTATAACAATCCGAAAAACAATTTTAAGGATGTATTGACGGTTGCAGATTTTTATATCGAGAAAAGAGGAGTGAAATTATGTGTTTATACAGATGGGCATACATATCACGAACGCACAGAAGAACAAGCGCAACGCGATAAGCGAATAGACAGAAAACTTCAAGAATTAGGGTTTCAAGTTTTACGATATACAGGAAAGGATGTGAATGAAAATACAGATTCAATTGTAGCCGAAATTAAGAAATGGATTGAAAAAGCTTCTTATTATAATGTATAAACCGATTCCGATAAAATTAACTAATTGAATAGGCCAATTGATTTTTGATTGCCGATTGTTGGCTTCTAAACACTCACCGCAAAAAAACTAATATTTTATTCGATTCAGTATATTTGAAATAAGCAACTTTAGATTTGAGCCTACAACGAAACAAAAGAAGAATGAGTTTAAGTTCGGCATATATTGGTGCTGGCAATCAGACTTCTTTTTTCAATAGGAAAGCTAGTGTGCCTTTTAAGCAGCTTAAAAAAATTTACGGAGAGGAACTTGCCTTAATAAGCAGTGAGCAATCTAAGCTTGGGTTAAATAGAAAAACGCTTTCTGAAACCGACCGTGTTTTATTAAAAGAAAAGATTCGAATTTTAATAAAAAATCAGCGTAGAAACTACATCATAAACTTACTTGTAACCATATGTATTCTGGCAATCTTTCTTTTCACAATATTACTAATTGGATTTAAAATTTAACAACACCAATACTTTATATTTAAAAATTTCCGCTCTCCACTTTTCTATTACACATACCCAATAGCTGATATATGTCATTGTTTATCAGCCTTGCAAGGGTTATATTAGTCTTTTTGGGATACAGATTACATATAAATGAATATGATCTCAATTAAGTTTTACGAAGGTTATAATTATATGAAATCTCCAAAAATACCATTCAAAAAAATGAAGGCATTTCTGCCCACACTTCAATAAAACTTTAAAACAAGAAAAACATGAACATTGCATTAAAAGAGCTTAAAGACATACGTTCGGAAAATTGTATCACCATTATTGCTACTACGCACCGAACAAAACCAGATTACTTAAATGACGGCTTACGTCTTAAAAATTTAATTAAGCAAGCGGAAGACAGGTTAATGGCAGATACCAGTAAACGCAACGCGAAAAGTTTAATAGAAAAATTAAATAAGCTCGCTGCCCAAATTGATCATAGTAAAAATTTGGAGAGTTTGATGCTTTTTGTAAATGATGAGATTGGCGAATACACACGCCTCCCAATTAAGGTTGAAGATCGTGTGGTTATAGATGAGACCTTCGCCACACGCGATTTAGTGCGAGCTATGCACTTGGAAACCAACTACTACATTTTGGTTTTAAGTCAGGAGAAAATAAGACTTATTGAAGCGATGAACGATACGATAGTTCGCGAAGTTGGCACACCGTTTCCTTTTGAAAACACCCAGTTTTTTTCAAAAAATCGTGCGGCAAATGCCATGGCGGCAAAACAAACCAGTTTAATTGCTGAATATTTCAATCAAGCAGATAAAATGGTGAATGAAGTTAGAAAGCGCAACCCGTTACCAGTATTGATTTGCGGTCTTGAAGAGAACCACAACGAATACCTAAAAATTGCCGATAACAAACGCAGTATTTTCAACGTGTTTTTAGATAAAAATAAAATTAATGATGCGGCGCATTCCATAGTTGAAGAAAGCTGGGAGCTAGTGAAGGAGTACGTAGTTCAGAAAAACAACGAACGAAAGGCAGATTTGAAAAAAGCCGTGGGAGAAAACAAATTTTTAAGCGATACCAATGAAATTTGGAAAGCTATATCTGACGGAAAAATACAAACCCTATTTATTGAGCAAGGTCTATTTCAACCCGCCATTATAAAAGACGACTCCATAGTCTATGTTTCTAATATTGAACGAAACGACACTGGTGTAATCGACGATATTTACGACGAGATGATTGAGGAAAATATGAAGTTTGGTGGCGATGTGGTTTTCCTTCCAAAAGGGGAACTATCAAAGTTTAATGGTTTTGGTGCGATAACGCGGTATTAAAACCTAGCTTGATATTTTTTAAAAACCAGTCTTACTTTCAATGTTGAAAGTAAGACTGGTTTTTTTTTAACTGAAAAATTGAAGGAGGTTATTCTTCGATTTTAATTCTAATACCTTTCGAGTGGCTGCTAAATTCTGGGGCATACATACTCTGTATAGTGGTTATGCCATTTGAAAATTCACCTATATTATTTACGCGAACATCATATTCTAATACGTAAGTTCCTTTTTTAATACTATCAAAGAAAAAATGCGTTGCAGCATCGCGAGTACTCATATAATAGCCAAGACCATCTTTATAGATATATTTAGAAATTACATCTACGGGTTCTAAAGCAGAGGCTCGCATGCCTTTTAAATGAACGTATTCCATATCTTCTGCGGAGGAAACGATGAGCCTCACTGTAATCAAATCCCCAATTTTCAGAGGGTTTATCGCAGTTATTTGTTGTAGTTGCTGCCCTGAGTCAGTATTCTTTTTTAGGTAGAGTTCTTTTGAAATTTTCAAAGGTTGATTGGCGTTAGTTTTAATTTTGTCTAAATCTTCAAAATACTGCCAATAAAAACCTCCGAAACCGGGTACTTCAGATTTATTGTTGACTGTTAAAGTCGCCATTTCTTGCGTCATTTCTGAGCCTTTAAAATCTATTTTGAAATAACCTGTTTCAATTTCTTTTTCAGCTTCGATTAACTTTTTTGGTAATGCTTTTGAATCGCCCAATTCAAATTTAGTTTTGTCTTTTATAGTTGTCCAATCGCTACCGAAAGTCAAAAGGGCATCAATAGCTTCGGTATTAGATTTTGTGGTCGCCCAGTGTTTTACTTGTTTGTTTTTCAAGAGCCAAACTTTCATTGCCTCTATAGACTTTTTATCATTGGCTACTTCGGCGAAAGCTTTTATTAGTAACGCTTGGGTTTCAATTGGAGATTTGTACCAATACCAACTCTGTTTATTTTCAATCCAATACATTCCCCAATCTTCATTATTTGCGGCTGTTTCTTTAAAGTTATTTATTATTTTTTTAGCGGTATTTGAATCTTCAAAACGTTGAAAAATGAGAGCAGCCATTCCTTTTTCGTATAAAGAAGCGTTTAGCCAATTCTCTTTAAGAAGTTTTAAGTCTTCATTAATTTTAAGTTTTAAAGTATCTGAAAGTGGAAGCGTTTTTAAATAAAAACTACGGGTGTATAAGTAATGAATTTCAGAATACTTAGGAATAGTACTAGTTTGCAATTTTTCACGATTGAATTTTTGGTTCTCTTCAAACTTTTTATCCAAATAGGCAATTCCACGTTTTGTCATAAAACTAAAATTTGAAGGAAGGCTATCAGTTCTTTCCATAAGCTTTCCTAAGCCTGCAAGAATGTGTCTTGTAATAAATTCGTTTTCTCCACCGCCTTGAAACCAAGGAAAAGCACCGCTAGACATTTGTTGACTGCTTAACTTTTCAAAGGCAGTTTGTTCGGCGTTTTTCATTTTTTCTAAATCGAACAATAGCGCTGTACGAGCCAGTTTTTCAGTTTTGGTTTGTGCATCGTTAAACCAAGGCGTTTCAGCAAGAATAATAGATTTTAGCGCTTCATTTTTCTCAAGTTTAGAAGCAATACCTTCCTTACTTAAATTTTCAAAATACTCAGCAATTTTTGGATTGCTATTTATAATGTCTGTCGCTATCGAATTTGCGTAATAGCGTGCAAACGTTTGCTCAGAACACTCGTGCTCGTATTCCATCAAATAGGGGAGTGCTTGCAGGGCCAACCACGTTGGGTTTGAAGTATATTCCAGAGTAAGTTGATGATTTTTTAAAGTAGTGGAAGTATTATTTTTCCAGTTTTCAAAAGTGTATTCGCGCTTTGTATTTCCTTTCACCCAAAGCGGAATACTTTCGGTTACTAATATGTTATTGGTTAAAACGGGAATTATATTTTCTTCACCATCAGAAAAATCTCCTGCCTTGGCGATAACTTTATATTGAACGCCTTGAAGGCCTTCGGGAATATGAATTTTCCAAGTTACAGTAGTGTTTCCTTTAGCGGAAATCTGAAAGTTTTGAAAGTTAGTTTCGTTACCCATTTCAGTATCTATTGGCTCCATGGTAATAGGGTCAAACAACTGTAAAATTGCTGTGCCCGATTTGTTTTCAGTAGTGAGATTCGAAATGCGAGCTGTTATTTTTATAGTATCCTTTTCTCTAAAAAAGCGTGGCATGTTTGGCGCTATCATCAACTCTTTTTGAGTGATCACCAAATTTTCTAAATACCCTGAAAGTGCTGTTTTATTGTGTGCAAATAGCCGCAGTTTCCACTGAGTTAGAGATTCTGGACTGGTAAAATTGAAGCTTATTTGTCCATTTTTATCGGTTTTAAGGTGTGGATAGAAGAAGGCCGTTTCGTTGAAATTTTTACGCGTTGGCACTTTTTTTAATTCGTCTAAGGCCGTTTTGGTTGTAATTATTAGTACACCATTTGCACCTCGCGATCCGTATAAGGCCGTTGCACCTTCTCTTTTTAAAACATTTATATTGGCAATATCGTCAGAGTTTAGATTTGCAAGAGTGATGATATTATTTTTATCAATACTGTTGCCAGAAATTTTATCTCCGAAATTTACGGGAACACCATCAATTATAATAAGCATGTTATTTTGTTCACTTGATAGCGACCCTGCGCCCCTTATACGAACAAACGAACCTTGGCCAGGCTTTCCATTGGCAAAAGTCACTTGCACTCCTGGAATGCTGTCCAGAAGTAACTCATCAACACTAACAACTGAATAGCTCAGGCTTTGCGTCTCTTTACGTACACTATACCCCATAACCACAACTTCATCTAACACAGCACCAGCCTCCAAAGACACATTATATTCACCAGAACTCACAATAAAACTGTTAGAATCAAAACCTACATAATTAATATCCAACACTTCCCCGGGAGCTACTTCTAGGGAATAGTAACCGTCAAAATCTGTTTGCGTGCCGCGGCTTGTGCCACGTACAATTACGTTGGCTCCAGGTAAAGGCAAGCCGGTATCATCTGTTACTATGCCGTAAACCATATCTGCGCCCGCTGGTATTTTTGAAATTATCTTTTTCTTGTTTGTATAGTTTGTTATTCCTTTTGGATTAGTAAAATTGAAGCCAAACCAAAATATATCTACGTTACTATCAGTAAAGTGAAACAATGGCAAGGGATCATTTAGGGCACTGAGATTAGCGTATTCCAAACCTTCGCTAAGATTGTGAGTGGTGGAATAATTGTAATTGCCATAATAATTCCTAATTTTCAAACCGTCCCAATTTATGATTTTAAACTGGTCTAACGAACTGTCGTACATAGATGCGAGTACTTCTGCCTCTATAGCCTTATTTTTATTGGTGATTGTAAAGCTCCAGTTTTGCTCGCTTCCCGGCTCAATTTTATTTCTGAAACTGTTTATTGTTATATCAATTTCCCCAATTTCTTCTTTTTCAACTGTGAATGTTTCCGCAAAAAATTGATTTTCGAAATAGGTTTCAAAATTTATATTCACATCTGCTGAGCTTTTAATATTAATTGGGACTTTTATTTTTGAAATACCATTTTTTAGCCGAACCGCTTTTATCATTTTTGAAATTCCTGCTGGTATAGAAACATTTATGTAGAGTGTTTTAATTTCAGAACGTATTTCAACCTCCACAAAGCCGTCTTTAAACGGATGCGCATTTATTTGTTTTAGAGTGAACAGTTTGTTGGATTGATTTGTGTTTTCGTGTAAAAGGGTGAAATTAGATGAAGTTTCAATATCATTGTTGTGAGCATCTTTAGCAGAAAAGACCAGCTTATAATTTCCAATCTCGTTCGTTTTTAGAAAATCGAGTGATAATTCTTTATCAAATTCTGTGTTTACTTCTTTCGAAAAAATCAGCGTTCCCAAAGCATCATTTTTTTCAGCAGCGCTGGTTTTTTCATACGGAAAAAGTTGTTCAAATTCTTCTTTAGTAAAGCCCGGAATCTCAGGCTCACTAAACACTCGGGGTTTGAATTTTGTCTCTAAAGGTGTTTTGTAATAAATTTTTAGAACGCCTTTGGTTGCTAAAAAACTACCGTTGAGGTTGGTGCTGTTTAGTTGTACGGTATTTTCGTTTTTGGTGTTTATGATTGATGGAAGTGTAACTTCCAAATCGAGCGCGTGATACCCCACTTTTATTGTAGTTTCAGTGTTTTGTGTTTCTCCGCGACTATCGGTTACAGTTGCATCAATTGTATAATGAAAAACTGGAAGGTCTTCTTTTTTAAAACCTAAATAGGGTAGGGCTGTAAAATCTATTTTAAAATTTCCTTCGGAATCTGTGGTAGTTTCGCCTTGGGTAATGGTTAAACTTTCTTCGGAATAATAACCGTGTCGATAGTTGGGGTACGAATTTCGCTCCACGCTATACGTTACTTTGGAATCGTTAAGATTTACACCAGCAAATGAAATCGCTTTCCCAGAAACGCTAACGGTGTCGTTAACCCCAAAGGTTTCAGTAACTGGATTGAACTCTATTTTGAAAGTAGGACGTTTGTAGTCCTCGACACTGAATTCAGTTTCGGAATAATCAAAATCTACATAATCCCAAAAAAGATGTTCCTCTTCCTCTTCATCGTAGTACAGTTCATCATTTTCTAAATCATCGGGTTCATCCGCTTCAATGCTGTATTCGCCAGTAACACCGTTTTTTGGAATAATAAAATCGAAAGTGAAGGATCCAAATGCATTGGTTTTGTATTCGCGTTCGAGAATTGTGTCGTAATTGGCATCATTTACTTCTACATAAACCGTAAGATTTGGAACTACGCTTTTCACCCCGTTTTTACTTTGGAGGGCAATGGCTTTTACATAGGCTTTTTGCCCCGGCCTATAGATGGCGCGATCCATATAAAACTTCACATCTCCCGTGAGTTCGTCATCTTCATCATCACTATATTCATTATAGTAGCCTTTGTAGAAATCTACGTTTAAGGAATCAATCTCTTTTGAAATTTTTAGAATAGCATAGCCGTTGTTATTTCTTTTAGATTTCATTCTAAGTATTGATGCGCTACCGCTTTCATCGGTCTTTACAAAAGTGCTGTCAAGTTGAATAGTAGCGTTTTCAATGGGTTTTCCAGATTTTCTATTTACTACTTGAAAATAGTCGGTATTCCCACTATCAGAATGCAGTATGGACATATCTGTGACGTTTAAAAATGTAAAATTATGAGGTTTCTTTTCAGAAAAACGCTTTTCGTCTACGGCAAACAGAATTAAATATTTTCCTTTTTTCAATTTTGGCATTAACACCTCTGTACTGTAGCTAAAAAGGTCGTTTTTGCTTGGAAGTTTATAAGCAGCCGTTTTTTCGAATTTGGCATTTTTAAGTAAATTATTAATAACGCTGTCTCTGTCGAAGGCATTATTTGGGAATTGAAAATGGGTGGGTACCTTAAATAATTTTAGAATTAAACTATCAGCATTTTTAAAGTTAACAAACGCTCTTGTGTTCTCACCTTCATAAACGTATTTCTGCAATTGAATATTTACAGATTTTGCGAGCATACTTTGTTTTTTTACAAAGGCTATTTTATAATTATTAGAGCGGGAAGTTACGCTTAAAATACTGTCCAGTATTTTCATCGCTTTTTCGTTATAATCTGGATGATTATTTTTAGAAGCCATTTTTGCATATAAATTAGCCCGTTGCAGTTGTACCTTTTGAAAAAGAATTGTGTCTTTAATTTTAGTCTGTAAACTATTTAGAACTTTTAAATAGTCAGTTTCGTTTTTATAAATATAGGTTTCGAAAAAAAGCATTCTTTCAAAATCCAACTGGTCATTCTCTGGATTTTGACGTTCTAATTCTTGATACAGCAAACTCGCACTTTTAAGATTGCCGTCGGCTAAGGAATCAAAACTTATGGATAGAAATTCATTGCTGCTGCCAAAAATTTTATTTTCAATTTCTTTGAAATATGAACTAGTATCGTCCCACCGATTCAAGTGGCTTGCATAAATATCAATGTATTTTTTAAGAAGAAATTCGTAGAGACTATTGTTTTCTAAATTGTCTAGCTTTTCAAAATCCAGAATAAGTTCGTAATCCTTTAGTGCTTTATTTTTTAAGCGTGAATTATTAGCAACACTTTTATTGATATACGTATCTATTTCGCGTTTAAAATCTGAAATAGTCCAAGTAAGAAAGTTATTTTTAAAAACGGTTTCTGTTTCCGTTCTTCTATTTAAATTATACTTGTTTTGTTGCCAATAACTATTTAAACAAGAAATATAGAGGTATTCCAAAACACTTTTGTTTGGTTCAGAAAGGGTATTAATATCTTCTTGAAGATTATTTATTATTTTAGTTTGGGCATTCTCTTCCAGTACTAACAAGTACTTAGATCTAAAGAAAAATGTTTTAATAACTTCAAGGTCGTTATTTTTTCGTATCGCCTTTTCATAGATTTTATTTACTTCTTTCAAAGCAGATTTTATGCTACCTGTTTCTTCAAGTTGAATTACTTTCTTCCAGTTTTTTTCAAAATTCTGTCCGAATACAGGAAAGGCAAATAGCAGGAAAAATGCGAGGATTATATTTTTCATTGGAATTTATTTTGGTTGTCTGCCGAAGATACTGTTTTCCTAAAAAATCGAAGCTGGCAAATTAGGCAACTAACAAATTTTGGCCGTGAAGAGTGGTTTTCAATTAGTTTGTGAGATTTTTTTATTGGCAAAAAGCATTGTTGGAGAGGGAATTCCGATTGTGTTAGAAATGGGACCACGAATTCACAAATACTTTTTTGGAGAATGGAGGTGGTTGGATACTTCGGCTCTTTAATTTTTCAAAATTTGAAGAAACGAGCTTGAATCTTGCAATAGCTCAGTAAACCCAAAAAACCGTCCACAAAAAATTGCGAACGGTTTTTTATAAATTATAAATCTATTTCTTACTTCTTCTCAATCCATTCCCTAGCATTAACCAAAGCTTGCACCCAAGGCGAAACCTCGTCGTTCATTCTGTCCTTTGGATAGGTTGCCCAGTTCCAAGGGAAAGTAGAACGCTCCAAATGCGGCATCATCACCAAATGGCGACCTGTTTTATCGGTCATCATTGCAGTGTTGAAATCGCTGCCGTTCGGGTTTGCTGGCAAGGCATCGTAACCGTATTTTGCAACAATGTTATAATGGTTTTCGGGATTTGGGAAACTGAATTTTCCTTCTCCGTGTGCTGCCCATATTCCTAAGGTGCTTCCGGCCAATGATGATAACATAACCGAGTTATTTTCCTGAATTTTAACCGAAGTAAATCCACATTCAAATTTACCAGTATCATTATGAAGCATTTTTGGTTTTTGCTCATCTTCCGGGTTCAACAATCCAAGTTCCACAAAAAGCTGGCAGCCGTTACAAACACCCAAGGAAAGGGTATCGTCTTTTGCAAAGAAATTTTTCAATGCTGCGTTTGCTTTTTCGTTGTATAAAAACGCACCGGCCCAACCTTTCGCACTTCCCAAAACATCACTATTACTAAAACCACCAACGGCGACCAGCAATTTAATGTCTTCCAAAGTTTCGCGACCTTCAATAAGATCGGTCATATGCACATCTTTTACATCAAAACCTGCAAGGTGCATCATATAAGCCATTTCGCGCTCGCTGTTACTTCCTTTTTCCCGAATAACTGCTGCTTTTGGACGCGACGAACCGTTCTCGACTGTACTTCGACTGCGCTCAGCAGAACCGCTGGAACTGACAGGAAGTTTTCCAGTGAAATTCTTCGGGAATTTAAACTTTAACGGCTGATTTTTATAATTATCAAAACGCTCTTTTGCAAGCGTGGCGCCACTTTGGTTTCTATCTAATAAATACGAAGTTTTATACCATGTATCGCGCATTTCGACAATATTAAAACTAAGTTTTTCTGAATTATTTTTTATTTGAAGTGTTTCTTCTTTTGAAACAGTTCCTATTTTTTGAAATTTGATTTCTTTTGAAGTAAATAGTTTCTCAACCGAAGCATCGTCTGAAGTTTGAATTACAACGCCAGCATTTTCAGCAAATAATAATTTCACCAAATCACTTTCACCCAAACCTGAAAGATCCAAATTCGCTCCTAAATCTACATCGGCAAAACACATTTCAAGTAAAGTAGTAATCAATCCACCTGAAGCTATATCGTGCCCAGCTAGTATTTTATCGTCTTTAATTAATTCTTGTAAAGTGTTAAAAACCGTTTTTACGTAAGCTGAACTTTTTACATCGGGAGTTTCATTTCCTACAGCATTTAAAATCTGTCCGAAAGAAGAACCGCCTAGTTTAAACGCATCTTGCGAAATATTAATATAATAAATACTGCCACCGTTTTTCTGCAGCACGGGCTCAACAACTTTCTTAATATCATTACAGTTTCCAGCTGCAGAAATAATCACGGTTCCGGGAGAAATAACTTCACCATCTTTGTATTTCTGCTTCATTGAAAGCGAATCTTTTCCCGTAGGAACGTTGATTCCCAAATCGATTGAAAAGTCTGAAACGGCTTTAACGGCAGAATAAAGTCTGGCATCTTCGCCTTCGTTATTACAAGGCCACATCCAGTTAGCTGAAAGCGAAACGCTTTTTAATCCATCTTTTAGCGGTGCCCAAACTATGTTTGTCAATGACTCAGTAATGGCATTTCGAGATCCCGCAGCCGGATCTATTAGGGCTGTAAGCGGGGAATGTCCAATTGAGGTAGCAATTCCTTCTTTCCCGTGAAAATCTAACGCCATGACCCCACAATTGTTTAAAGGCAACTGTAATGGCCCAGCTGTCTGTTGCTTTGCAACGCGCCCCGTAACACAGCGGTCAACTTTGTTTGTAAGCCAGTCTTTACAAGCTACAGCCTCTAATTGAAGCACTTGTGTAACGTAATCTTTTATTTTTGAAATCTCATAATCTGGATTTTTATAATTCCTAATTATGGTTTTGTCTTTCATTATTGTTTTTGGCGAGCTGCCGAACATATCTTCCAAAGCGAAATCCATTGGTTTTTCACCATTTTTGTTTTCAAAACAGAATCGCTGGTCGCCCGTAACATGGCCCACTTCATACATTGGGGAACGTTCGCGGTCAGCAACTTTTTTAAGTTGCTTAATGTGCTTATCCTCAATGATTAACCCCATTCGTTCTTGGCTTTCGTTGCCCATAATTTCTTTTGCCGAAAGGGTAGGGTCACCAATTGGAAGTTTATCCAATTCAATTCGGCCACCGGTATCTTCAACCAATTCGCTTAAGCAATTTAGATGTCCACCAGCGCCGTGATCGTGAATAGAAACAATTGGGTTTTCATCACTTTCAACCATTGCGCGAATGGCGTTTGCGGCTCTTTTTTGCATTTCGGGATTACTACGCTGAATTGCATTTAGTTCAATTCCGCTGTGGAATTCACCGGTATCTGCCGATGAAACTGCGGCACCACCCATTCCAATTCGGTAGTTATCGCCACCTAATACAACAATTTTATCTCCTTCTTTTGGAGTATCTTTTATAGCTTGACTCGCTTTGCCGTAGCCAATTCCGCCGGCAAGCATTATTACTTTGTCATAACCCAGTTTCCGCGAAGACCCTTCGACTGCGCTCAGGGTGACATCCTCCTTTTCTTCGTGTTCAAAGGTTAAAACTGAACCAGCAATTAATGGCTGCCCAAATTTGTTTCCAAAATCTGAAGCGCCATTACTCGCTTTAATCAAAATATCGAGCGGAGTTTGGTATAGCCACGGACGTTCTTTCATTCCTTGTTCCCACGGTTGGAGGGTCATTTCGGCTCCGCTCAATGACTGGCCGCTGAGCGGAGCCGAAGTTTGGTCGCTGAGCGGAGTCGAAGCGCCCAATCGTGAATAGGATGTCATATAAACCGCTGTTCCAGCCAATGGCAACGAACCTTTTCCACCAGCTAAACGATCGCGAATTTCACCACCGCTTCCAGTTGCTGCACCATTGAATGGCTCTACAGTTGTTGGGAAGTTGTGGGTTTCAGCTTTAAGTGAAATTACACTTTCAAAATCTTTTTCTTCGTACCAATCTGGTTTGTCGCCACTTTTTGGCGCCCATTGTTTTACATTCGGACCTTTTACAAAAGCCACGTTGTCTTTATAAGCCGAAACAATATCGTTCGGGTTTTCTGCGGAAGTTTTTTTAATTAATTTGAATAGGGAAGTGGGCATTTCTTTGCCGTCAATTTCAAAAACACCGTTAAAAATCTTGTGTCGGCAGTGTTCGCTATTTACTTGGCTAAAGCCGAAAACTTCACTGTCTGTTAGTTTTCTTCCCAGCTTTTGAGATAAATTTTCTAAATATTCAACCTCTTCATCGTTTAGGGCCAACCCTTCTTTTTGGTTGTATTCTGAAATATTGTCGATTTCTAAAATACCTTCTGGCTTCACATTTATATCAAAAATATCTTGATTTAACTCTAGATATTTTTGTGAAATCATAGGATCAAAAGTTTCTTTTTCAACATTGCTATTGTGAAACTCTTCAATTCTAATAATGTCGGGAATGCCCATGTTTTGTGTTATTTCCACCGCATTAGTACTCCAAGGGGTAATCATTGCCGCACGCGGACCAATAAAAAAATCCGTCGCGTGTAAAGACAGGACGGATTGCGATATTTTAGGTTGGCCGCCAAAGAGCCACTCTAACTTTTTAGTATTTTCTTCTGAAATTTCTCCGTGGGTTTGGACTGCGAAAACCGTGGTTTCAACGTTCCCAAAAAAGTGAATCATTCTTTTGAATATTAGGTGATTTTTGAAGTTGCAAAAGTAAACAATTTTGAAAGAATTTAATCATAAAATATACAAGTGGAATCAATAAAAAAATATAGATAACTCGCTGTATTTCTGTGAAATACCAGATATTTTAAATAAAACAAAATGCCAAAGTAATAAGCGTTAATAAAAAAGAGCGGGGATTAGCCCGCACTTTTTGATATAGAATATGAAATAGTTTTATTATTTTTTCTGTAAAAGTGAGATATAAAATCCGTCGAAACCACTTTTGCTCGGCATTATTTTTTCTTCAGAAAAAAGTGTGAAATCTTTCCCTTCGTCTCGTTTAAGGAAATCTTTCACCTGCATTTCGTTTTCCGAAGGAAGAATAGAGCAAGTGGCATAAACTAACTGTCCGCCGGGTTTTACCATTCGCGAATAGCTATCGAGCAATTCTTTTTGGGTGGCGCGAATTTTATCCATAAACTCAGGTTGTAATTTCCATTTGGCGTCTGGATTTCTTCTTAAAACACCCAAGCCCGAACAAGGAGCATCGATCAAAACCTTATCGGCTTTTTCAATTAATTTCTTAATCACTTTTGTTGAATCAATAACACGAGTTTCAATGTTGAAAATTTCGTTTCTGCGTGCGCGACGTTTCAACTCATTCAACTTATTTTCGTAAATATCCATTGCAATTAGCTGGCCTTTGTTTTCCATCATTGTTGCAATGTGCAGGCTCTTTCCGCCGGCACCAGCACAGGCATCAATAATGCGCTCACCGGGTTGCGGGTTTAAAATTTCAGCAACTTTTTGCGAAGAAGCATCTTGCACTTCAAAAAGACCATTTTTAAAGGCTTCGGTGGTAAAAACGTTAGTGCGTTCTTTAAGCTTTAAAGCGTGTGGGTAGCCTTTTAGAATTTCGGTTTCAATGTCTAAATCGGCCAAT
This sequence comes from Aequorivita vitellina, assembly GCF_022008365.1. Classification (GTDB taxonomy): domain Bacteria; phylum Bacteroidota; class Bacteroidia; order Flavobacteriales; family Flavobacteriaceae; genus Aequorivita; species Aequorivita vitellina. The sequence continues at coordinate 21,871 of NZ_JAIRBA010000012.1, forward strand.
TCATTTTTTAAATTCTCAACGGTGGTTTTTAAGGTATTTACACGTAAAACCACATCGGCTTGTTTGTTTAGCGCGGTAATTTCGGCATCCCACTTTTTGCCTAATTCTTTTGCACCCAATTCGTCCAACCAATCTGGAATAGACTCGCGCATTTTTCTAATTTTAGAAAGTTCGTCAAACCTTCCTTTTATACGGCGGGTTGGGGTGTCTTCAAATTGTTTCCAATCTGGAATAGTAATTCCGTTTAGCGTTGCCCAAACTGTAAATAACCTAAAAAGGTTGGGACGGTCAAACGGCTCTCGTACTTCGGCAATTTCTGAATATAAACGTTTCCATCGTACAATATCGTAAGTGGTTTCGGCAATAAAGCCTCTATCGCGGGCGCCCCAGCGTTTATCGCGTTTTAATGTGTTTTTAAGCACTTTATCTGCCTGCTTGTTTTCGTTGAAAATCAAGTGAAGGGAGTCTATGGTGGCGAATACCAAATTTCTGTGTAGTTTCATTGTCTGCATTTTGCGGTTGCAAAGGTATCTTTTTAAAATTAGAATTTTGAAAATGAAATGTGAAAGAAAACAAAACTGAAATTGAAAAATGAAGAAAGAGAAAAGACTTAAAAGAAATAGGACTCAGGACAATTCAAAGCTGTAAATTAAAGAGCGGAATTTAGATGAGCGATTGAATTCTTCTAAGTGCAACAGGTTGAAATATGTTTGTACTGAGCGCAGCTGAAGAATATTTAGGTTACTGTTCGGAGAAGACGAAATCGAAATCGAAACTGAAATCGAAAATCACTCATTCACAAAACTGTTTGACGAAAGCACGATTTCTAATTAACAAATCACGAATTGACAAATCAACGAATCCCGAATTAAACTTCCAAAATTTAAAGTAATTGTTACTTTTGGCAAAAAAACTGATCTATGCGTTTTATACTTGTTTTTATTGCTGCTCTCGTCTTTGTTTCGTGCAATAAGAAAGCTGAAATTGAATTCAATTCGGTTGAAATAACACCTGTTTTTATTGATAGCTTAAGCATTCGTGCCATTCAACCTTTGGACGAAAATAGGGTTTGGTTTGCGGCCGATAAGGGCAAAGTTGGGTTGATTGATGGCGATACGCCAAAACTTGCAATTATAAAATACGGCGATTCGTTGCTTCATTTTAGGTCTATTGCGGCAACCAAAGAAGCTGTTTTTGTGTTGAGTATTTCAAATCCGGCCGTGTTGTATAAAATAGGTTTTAACGGCACCGAAGCCACCAATATTGAAGAAGTTTATACCGAAAAAGGCGATAATGTTTTTTACGACTCCATGAAATTTTGGAACGAGCAGGAAGGTATTGCTATTGGCGATCCGGTAGAGAATTGTATGTCGGTTATAATAACGCGCGATGGCGGTAATACGTGGGAAAAATTGTCCTGCGAAAATCTTCCAAAAGTTGAAAAAGGTGAAGCCGCATTTGCGGCAAGTAACAGCAATATTGCAATTTATGGCGACAATGCTTGGGTAGCCACAGGCGGTAAAAAATCGCGAGTAATGCGCACTGCCGATAAAGGGAAAACTTGGGAAGTTTTTAATACACCAATTGTGCAGGGGCAAGCGATGACCGGGATTTATAGCATTGATTTTTTAGATGAAAACAACGGTATTATTTTCGGTGGCAATTGGGAAGACAAAGCTTTTAACGAGGGAAATAAAGCCGTTACCAAAAACGGCGGAAAAACTTGGAAGCTGATTGCAAATGGCAAGGAACCGGGCTATCGTTCTTCGGTAAAATATATTCCCGGCACAGAAGGGCAGGGGATTGTGGCAATTGGTTCGCCGGGAATTTCATTTAGTGGCGACGGCGGAAAAAACTGGAAACAACTTTCAAAAGAAGGTTTTTTCGCAATTGAATTTGTGAACGATAGTACAGCCTTTGCTTCGGGAAACAACCGCATTTCAAAATTAATTTTCAAAAGATAATTTTGCCTTTTATTTTTTAAAAATTTAGCTACATTAGCATTTTTTTAAAAACACCCCAATATTTAGACCTAACCTATGAGATTCTTCAAAATTACTCTGCTTTTACTTGCCATTATTTCTTTAACGAGTTGTGCTTCTGGCTACAAATCAATTCAGCCTAGAGCTATTAATTATATTTCTACAAATGTGGATAAAGGGGTAAAGTTGGAATATAAATACGATCTGTTGTATAAAAAATACGAAAAGAAAGAAAAGAAAAAAGGCGTAAAATTGGTCGCTGTAAAAATCACAAACACTACTGATAATGACGTAATGTTTGGGAGAGATGTGAAATTAATTTATGAAAATGAATCTGAAGTACCCGTCATGGAAAACGATAGGGTTTTTAAAACCTTAAAACAAAGTCCTGCTTCATACCTGCTGTATTTACTGCTTTCTCCGTTAAATTTAACCGTTACAAAAACGAATGCTACTGGAATTCAAAAGAAATCTACATCTCCTATTGGCTTAATTTTAGGTCCCGGCTTAGCGGGTGGAAATATGATTGCAGCCAGTTCTGCCAATAAAAATTTTAAAACAGACTTGATGATTTACAATATATATGGCACAGTGATAAAAGCTGGCGAAACCAAGTATGGTTTAATTGGTATAAAATCTGAGTCGTACGATGCCTTAAAGCTGAAGGTGGAATAGCTAAGGTGTTATTGTTTTTATTTGTGAATTTGGGGTAACGAATTATTTTAAGACAGAATTTTTCATATTGAAAGCTAAACTGATATAAGTATTGCTGTTAAACTGAAATTCGTCTATAATTTTCCAACCTAGCTTTTTGGTGTGTGCTTTTTCAGAAATCACATTTATTTTATTGATGAAGGTAATGGAGATTGGGTATTTTTTGACAAATTCAATTCGCATTTCTTCAAAAATTTGGTTTAATAAACCTTTTCCTCTGTACTTTTTATCAATACAAACGGGACCGTATTGAAAACTGTTTTCGGCAGTAATTTCAATGTTATTAAAAGATAATTGTGGAAAACGCGATACCATAAAATTGAATATTTCCCATTGTTCAAAATACTTCCAACTTCCTGCAAAAGCATAGGCAACAATGTGATTATTTTCGTTTTCAGCTATAAAAATTCCATTCTGTTTACTAATTTCTTCTAATTGAAGCAGTGTGAAAGGCGTCGTAACAAAACCGCTTTTTCGTTCTATTTCGCTTAAGTTGCGATACAAATATTTTTCTTGAAGCGATAAAACTCCGGTAAAGTCGTTGTAATTTGCTATTCTTGTTTTTATCATCTGTTTGCTAATTAAAAAACTTGTGCTGTTCTCTCGAAAAATAACGTACTTTATTTATGTCGAAATTAGCCAATAAATTAATATGAAGGAATCTAAAATTTTTATGTCAACGTATTTTATTTCCTTAAATAGCTGTATTTTTTTAAAATTTTAAAAACGGAAAATTAGTATTATGAAAAATCAACAAGACAACCAATGGATTACCATCTTTGCTGTAATGGCGGTGGTTTTAATCGCTATTCATTATTTGTTAGAATTGAAAGTTTTTAATCCTTGGGATGATTATATTCCGTTTTTGAAAAAATTAAGTTTAAGCTTATTTTTAATAGCTTTAATTTTTCTGATTAGTAAAATCATTTCAAAAATTGTAAACAATAAAACCTATCTGGAAGGCGACAGGTACAACTTATTGCGAATTATTCGGTTTCTGGCAATTGTATTTAGCCTCACGGTAGTAGTTTCATTTTTGTTTGAGAGTTTTTATGCTTCAATAGTAAGTTTTGGACTGTTTTCGTTGGTGGTGGGTTTTGCATTGCAAGCGCCCATTACTTCTTTTATTGCTTGGGTTTATTTAATATTTCGACGTTCGTATTTGGTTGGCGATCGCATTCAAATAAAAGGATTCCGTGGCGATGTTGTAGAAATAAGTTATTTAGACACCTCAATTTTGGAGTGTAGCGGCGATTATTTGGTAAACGATAGACGCAGTGGTAGAATAATTCGTTTTCCCAATAGTTTAATTTTAAGAGAAGAAGTAATTAATTATTCTGGTTCCGAAGTGCCTTTTATATGGAATGAAACCCCGTTACAGGTGGCATTTAGCAGCGATTTGCAATTTGTGGAGGCTTGTTTATTAAATGCTGCGCGCAACGATTTTAAAGAACGTTACCCACAGTTAGATTCTCAAAAGAATGAAAAATGGGAGCCTGCGGTTTATTTTAGGGTTAACAGCTACGCGTGGATGGAAGCCGTAATTTCATATCCCGTAGAGCCAGAAGATACTACAGGCCGTAGAAATAGAATTTTAAAATATGCGTTACCATTATTAAACGAAGCACCCGATAAAGTTCAATTTCCCGAAGGAACGCTGCGGTAAATTTTTATTCGAATTTTAGCAGAAAAGTAGGCAGGGATGTTTCCTCAATTCATTCTTTTTAAATACTGTATTCAAAGAAATTTTTAAGCTTCTTTTAAAGCTAAATCTTCCCTGTTTTTATTATTTGGTAGTGTTAGCTGCAGCAAGATTGCAAGTGCCATAACAATTGCACAACCCACTAAATTAAGCCACAGATAAGGCATTAAATCTATATACCAGAAATAAATAATGATAATTTGGGTAATTAATGCTGCAATAAAAACGGCTTTGCTTCGCACGTATTTTATAAAAAACGCGAGTAGAAATATTCCTAAAACGTTCCCGTAAAAAATAGAACCAATAATGTTTACAAGCTGAATAAGATTGTCGAATAAATTTGCCGTACAAGCCACGCCAATTGCAATAACGCCCCATAAAAGCGTGAAACCTCGCGAGGCTGCTACGTAGTGTTTTTCGCGTTTACCGGGGACGTTTCTTTTATACAAATCTATGGTGGTTGTGCTTCCCAAAGCATTTAATTCTGAAGCTGTGGAAGACATTGCCGCACTTAAAATTACGGCTAAAAGCAATCCAATCAAACCGCGGGGTAGATTTTCTAATATAAAATGAATAAAAACGTAATCTTTATCGTTGGTTTCCGCATTCGGATTTGCCTTTTTTATCATTGAAACAGTCTGATCGCGCAGCTGTTGTTCGTTTTCGTTCAAGCTTTTAATTTCTTTTGCAATGCCTTGTTTTTCAAGGTCGGATTGCGCTTGGGCATAACTAAGTTGGGCCGAAGCAAGTTTTTCGTCCAGCGCATCCTTTTTCACCTCTAAAGCTTTGTATTCGCCAGCGTATTCAGAATTTTTAACATCATTTACCGCCGAAGGGTTAAAGTGAAGCGGAGAGCTATTGAATTGATAAAAAACGAATACCATTATTCCCACCAATAATATAAAGAATTGCATCGGTACTTTTAGCAAACCATTCATTATTAAACCCATTTGGCTTTGCTTTACGCTTCTTCCCGAAAGGTAGCGTTGCACTTGGCTTTGATCTGTCCCGAAGTAGGAGAGCGCTAAGAATGTTCCGCCAATTATTCCGCTCCAAAAGGTATAACGGTTGTCAAAATCAAAGGAGAAATCGAGGATGTCCATTTTTCCGTTTGCACCTGCAATTTCAAGGGCTTTGGTGAAGGAAATATCGAGCGGCAAATAATTTAAAATTAAGAGAAAAGCGATAAACATTCCGAAAAATATTACCGCCATTTGTTGCTTTTGGGTAACGCTTACGGCCTTTGTGCCGCCGCTTACTGTGTATATTATTACAAGTACACCTATGATGATATTCAAATAAATTAAATTCCATCCAAGCACTGCCGAAAGAATAATGGAAGGTGCAAAAATGGTGATTCCGCAAGCGAGACCGCGCTGGATTAAAAACAAAATAGCCGTTAAGGTTCGTGTTTTTTTATCGAATCTACTTTCTAAATATTCGTAGGCTGTGTAAACGTTGAGTTTGTGATAAATAGGAATAAAAACCAAACAGATTATTACCATTGCAATTGGCAAACCAAAGTAGAATTGAACAAAGCCCATTCCGTCGTGAAACGCCTGTCCAGGGGTAGAGAGAAAGGTAATTGCGCTGGCTTGCGTTGCCATTACGCTCAACCCGATAGTCCACCAATGCGCCGTGCTTCCACCTTTAAGATAATCGCCTACGTCTTTTTGTTGACGTGATTTCCAAGTGCCGTAAAGCACGATAAATAAAAGTGTCCCGATTAAAACAATCCAGTCAATCTGCTGCATTTAAACGAAGTTTTGCATTAATAAATAAAACAAATAAATATAAACGGCATTCATTAGCAGCACTATTGTGTAGCTCCATTTCCAAGTAAATTTTTGTTTTTCTTCAGTCACGATTTTTTGAATTATTTTCCAATTGAAAGTATATTCGCAAACAATCTGTAAGCTCCGGGAACGCCTGCGGGGAGTTCGCGGAAAAAGCTCAATCCTGTATAAATATAGTATCCTTTTCCGTATTTGGCCACTAAAAGAGAACCTTTTGTTTGGACTTCGCCTTTGTCGTGCATTCCTAAAATTGGAGTGAATTCTTTTGCCCATGCGTCCGGAAAGTATAATCCGCGCTCTTGCACCCAACCTTCAAAGTCTTTTTGCGTAATTTTGTTTGGTGAATTTAACAACGGATTTTCCGGTGCCAGAATTTCTACTTCTGAAAATTCATCGGTAACGCGATCTCGCGAAAGTTTTAATTTATAAGGTGCAATATTTTCGGAAACCAAACCGCGACTCGTATTGTATTGTACAATCATGGTACCGCCATTTTCAACGTATTTATTCAATATTGGTTGTACAAAGGCGAGTTCCGCAACGGTGTTGTAAGCTCTTATTCCAACAACAATTGCATCAAAACCCTGAAGATTTTCCACTGAAATATTTGAAGGATCAATGGTTGTTACCGAGTACCCAATTTGCTTTAAACTTTCAGGAATTGCATCGCCGGCGCCGTTTATGTAGCCTATATTTTCACCCTTTTTCTGGATGTTTATTTTAGCAACTTTCGCTTCGGAGGGCAACAGAACGCTTTGATACGGAATATGTTCGTAATTGATGGTTACCAGTTCTTTATCAAATGTTTTTCCGTCAGCGTTTACAATTGTTTTTAAATAACCTTCGCTTTGGCCTTTTGGCGGTGTTACGGTAAAACTGAAGGATTTAGACTCTCCGTTTCTGTTAAGTTGAAATGCTTGCTGTGCAGGTTCTACTTTCCAGCCTTCGGGATGTTGTAAACTCACATTGCCAGAAATTTTGTCCTTTCCGGCGCGTACAATTACCGATACATTTTCGGCACTATCGTTTGCAAAAATTAGTACTTTTTCGGGCAATGAAGTCGTAACTTCGGGTAAAATTTCCAGCGGGCGATACACTTCGCCTTTTACGGGATCGTTGAATTTATAAATTATATTTTTTGTGAAAGGAATTGTTACATTTCCAAATTTTAGTTCAATAACCAGTTTCTCTAAAACCGGAGTTTCGGGCAAGCCGATTAATTCGTCCGGCGCAACGTACATGCCCACCGAACCTTTGTCATTTAACCAATAGGGCGAAGAAAAAGACGGATTGTGTTTTCCGGAATTAACAGTTATTTCAATGTTTTTCTTTTCATTAAAAAGAAGTTTTTCCGAAGCATTCCAAAGAATTTCGTCGTCAGTATTTTTTACGGATTGCAACGAAACGTCACTTTCCCCGCGATTGATGGCTTCAAGATTTACTTTGAAATTTTCGTTCGGGTTTATTGAATTTACTTCGGAAGCAGCTTCAATAAAGATGCCTCCGCAATCTAAAATAAGTTCTTTTAACTGTTTGAGCTTTATATTTCGCCAATGACTATCTTTTAATTTTGAAATTAACGGATATGCTTTTAGCAGCTGTGGCAACATTTCCGAAGGATTTTTAAAGTTGAAATTTGCTTCCAACGGATTCAAAACTGCACCAATTTCAGTTCCGCCTTCAAGTCTTGACCAGTTTGTGTTAATTCCTTCATAAAGATTGTTATCTGCAGGTTTGCTGCCTTTCAACAACTCTAAATACTCCGTTTCAGTTCCGCGTGAACCCGTGCTGCCAAAACCTTGCGATTTGTGCATACTGCGACTTAAGGAAGCAATTTCACCATTTGATAATCCCAGGGCAGGGAAATAGTTGCCTGTTTCCACCGAAACCATTTTCGATTTATCGGCATTGTCAAACTTTTCCTGACTACCGTAAAACCACCACGAAGTATTAAAAAACAGTCGTTGCGGTTTCCAAACGCCATATTTTTCGGCAGATTTGGGGAATTTTGAAGCATCGTTCACAGCATCAAAAGCCTCTAAACTAAGCATAGCCGAAGCCGTGTGATGCCCGTGTGTACTACCCGGGCTGCGATGGTCAAAACGGTTTACAATAATGTCTGGCTTAAATTTTCTAATGGTCATTACCACATCGCTGAGAACATCTTCTTTGGTCCAAAACTCAAAGGTTTCGTCGGGGTTTTTACTGTAACCAAAATCATTCGCGCGGGTAAAAAACTGTTGTCCGCCGTCGGTTTTACGAGCGGCGAGCAATTCTTGAGTGCGAATTACACCCAAAAGTTCGCGCAATTCTGGACCAATTAAGTTTTGTCCGCCGTCGCCGCGTGTAATAGACAAGTAAGCGGTGTTTGCGTGTACATCATTAACTAAATAGGAGATAAGCCGCGTGTTTTCGTCGTCGGGGTGCGCGGCAATATACAGTGCAGAACCCAAAAAATTGAGTTTTTGAAGGTTGTGATAAATTTCGGAAGCCGTAGGTTTTTTTGGGGTTTGGGCAGTTGCGGCTATTGTGATAAATAAAAATAGAAGACGGAAGAAAAACGATTTGTGCATAAAAGTAGCGTGCTGATTTATTCGAAACTTTTCAAAGATACTTATTTGTAAAAATTAATCGTGGGGCAGTACTTCCTTATTTTTATCGTGCTCGTGTTGTTGTTCATAAAATTCTTCGGGTTTTATAATACTCACACCTTTTTGGAGCATCATACTATTGGGGTAGGTAATTATTTCATTATTGGCGGTGTGAAGTATAATATGAAAGGTTTTTATATCTTCAATTAAACCTTCCAACGGCGCTTCTTTATCGTGAATTTTTATGTAATCGCCAATTCTATAGGGGAAGGTGAAAAACATAATTACCCCACTCGTTATGTTGCTAAGTATAGACCATTGTGCAAAAAAGGCGATACCGATTACCGCAAAAACAGACGACATAACAAGCCCCAGATTTTCAAAATCGACTCCCCAAATAATAATTAACCCCAAAACAATTAAAATGAAAACTGCAAAATCTACGTGTTTCATGATAAGTCCTGTGCGGTGTTCCAGCCTTTCTATTCGTTTGGCAAAGTTTCGCACTGTTCTTTTTAGTATTAATCGCAACAACATCAATACTGCTATCAGGACGATAGATTCAATAAGTTCTGGGTAAAATTCTCTTAAATTTATCATTTCAATTTTTGTTATTTTAGGTCTAGGGAATCGCGTAATCCAAAGTGCTCATTTTTATTTTTTGTCCAATAATCACTTTTAATTCGCTTTAATTTTGTCGCCGTGGTTTTTAGTCGAAGCGTATCGTTTTGGTCGGCGGCATTAACTTCTTCCCATTTTTCAATTTCATACGGAAAAGTACTGTTGAAAAACAACATCAACTGACGCTGCAAAGTTGGATAATTAACGGTGTAAATGGTTATGGAATCGCCTTGCTTTAAACTTGCAAAAGCGTTGTGTTGCTTAATTTCTTTATGCCGAAGTCGTAAATATTCAAAGGAAGGAATAATCATAATATCGCCGGTTGGTAATTCTTCGGGGTTGATGCGGATGAGGTTCCAAATTTCGTTTTCTAAATAGGTTTTTGGCAACGATAGTTTTTGATCGGCTTCATCTTGAAAATAGGAATGACTTTCAATTTCGAAATCATTTCGATTGTTGAGCTGCATATACACTTGCCCACACCATTCCTGCACGCTATTCGTAATTTTTAACGGGTGTTCTTTTATCGAAATAGGGCTGAAAGTACTGGTCATTATTGAATATGGATAAATGCCAGTATTAAAACTTTTCATTTGATTTAGCTTTAAAACTGAAATATTTTCGTCGGAAGCATTGTTGGCTTTTACCTGCGCATCCGGCAGAAAATCTTCGGTAACAAAGATATTTACGGCCGTGCCTTCGCGAATTTCACCGTAACGTTCCTGCATTAAACTATACGAAGTAATTTCGGCAGTTCCGCTGTACCAATAATCTTTAAACTCTTCAGAAACCGTTCTCGGTTCCACGATTTTAGAAGCAGCCTTTTTATTTGAAATCTTTTGCAAACCATTTTTTTCTTCGGAAGAATTACAACTTCCAAGTAGAATTATTACAGCGAAAAGAGTGCAAGTTTTAAAAAATTTCATGGTGAAGCGTTTTATACAAAAATACACAATTTCAACCGGTGGCAATCTCGGTTAACGTTTTGTAAACAAGTCGTGTTGGCAAGCCCATTACATTAAAATAACAACCTTCAATTTTGTCTATTCCAATATAACCAATCCACTCCTGAATGCCGTAGCTTCCGGCTTTATCAAAGGGTTTATATGTTTTTATATAGAAATCAATTTCTTCTTCGGTAAGCGGTTTGACCCACACTTTTGTAAGGTCGTTCACCGTTTTCTGAAAGTTTTTTGAAGTAAAACATACCGAAGTGATAACCTCGTGCATTTGCCCGCTCAACTTTTGAAGCATTTGGTTTGCTTCTTCAAAAGATTTTGGTTTTCCGAGGGCTTTATCGCCCTGCCAAACAATGGTATCGCTTGTAATTAAAATGTCGTTTTCTGCCAAGTTGCTAAAAACCGAAGCTTTAAGTTGCGAGAGACAATCGGTTATTTGTGAGCGTTTTAAATTTTCAGGATACGTTTCTTCAACCTCTTTTACTTGAATGGTGAAATCTAAATTCAATTCCTTAAAAAAATATTGTCTTCGCGGCGAACCGGAAGCGAGGATGATGTTGTAGTTTTTTAGTTTTTCGCGAAGCATTTTGGCTGTTTAAATTTGTGGTTTTTCAATTTGAATAATTTCACAAAGATGCAAAATCTGAAAGTTGCAGCTGTAGTATTTTCGGTTTCGCTCAAGTTATATGTTCAAAAATAATTGTTTCGTTTTTATATTCAACGCGCGTTACTTTTTCATTGGCCTCAATAGTTGCGAGAAATTCTGCTGAAAATGCTTTGTCGTTCGTAGGAAACCAATCTTTACGCGTTTTATCAATTAAAATAAAAAGCCCGTGTTCTGAGCCTATTGCGCTAAAAACTTCCAATCCACCTCCAAATTTTTCGAGCCCGAGCGTCGAAGTTAAAAAACTGTATTTCTCTTTAAAATTGGTTGTTGCCAGCCCTATTTCTGAAATTTCCAAAATGTCTTCCGAGCTAAAAGGTTTTTGCGAATTGTTGTTCAAATTCTTTCTTGCAATGAATTCTAAAATGTTTTTATCCGCGTCGTAAAAATAGATCGATTCGGCGTTCCAAGCGGGAAAATCCACGATTTCAGCTTTTCCATCTTTTTGAATTTCCACTCGTTTTTTAAGCCAATTTAAGGCATCATTTACTTTATTTGAAGGAATGTTGAAAGCAAAATGGTACGGCTGCGATATTTCTTTATTTAAAAAATTGAGAATAGAGTTTCCTGCTTTGAAAGAAATTTCATTTTCGTCGTCGCGGAAAATTTTCAAACCCAGCACCTCGCCGTAAAATTTCTTTTGTAGCGCTATTTGAGAGGTGTGAAGAGTGAGTTCCTTAATTTTCATTACAAACAGTTTAATTGATGACTAGCTGTGGGATTTTGCATATAACGGCTAGCTGTTTCCTATTTATTTCAGAATTACAAATTGAAACAATGGGATGGAACATATTCCTAAAAACATACTAATTTTTAAGAGAATTGAAAGGAATGTGTATTGTTTTGGTGTTTCGGCATCCCAGGCTTTTATGCAAAAATAGAGTAGCGGACCCACGATGGCAAATAGAAAATACAATAAAAGTATTTGCGTGTTGTACAAATTTTCATACATATAGAACACAATGCCGAAAACCAAAAGAACTCCTAAAATAAAAACTATTGTAATTGTTCGTTTTCTGCCTATGGCAATGGCTAAGGTGTTTTTCCCGCCTTTTTTGTCGCCGTTAATATCTTGAAGATCTTTTACTATTTCACGAATTAAATTAATGAAAAACGCGAACAGCGCATAATGCAAAACAATTGTAAAAACTGTGGATTGTATAGTTTGGTTGTGTTGTGTAATCGCGGGAAGTAAATCGAAAATTGGCACTATTATTAGGCTCATCGCCACCAAAATTGAAATTGTAATATTCCCTAAAAGCAATATTCCTTTTAAGTAAGTAGCGTACAAATAGAGCAGCGCGGAAATGGCGACGAATAGCGCTGCAAAACTGGGTTGCTGTATCCTATTTGAAAGATAAAAACCTATTGCAACTCCCGTTATATTTAAGATGATAAAAAGTTGATTGGCGTTTCTTTCGGAAATTTTTTTGCCAATTAATACTTTATTGGGTTTGTTAATTTTATCAATTTCTACATCGTAAATATCGTTGATAATGTTGCCGGCGGCGGCTATGCAAAGAGTTGCAAACACAAGCAGTGTAAAGTTGAAAGCGTCTAAAACTGTTGCGGCACCAAAAGGTTTGAAAAGCCCGTGTTTTATAAAACCCTGTACCAAAGCTATAAATAGCAGATTTTGGTAACGAATGAGGTTTAGGTATTTCAAAACTTAAAATTCAATATTAATCTTGGAGTGCGGTTTCGATTTCAGTTTCGGTTTCAATTTTAGTCATATTTTGCACTTACGCCATTTGTAACCATCCACTTTCCCTGAACTTTCAGGACTTGCTCAATCACATCGCGAACGCAGCCCTTGCCGCCTTTTTTATGTGAAACGTATTTAGAGATTGTTTTAATTTCGGGTACGGCATCCTGCGGACAAGTAGGAAGGCCAACCTCTTGCATAATTTCAAAATCGGGCAAATCGTCGCCCATATACAGGGTGTTTTCACGTTTTATATTATTGGAATTTAAGTATTCCTCCAGAACTTTAGTTTTATGATGCGCTCCCAAAAAAATATCTTTTATTCCCAAATTTTGAAGTCGAACTCGTACGCCTTCATTCGTACCGCCAGAAATAACGCAAACGTGGTACCCCTGCTCAACTGCGGTTTTAAGTCCGTAACCGTCTTTGATATTCATAGTACGGAACATCTCGCCTTGGGTGTTTACTTGTATGGTGCCGTCGGTTAAAACGCCATCAATATCAAAAATGAAAGTTGTAATGTGTTTTAAATATTCTTTATAGCTCATTTTCGCATTGTTTTTTATGAATTTACTGATTGGTTAATACCAACAAGGCAATTGCTTGGTGTTTCGCAATAAAACCTTGCAGTATGCTCGTGAGTTCGTAGCGTGTTTTCATTCTTTTTTTAAAGCTTTTGTAAATAATTCGTAAAACGCTTTAAAGTCACTATTTTCCAGTAAATGTAAATGTTTTTCAATTGTTTTATTATCGTTTCTTTTTGCGGGGCCGGTTTGTGCTTCTTCCGGTGAAAGAGTTTCTATTTTTGAAGCGGTTTCGGCAATAAGCGGCTTCAACAGCTCAAAAGGCAAGTTATTTTCTTCTAAAATCTCGTTTCCAACTTTGTATAAATAGTTCACGAAATTATTCACAAAAACCGCGGCTAAATGTAGCTTCGCTCTTTGTTCCGAAGAAATTTCAACCACATTTTCCGAAATAGCTGCTCCCAAACTTTGCAATAGCTCCAAATCTTTTGGGTTTTCGGCTTCAATACAAATAGGAATGTTTACGAAATTTACAGGGCGTTGTTTTGAAAATGTTTGTAACGGATAAAATATTCCGCGCGTGTTTTTTGAGGAAAGTACGTTCATTGCTGCGCCACCGGAAGTGTGCACAACTAATTTATTTTGAAATGGTAAGCTTTCCGAAAAACTAGCAATAGCATCGTCAGGAATTCCGATTATATAAATATCGGCATTGACGATTTTTGAAATATCATCGGTAAAGGGAATATTCTCAAAAGGAGAAATCATTTTAATATAGTTTCGATTAAAGACCTGTGTAACAGAAACTTTATCACTTTTATATAAAGCGTTAAGTAAATGATGGTTTACGTTGCCAAATCCTAATAGAACCACTTTTATCATAATACGAAGTTAACTTTTTTTAGTAGAATGGTGGGGGAAAAAGGAGGAAAGAAGATGGAAAAAAGAGTAAAGATGAAAGAAGAAAGAAAAAAGATGATTTTATCAATCTCGACTTTTTACTTTGGGCTGTTCTCAATAATTCTTTGTGGTTTTTCAACGGAAAACCTTGTGTTTTATCAATTTTAGTTCGCCGTCTTGTTCCAGTTGCTTAATTGCGCGAATTACGGTTTCTACCCGCAGACCGGTTAAATCTGCAATTTGCTGTCGTGTTAATTCCACTTGAAAAAGTGCTTCGGAACCATATTTCTTTTTTAGTAAATCTATAAGCGCCAAAATGCGATGTTCGGGTGTATGCACCGAAATTTCCTTTAGAATAGTGGCTTTATAAAAAAGTCGTTTCGCCATGGCTTTGGTAAATTTTAAATTTACTTCAGGATTGTGGGTTAGGAGTTCAAATAAATTTGTTTTGCTTAATTTGTAAAGCTCCGTGGGTTTTACTGCAGCTGCCGAAGCTGGATATTTAAAATCGCCAAACAAAGGCGGTTCGCCAAAACTTTCGCCTTTGTAAAAAATACCTTGTACAAATTCTTTTCCTTGATCGTTCAAATTATACATTTTTACTTCACCAGTTTTAATCTGAAAATAGAAATGGGCACGTTTTTTTTCGTGAAGTATTACTTCAGCAGCATCTATATTTTCAAGGGTTGCATTGTAGTCTAAGAGTAAATTTTCTGGGATCATAGGTTTATGATTAGCCTCATAAAATAGGGGTTCATTGGTGTTGTAAATTTACATTTTAAAAAATCAAAACCCTATTCATATTATGAAAACCCTTTCTTTAAAACATTGGCAACAACAATTTGAACACGATTATTACATGTATGTACCTTTGAGCATAATTTTAAATAGCTGCATTGGTTCTATTGCTGCTATGGCCATTTTGGCACAAGGAACTAGTTTAATATCAGGTATTGAGCTTACATTGTGTGTAGCATTGTGCATGGGTTATAACGCAGCTTTGCTAGCGGGTTCAAATAGAAAATTTGCTTTCTGGTTACTTATTGTTAGTTTAGTGGTAAATTTATTGTTGATATTAATAACCTTATTATAAAAATGAGCAAAAAGAAAATAGAGTCCCGAGAAGATGTGTCTTTACTAGTAAATACGTTCTATTCAAAAGTTAGGAAAGACGCGCTTCTCGGGCCTATTTTCAACCGAATTATCACCGATTGGGATACGCATTTAGAGCTCCTAACCGATTTTTGGGAAACCAATTTACTGTACGCAAGAAAGTATTATGGAAATCCGTTACACGCCCATGTTGTAGTTGATCATAAAATGAACCATACCATTAATGAACTTCATTTTGGTGTTTGGATTAATCTTTGGTTAGAAACTATTAACGAGCTTTTTGAAGGCGAAACTGCACAGATTGCGATAAATCGTGCCAGAAATATGGGAACTTTTATTCATTTGAATATTTTTAACGCTAGAAATAGAGAAGCAAAGAAAGAAGAATAATAGTTAACACATTTCAGTAGTCCAAATGGGTCTAATTCCTTATTTTTGCGCCAAAATTTCCTGTAATGCAAAAAAAGATTGCCTCCGTTCTTTTCTCTACTAGACTCACCGCTGTTTTATTTATTGTTTATGCCGCCGCAATGGCCGCTGGAACATTTATGGATGCAGATTCACAGAGTCCGCCAACACCCTATACACGAGAACTTATTTATAACGCTTGGTGGTTTGAGGCCATTATGGCGCTTTTTGTAATAAATTTTGTGGGAAACATTTTTAGATACAATCTTCACAAACGCAAAATGTGGGCTTCATTAATGCTGCATCTTGCATTTATTTTAGTGATTTTTGGCGCATTCGTTACTAGATATATTGGTTTTGAAGGTGTAATGCACATACGCGAAGGCCAAACAGAAAATACAATTCTTTCAGAGCAAACTTACCTCGACGTTTTTATTGACGGAGATTATATGATTGATGGCGTTGCACAACGAAGAAAAGTTAAACCCAAAAAACTTCGACTTTCAGAAAAGTTAAACAACGATTTTACAATTAAAACCGACTATAATGGCGAACCGGTAACTATTAAATTTAAAGATTTTATTAGTGGGGCGACCGAAGGATTAACACCAAATGAAAACGGAGAAGAGTACTTAAAAATTGTTGAAGCAGGTGAAGGTGAACGCCACGATCATTGGGTAAAAGTTGGAGAGGTTTCAAACATTCACAATATTCTTTTTGCAATCAATAAACCAACAGACGGAGCAATTAACATTACGTATTCCGAAGATGGAAATTACACGATTTCAAGTCCTTTTGAAGGTAATTATATGCGTATGGCAGACCAAATGGAAGGCGAAGTTCTTTCAGATAGTGTGCAGCCTTTCAATTTACGCTCACTTTATAGACTTGCCGGGATTTCATTTGTTGCGCCAGAACCTATTACCAAAGGAGAATTTGGAGTTGTAAAAGCCGCAGCAGATCAGCCGAGTCACCAAGACGCACTTATTGTTGAAGTATCTGCTGGCGGGGAAACAAAAACAGTTTCTATGCTCGGCGGAAAAGGTACTGCCCCAAATCCTGTGGAAACAGAAATTGCAGGCTTAAAAGTATATACAAGCTATGGTTCTGAAAGCATAGCATTGCCTTTCAGTATTACCTTGAACGATTTTATCGCCGATAAATACCCAGGTACCGAAAAAGGTTATTCTTCATTTAAAAGTAAAGTGACCGTTATTAACGAAGATAAAACTCATTTTGATGCCGAAATTTTTATGAATAATGTGTTGGACCATCAAGGGTATCGCTTTTTTCAGTCTGGTTTTGACCCCGATGAGGGCGGAACAATCCTCTCTGTAAACCACGATTGGTGGGGCACTTGGATAACCTACATCGGTTATTTTTTACTGTATCTTGGTTTGATGGCTATTCTTTTTAGTAAGCACAGTCGCTTTGGAAAATTGGAGGAGATTTTAAATAGAATAAAGCGAAAAAAGAAAAATATGATTACCATTCTGGTTTTACTTTTATCGTTTACAGGATTTGCACAGCAACACGAGCCTTCAGCGCACACGGTAGTTCCGAAGCATCAAATTGATTCTTTAATTAAGGCCAATGCAGTTAGTAAAGAGCACGCCGCCAAGTTTGGGCATTTAATTATTCAAGATAACGGGCGAATGAAGCCTGTAAACACCTTTGCCAGCGAGCTTTTGCGAAAAATAAGCAGACACGAAACCTACCAGGGTTTGGATGCAAACCAAGTTTTTATTTCAATGACGGAGTTTCCACGACTTTGGGTTGAAGTACCGTTAATTGCGCTTAAACGGGGCAACGACAGTATTCGTCACGTTGCGGGTGTTCCCGAAGGTCAGAAAGATATTGCTTTGCTCGATCTTTTTGACGAAAAAGGAAATTACAAATTGGAGCCTTATTTGTCTGCTGCAACACGCACCAATACGCCAAATCAATTTCAAAAAGATTTTATTCGCGCGCACGAAAACTTTTCACTGTTGAATGCAGCCTTAAGTGGAAGTATTCTGAAAATATTCCCCATACCTAACGACCCAGGGAACAAGTGGGTTTCGTACCCCGAATTGGGAGAAGCCAATTTAAAAGGAATGGATTCGCTATATGCGAGGAATATTCTTCCGTTGTATTTTGACAGTTTGAAAAAAGCCAGAGAGACAGGCGATTACAATCAGGCAAACGATTTGTTGGAAAGCGTTACCAATTTTCAGAAAAAATACGGAGCCGAAGTAATGCCTTCGGAAAATAAACTTCGCGCAGAAACTCTTTACAACCAAGCAGACATTTTTAATAGGCTTTATAAATATTTTGCAGTATTTGGAATTTTGATGATGCTCTTCATCGTGATGCAGCTATTTAAAGATCGAAAAATACTTCGCACCTTAATTAGTGGTTCCAAGATTATAATGTGGGTTTTCTTCGCATTAATGACACTTGGGTTGGCACTGCGCTGGTATGTAAGTGGTCACGCCCCGTGGAGTGATGCTTATGAATCTGTTATCTACGTGGCTTGGGCAACCATTTTCTTTGGACTGGCATTTGGACGCCGAAGCGATTTAACCGTTGCTGCCACTGCATTTGCTGGAGCTATTATTCTTTGGGTTGCACACGAAAACTGGTTAGATCCGTCTATTGCAACCTTACAACCTGTATTAGATAGTTATTGGTTGATGATACACGTGGCGGTAATTGTAATGAGTTACGGCCCTTTCACTTTGGGAATGATTTTGGCTGCAGTTTCACTGTTTCTTATGATTTTTACCACAAAGCGCAACTATAAAAATATGGAGATCAACATCAGCGAGCTTACTGTTGTAACCGAAATGGCGCTGACGGTAGGTTTGGTTTTACTCACCATCGGTAACTTTTTAGGCGGGCAATGGGCCAATGAAAGCTGGGGACGTTATTGGGGTTGGGATCCAAAAGAAACCTGGGCACTTATTAGTATTATGATTTACGCTTTTGTAATCCATGCCAGATTGGTACCAGGACTTCGCGGACGTTGGACATTCAACGTTTTAGCGATGTTTGCTTACGCTTCTATTATGATGACCTACTTTGGGGTGAATTTCTACCTAAGTGGCTTACATAGTTACGCTAGTGGTGATGCGCCCGCTACACCAACCTTTGTATGGTGGATTACGCTGTTTGGAGTGATTTTAAGTGTGGTGTCTTATTTTAGATATAAGAAGTTTTATGGGAAGAAAAAGAAACCCAAAACTTTAAAAAAGTAAATTAAAAAACTGCGAAGTCGAGAATTCTTTACTCATTCTCGACTTCGCAGTTTTATACAACTATATAATTTTGAATTACTTTTAAACCATATCTTCTGGTTTAACCCATTCTTCAAATTCTTCAGCAGTTAGATAACCTAGGTTTACTCCTTCTTCTTTTAAAGTAGTTCCGTTTTTGTGGGCTGTGTTCGCAATTTCAGCAGCTTTGTAGTAACCAATTTTTGGGTTTAACGCAGTTACTAGCATTAAACTGTTGTTTAATTGTCTTTTTATTACTTCAAGATTTGGTTCAATACCTTGGGCGCAGTGAACATCAAATGAAACACACGCATCGCCAATCAATTGTGCAGATTGAAGAAAGTTTGCCGCCATTACTGGTTTAAAAACATTTAGCTCAAATTGCCCCTGCATTCCGCCAACTGCTATTGCCATATCGTTTCCTATAACTTGTGCGCAAACCATTGTAAGTGCTTCGCATTGCGTTGGGTTTACTTTTCCGGGCATGATAGATGAGCCGGGTTCGTTGGCAGGAATGGTTATTTCGCCAATACCACTTCTGGGGCCGCTGGCAAGCATTCGCACATCATTCGCAATTTTATTTAACGAAACGGCAAGTTGTTTTAAAGCACCGTGACTTTCAACAAAAGCGTCGTGCGCAGCAAGTGCTTCAAATTTATTTTTAGCAGTTACGAAAGGTAGATCGGTAAATTTCGCAATGTAATCAGCAACTTTTACATCGTAGCCTTTTGGGGTGTTTAAGCCAGTTCCAACCGCAGTACCGCCCAAAGCAAGTTCTGCCAAATGTGGAAGTGTGTTTTTTAATGCTTTAATACCGTGCTCAAGTTGTGCGGCGTAGCCACTAAATTCTTGCCCAAGGGTTAGGGGAGTGGCATCCATAAAATGGGTTCGACCTATTTTTACCACATCTTTAAAATCGGCAGCTTTTTTAGCGAATGTTTTTTGAAGTTGTTCAACACCGGGAAGGGTGTTTTCAATCAATTTTTTATAGGCTGCAATATGCATTCCCGTTGGGAACGTGTCGTTAGACGACTGCGATTTGTTAACATCGTCATTGGGTTGAAGGGTTTTTTCGCCTTCGCCAATGGTTTTTCCAGCTAGTTGGTGCGCGCGATTTGCAACCACTTCATTCACGTTCATATTGCTTTGGGTGCCGCTTCCGGTTTGCCATATTACCAATGGAAATTGATCGTCGTGTTTGCCTTCTAAAATTTCGTCGCAAACCTTTGCAATCAGGTCTCTTTTTTCTTCCGAAAGTACGCCAAGCTCGCAGTTTGTGTAGGCGGCAGCTTTCTTAAGATACGCAAAACCGTAAATGATTTCTAACGGCATTGATGCTTTTGGACCAATTTTAAAATTTTCGAAAGAGCGTTCTGTTTGTGCACCCCATAGTTTATCGGCAGGTACTTTTACCTCGCCCATAGTGTCTTTTTCTATTCTATATTGCATTGTGAAAGTATTAATTATGAATTAGTAACGTTCCTTCACCGTAGCTTGGGAACCTTTTAAAAAATCTTGAGCTGTAGCTTTTAAATTTGCATACAAAGGTAACGAAAAGCCAAAAGTTGTTCAACCCGCGTAGGTGTTTATTTGTTGTGAATAAATCGAAAAGTTTTCTTGTTGTTTTTCAAAAAATCCTATTATCTTTGAGGCATCAATTAAAAACGCTGCAACATGTTTACATTCGAACAATATTTAGGTTTTCTTGTTTTCCTTACCATCCTTACAATGGGGTTTTGGTTAATGATATTTTTAGTGAGCATTCTACCATACTGGATTGGAGGATCTCTTTACGAAAACTGGAAATTGAAGCGCGAAGAAAAACGCAAAAATGAAGTGAAGGAATAACTTCAGAATAAAATGATATATAAAAAAAGGGAACCAATTTGGGTTCCCTTTTTTGTTTGCAATTAATCACTAGTGTTAACCTTCAAATCCACCTTCATCAAAATTACCGCCTCTGTCTGGACGTTGGCGTTGTTTTTTCTGGTTGAATCTATACGTAAAAGTTAAGGTTACTTGGCGGCGTCTCCATTGAAACTCGCTTTCGCTAGTAAAAGTGTTTGTTGTGGTTAGGCTATTTCTTTTTCGCGTGTTTAGCAAATCGCTTACGTTTAATGCCAAGGTGCCATTGTCGTTAATTATATCTTTGCTCATCGCCATATTTAATGACAAAATTGGGTCACTTTCAGTCTGTGAGTTGTTTGACGGCCCTCTGTAAAAAGCATTGGTTTGCCATTCAACTTTCCACGGAAGTTTTACTTTGCTGCTAAAACGCCCAAAATAGCTGGTATTTTCTGCACCGTAATCTACGCCGTTGTAAAAGCCTTCGGTTTTAAACTGAAAGTAGTTAAAGCTTCCGTTTAAGTTAAGCCATTTTGTAGGGTTGTAAAGCAAACCTAGCTCAAAACCATAGCGTTGATTTGTTGAAAGGTTAATTGGCAATGTTCGAATAATTGGGATTCCGTTGCTGGTTACTTCGCCAGTTTCTTCCTGCACTCTTTCAAAAGCATCTGTTTCGTGCTGGTAGTAAATTGAAGTGGTTAACGTAAGTTTTTTCCAACGTTTTAAATAACCCAAATCAAAGGCACTTGCGTATGCGGGATCTAAATTGGGGTTACCCTGAAATACGTTTGCTTCACTAGAACGCGAAGGGAAAGGGTTTATATACCAGTGGCGTGGTCTGTTGATTCGTCTGTTGTAACCTAAAGTAATGTTTTCGCTTTCTTTAATTTCATACGTAAGGTTTACCGTTGGAAATAAACCCGTGTAATTTTTATCGAAATTTAAGTTTAAAGGGGTGTTTTCTGAAACATTTTCGGCGTCTACTTTTCCTTTTAGCTGGGTATTTTCAAGACGAAGCCCTAATAGGAAAGAGAAATTTCCAAATTTATTTCCATACTGCGAATAAAAAGCGTGAACGTTTTCATTGTAGGTGAAAATATTTGAAAGACTGTCATTTCTTACAAAATTGCCAGACGTACCGGTTTCTTCCAATAAGGTGTAATCTGTTTCAGATTCTTCAAATTTGCCACGGTAACCCGCTTCAAATTGTGCATTTTCACCAATAGGAAGCACATAGTCTGCCTGTGCTAAATATTCGGTTTGATTGCGCTTTTCAATAATTTCTTCAGCAGAAAGCGCCAAGGTAGTGGGAAAGGTTCTTTGTTCTGTAATCAAGGAACGCTCGTCATCTTTACCGCGGTCGTATTGTAAATCGGCAGTTAATTTATGGCCTTTATCATCAAAGTTGTTTACGTAGTTTAATGAAAACTGATAGTTTGAGTCGTCTTCATCCTCATTCTCAACCCTTAAAATGGTTTCTTCAATTGTATTATCATTGAAGTTTGAAGTATTATTGGTAGTAACATCTTTGCCACCACCTTTCCGGTAGAAACCGCTTGCAGTTAATGAAGATTTATCGGTTAAAAAATATTCAATTCCAAGGTTGGTATTAAAGCCATCTCCTTGCCTGTCATAGTCTCTTCGTTCAATAACTTGATCAAATTGTGGATCTACTGTTACGGTTTCACCATTTTCATCTATAAAGGTACGTGGGAAATAATTATTGTTGAAAAATGCTCTTCCCGGACCGTTGCGATAGTAAACACCCGTAGTGTTGAAAATATTAAATTTATCGGTACGGATATTAATATTTCCCGAAGCGTTGCTGTTTAACGGAACGCCAATACTGGTACTAATAGAACCGTTTAGGCCAAGCGTTTTTTCCTTTTTAAGAATAATATTTAAAATTCCTGCAGTTCCTTCGGCATCGTAGCGAGCCGATGGCGATGTAATTACTTCAACGCGCTCAATGGCTTCAGCGGGAAGTTGGCGAAGCGCATCTGTAGAGCCAAACCCAGCAATTGCAGATGGTTTTCCATTAATTAAAATACGCACGTTTTCATTTCCGCGCAAAGCAATTGCACCGTCAATATCTACTGTTACCGAAGGTACGTTGTTTAACGCGTCACTAACTGTGGCGCCACCTGCGGTTAGGTCCTTCCCAATATTATAGATTTTTTTGTCTAACCGAACTTGCACTTCTGTAGTTTCGGCACGCACTACTACTTCGTCTAAACTTGCAGCATCTATTGCCAATTTAACGGTGGGTAGGGTGGTATTTTTTGTAAGATTTTGGTTCGGAACTTCTTTCGTTTTATATGAAATAAATTCATAACGCACCGTGTAAACTCCTTCTGGCACGTCAATACTATATTTTCCTTCTTCAGTCGTAATTCCACCAGTAACCGTTTTTCCTTCTTTATTGATGAAAGAAACGGTAGAATACTCGAGCGGATAGTCGGTTCCCTCTTCTAGAATGGTGCCTTTTACGGTAACTTGTTTTGTGTGAGTGTTTTGAGCCACAAGTAGTGTCGTGGCAAATAGGAATAGAAGCGATAGTTTGAGTTTCATATAATCTTTAGCAATTTTGACCTGCGAAAATAGCGGTGGTTTAATTGGGAATTGCTAAACTTCTGTTAAATATAGGAAGTCAATTTATAAAATATCCAACACCTTTTGTGGCGGTCTTCCTATAACTGCGTGTGTACCTTTTATTGCAATGGGTCGTTCTATTAATTTTGGGTATTTAATCATTGCGTCTATGAGCTCATCATCGGTTAGCGCTTTGCCTTTGTAGTTTTCTTTCCACGCAGCTTCGTTGGTTCTAATTAGGGCTATGGGTTTAATGCCCAGCAACTCAATAACCTGTTTTAATTCTTGGTGCGATGGTGGGGTTTCAAGATATTTTATAATCTCAATTGTTTCGCCTTCTTCTTCCAAAAGTTGAAGTGCTTGACGCGATTTGCTGCAGCGGGGGTTGTGGTATAATGTGGTCATCGGTTTTAGTTTAAAGTTGAAGAATTGAGAAAAAAGAATAAAAGAACAAAGAAAAAAGAGGCTACTTTTTCGATAATTCTTCGAGTTCTAATTTATAGTCGTACTGTAAGTCTTCGTGAAGTGTTTCCACTTTTTTTGAAATATAATCAATTTGTCGGTTGTATATATTGGTAAGTGTTGTATTTCGGTTTATTGATGGTTTAAAATCTTTTAATTTTTCACAAAAATAAAGCAAAAGTTCAACTTCGGTTTCTTTGTTTTGCGAATAGCGGATGAATTTTTTAATCTCTCGCAAAATTTTTCGAACACTTTTTTTAATGTAAAAATAGGTTTTGGTATTTATGGCTTCAAAATCTTCGTCTATCTTTGCTTTTATACTTTCAATAAAAGCTTCTTCATTTGCAGATTCAAACAATAAATAGGTAAGGAGCTCTTTATTTTCTTTTTTAAATTTTGAAAGCCGAAGGCAAAGTTCCAGCAATTCCTGAGTAGAACGGTGGTTTAATTCGGTTTTAATTTCTTTTAAAGAGGCTGCTTTCATAACACTATTTGCGGTAAAGATACTAGTGTTTTTCAGAAATTAAAACTCTAATTGCTGCTATTAGAAAGTTTGGTAAATAAAAAATTCACTGTTGTAAAAAAAAATAAAACAACAGTGAATTTCCTTACTAAAAATGGAGCAATTAACGACTTTTTACGGCTACGGAACCTTTCATAATAACGTGTAAACTGCAAAAATAATTGAAATCTTCTGTTATTACTTTTGAAAACTTATCGCCTGGATTCATCGGTTTCGATGTCCATTTTTTATTGATCTCGGTAACATCGTGCGGAACGATATCTTTGTTTACCCACGCTACAATATCTCCTTTATTTACAACAATGTTTTGCGGATCAAATTTCATTTGATGGATAGTAACAACATGGGTTACGGCTTTAGTAGTATTGACACTTTCACTTTTAAAACTCGAAGTAATTACAAATACACCAATTAACACTAGGCTCAATGTTGAAAATATTGCAACTGATTTTTGAAATGTTTTCATTATTTTGAGATTTTACTTTGGGCCATTTCGGCGTGCCCTAAGTGTGTTTCTAAAATTGGCAAGGCAACTTTAAGTAATGCTTTTAATTCGGCATTTTGCGATTGTGGAATCAATAGACCTTTTACCGCACTAATTACGGCTTTGTGATAGGCAACTTCGTTAGCTACGTATGCTTTGTCGAATGCGTCGCCTTTCGCAGCTTTTAATTTTTTGGTCGTTGCTTCGGCTTGTTGTAATAATGATTCGCTTACTTTACTATCTTCGGGCACAACTCCAAGTTTGGTGACTAGGGCCACAGCTTGTTCTATAATTGCGTTGTGATCTGCAATCATTGTTTGAGCGAATTCGCGTATATCGGGGTTTTTAGAACGTTCCATTGCAAGTTTGGCGTAATCTACGTCTATTTGATTTGCAACAACAGCTACTTTGGCAATTTCGGCATCGTTAAGTTGCGGCGTGTCCTGTGCAAATCCAAAAGTGGATACTAATAACATTACGAATAAAGAGGCCAGTACTTTAATTTTTAAAATTGTTTTCATGATATTTGTTTTAAATGGTTTATGTTTTATTGATTTGATGACAAGACATAACCCAGGTTACAATCCATGTAGATTTTAATAAAACTTTGGCAAACCCCAATTTATTTATTGGGAAGAATTAAGACTATTTTATTCTTTTTAGAATTTAAATTTCATTTTATTAAAAGCCTTTAAAAAATGTTTTTTTCGTTACTTTTAAACGAAATTTTTATACAGTTACAACTTTGAAGATATCATTCGCCTTTTTTACACTTCTTTTTTTTCTTACATTTTGCTTACATGCACAAAACCAATTAGACGACAGGGTTTACAAAACGTACGATGCGCTCGTGGGGCAGGACAATACAGGGCTTTACAACGGCACCGAATTTACAGACTTGTTTTTAAACACAGATGGAAGCTACCGCTATTTTAATGCGTTTGATTACACCAAAGGTTCTGTAACCTACAAAGGACAATATTATGTAAATGTATTATTGAAATACGACCTTTTGGAAGATAATTTACTAACCCGCTCTGAGGACAATTTGAGCATTTTTAATGTGAAGTTAATCCCCCAATTTGTCAATTCATTTTCAATATACAATCGTCATTTTGTGCGGCTTACCGATACCAATTTAAACCTATCCGGAAACGGTTATTTTGAAGTGGCCGTTCTGGGCAACGATTTAGAATTGTACATAAAACACACAAAAAAGAAAAAGGACAAAGCTTTAAAAAGCGGGATTCAATACAGGTTTTCTGAAGCCGATTTCTATATTTTGAAAAGCGACGGAAAGTACAATATAGTAAGCTCTCCAAGAGATATGCGGAAAATACTTCCGCAAAAAGAAGAAGAAATAAAATCGTATTATAAAACTTATAAAAAACGCTACAAATCTAATCCCAATGTTTTTATGGCGAATCTCGTAAAATACCTCGATGGCCCTAAAATGGAAAAAAATCAATTATAATTTTGAAGTCGAATTTCTCCGTACAATATAGATTTTTTGCCATTGCAATTTTTCTGTTCACTACCGCCGTTTCTTTTGCACAAAACGATACTCATATTACGGTAACATTTAATCACACACCTTTAAAGGAAGCAGTTTTAAAAGTGGAAACGCTTTCAAACAAAACCTTCTATTTTGATGAAACGTGGCTGAAAGGACATTTTGTAACCAAAGATTTTAAAAACGAATCGCTTCGCACCGTGTTGGACGATCTTTTCAGCAATACCAATATCAACTATGTTTTAAAGGATGGAAAGGTGATTTTACTGAACAACACTTATGTTTACACGCTATTGCCAACAGATTTTTTCAACGAAGCCAAACCCGATGAAAAAGAATTTGACGACAATAACAATGCACCCATATTTCAGGAAGAATACGCGTCTAATGCTATTCAAACCAGAAAGCTGGTAACTATTGGCAAACAAACACCAAATGCTGCCAACAAAACGTACACGCTTTCGGGTGTTTTTAAAAATGCGAAAACGGGCGAGCCACTTCAAAATCTTTCCATTTCAACCACAGATAGAAGTAAATATGCGGTAACCGATTCCGAAGGACGCTACAGCATTCGCTTGCCGTACGGGTTGAATAAATTAGAAACAAATCTTTTGGGTTTTGAACGTATTCGTCAAGACGTAGTTATGTATGGCGATGGCAGTTTAAATATTGAACTGCGCGAAAACACAGAGTCGCTAGATGAAGTGGTTGTAAAATCTAACAAAGACGCCAATGTTCGCGATGCAGTTGTGGGCGTTACAAATATTAATATTGAATCGGTTAAAACCATTCCGTTGGTTTTGGGGGAGCGAGACATATTAAAAGTTGCAACCACAATGCCAGGAATTAAAACTGCGGGTGAAGGCTCCAGCGGTTTCAACGTGCGTGGCGGGCGCGCGGATCAAAACCTTATTTTGTTGGACGATGCCGTGCTTTACAATCCTTCACATTTTTTGGGATTCTTTTCGGCAGTAAATCCGTTTACTACGGGGAGTTTAGAAATCTATAAAGCCAGCATCCCTGCGGAATACGGGGGGAGGCTTTCTTCAGTTTTTGATATTGAAACCAAATCTGGCGATATGGAAAAATTTAAAGGCGAAGGTTCTGTTGGGCCAATAACCGCCAATCTTGCCGTAGAAGTTCCAGTTGTTAAAGGTAAAGCCTCAGTAATTGCAGGTTTCCGTGCTACGTATTCCGATTGGATTTTAAGAAGTTTAGACGAAGAAGAACTAAAAAACAGTGAAGCTTCCTTTTATGATGGCATTGTAAAGTATAAGCATAATATAGACAGCGACAATTCTATTCAAGGTACCGTATATTATAGTAAAGACCGTTTCAGCATAACTTCAGATTCAATTTTTGATTATAACAACCGTTTAATTTCATTGAAATACGGTCACAATTTTAGCGATAAAAGTAGGGCAGAGGTAATTTTTGTGAATAGCCAATACGAGTACGGAATTAATTATGAAGCAGACGCCAACCAGGATTTCGACTTTGGTTACCAACTCAACGAATATCAGGCAAAGCTTAATTTATCGTATAAAATAAACAAACAACACAAACTAAGTTACGGGGTGAGCAGCAAACTGTACGCAATAGATCCGGGCGATATTGAGCCTATTGGAATAAATTCTGATGTGCAACCAAAAACCTTAGATCGCGAAAAAGGTTTGGAGTCTGCCATCTATCTTTCAGATTTATTTGAAGTAAATAAAAACCTATTATTAGATGTGGGGCTGCGCTATTCGTTTTATGCCGCGTTGGGTGAAGCCACTCAAAATGTTTACAAAGAAGGTGTTCCCAAAAGTGAAAGTTCAATTGTAGAAGTTAAAACCTATGACAAAAACGAAGTAATTGAAACCTACGGCGGCCCGGAATACAGAATTTCGGCACGTTATTTATTGGGGAGTGATTTTTCGGTGAAGGCGGGTTTTAACAGAACAATTCAATATTTACATCTTCTTTCAACAAACACCACGCAATCGCCAACAGATATTTGGAAACTTTCCGATTTAAACATCGCGCCACAACGCGCCAATCAATACAGTTTGGGCTTCTTTAAAAACCTGCCCGGAAAAGATGTAGAGTTCAGTTTAGAAGGATACTATAAAACAATGACCGATTTGCTCGATTATAAAATTGGAGCCCAATTAATTTTAAACGATAAACTGGAAACCGAATTATTACAAGGGGAAGGAAAAGCCTACGGTATCGAATTTCTGGTGAAGAAAAATGCGGGAAAATTTAATGGGTATTTGGGGTACAGTTATTCCCGTTCGCAAGTAAAACTAGATAGTCAGCTAATGCAGGAACGCGTAAACAACGGCGAATTTTTCCCTGCAAATTACGATAAACCACATGATTTTTCGTTGGTGGCTAATTACAAGCTAACCAAGCGTTTTAGTTTTTCGGGAAACTTCACCTATCAAACTGGACGACCAATTACGTATCCAATTGGTCGTTATGTTTTTGCGGGTGAAGAACAGGTGCTGTACAGCGACCGCAATCAATTTCGAATACCAGATTATTACAGGTTAGACTTGGGGGTTAATATTGAAGGCAGCCATAAATTGAAGAAACTAGCGCATAGTTTTATCAATATTTCGGTGTATAATGTGTTAGGAAGAAACAACCCATATTCCGTATTTTTTGTGAATGAAGCTGGAGAAATAAAAGCGTACAAAACTTCTATATTTTCCGTACCTGTTCCTACAATAACCTATAATTTTAAGTTTTAGAAAAGATGAAAACAAAGATTTTATTTAGTGTTTTTTTCGCAATTTTTCTCGCACAGTGGGGATGTACCGAACCATACGAAATTGAAACCGTAGAATTTGAAAGTGTCTTGGTGGTAGAAAGCACAATTACCGATGAATTGAAACCACAAATTGTGAAGCTTAGCAAGACTTCAACTTTAGAAAATCCTGCAATTTTATATGAAAAAAATGCAACAGTCGCCGTTAACTCCAGTAATGGCAACAACTTTGGTTTTTCATGGAATAATGAAAAAAATTACTATGTTTCCGATTTACCTTTTAAAGCCGAACCAAATGTTAGTTATACCTTAAACATAATTACCCAAGACGGAAAGCACTACAAGTCGTCTGTCGTTAACTTGCCTCCAAAGGTTGAAATGAATGAAGTTTATCCCGAACGCATTGACGATCCTACAGCAGAGAAGGATGGCGTGCAGGTACTGGTAAATACTGAAGATCCTACGGGCAATGCTAAATATTTTAGATACGAATATGAAGAAACCTATAAAATTGTAGCGCCCAATCCGTCGCCCTATTTTGCTGAAATTATAAATCACGATCCAATGGCAGGAACATACGAAATTGTTCTTACACCCAGAGAACCCGAAGAAATTTGCTACTCAACAGAATATTCAACAGGTATTGTGCAAACTTCTACCACCGAACTAAACGAGAATAGAGTTTTTAGATTTCCTGTAAAATATATGGACAAAACCGATGCTAAATTTCAAACGCGATACAGCATTTTGGTGAGGCAATACGTGCAGAGCGTAGAAGCTTTTACTTTTTATAAAATTGTGAAAGAACTTGGCAGCGTTGAAAGTTTACTATCGCAAAGTCAGCCAGGTTATGTAGCCGGTAATATGGTTTCAGAAGCAAACCCCAACGAAAAAGTTTTGGGTTTCTTTGAAGCTTCTTCAATGACTAAGAAGAGAATATACTTTAATTATGAAGACGTAGGCTTAGAAAAACCGCCGTATTTTATAGACTGCGAAGTGTTGACATTAGATTATAACGATGCAACGGTTTTGGATAACGATCTCGATGAACGCGCGGCATTATATCAACTTTTAACTTATGATGACTATCAAGTTATCGGCGCAAACTCACGCCTTATTTATAGAATTGTGCAGCCCCAATGCAGTGTTTGCACTTATTTTTCATCAAATGTAAGACCCGATTTTTGGGAAGATTAATTATGGTCAAAAAATTAAATTTTATATTATTTCTTTTCGTTGGACTGACTGTTATGGCTCAAATTCCGAAGGATGAAGTTTTACTTGATAGCAGTGTGTTTCCGAAAGAAAATGTAAAGCTTGTTGTAAATTCAAACGTTTTGCTTGCTGGGGAATTACTTCAGTATAAAGGGTTTATCCTTAATGCTTCCAAGAAAAAAAGTGCGCTGAGCAAAATACTGTACGTTTCATTGCGAAACGCGAACGATTCTGTAGTTTTCAACCATAAACTGAAAGTTGAAAACGCAACTGTAAATGGAGATTTCTTTGTCCCTTCCAACTTAAAAACAGGGATTTATAAGCTGATTGGTTACACTAATTTTTCAAAAAACAATATAAACGATGCATTTACCCAAGTGAATATTTTCATTATAAATACGTTTGTAAAAAGTGAAGTAGCCCCCGCTGCAAAAGAGACCGTTGAAATTGCAGCTTCACCCGAAAAAGTTGGTGATGTTTTAACGAATAAAGCTAATACCAAATCACTTAAAATAAAACTGAACAAACAATCTTTCGGCCTGCGCGAAAAGGTGACTTTAAATATAGAAAATACCGATAATAACGATAACGGAAGCTATGTGCTTTCTGTTCGAAAGGTTAATCCGGTTGAAATTATTGGAGAAATTGCAAAAGCATCTAAATCTAAATCTTCGGCAATGTTTTACGTGCCCGAGCTTCGTGGCGAACTCATTTCGGGTCTGGTTGTTTCAAAACAAGACAATATACCTGCGGCGAACAAGGAAGTGGCGCTAACCATTCCCGGTGAAGATTATATTTTTAAAATTGCAAAAACCAATGCGCAGGGGCGTTTTTTCTTTTCGGTAGATGAAACCTATAATGCTGAAGAAAGTATTTTACAATTGTATGGCAATGAAGCGTATCGCAGTGCGTACAACTTGGTTTTGGATTCAAAAGACTTCAAATTAAATGAAGAAGAATACAATTTAAAATTAGACAAGCAATTGAAAGATTGGCTACTGGAACGCAGCGTGCAGTTGCAAGTAGAGAACGCTTATTACGATACAAAAAGAGATAGTATTTTAACAAAAAAAACAAATACAGCGTTTTACGATAATTTGGGAACAGTCTTTTTATTAGACGATTACACGCGTTTCCCTACAGTTAGAGAAACTTTTATTGAAGTGGTTACGCTTGCCGCCGTAAGAGGCACTGGCAGCGATACAAGGTTTTTAGTTTACAATGCATACGACCCAAATAGAATAGCGAAATTCAACAGTATAGACCCATTGGTGTTGATGGACGGAATGCTGGTACAAGACTATTCTGAATTACTAAATTACAATGCGCGCAATATAGAAAGTGTGCGTGTTGTAACTGAACCTTATCGGTATGGCCCAAAAATTTACAGTGGAATAATTGCTGTGGAAACTAAAGAAAAGGACTTTGTTCCGAGGCATACAAACGATTATGTAGCAGAGATAAATTTACCACCCGCTGTAAAGAATAAAAAATATTATCGTCCAGATTATAGCGATAAAGTTCAACTTTCTAGAATACCCGATTATAGGGTTCAATTACTTTGGCAACCAGAGATAAACCTTTCTAAGGAGGGATTTACTACTTCATTTTATACTTCAGATGTTTCGGGAGTTTATGAGATTTTAATAACGGGATTTTCTAAAAATGGATTGCACATTCTCAATAAATATTATTTTAAAGTTTCGAAAAATTAACATATTTTGTTAAAATTTTTGCATAAATGTTAAAATATGTCGCATAAATAATTTATCTTTCATTTTAATTTAACTGAAATTTTAAATTTAAAAGGTTATGCTTCATTGGAAAGCGACATATATAATATTAGCCATTGTCTTCGGAGTTATTGGTTTTATTGGTATTGGAGAAGAAGGTGGTTTAGAGCCAGCCAAATATATTTGCGGGATTTTTATAATTTTATTGGTAACAACTTGGGCCACAGAATTTAGCGGAAGAAAACGCGGATAATCTGCTGTTAAAGTTTTAATAAAGATTATTTTAAATCAAATAATTTCAGTAATTTTATTTCATTATCATATCGGGGTGCTTAAGTTTTAAAAACAGCTGAGAATACACTCGTAAAACTTCAAAATGGATAATGCCAACGGAAGGAATATGATTTGCAAAGGGAACTTAGATTTTTTAAATCTTGTTCCCTTTGTTTTTTGTTTCAATTAATTATTGTGTTCAATTCTTTTAAAGCTCATCTGAAGCTTCCGGCTGCCCACTCATCATTAAATAAGCTTTCAAAAAACCATCAATTTCGCCATTTAACACATTGTCTGTATTTCCGGTTTCGTGGCCGGTACGCACGTCTTTCACTAATTTATAGGGGTGTAAAACGTAATTGCGTATTTGTGAGCCCCATTCAATAGCCATCTTGCTGTCTTCAATTTCGGCGCGTTGGGCCATTTGTTTGCGAAGTTCAATTTCATAAAGTTGCGATTTCAACATTTGCATAGCCTTTTCCCGATTTTCTAACTGGCTGCGGGTTTCACTGTTGTGAATAACAATTCCCGAAGGGTGGTGGGTAAGGATGGCTTTGGTTTCAACCTTGTTTACATTTTGTCCGCCAGCGCCGCCGCTTCGTGCAAAATCCCACGATATATCGGCTGGATTGATATCAATTTCAATAGTGTCATCTACCAATGGATAAACGTAAACACTAACGAAACTGGTATGCCGCTTGGCATTACTGTCGAATGGTGAAATGCGTACCAATCTGTGTACACCATTTTCACTTTTTAACCAACCAAAGGCGAATTCGCCGGCAATCTCTAAGGTTACCGTTTTAACTCCGGCAACATCGCCCGCTTGAAAGTTGAGTTCTTTTACTTTGTAATCGTGTTTTTGAGCCCACATTAAGTACATGCGCATTAGCATTTCTGCCCAGTCGCAACTTTCGGTGCCACCAGCGCCGGCGGTAATTTGTAGCACCGCGCTCATATCATCGCCTTCATCGCCAAGCATGTTTTTAAATTCAAGTGTTTCAATTGCGCTTTCGGCTTTTTCAAATGCCGCATTTACTTGCTCGGGAGTGCCTTCGCCTTCTTTTTGAAATTCAAGTAAAATTTCGGCTTCTTCGGTAAGTGTTTTGGCTGTTTCGTAATCGGAGACCCATTTCTTTTTGGTGCGCAGAACCTTCATAAACGCTTCGGCTTCTTGGGTATTGTTCCAAAAATTGGGGTCGAAAGTTTTTTCTTCTTCGTTGGTAATTTCTACTTTTTTTCCGGCAATGTCAAAGATAGTGCCTCAAAGCATCTAACCGCACTTTAAGGTCTTTTATTTGGTCTGTTGAAGTCATATATACAAGCCCGCAGAGACGGGAAATTTTTTAATTAAATGAATTTGAAACGAATTTTCCAGTTGCAATTGCAGCAAAAATACCATTAACTTAGTGAGAAGAAAGATTTTTTCGGCTAATTTTATACTTTCTTAATTTTTGAATTTCCAAAATACTTAAATCACTTAAAACCATTATTATGAAAAATATACTTTTTTTATTCGCGCTTTTATTAGGCACGACTGGTTTCGCACAAAACGACGAAGCTTATGTAAATTCATTAGTTGCACAAAAATTTGCTGAATTGGAGCTGCAACAAAATCAAGAATATTTTTTGAGGAAAGATTATTGCGATGGACAGGTAAT
Source organism: Aequorivita vitellina (assembly GCF_022008365.1). Lineage (GTDB taxonomy): Bacteria > Bacteroidota > Bacteroidia > Flavobacteriales > Flavobacteriaceae > Aequorivita > Aequorivita vitellina. The sequence continues at coordinate 55,866 of NZ_JAIRBA010000012.1, forward strand.
GATTTTTAATATGCCCGATGGCAGCCTTTGCACCTCGTCATCTACCTATTATGCAGTTTATGTTTTTTGGAAAGAAAGTGACTCTGTTTTGAAAATTCAGAAATTTGACAACTGCGGAAGTTATATGCCTATTAGTATTAGCAGAAGTAAAGTTTTTGTAAAAGCAATAGCAGATAGAGATGCGTTGATGAATGGCGAAGTGAAACCTTATAAAGGTGAACAAGTAGATGAAAATGCCTTTGGAAATATGAGCGTAGAATCTTGCCATAAAGCTTATAAATTTGTTTTAGGCGGTATTAAATTCGAAAAAAAATTCAGAGAATTTGATTTAACGAACGAGTCGAAATATAAAAACGTAAATGCCGAACACAACAACTCGCTTCAATTGATAAAACTAGACGAATTAATTTCTGAATTGGTTAATCATTTTGAAGATAACGGCAAATTTATTAGAGAGCGATAATATGATTATAGATTTAAGAAGTGACACAGTTACCCAGCCTACGACAGGAATGCTGCAGGCAATTTTAAATGCTAAGGTTGGCGATGATGTTTATAAAGAAGACCCATCTGCAAATAAGCTTGAGCAAAAACTCGCCGAAATGTTTAGCATGGACGCAGCGTTGTTTTTTCCCACGGGCAGCATGGCCAATCAAGCCGCAATTAAAATGCTTACTCAGCCAGGGGAACAACTAATTACAGATAAATGGGCCCACGTTTATAATTACGAGGGGGGTGGCGTTTCGTTTAATAGTGGCGTTTCCTGCAAACTTTTGGATGGCAATCGCGGGATGATTACGGCAAAACAAGTGGAAGAAAACATTAATCCACCCGATTTTTACCACAGTCCGCTCACAAGTTTGGTGTGTTTAGAAAACACAACAAATAAAGGTGGAGGAGCGTGTTATGATTTTTCTGAAATTGAAAAAATTAGAACAGTGTGTAATTCACACGGTTTGGGGCTCCATCTTGACGGTGCACGAATATGGAACGCGTTAGTAGCAAAAAAGGAAGATCCAAAAACCTACGGAAAAGTTTTCGATACGATATCAGTCTGTTTGAGCAAAGGTTTAGGCACGCCCTTGGGCAGTGTATTGCTCGGTAAAAAAGATATAATGAAAAAAGCCATGCGTGTTCGCAAAGTGTTGGGCGGCGGCATGCGGCAGATTGGTTTTATGGCTGCGGCAGGTATTTATGCTTTGGACAATCATTTGGAACGTTTGGCCGAAGACCATAAAAAAGCTGCTGAAATTGCCGAAACACTTTCGCAACAATCGTATATAAAAATGGTGGAACCTACCGAAACGAATATTGTAATATTTTACTTATCGCAAGCTGTTTCCGAAGAAAAATTTATGGACGATTTACTTCAGAAAAATATTAGAATTAGTTCAATGGGGCAAGGAAAACTTCGCATTGTAACACACTTAGATTACACGAACCAAATGCACGAAACCTTTCTTGGTGTATTGAAAAATTATTCGAAATAAAATTTTAGTTATGCTCGACTTTTCAGCTTCATATACCGATTTGTATCAATTAACGATGGCTCAGGTTTATTTTAAAACGAAACCCAAAAGTGTGGCCGTGTTTGATTATTATTTTCGAAATAATCCTTTTAACGGGGGCTACACTATTTTTGCTGGTTTAGAAAATATTCTTCATATACTCGAAAATTTGCGCTTCACAAAAGAAGATATAAGTTTTCTGAAAATGCACGATTTTGAAGCAGATTTTTTAGAGTACCTTACAGATTTTAAGTTTAACGGAAGTATTTTTTCTGTTAAAGAAGGTGACGTAGTTTTTCCAAATAGACCCATTTTGCAAGTAACAGGCAATATAATGGAAGTGCAAATAATAGAAACTGTTTTACTAAACATATTAAACTTCCAAACACTTATTGCAACAAAAGCCAGTCGCATTCGCCACAGCGCAGGCGCTAGAATTTTAATAGATATGGGCTTACGTCGCGCGCATGCAACGGGTGGCTATTTTGCAACGCGTGCAGCTGCTATTGGAGGCTTTAGTAGTTCCAGTAATGTAATAGCTGCGAGAGATTTTGATATTGCAGCGTCTGGTACTATGGCGCATTCATTTATACAAAGTTATACTAATGAACTACAAGCTTTTCGCGATTTTGCTAAAACACGACCAAAAAATTGTGTGCTTCTTGTAGATACTTACAACACGCTAAAAAGTGGCTTACCCAATGCAATTACAGTTGCAAAGGAAATGGAAAAGCGTGGCGACAAGTTGTTGGGAGTGCGTTTAGATAGTGGAGATTTGGCTTATCTCGCCAAAGCAACTCGCAAACTGCTCGATGCGGAAGGATTAGCATACGTAAAAATTGTTGCGTCAAATCAATTAAATGAATATGTTATAAAGAGTTTGAACGAACAAAATGCACCAATCGATATTTTTGGCGTGGGAACAAATTTGGTAACAGGAAAACCCGATGCCGCTTTGGACGGGGTGTATAAACTTTCAGAATACAACGGCAAAGCTCGTATAAAACTGTCAGAAAATATTATTAAAATATCGCTTCCTTCCAAAAAGCAAGTTTATAGAATGATTGACGATCACGGAATGTTTTATGGTGCAGACGTTGTGGGGCTTGCTTCGGAAGAAACAATATCGCAAATGCTCCATCCTTTCGATTCAAATAAAAGTTTGGACCTCCAAAACTTTACGCACGAAGTTTTGTTGAAAGAAGTAATGACCAACGGGAACAGAACTATAGAAAAGCAAACAGTAGCCGAAATTGCGAAGTACGCACAAACCCGTTTATCACTTTTACCCGAAGAATACAAGCGTTTTCAAAATCCGCATATTTACAAAATTGGTTTGAGTGAAAAACTTAAAAACACGCGTGATCGCTTGGTTACAGAACATAAATTTTAAATGATGAAAACACTTATAATTGTTGACGCACAGAATGATTTTATGCCGGGCGGCTCGCTTCCGGTGCCCAATGGAGACCAAATAGTCTCGGTAATTAACACCATACAACCTAAGTTTGATTTGGTTGTTGCTTCTCAAGATTGGCATCCGCAAAATCATATTAGTTTTGCGTCAAACCATCCTGAAAAGGATGTTTTTGGCACCATAGAAATACAGGGCCAATCGCAAACTTTATGGCCAGACCATTGTGTTCAAAATACAAATGGCGCCCGCTTTCACCCAAAACTCAACACCGATTGTTGGGAAGCAATTTTCCGAAAGGGTACAGACCCAAGTATCGATAGTTACAGCGCTTTTTATGACAACGGGCATTTAAAATCTACTGGGCTTGCCGGCTATTTAAAAGAAAAAGGTTCTTCGCAACTTTTCTTTTGCGGACTGGCTGCAGATATTTGTGTGTACTATTCTATTTTTGATGCTTTTAAAGAAGGGTTCGCTTGTTTTTTTATTGAAGATGCTTCAAAAGCTTTGGATGCTGAAAGGTTCGAAAAAATGAAAGCCGAAATGGTATATCACGGAATCCAAATTATTTCTTCAAAAGAAATTTAGGGTGAAAGTTCGTTTCTTTTTGAAGCCTATTTAACAAGAACATACTTTTTCATTTCAAAGTAATTTTGGTAATTTTAAAAAACTAACTTTTAATATATTTATAAAATGTCTGAACAAGTTGAAATGATTCCTGGAAATTCACTAATTACCAAAACTCCCGAAGAAGGGAGACAATTGGCTGTGAAAATGGCGCGATTGGTTATAAAAGCAACGCAGCCAGATGCAGCGGTACGCGAAAAATTACGGCCTATTTACGCTGAAGATGCAGCCATGCTCATTGCTATTGGGCAAGTGGTGGCATCAGAATTTGCCACGATTGCAGCCGCAAATAATTACTGGAAGTAGTATTTAAAATTTGAGAAAATTACTTTTAATAGTATTGTTTCCGTAATTTAATAGAATAAAAAAAGCCACGAAATTACGAATGTACCTTAAAGTATAATTCGTGAATTCGTGGCTAAAACTTTACAGAAGGTTTTACTATACTTCTTTTACAGATGCACCTGGAGCATTTTTTCGCACAGATTCAATTCCGTTTTTTGCACCGCTTTCGGCAGCGTACATTTGGCTGCTTCCAATAATTTGACCGTTGCTCGCTTTTATGTTGAAATGGATTTTTCCATTTTTGGCGGTTTTCATTTCAAAGCTCTCATCTTTCCCACAATTTTTCTTAACAGATTCAATGCCATTGGTAGCAGAAGCTTTGGTAGCGTACATTTGGCTAGTTAAAATAACTTGTCCGTTAGATGCTTTTAATACAAAGTGAAATTTATCACCGCTTTTTTTGAGTTCAAACATAATAATTAGGTGTTTTTTTAGAATTAATAATTTATCCAGCGCTCAATATCGTAAATAACAAGAAATTATAAAAAATTACTTGCCATTTTTATAATAAGTTTAGCATAACTTATTTAAACATATCCATTCCCGGAATGTTAGGCATACCTTCTTTAGCCACGGCGGCAACCTCGGTTTCATGCAGGTTTGTCGCTTTTTCAATTGCTTTGTTTAAGGTAAGGATTAAATAATCTTCCAATTGTTCTTTATCTTCCAAAAGACTATCTGCAATTTCAATTGTTTTAATTTTTCGGTTAGCGGTAAGGGTTATTTTCAATAATCCATCACTACTGGCTTCGTCAATTAAAACGGTGTCTAATCGTTTTTTGGTAGCTTCTACTTTTTGCTGGGTTTCTTTTAATTTGCCCATCATTCCCATTAAATCTCCAAACATAATTTTAGTTTTAGTTTGATGCAAATTTAGTAATTTGTAGCGCTATTCAACAATTATAGAATGATGAAAAAAGTAACCCTCCTTTCAATTGCTTCCCTTATTTTTGCTGCTTCAATAAATGCGCAGGAAACTTCAAAAGATATTATGAAAATTACGTCCCCCAAAGCCGAAAAGATTTCAAAAAAACTTAAAAAACACGGCGATGTTAGAAATGATGACTATTATTGGCTTAACAATCCTGAAGATGAAAAGGTTTTAGCATACTTAAATGAAGAGAACGCGTATTACGAAGCAGTTACGGCCCACACTCAACAATTGAAAAAAGATCTTTTTGAGGAGATGAAGGCGCGCATAAAGGAAGATGACGAATCTGTTCCGTATAAATTAAACGGCTATTATTACATCACAAAATATGAAACCGGAAAAGATTACCCCATTTACACCCGTAAAAAGGGTACGTTAGATGCTGCTGAAGAAATTCTTTTTGATGTAAACGAAATGGCGAAGGATTATTCCTATTACAATCTTGCGGGGCTTAGTGTTTCCGAAGATAATAAACTTGTTTCTTTTGGTGTAGATACGCTAAGCCGAAGAAAATACGACATCTACATTAAAAATCTTGAAACGGGCGAAATTTATGCAGAACGTATTCCGCTTACCACGGGAAGTGCCACTTGGGGTAGCGACAATAAAACGCTTTTTTATACCAGAAAAGACGAAAAAACCCTGCGGGCAGATAGAATTTATCGTCATACGTTGGGTACAGACCCCATAACAGACGAATTGGTATACACCGAAAATGACGACACTTTTGGCACGTATGTTTACAAAACAAAGTCGAAAAAATATATTGTAATTGGCTCGTACAGCACGCTTACTTCAGAATACAGAGTTTTGGATGCCAACAACCCAATTGGCGATTTCAAAATTTTTCAACCACGCGAAAGAGGTTTAGAATACAGTATTTCGCATTACGGTAACAATTGGTACGTTTTAACGAACAAAGACAAGGCGCTCAATTTTAAATTGATGAAAACTTCCGAAGACAAAACTTCCAAAGAAAATTGGGAAGATATGATTGCACACCGAACAGATGTGCTTTTGGAAGACATTGAAATTTTTAAAGATTATTTGGTGATAAGCGAGCGCAATAACGGGCTTACAAAAATTCGAATTAAAAAGTGGGTGGGAAGTGAAGATTATTACCTTCCTTTTGACAATGAAACCTACACAGCTTTTACAACCCAGAATCCCGAGTTTGATACAAAAACGCTTCGTTACGGATACAATTCTTTAAACACGCCTGCCTCGGTAATTGATTTCAATATGGAAACCAAGACCAAAACGGTATTAAAAGAAACCGAAGTTTTGGGCGGAAAGTTTGATAAAGATAATTACGAAACCGAGCGTTTATGGGCAACAGCCGCTGACGGAACAAAAATCCCGATGTCGGTTATTTACAGAAAAGGCATAAAGAAAGACGGAACAAACCCCCTGCTTATTTATGGTTATGGATCGTACGGTGCAACCATAGACCCGTATTTTTCAACGGTGCGTTTAAGTCTTTTAGATCGAGGTTTTATTTTTGCAATTGCCCACGTTCGCGGTGGAGAATATATGGGAAGGCAATGGTACGAAGACGGAAAACTGTTGAAAAAGAAAAATACATTTACCGATTTTATTGATGCTTCAAGATATTTGGTTGCGCAGGGCTATACTTCGCCTAAACATTTATATGCTTCGGGTGGTTCTGCTGGTGGTTTATTGATGGGGGCTATTGCAAATATGGCTCCAGACTTGTACAACGGGGTAGTTGCTTCGGTTCCGTTTGTAGATGTTGTAACTACAATGCTCGACGATTCAATTCCACTAACAACAGGTGAGTATGACGAATGGGGCAATCCAAATGAAGAAACATATTACAATTATATAAAAAGTTATTCACCGTATGACAATGTGGAAGCAAAAGCCTATCCAAATATGCTTGTAACCACAGGGCTACACGACAGTCAGGTGCAATATTGGGAGCCAGCAAAATGGGTCGCAAAACTTAGAGATTTAAAAACCGACAAAAATATACTATTACTTCAAACAAATATGGATGCCGGTCACGGCGGGGCTTCTGGGCGTTTCGAGGCATTAAAGGAAGTGGCCATGGATTACGCCTTTCTATTGGATTTAGAAGGAATTAAGGAGTAATAAAAATATTTCATTATCTTTGTCGCATTAAAAACCAGCCCTCCTAATTTTTAAGGTTGGCAGGTGGGATTCAGTATTTTGCTGAGTATTTTTTATAACGAACTCCCTCTTTATGAAAGAAGAAATAAAAGCCTACAACAATGTGTTGGAACTAATAGGCAACACACCGTTGATTAAGCTTAACAAAATTACCCAAAATATGAAGGGTAATTACTTTGCAAAAGTAGAAGCATTTAATCCAGGGCATTCTACTAAAGACCGCATAGCTCTTTACATTCTTGAAGAAGCTGAGAGAAAAGGCATTCTAAAACCAGGCGATACTATAATTGAAACCACAAGTGGAAACACGGGGTTTAGTATTGCAATGGTTAGTATTATTAAAGGTTACGAATGTATTTTGGCTGTAAGTTCAAAGTCTTCGGCAGATAAAATTGATATGCTGAAAACAATGGGCGCTAAGGTATATGTTTGTCCGGCAAACGTTAGTGCAGACGATCCGCGCTCGTATTACGAAGTCGCAAAAAAACTTCACAGCGAAATTAAAGGTTCGGTTTACATTAATCAGTATTTCAATGAATTGAATATTGATGCACATTACCACACTACAGGACCCGAAATCTGGGAGCAAACTGCAGGAAAAATCACACATTTGGTAGCTTGTAGCGGAACTGGCGGTACTATTTCGGGTACGGCTCGTTTTTTAAAAGAACAAAACCCAAATGTAAAAGTTATAGGAATAGACGCTTACGGCTCAGTGCTTCAGAAATATCACCAAACAAAAGAATTTGACGCCAATGAAATCTATCCGTACCGAATTGAAGGTTTGGGAAAAAACTTGATTCCTACGGCAACAGATTTCAACATAATTGATGCGTTCGAAAAAGTAACCGATGAAAGTAGCGCGCATACAGCACGTGAGCTTGCAAACACCGAAGGGCTTTTTGTTGGTTATACCAGTGGAGCCGCAATGCAAGGTTTAAAGCAACTTGATGAAGAAGGCGAGTTTACCGCAGATAGCAATATTGTGGTTATATTTCCAGACCACGGCTCGCGTTATATGAGTAAAATTTACAACGACGAATGGATGAGCCAGCAAGGTTTCTTTGATTCTGAAACTGCTGAGATTCCACAAATAGAATACATCAAATAATTTTTTAACAATAGATATACTTAAAACCGGTTGAGCATCACTCAATCGGTTTTTTGGTATTGTTGGAGGGCGATTTTTAATGAGGTTATGAAATCTAAAATCTCATCACCAAAAACAATAATCTTATAATAATTTAATTAATTTTGTCCCGTATTTAATAAACATAGGTTGATGAGAGATTTATTCGATAAAATTTATAAAGATAAAGGTCCTTTAGGTAAATGGGCTGAACAAGCGGAAGGCTATTTTGTTTTCCCAAAACTGGAAGGTCCAATTTCTAATAGAATGAAATTTAAAGGCAAAGATGTAATCACTTGGAGTATTAATGATTACTTAGGTCTCGCCAACCATCCCGAAGTTAGAAAAGTAGATGCTGAAGCCGCTGCAAAGTGGGGTTCTGCCTACCCAATGGGCGCAAGAATGATGAGTGGCCACACCGATCTTCACGAACAATTACAGCGAGAACTTGCTGCTTTTGTGAGCAAAGAAGCGGCGTATCTATTAAATTTTGGATACCAAGGTATGGTTTCTACAATAGATGCCCTGGTTGCAAAAGATGACGTGATAGTTTACGACGTTGATGCCCATGCCTGTATTATTGATGGGGTTCGCCTTCACTTGGGCCAACGCTTTACCTATAAGCACAACGATATGGAAAGTATCGAAAAAAACCTACAACGTGCCACAAAGGTTGCTGAAAAAACAGGAGGTGGAATTCTTTTAATTTCTGAAGGTGTTTTCGGAATGCGCGGGGAGCAAGGAAAATTGAAAGAAATAATTGCACTTAAAGAAAAGTATAATTTCCGCTTTTTTGTTGATGACGCCCACGGTTTTGGAACACTCGGAAAAACTGGAGCCGGAGCAGGTGAGGAGCAGGGAGTTCAAGATGGAATAGACGTGTATTTTGCGACTTTTGCAAAATCTATGGCTAGCACCGGTGCTTTTATAGCCGGAGATGAAGAAATAATGAATTACCTAAAATACAATCTACGTTCGCAAATGTTTGCGAAGTCGTTACAGATGGTATTAGTTGAAGGTGCATTGAAGCGATTGGAAATGCTTCGAACTATGCCGGAATTGAAGAATAAACTTTGGGAAAATGTAAATGCATTACAAGGTGGCCTCCGCAAAAGAGGTTTCGACCTTGGAACAACGCAAAGTTGCGTAACGCCAGTGTATTTAAAAGGAAGCATTCCCGAAGCAATGGCTTTGGTAAAAGACCTGCGTGAAAACCACGGAATATTCTGCTCAATCGTTGTCTATCCGGTTATCCCAAAAGGATTGATCCTTTTAAGAATGATACCAACGGCATCACACGATATGGAAGACATTCAAGAAACTTTGGAAGCTTTTTCATCCATTCGCGAGCGTTTGGAGAATGGAACCTACAAACGTCTTTCTGCGGCTGTTGCAGCAGCAATGGGTGAATAAAATTCTTGTGAAGGCAGGAATCTCGATATTAAAAATCCACCTTTTTTGGGGTGGATTTTTTAATTAAATATCCCTCCTAAAAGTACTCCGCTCCTTGTGCTGTTGTGGGTTGTAATCCTTCCAAAGCAACTGCACTGCAGTGTTTTCTTTTAACTCAGGATTGGTTTCAACGGTGTGTATTCCTTTCGAATTAAAGAGGTGTTGCATTTCTTCAAAAATAATTGCCGTAACGCCTTTTCCTTGGTACTCCGGATCAATTCCTATTAAATAAAAAGCGGCGGTATCGTTTTTTTTCTGTGCTTTTATAATATGTCGCCACCCCAATGGAAAAAGTTTGCCATTGGCTTTTTTTAATGCTTTTGAAAACGATGGCATTACAATGGAGAAGGCTATTAGCTTTCCTGTTTCATCTTTAATGCAACAAATATAATCTGGATGAATAAAGTTGAAATACTTCTTTTTGTAATAATCTATTTGATATTGCTGAATAGGAACAAAAGTTTGAAGCGTGTTGTACGTTTTGTTTAGCAGACCGAACATGGCATCTACATAAGGTAGAATTTCTTTTTTATCCTTAAAACGAATAACAGAAAGTTTATATCGCTCGCGCACAATTTTTGAAAACTTTGCAACTTTTTCAAATATTGTATCTGGAATTTTAAGTCTGTATTCAACCCAAGTTGCTTGTTTTTCATAACCAAGTTTTTCCAGATGTTCGGCATAGTAGGGGTATTGATACCAAGTAATCATGGTATTCATTTCTTCAAAGCCCATTGTTAAAATTCCTGCTTTTTCCATATTGCTGAAACCAACGGGGCCTTCGGCGTATTCAAGCTTGTGTTCACGGCCTTTTTCGTAGGCTTTTTCAAGTAATGCTCTTGTTACTTCTATATCATCGACCATATCTAACCAGCCGAATCGGATCTTTTTCTTTTCTTGTTCGTTTACTTCTAGATGATTTAAAATTACCGCTATACGACCAACGATTTCATCATTTTTATATGCCAAATAATACCAAGCATCGGCATTTTGGAACACTGGGTTTTTTTTAGAGTCGAGGGTTTCCATTTCATCTTTAATAAGCGGAGGAACCCAGTATTTACTATCTTTATATAGTTTAAAGGGGAAAGTGACAAACTTTTTAAGATCACTTTTAGAGGTGGTTTGTTTTACAGTAATCATATACAATACTATTGCTTGTCGTTATCGTCTAATTCTCGTTCTAATTGCTTTAGGCGTTCTTCTTTTTTATTTTTAGCCTTTTCTTCTTCGGCTTTAATTGTTTTGTCTTCTAAATATTCATCTGTATCGTGCATATCAAACCTATAGGCAATTCCAGCGCGGCCATAAAATTTTGACGGTGTATCTTTTAAACTAAAGGTTAGTGAAAGATCAACTTGTAAATTTTCATTAATTAAAGCAGCTGCTCCACCGCGTAACAATTGATCGGCATAGAAATCGCTTTTAAAACCTTGATTTTCTACAAATATAGAAAAGTAACGGTTTGTTGCGTGCGTTAGCGTAACGATGTACCCATAGGTTGGAAACTGGGTAGTAACCCTATCTACAATTATGTTGGTTACAAAAACCCATCCACCAATAAAATTATTTTGGGTAGATATTACAAACTTAGGACTCAATACACCTTCAGTTTCGGGGGTAAAAGGATTGCTGGCAAAATCAAAATTAGCACCGGCATAAAGGGCGATAGCCGGAATTAAGTCTTCCCATTGTACTTTGTTGTTTTTTCTCCAACTGTATAAATTAGGGCCTTTTAAATCGCGCTTTCTATATGGGTCGTAGATTAAATATTTTGCACCTATGGTGTTGCTTTTAAAATTTGAAAGACTGTATTCGCGAGCTACTGCAGATCGATTATCGGTAACAGTGTTCGATTGAAATTCGCCCATAAAACTCACTTCTAAACGCTCTTTCCAAAACCCGTAACGTATTGAATAATCTATAGTAGAACCATTGGTTTCGGTTTCTAAAAGTGTGTGCTTTTCCTTTCCGTAGCTATATCCAGCTTCAATTTGAAGCACATTGGTGCCTACTGAAAATGCACCTTGCGACCCGCCAGGACGGTTGGTGTTTATCATTTCGGTATATTGTGCAGATACGTTTGAATAGCAGAAAAAACTGAACAGAATAATGTAGGGAAGTTTGATCTTCATAGATTGTTAGGTTTAGTTCAAAGATATAAGATTTTACCATTAATTTAATAGTGAACATTCGTCTTTTTATACTTCAATCCTTATTTTTGAAAACAATTTTTTAGTTATGATGACATTCCTGAAAACGATACTAATCGTTCTATTGGTTTATTTTGGGCTTAAATTTCTTATTAAGCTCGTTACCCCATATTTAATGCGGTATATTTCAAAAAAAGCTGGACAACAGTTTGAGCAATTTTTTGGAAACAATACCAACATGAATACTAAACGCGAACGCGAAGGAAGTATTTCAATTGATAAAAATCCATCAAAAAATACACAGTCCAGTAAAATCGTTGGAGAATATGTGGAATATGAAGAAGTTGATTAAAATGATTTTTTAAACCACGATATTTTGAATCTTGAAGGTTTAAAACATGATTTGCTGATTCGCTATTTGTTGTGCATCTAATCGCGGTTTGTGTTTCCCTTCAATACGGGTTCGTGCTTTCAAAAAAAATCCCTAATTTCCCCACTTCAAATTCATAAGCCAGATTATGCGCTCCAGCTATAAAAAAATTCTTCCTCATTTAGTTGTCTTTGCTTTATTTATTGTTGCCGCTTTGGCTTATTTCAATCCTGTTTTACAGGGCAAGAAAATATTCCAAAGTGATATTGTGCAATACACCGGAATGGCAAAGCAACAAAACGATTTTAGAAAAGCAACCGGCGAAGAAACATACTGGACTGACGGAGCTTTTGGCGGTATGCCAACCTATCAATTGGGTGCAAAATATCCAAACAATTACATAAAACAGCTGGATCTCGCCATTCGGTTTTTACCACGTCCGGCAGATTATCTCTTCCTGTATTTTATAGGAATGTACTTGTTATTTTTGGTGCTGAAAGTAGATTATAAACTCGCATTTCTCGGGGCATTAGCTTTTGGTTTTTCAACCTATTTAATCATTATTTTGGGGGTGGGCCACAACGCAAAGGCACACGCAATAGCCTATATGCCATTTGTTTTAAGCGGCATATTTCTCACTTTTCGCGGTAAATATCTTTGGGGATTTTTATTGCTAACCCTTTCAATGGGGCTGGAACTGGTGGCAAATCACTTTCAAATGACGTATTATTTGATGCTTTTGGTGATAATTATTGGTATCGTTTATTTAATAGATGCTTTTAAAAAGAAAATGTTGCCACATTATTTTAAGGCAGTGGGTGTAATGGCTGGCGCCGTTTTAATTTCCATTGGTTTGAATGCTACAAATATTTTGGCAACCAAAGAATACGCAGACACTTCCACACGCGGGAAAACGGAGTTAACTATAAACGCCGATAATACGCCGAAAGACAACAAAACGGGGCTGGATTTCGATTATATTACCGAATACAGCTACGGCAGATTGGAAAGTTTTAATTTGTTTATTCCCCGTTTTATGGGCGGCAGTTCTACCGAAGCATTTCCCGAAGATTCAAAAACTGTTGAAAGTTTAATGCGAATGGGCGCCTCTGCACAGGAAGCAAACCAGGTTTTAAGTCAGATTCCAATGTATTGGGGCGACCAATCTTTTGTTGGGGCACCGGCGTATATTGGGGCAATAATTATTTTTCTCGCAGTTTTAGCGTTGTTTTTAGTCCGTGGAAGATTAAAATGGTGGATTGTTGCGGGATTTATTTTAACGCTGCTGCTTTCTTGGGGTAAAAACTTCAGCGGACTCACCGAATTTTTTATAGATTATGTACCGTTGTACAATAAGTTTCGCGCCGTATCTTCAATTCAAGTTATTATTGAACTTATTCTTCCAATCCTTGCAATTGTTGGCTTGCATCAGTTTTTCAATAAATTTGAAAAAGAAGAAGAAAAGAAAAAAGCACTACTTTATGCAACAGGAATTGTTGGCGGAATTACACTAATATTCATTCTTTTTAAATCGACACTTCTTGACTTTGCGGGACCTTTTGATAGCTATTTTAGAGAAGAAATGGGCTTGCCATTTGTAGAAGCGATTCGCGAAGATAGAATGTCACTTTTTACTTCTGATACAATTCGTTCGTTGATATTTGTGCTTTTAACTGCAGTTGTACTTTGGTTTTTTATAAAGGGAACGCTGAAAAAGGGATTTGCAATTGGCGCACTTTGTATTTTGGTATTGGTAGATTTAGTGGGCGTTGACAGAAGATATGTAAACGAAGACGATTTTGTGCAAGCCAAAGTGGTTGATGAACCATTTCAGAAAAACGGAGCCGATATTCAAATTTTGGAAGACGATGGTCATTACCGCGTTTACGACGCTTCAACAAACGCTTTTAACAGTGGACGCGCCAGTTATTTTCACAATGCTTTGGGCGGGTACCACGCTGCGAAGCCGGGACGAATGCAGGATTTATTTGAATTCTACATCAGCAAAGGCGATATCGGTATTCTGAATATGATGAATGTACGCTACATTATTGTGCAAAACAAAAACGGGGGGGCAGTAGCGCAACGCAATCCGTACGCAAATGGCGCTGCTTGGTTTGTTGAAAACGTGCTTCCTGCGGAAAATGCAAACGAGGAAATTAGACTTTTAGACAGTTTGAATACCAAAGTAACTGCAGTTGTAAACAAAGATTTTCTCTCTAAAATACCCAGCCAAAAAATTGCTAGAGACAGTACTGCAAGCATTGAACTTTTTAGTTATCAGCCAAATTATTTGGTTTATGAAGCTTCCACCAAATCGCCTCAATTGGCAATCTTTTCGGAAGTTTATTATCCAAAAGGTTGGAATGCCTATATAAATGGTAAACCTGCGGAATATTTCCGTGCAAATTATTTGTTACGCGCTATGGTAATTCCTTCCGGAAACAATAAAATAGAATTTAAATTTGAACCGAAAGTTATCCAAACGGGAAGCACTATTTCATTAGTGAGCAGTATTATATTTCTATTAATTTTATTGAGCGGCCTGTATTTTGCCTATCGGAAAAATGATTTAAAAGCATCATCTTAAATCTAACTTATAAAAGTATTTAAGGTTTAAAAAACATCGCAATCTTTAAATGTTACTGAGTTATATTGTTAAAGCGTTAATTAGTTTTATAACTCATTAATTTAATAGCTAAATAACCGAAAAACCAATAATGAAAAACGCCCTAATAATTACGTATTATTGGCCTCCGGCAGGCGGCCCGGGCGTTCAGCGCTGGTTAAAGTTTGTAAAATATTTTCGAGAATTTGGAGTGGAACCAATTGTGTACGCGCCCGAAAATCCAAATTATCCTTTGGTTGATGAAAATTTTTCTTCTGAAATTCCTGCCGATATTGAAATAATAAAACAGCCAATCAGGGAGCCGTATCGTTTTGCGAAGTTTTTGTCGAAAAAGAAAACTCAAAAAATGAGTAGCGGCATAATTTCACAAAAAAAAACATCGGCAATTGAGAAGTTGATGTTGTATGTGCGCGGCAATTTTTTTATTCCCGATGCGCGAGTGGGATGGGTGAAACCTTCGGTGGCATTTCTTTCAAAATATATAGCAGAAAACACGGTAGATGTTGTTATTACTACTGGTCCGCCGCACAGCCTTCACTTAATTGGGATGCAACTTCAAAAAGAGTTAAATGTAAAATGGATTACAGATTTTCGCGATCCGTGGACGACAATTCACTACCACAAATCGCTTCGATTAAATAAGGCTTCGGAACGAAAACACAAAGTATTGGAAGCTGCAGTTTTAAAAGCTGCCGACATAATTACAGTTACCAGTCCAACGACAAAAAAGGAGTTTGAGATGATTACCGAAACTCCAATTGAGGTAATTACAAATGGTTACGACGTTGCTTCCGAAGTAGATTATAAAATGGATGCTGGTTTTTCAATTTCGCACATTGGTTCGTTGCTGAGTGAACGCAACCCTGAAGTTTTGTGGAAAGTTATCGCTGAAATTTGCAAAGAAAATACTTCTTTTAAAGATGATTTGCAGTTACAATTTGCTGGCGCCGTTAGCGATGAAGTAAAACAAAGCTTGGAGAAGTTTCAGCTACTGAAAAATTGTGAGTTTTTAGGTTACATTTCTCATTCCGAAGCTTTAAAAATGCAGCATCAAAGTCAGGTATTGCTTTTGGTTGAAATTAACAGCGCTGAAACCCGCGCTATTATTCCCGGAAAATTGTTTGAATATCTAGCGGCGAAACGTCCCATAATTGCATTAGGACCTAAAGAAAGCGATATTGAAGAAATTATTTTTGAAACCAAATCGGGCAATTTTTTCACCTATTGGAACGATGCCGAATTGAAAGTTGTGATTCTTCAATTATATGAAAAATTTAAAAATGGGGACTTAAATATTCTTTCCGAAGGCATTGAAAAATACAGTCGAAAAGAATTGACGAAGAGAATGGCTTCGTTAATTATAAATGAATAATTCTGCATAAAAAAAACCTTCGATCTCCGCCAATAGCGAATCACGAAGGTTTTCAACCAACCAAAAAACTAACTTTTATCCGCGTCCTCCTCGTGCTCGCGCTTCTCTAGACGAACTACCTCGAGAAGTGTTTACGCTAGCATTGCTTCGTGACGGAGCGCTAGACTTTTTTATTGAGCTACGTCTTGCAGTTTCTCTTTTAGGAGCCTGCGTTTTATTTCTTGTGACCGAACTACTTCTATGGTTTGAAGGAGTCGCTTGCGATTTTCTTTGAACTGTTCTTTTATTTGAAACCGTTCTTGTATTATTAGTACGAACTGTATTTACACTTCGTGAATTCCGTACATTATTTCGATTAGAATTTTGCTGAACACTAGTTCTCGTAGTGTTATTTTTCACTTGAGTGTTTCTGCTATTACCTTTGTTAGCTGAATTTCTAACTGGCGCATTACCCGTGTATTTTCTGTCGTTGCCTTTGCTTCGGTCAATTGTTGAGGCCCCTCTACTATTTGTGCTACTATTTCGTGTTATCGTTTCGCTGCGAGTTGTGCTGTTAGTTCTAACATTATTGTTTCGCACCGAATTATTATTACGAACGTTATTACTTCGAACTGTATTATTGTTTCGTGTGCTGTTATTTCTTACACTATTGTTAGCGCGGGTATTAGTCGCGATCATAGTGTTTTTTCTATTAGGGTCGTAGTTTTTATTAGTTGAAGCTCTTCCCCTTTTGTCGTAAACACGGCTACCGGGACGATAAAAATCTCTGCGACCGTTGTGATAGGCTACTTTGTGCCTTTTTTTGTAATATACAATATGATCGTGATAGCTGTATCTTACCGGGTTGTAATATCTTCTGTAAGGTCTGTCGTAAACAATACAGTGCGAATAGATTGGTGGTGCATAATAAACGTGCCACGGACGATATACATAATATGGGTTAAAAACATTAATGACCCCAGTGTAATGTGAGTAATAGCCGTATCGATTGTAATGAATATTTAAGCCGCCCACGCGCACAAGACGTCTGTTATTATAGCGAATATCTACATTACCTGCTTGAACAATGCGGCCGTATTCGTCGTAAAAAATAGGAACATTTTCCACCTGAATTACAGCACCGTAATCGTCGTATTGTACATACGCATCGTAGTTGTAACCAGAATTGAAGCTAACATTTACATTGGGAGTGCTAATGGTAACTTGTGAACCATTTTGTGGTCCAACATATACAAAATCAAATTGGCCGTCTGGAAAGACTGAAAATTCAACGTCGCCTTCAACAAAAATGTAGGCGGTGCCGTCATAACCTCTTCTGAGGTTGTTTTCACTTTCGGGGGAAGTTGCATTTGCTGAAAACCCCATTAAAAGGATACTGAATATAAAAGCTAGGTTTTTCATAAGTTCTAAAATTTAAAAGGTTCGTACTGGCTTTATTATTTTGGTTAGCTGCGTACGCTTATAAATAACCAACGACCGTGCCAAAGTTTTAAAGAGTTGATTTTCAATAGGAAGTTCACACATGAAATAAAGTAGCACGGTTTTTTGAAGTTTTCTAATAAAAAAATCCGCTAAAGTATTTTACCACTTCAACGGATTTTTAAAAACTAACCAACCAAAAAACTAAAAGTCTTTGATTTGTAATTACGCAATTAGCGTGCCATAATAAATTTAGTTGATTTACAGCTTTTCTCTTAAATACCCAGCAGTAAAAGATTCTTTATTTTTAGCGACTTCTTCGGGAGTGCCTTCTGCTACAACTTTTCCGCCGTATTCGCCTCCTTCGGGTCCAAGATCAATAATATAATCTGCACATTTTATTAAATCTAGATTGTGCTCCACAACAATTACCGTATGGCCTTTATCTAAAAGCGCATAAAACGATGCAAGTAGCTTTTTTATGTCGTGAAAGTGAAGTCCGGTTGTAGGTTCATCAAATATAAAAACAGTTTTTTCCTTTGAGGTTCCTTTGACTAAAAATGAAGCAAGCTTAATTCGTTGTGCCTCGCCGCCAGAAAGCGTTGATGAGCTTTGACCCAATTGTACATAACCGAGGCCAACATCTTGTAGCGGCTGTAATTTTGCTGCAATTTTGTGCTGCTTTGAGCCTCCAAAAAATGCAACTGCGTCATCTACGGTCATCTTGAGAATGTCGTCTATGTTTTTACTCTGAAGAGTAACTTCCAAAACTTCTTTTTTGAAACGTTTTCCGTTACAGGTATCGCAAACCAAATGCACATCGGCCATAAATTGCATTTCGATTGTTACTTCGCCTTCACCTTTACAGGTTTCGCAGCGACCGCCATCTACGTTAAAGCTGAAATGTTTTGCTTTATACCCGCGAATGTCTGAAAGTTTCTGCGAAGCGTATAAATTCCGAATATCGTCGTACGCTTTAATATAGGTTACGGGATTGCTTCGGCTGGAGCGACCAATAGGGTTTTGGTCAATGAATTCTATGCTTTTTATGGTGTTAAAATCTCCTTTAATTTCTGAAAACTGGCCGGGTTTTTCGCCGTAACCACCAATTTGCCGCATTAAGGCAGGATAGAGAATTTTCTTCACCAACGTACTTTTTCCGCTACCGGAAACGCCTGTTACAGCGGTAAAAACATTAAGCGGAAAGGTAACATCTATATTTCTTAAATTATTTTGACGTGCACCAGTAATGGAGACTTTGTTTTTTGAAGTGCGGCGTTTCTTTGGCACTTCAATTTCCATTTCGCCATTTAAATATTTCGCGGTGAGTGAATCTGACTTTAAAATTTCGGCATAATTTCCTTGTGCCACCACTTCGCCACCAAAGGTTCCTGCTTCGGGACCAATGTCTATAATTTCGTCTGCCGCTTTCATAATATCTTCATCGTGTTCTACCACAATAACCGTATTGCCCAAATCGCGAAGGGATTTTAAAACCGAAATGAGTCTTTCGGTGTCTTTAGGGTGAAGCCCGATGCTAGGTTCATCTAAAATATACATTGAACCTACCAGGCTGCTTCCCAAAGAAGTAGCCAGGTTAATGCGTTGCGATTCGCCTCCCGAAAGTGTATTCGATTTACGATTTAGCGTTAAGTAACCTAAGCCTACATCTCTTAAAAACTGCAAGCGGTTGTTTATTTCGAGCAGCAAGCGTTTTGCAACTTTTTGATCGTAATCTGAAAGCTGAAGGTTTTTGAAGAATTCAGCAGTTTTGTTTAGAGGAAGCGCTACCAACTCTTGAATTGCAGTGCCGTTTATTTTTACGTAGCCTGCTTCGTGACGGAGGCGTTTTCCTTTGCAGTTTGCACATTTTGTTTTTCCGCGATAGCGCGAAAGCATTACTCGATTTTGAATTTTATAGCTTTTAGATTCCAAATAAGCAAAAAACGAATTAAGTCCTTCAAAATATTTATTGCCGTCCCAAACAAGTTGCTTTTGCTCACTCGTCAATTCAAACCACGGTTTGTGGATTGGAAAATCGAATTTATATGCGTTGTTCACCAATTGATCGCGATACCAACTCATACTTTCTCCGCGCCACGGAAAGATTGCATTTTCATAAACAGAAAGTGCTGTATTGGGTATTACCAAATCTTCGTCGATGCCAATTACATCGCCGTAACCTTCGCAAATGGGGCAGGCGCCGTACGGATTATTAAAACTAAAAAGATGTACATTGGGTTCCATAAAAGTCATTCCGTCAGCTTCAAATCTATTGTTGAATTCGGTTATTTTTTTTGAACCAAGTTCTTCAATAAACAACTCGCCCTTACCCTCAAAAAAGGCTATTTCAACTGCGTCTGCGAGGCGATTGTAAAAGTCTTCTTCGTTTTTAGTTATAATTCGGTCTACAACTAAATCTATCTTTTTCGGAAAAGATTTACCAGTTAATTCATCAATCCGTACTACTTCATCTTTTACTTTAATTCTGGCATAGCCTTGTTGCGCCAAAGCCTGAATTTTATTCTCCATGGTGCGGCCTTCTTCCAAATGAATAGGAGCGAGGAGTAGCATTTTTTCACCTTCGGGAAATTCTTTGATAAATTTTATAACGTCTGTGGTGGTGTCTTTTTTAACTTCTCTGCCAGAAATAGGCGAAATTGTTTTTCCAATACGCGTATAGAGTAGTTTTAGGTAGTCGTAAATTTCGGTAGAAGTTCCCACGGTTGATCGCGGGTTTGTTGAGTTTACTTTTTGTTCAATTGCAATGGCCGGTGAAATACCTTTAATGGAATCTACTTTTGGTTTATCTAGTCTTCCTAAAAACTGACGCGCATAGCTGGAAAGGCTCTCAACATAGCGGCGCTGGCCCTCTGCATATAGTGTGTCAAAGGCCAAACTAGATTTTCCACTGCCCGAAAGACCTGTAATTACCACCAGTTTATTGCGTGGAATGGCGACAGAAATATTCTTTAAATTATGAAGTTTTGCCCCCTGAATGAGGATGTTTTTTTTTGTGTCTAAAGTTTCGATATTCAATTTATTTCTCCTTTTTTATTCCCGATAGCTATTGGGGTTGCAAAGATACTATATCGGTTTCAGCAATGCACATTTGAAGATATTTATTATTTTTAACGAGAATTTTAACCTTTTCTTTGCATTTGTGATTTCTTTGTTGTTATATTTACGGCTCTTAACGTCATATAAAAAAATTATTGCCTATAGCTGATCTTTACTTTTAACAAATAAACATTTTAACTAAGCAACCAAATCCATAGTTGTTTATTTTTTAGAAAAGTAGTGATATGAAACAAGGCACAAACTCTGATGCGTTTTTGGTAAACGCTTATATGAACGGTAATGAATCTGCACTTTGTGAGCTAATAACACGCCACAAACAACGAATTTACAGTTTTATTTATTCGAAAGTTTTTGATAGGGATGTCTCTGAAGACATTTTCCAAGATACTTTTATTAAGGTTATTAAAACTTTAAAAAAAGGCGCTTACAACGAAGAAGGAAAATTTCTTCCCTGGGTTATGCGAATTGCCCATAATCTGGTGATAGACCACTTCAGAAAAAACAATCGCATGCCCAAATTTGAAAACAATACAGACTTTAATATATTTTCGGTTTTAAGCGATAATGCGCTCAATATTGAAAAGCAAATGATAAAGGGGCAAGTAGAAGATGATGTACGCAGATTGATACAAGAATTACCGGACGACCAAAAAGAAGTTCTAATTATGCGTATGTATAAAGATATGAGCTTTAAAGAAATAAGTGAACAAACTGGAGTAAGTATTAATACAGCTCTCGGTAGAATGCGATATGCACTTATTAATTTGCGAAAAGTAATTGATAAACACAATATTATATTAACTAATTAGTACAATAAAATAATTTTTGTTTCGTTATTTGGAAATAAAACCTCTAAATAATATTCTATGCAAAAATTTTACTCTGAAACATCACGTGTGGACGGCGTGAATAAAAAATTAGTTCCAAAAGAAGAAACCATAAAATTTCTTCTGGATTATTCGATGGCTTTAAGTGTTATAGATTACCATAAAATGAAGTTTGAAGCGCTTCTAAACTAAACTTTGGAAAACCCCGGAATTAGCTTTTCGGGGTTTTTATTATTGAAAACATATAGAAATTTTTAATTGATGCGTTGAGATTTCAAAACTTGAAAATTAATTATTTTTACTAAACTCATCGCCCCATAAACTCATCGATTCTTTTTCTTTAAATAATCATTAATCACAGATTTTCTACCGATAGTTTTTGTGATTATATCTTTTTCTAAATCCCAACCGCGAGCGGGCGAATATTGCCTTCCGTACCAAATTATCTGTAAATGAAGCGTATTCCATAAATCTTTCGGGAACAATCTTTTTGCATCTTTTTCCGTCTGAACTACGTTTTTACCATTTGTAAACCCCCAGCGATACATTAATCTATGAATGTGTGTATCTACCGGAAATGCTGGAATATTAAAGGCTTGGCTCATCACGACACTTGCGGTTTTGTGTCCAACTGCAGGGAAAGATTCTAAAGCTTCAAAACTTGCAGGAACTACTCCGTTATATTTTTCAATCAATATTTCTGAAAGTCCGTGAATACCTTTTGCCTTCATTGGCGATAGACCAACGGGTTTTATAATTTCTCGTATTTCTTCCACCGAAAGTTTTACCATATCGTAAGGATTGTCGGCTATTGCAAATAATAATGGTGTAATTTGATTAACCCGAACATCGGTACTTTGCGCAGAAAGTAATACGGCAATCAATAAGGTATATGGGTCTTTATGGTCTAAAGGAATGGGAATTTGAGGATAAATCTTATTTAACGTTTCAATAACGAAGGTTACCTTTTCTTGTTTGGTCATTTTAAGTACTTTTATACAAAAATAGGGATAATGAAAACATTACAGGCAGGAGATAAGGCTCCAGATTTTAAGGTAAACGACCAAGACGGAAATAGTATATCTTCCGAAGATTATAAAGGTAAAAAATGGATCGTTTTTTTCTATCCAAAAGCCAGTACACCGGGATGTACAGCTGAAGCATGTAATCTTCGCGATAATTACAAAGAGCTTCAAAACAAAGGCTATGAGCTACTTGGCGTAAGTGCCGATAGTGAAAAACGCCAAAAAAACTTTAAAGAAAAATACGATTTCCCTTTTCCCTTATTGGCAGATGAAAAGAAAGAAGTAATTAACGGTTTTGGAGTTTGGGGACCAAAAAAATTTATGGGAAAAACATACGAGGGTATTCACCGAAAAACATTTATTATGGACGAAAAAGGGATTATTACCCGGGTAATAGACAAAGTAAAAACCAAGGACCACGCGGCCCAAATACTCGCTTAGTTATTGTTTATTTTTACGGGTTCCGCTTTGCAGTTAAAAAGGTGCTTTTCTTTAATAATTTCGGATACTCCGGGAGGTAACATTTCTTCCCATCCTTCTTCCTGCTTTTCAATCATAGCGAGTACTTCGCGCGAAAATATATTCATATTATCCGGGTTGTAGTCTGTAATATCTACAACCTTTCCGTTGTATTTAAAGAATTTGTATAATTCTTTCATACGCGGGTGTACTTTTAAATTTTCGCTCGTAGTATATTCTCCTGTTTCTGCGTCTTTCATCGGGTAGAGGTAAACCTTCAAATCTTTAAAGAATAACTTGCCAAAAGCTTCTAATATACCACCGCTTAAATGGCGATAGTATTTTTCATCAAAAATATCTACTAAGTTATTCACGCCCATTGCGAGCCCCATTCGCATTTTAGTGTATCGAGAAAAATATTCAACAAGCTTGTAATATTCCTGGAAATTTGAAATCATAACCGTATGTCCCAAAGAACAAAGCAACCGTGCTCTATCCATAAAATCTTCTTCATCAATTTCACCTTCGGCACGTAAGTTTGAAAGGGTGATTTCAAAGATAACTTCAGTTCTTTCTTTTTCTACGCGGTTTTCATTCAGAAACATTTCGTACGAACGTTCAAACATATCTATATTCACCTTCGTTACCGGTCTAAAACTTCCGCGAAGCGCTAAAATATTTTTCTTATAAAGAATTCTGGCAGGTAGAATATTATGTCCTTCAGGATCGAACATAACGGCATCTGTCATACCATTTTTAATAAGCTGAAGACTCATTAACCTATTGTCAACATTTTTGAAACGCGGTCCCGAAAAGTTGATGGTGTCTATTTCAATCTTGTCTTTGTCAATATGGTCATATAAATAGCGCAGTAATTTATTGGGTTGATCGTATTTATAATACGCCCCATAAATTAGGTTTACCCCTAAAGTTCCGAGCGTAATTTGCTGTAATTGTGCATCGTTTTCATGAAAACGAATGTGAAGGGTTATTTCGTTATACGCTTCTTTTGGATCAATTTGATAGCGAATACCTAGCCAGCCGTGACCTTTATATTTCTTAGCAAAATCGATAGTTGCAACTGTATTGGCAAACGAAAAGAATAATCTATTGGGGTGTTTTTCGCGATTAATTCGCTCTTCAATAAGTTTAAACTCGTGATGAAGCATTTTCTGCAACCGCGATTCGGTTACGTATCTACCGTCTTCTTCAATTCCATAAATTGCATCACTGAAATCTTTGTCGTATGCCGACATGGTTTTGGCAATTGTGCCAGATGCGCCCCCAGCTCTAAAAAAGTTACGCACCGTTTCTTGCCCAGCACCAATTTCGGCAAAAGTGCCGTAAATATTTTCATTCAGGTTAATCCGTAAGGCCTTACTTTTTATGGATGGAATATCTTCAAATTCCTTATCTCCTATTATGGATTCTGGCATAGTAGCGTTCTAAATTAATTAACAAAGGTAGCGATTACAATAGGTAAACAAAAAAAATACCATTATTTTTGCGAGAATGAAATATAGGTTTCCAATCTTAAAAAACTTATCCAATTGTAGCATAAGCATGTTATATCTTTTCTTTAAAAATAAACTATTTTAAGTCGATGAATTCAGAACTTACAGTTACTTTTCTCGGCACTGGAACTTCACAAGGTATTCCCGTTATTGGTAGCGACCACCCGGTTTGTAATAGCACTAATTTTAAAGATAAACGTTTAAGGGTATCGGTTTTATTGCGTTGGGATGCATTTATTTATGTAATTGATTGTGGCCCCGATTTTAGACAGCAGATGCTGCGCGAGAACGTTAAAAGATTAGACGGCGTTTTACTCACCCATGAACACAGTGACCATACAGCGGGGTTAGACGATATTCGACCCTTTAATTTTATGCAAGGTAAAAGTATACCGTTTTATGCACACCAGCGAGTTTTTGAATCGTTAACAGAACGATTTGCTTATATTTTTGCTACTGAAAATAAATACCCCGGCGCGCCAAGTATTACAGCGATAGAAATTGATAAACACACCCCCTTTACTATTAGCGGCAAAAAAGTAATTCCTATTGAAGCTTTTCATGCAACGCTTCCAGTTTTGGGTTTTCGGGTAGGGGATTTTACGTATTTAACCGATGTTAAAACTATTTCAGACGAAGAAGCTGAAAAAGTAAAAGGAAGCAAAGTTTTGGTAATTAATGCCCTTCGGGAGGAACGGCACTATTCACATTTCAATATTGAAGAAGCACTAGAATTTGTAGAAAAAGTAAAACCAAAAAAAACATATTTCACACATATTAGTCACGTAATGGGTTTCCACGAAGAAGTAGAGAAAAAGCTTCCAGCGAACGTACACTTGGCTTATGATACACTTACAATTTCAATTTAATTATGAGAAATAAAATCTTTATGTACCTGTTTCTATTTGCGGTGCTTTTCATTATCTTTTTATATATGAGTGAGAAGAGTATTTTTGAATCGCAAGAGAAACGCATTGCGCTATTAGAAGCAAAAGTTGAAAAAGCCAACGATTCTATCAAAACGCTACACAATACAATGGAAAGCTTAAACTACTTTACCCTGCAAGGCAACGACAATGCAATGACCTATTTTGAAAATATGGGTTACGAAGCCGCCGAAGTTGAAGCCAAAGTTTCCGATCAAATTTACGATTTCAATCTTCAAAAAGGAAACAACCCATTAGTTCCTTTCGATGGAATGGAAGGGGATATGAAAATAAATAAGTTGAAATTCTTAAATCACAAATGGATCCTTGCAGATTTTACCGATGGAACTTATTGGGGCGAAATGATACTAGCATTTTCATTTAATAAAAATAACGAATTGGAACTTACTACACTAGATTCGTTTCTGTACCCACAGTAACCTAAGAATTTTCGGCTAACCAATTTTTTAGTTCAAAAAAGTTTTGAGGTGCAACCCCGTGGCCAACTGGAAATTCCGAATATGTACAATCAATGTTCAAGTTTTCAAGAAATGGTTTGGTTTTACGGGCCCACTGAACTGGGATAACTTGATCGACGTTTCCGTGTGATGAATATACCTTCAACTTGCTAAAATCATTTTTGGCATAGCCTTCTGTCAATATATCTTCATTTACGTAACCGCTTAAACCAATTACATTTTTTACTTTTTCTGGATAGCTCAAGGCAACTGCAAAACTCAAAATTGTGCCTTGGCTAAAACCCAAAAGTGTTAGATTTTTCGCGTCTACTTTATATTTAGCAACTATTTCATCAATACACTTTGAAACTAATTCGCGCGAGGCAATGGCTTGTTCGTCATCGCTGAATTTTCCTTGCGCATTGTCAAAGTATATGTTGTACCAAGCGTTTCCGTATGGCTCTAGCCTAATAGGAGCCTTTAGAGAGATGATGGCGTATTTTTCGGGTAATTCATCTGCAAAGGAAAACAAGTCGTTTTCGTCACTCCCAAACCCGTGAAGCATAATAATTGCCGGCGGATTTTCTGAAGAATTTTTGGCGGGTCTATAATTGTGTTCTAAAAGTAGGGTTTGTTTTTCCATAGTTTGCAAAAATAAGCAAGACCTTTTAAACCGAAGGTCTTTCAGCTCAAAAGGTCTTGTTAATATTACTAAAATTAAATGCCTTTAAACCATTCTTGAAATTTTTCGCCAACTACGGGAACGGGTTTCATTTCACCTTGAACGGCGCTAATTAAACCTAGTATCCATAAAACTAAAACAGCGAGATAAACGATTCTCGACAAAATATAAATGTCTAAAAAGCCTGAAATTATGGATAGAATAACACCTATACACATAATTCCCAAAGCTTGTCTCACGTGGTATGTGCCCAGCGCGGTTTTGTTGCCATTGTTCATCACTAAAGCAATAATCCATCCAATAAGGGTTATGTAGGCAATGATAGCAACCGTTTTGCCATTGTCAGTACTTGTTTCCATATATTTTACATTTTGGTTAGAAATTATAGAAAGCTAAGATAACCAATACTTTCAACTTAAAAATGTAAACCACTCCTGAAATTTTTCACTCAAATAAGGGATACCTCTGCGTTGGTTTAAAAATGCCATCACCCAAGAATACACCCAAAATATAAAACTTATAAACCACAGGGCGTCCCCAGCTGTAAAATCAATTTGAGTTTGTACAACCATTGAAACTATAAATAAAAGAAACAGACCAAACATATTTTTAATGTGCCAAGTGGCAAATTCGTGGTTGTTGTCTCTGTTGATAAAATAAGCAATTAAAAAACCTACAAAAGGAGCGTAAGCAATGAGTGCAGAGGATTTTCCGGGAGGTGAAGTTTTCATTTTATTTAAGTACCAATTGGTTGTTTGCAACAATTCCGTAGGGATGTCCCATTAATTTAACTCCCAAAAGTGCCGTATTTTTTGAAGTTGAAATAATATCATTCTCAGAAAATTCTGAGCTTTCATCGGGATTAAATAGTGTTAGATCGGCCTTGTTTCCTTCTTCAATTTTTTCGGAAGTTATACCGAAGGTTTTTTTCAAACTCGTTAATGCGTTTATTGCGGCTTCCATTCCCACGTGTAGATTTAGTGCGCCAAAACAGCCTTCTAAGCCAATGCTACCGAAGTACGCGTGTTCAAATTCTGTTTTTTTGTGTTCCACGTCAATTGGGTTGTGGTCGCTGGTAACGCCATCAATGGTTCCATCTTTCAACCCTTTGAGCAGTGCATTGTTGTCTTCTTTTGTACGCAGTGGTGGAAGTAACTTGTAATTGGTGTCAAAGCCTTCCAAAACATCGTCTGTAAGCACAAGATTAAAAATTGAAACACTGCAGCTTACATTTAATCCTTTTTTCTTGGCATCTTTAATTAGCCCAACCGATTTTTTAGTGGAAATGGTCGGGATGTGAAGTTTGCCGCCAGTATATTCTAAAATGTACAAATCACGAATAATTTGAAGTTCTTCCGAAAGTGCTGGAATTCCTTTTAAACCGAGGCGCGTACTGTTTACTTCTTCATTCACCATTCCATTGCGTGCCACAGACTTATCGAAAGGAAATGATTGTATCAATCCATCAAAATTCTGAGTGTATTGCAACGCGATTTTTAAAAGGTTTGGGTTGGCAACCGGGCTTTTGTAATCGTAAAATGAAACAGCGCCTTCGTTTTGCATGTCGTATAATTCGGCGAGATCTATTCCTTTGCTACCAATAGTTAGGGTTCCAATTGGGTAAAGATTAACCGCATTGTTTTCAGCTTTCGATTTTAAAAATTTTATATGCCCTTTGCTGTCTGTTACAGGAAAGCTGTTCGCATTTACCGCAACACTTGTAAATCCGCTGTGGGCTGCCGTTTTTAAACCATTTTCTATAGTTTCGCGCTCTTCAAAACCCGGTTCGCCAAAAGATACGCTACTGTCAAACCACCCTTGCGAAATATGTAGATTTTTCAAAGTAATTTCCTTCACTTTAGCCGAAGTAGGAATGGTTGCAGCAATCTTTGAAATTTTACCATTTTCTATTAAAACATCCCGTTTTTTTAAATGATGCTTGCTGGAAGCATCGACAATGGTGGCGGATTTCAGTACTATTTTCATATTTAAAATATAAAGTTCATATTTCGACTTCGCTATTAGTTTAGCATCGTATATTTATAGAAGTTTAATCTTATTAAATTTCTGAAAAACCAGAAGGAAAAGGTGAACTATTTCGACTCTTAGAT
>NZ_JAIRBA010000130.1 GCF_022008365.1 Aequorivita vitellina
AAATAAACACACATCTTTCAAATTAAAATAATTACAGAGGGGAAGGAACCCACACACGAAACATAAACCAACTGTCAAGCAGAGCAGCCCGTCCTGAGCGCAGCCGAAGGGCATCCGATAGCTATCGGATCGAACCCCCACGGTCTAACCCATACCACCGCAAGCCCCATTGTCAGGGTGAGCGCAGTCGAACCCCCGGCGTCTAACACATCCAATCGCAAGCCCCATTGTCAGGGTGAGCAACCCGTCCTAAGCGCAGCCGAACAGCATCCAATAGCTATCGGATCGAACCCCGTCACCTAACGCAAAATCAACGCAAGCAATATCCCCCTTCAAAAACCTCCCAACCCCTCTGTCCCCTCAAGAATATCCCAATACTCAAAACTTTAACACTTGTCAAATAAAACAACCTCAGCACCAATCAAGACGCGCTCCCCCCCTTTGAACGGGGGGGCAGGGGGGGATGTTAAGACGAAATCTCTCGCCATCAAGGAACTTTCACCCCGCCCCAAATCATAGCCACAACAAACAACTAAAAACGGTCAATGCTATTTAGAAACGGACAACCCACAACTTTTATCCGCCG
>NZ_JAIRBA010000131.1 GCF_022008365.1 Aequorivita vitellina
CGAAATTAATTTTATAAATTTAAGGTCTGTTATAAGCCGAAAAGTTAGTGCACCAATGCCGCTACTGTGCTTATACGGGATCGTTGTGCAATATTGAGCGAGACGCAAATCACGGCGGAAAATTGGCGGATTAACGTCCGATTTTTTTTTGAAAATTAGTGTCTAAAAAGTGAAATTCAGTTCGGACAAAAACGGTGCGCGGACAAAAATGCTGCTCGGACAAAAGTACGAAACGAAAAAAAGGGGAGGAGCTGGAATTTTTTGACATCGGAAAAATAAAACCAGCAAGCGCAATGTTGTTTTTCGACGGCCTTTGAAAGAATAGCAAAGCGGAAACAAAACGGAACAG
The DNA here is from genome assembly GCF_022008365.1 of Aequorivita vitellina. GTDB lineage: Bacteria > Bacteroidota > Bacteroidia > Flavobacteriales > Flavobacteriaceae > Aequorivita > Aequorivita vitellina. Next base: position 350 of record NZ_JAIRBA010000131.1, read on the forward strand.
AACGCAGAAAAACATTGCACAACAAGGCATAAACACAATAGCGGGAAAGTGCAAACCCCGAAATTAATTTTATAAATTTAAGGTCTGTTATAAGCCGAAAAGTCAGTGCACCAATGCCGCTACTGTGCTTATACGGGATCGTTGTGGCAAATGCAAAAAGAAATCCATTTTCGACTCACAATTCCGTTTGTTATAAAGTAAATTATAGTTTACCTTTGGACTATTAATCTAAAG
>NZ_JAIRBA010000132.1 GCF_022008365.1 Aequorivita vitellina
ACTAGCCATTAATTATATGCCTTGTTGTGCAATGTTTTTCTGCGCTCTGTTCCGTTTTGTTTCCGCTTTGCTATTCTTTCAAAGGCCATCGAAAAACAAAATTGCGCTTGCTGGTTTTATTTTTCCGATGTCAAAAAATTCCAGCTCCACCCCTTTTTTCCGCTCCGCATTTTTGTCCGAGAAAAATCATTGTCCGCCCAGCACTTTTGTCCGAACTGCTTTTCAATTTTTAAACACTTAACTCCAAAAAAAAAAATCAGACGCTGTTCCACCAATTTTCCGCTGCGATTTACGTCTCGTTAAATATTGCACAACGTGTTTGTGTATGATTAGTGGTGTGTTTGAGCACCTAATTTAGCAAATAAAAACCGAATAGAAAATCCGCGAGGATTTTCGTAAGTAGGCTAGAACTAGCCATTAATTATACACGGTGTTAGCACCAGTATTTTTATCTTTTAATTCCAGTTTTTTTACTTTCCACTCTCCATTTTCCTTTTCCAATTTTGAGGAAACATTAAATATTCCCTTTTCAGAAACAAAAACTAATGATAATTCCGAACTTCCAGTTTCAGAATTCC
>NZ_JAIRBA010000133.1 GCF_022008365.1 Aequorivita vitellina
CGTTAGCACCAATATAAAACCAACATTGAACACAAAGACAATATTCCGACTATTTTTAGCAACTGGATTCATTTTATGGATTTTATCTTGGATAGGTGATACTAATGGAATACTTCCTGCTTCAACTTATGGAATGATTATTTCGGTTATTTCAACTGGTTTTGGAATTTACTTTTGGCTAAAATCTTACAAAGAGAAAAGAGGATTTTATCCGAAATTTTTCAAAATATATCGTGATTTACTCAAAAAAATGAAAAAGAATCCATTTAACGGATTTTTTATTATGGTAAGACACTTACTTAAATTTTACACTCTGATACTAATCTTTTCAATGATTTTGGTATTTATCGGATTTGTAACTATCGGACAATCTGAACCAGTAAAAACAGTTCAAAACTACTGCGAAAATAATACTGAAATAAATAAAATAACTGGAAAAATTAATCATTACGGAATTTTACGAAATGTAAGTTCTCAATGGAATTCTGAAACTGGAAGTTCGGAATTATCATTAGTTTTTGTTTCTGAAAAGGGAATATTTAATGTTTCCTCAAAATTGGAAAAGGAAAATGGA
>NZ_JAIRBA010000134.1 GCF_022008365.1 Aequorivita vitellina
TTAACTGTTTTAGCGTTAAACGTTGATGGAAAAACCTTAGAATACACCGACGAGGACGGAATTGTAACCAGCATCGATCTTGAAACAGTAATCGACAACTTCGAAACACTTACAACTATCGTTGATAACGGGAACGGCACTTTCACCTATACCGATGAAGATAATGTTACTACAACCATCGACATTTCAAACCTTGAAACTTTAACTGTTTTGGCGTTAAACGTTGACGGAAAAACCTTAGAGTACACCGACGAAGACGGTGTTGTAACAAGCATCGATCTTGAAACGGTAATCGACAACTTCGAAACTTTAACTACAATTGTGGATAACGGGAACGGCACTTTCACTTATACCGATGAAGACAATGTTACAACTACGATTGACATTTCAAACCTCGAAACTTTAACTGCTTTAGCATTAAACGTTGACGGAAAAACCTTAGAATACACAGATGAAGACGGTGTTGTAACCAGCATCGATCTGGAAACTGTAATCGATACGTTCGAAACACTTACAACCATCGTTGATAACGGTAACGGCACTTTCACCTATACCGA
>NZ_JAIRBA010000135.1 GCF_022008365.1 Aequorivita vitellina
CCAGGCCCCGGATCTACTGTTTGATCTGCTGGACAAGTTATTACCGGCGCAAGGTTATCTACTACCGTTACCTCTGCAGTACAGGTTGCAAGGTTGCCGTTTACATCTATCGTAAATACTTGCACCGTGATTGGCGCTCCAATATCTGCACAGCTAAAGTTTGTAATATCTACTGCCGAAGCAAAGATTCCACAGGCGTCATCGTTAGAGGCTATCACATCACTTGGGTCAAGAATGGCAGTACCATCTGCACCAAGTTCAAGCGTAAAGTCTTGACAAACTAATACTGGGCTTGTATTGTCTTCTACCGTTACGGTAGCCGTACAAGTTGACGTGTTTCCGTTTACATCGGTTACAGTTAATGTTACAATATTGTCTCCAACATTTGAACAGTCGAAGGTATCTATATCGAGATCATAGCTCGCAATGCCACAGGCATCGGTGCTACCTCCGTCAACGTCTATTCCTGCGATTGTTACCGTACCCGTTGCATCAAGTACTACTGTGATGTCTTGGCAAGCCACTACTGGCGCCGTAACATCTTCAAC
>NZ_JAIRBA010000136.1 GCF_022008365.1 Aequorivita vitellina
CTACAGCCCCAAAAACCCTGCACCCTTCCCTATCAAAATCCTCCTTCCCCTCAACAAACATCACCTATTCCTGCGCGAGTTGTCCCGAATTCCGTTAAAAACAAACAACCGCCAAATACCTAAAATTCAAAATCCGTCTGTGAAGTGCCCACCCGCCCCATTTAGCGGTTGCAGGAATAGGTGCTGTTACAATCAAATGAGGGCACTCCAGGCAGGTATCCAGTGCCCTTCAAAAAAAACGCTACTAATCCTCAAATCCCTAATACCCAATAACCTTAGGGATACCAGCCATCCACGCCCCTAAAGGAAGAGTGCAGGGTTTCTGGTGCTATCATATTCCATCTTCAAAAGAAAGCGCCCCGCAGCCACTGTAACAACTAATTCAATATTTAGAAACAATCCTTATGTCTAAACAGATTATGATTATAAAACCTTTCCCGGTGGCCGCGGCGCACTTTCAACATCCTACAGCCCCAAAAACCCTGCACCCTTCCCTATCAAAATCCTCCTTCCCCTCAACAAACATCACCTATTCCTGCGCGAGTT
>NZ_JAIRBA010000137.1 GCF_022008365.1 Aequorivita vitellina
AAAATATTGGTAAATAAGAGTTATAAATGAAGTTGATTTTTAATTGGGAGAATTTGCTTTAAATGGACGAGCGGGTTGTTTACAAACTAAAAGAGGTTTGTCTTTAACCTCATTCGCTTTAAAGATGGAAGAAATACAAGAGGGTATGTAAAAAAGCATTGGGGTTCCACACAACACGGACTATCCTAGGAAACCCCTATGTTATATGTAGTCCCTACGGGACTGGGCAAGGCCGAGATTTATTTTTCTACCGATGTTATATGCCTAACGGCATCGTGAGTCATTGAGACAAAATATTGGTAAATAAGAGTTCTAATCGAAATTGATTTTTAATTGGGAGAATTTGCTTTAAATGGACGAGCGGGTTGTTTACAAACTAAAAGATGTTTGTCTTTAATCTATTTTGCTATTATATGGCGTCCCTACGGGACTGGGCAAGTCGGATGTTTATTTTTCTACCGATATTTTATGCCTAACGGCATAGTGCGTCATTGGGACAAAATATTGGTAAATAAGAGTTATAAATGAAGTTGATTTTTAA
>NZ_JAIRBA010000138.1 GCF_022008365.1 Aequorivita vitellina
GCTGAAGGTTTTTTGTGCCCTTGTACATATTGTGATAGTAATGTAGCGTTCATCCCGATTTTCTCGGCCAGGAAATTAGCGTTTATTACTTTATAAAATTTGAAAAACTGTTGAAAGTCGATTTCAAACTTGATGTCTCTATGGTCTAATTTTACTGGTTCTTCTTCAAAATAAAATTCCGTTGCCTCATAAGCGTTATTAATCAATTCCGGAATGGATTTTCCAGTTGTAAATATTGGATAATCCTCCGAAAATGCAGAAAATCCTGTGTCGGTTTTCTCAACGGTCATTATGATTTTTTTCTTTTTCCTCATTTTCTTACTTTTTAAGCCCCGCATCCTTTAAAATTTTATTTTCCAATCCTTTACCCATTTCTTGGCTTCCGTGATTTGGAAATATAATCGTTCCTTTTTTCGTTTCGTGTCGCATTTTAACGTGCGAACCTTTTTGTGAAACTGCGTACCAACCGTCTTTTGTCAAAATTCGGTACAGTTTGGAACATTTCATTCTGTTTACACTTTAGATTAATA
>NZ_JAIRBA010000139.1 GCF_022008365.1 Aequorivita vitellina
TATAATTTACTTTATAACAAACGGAATTGTGAGTCGAAAATGGATTTCTTTTTGCATTTGCCACAACGTTTCTGCATATGATTAGTGGCCCGATTAAGCACGGAATTTAGAAAATAAAAACCAAACAGAAAATCCGATAGGATTTTCGGAAGCAAGCTCAAACTAGCCATTAATTATATGCCTTGTTGTGCAATGTTATTCTACGTTCTGTTCCGTTTTGTTTCCGCTTTGCTATTCTTTCAAAGGCCATCGAAAAACAAAATTGCGTTTGCTAGTTTTATTTTTCCGATGTCAAAAAATTCCAGCTACTCCCCTTTTTTCCGTTCCGCAATTTTGTCCGCGCACCGTTTTTGTCCGAAATGCTTTTTGTTTTTAAAACACTAAATTCTAAAAAAAAATCGGACGTTATTCCGCCAATTTTCCGCCGTGATTTGGGTCTCGTTTAATATTGCACAACGTCCAGTATAAGCACAGTAGCGGGATTGGCGCACTGACTTTTCGACTTATAACAGACCTTAAATTTATAAAAT
>NZ_JAIRBA010000013.1 GCF_022008365.1 Aequorivita vitellina
AAGTAAGCGCCAAATGTGTCGCGCCAGCTGGAAACTGTACATTTTTCATATCAAAATTGGTAATGTGTAACCTTCGGCTTGTAAAATCAAAATCCTCTGAAGCTGCCAAGGTCTCCATAACATTACAAGAGGGCGTAAATTGAAAATCCTGCAACAACTGTATGCCTCTTGGGGTGTCCAGGCCAGGGCCAACGCTTCTCTTTCCGCGACTGTTTATTCTATCCTGGTCCTTTATTCTGGTAAACAATTGCACCATCCGCCCGTGCAGCTCCCCGTCTTTTCTCACACATAAAAACGGCGCAAGTGCCATTTTAAATGCTTTCTTCGTCTTGCTACACCTTCCAAATTCCGAGGCGTTTTCCATAGTTCGCACCGGCTTTTTCTTCTGGTCTTTACTAAAACCACCTCCCGCTTTCCGCGCTAAGGATCCAGCATTTTTGGTGTTGTAAAAATTTAAATCTCCAATGGTCCCTTTTAACTTAATAATTCCTACCTGCTTTGCCATAATATAAAGTTTAAATAAAGTAAATATAACACATAATCTACTAAAAGTCAAGTTTATAGTAATTATATATTATATATATAGTAATGTTATAGTAACTTTATAGTATGTTTACAGTATGTCTATAGTATATAAAATATATTGAAAATATATCAAATACATTATAATTCTCCTCCACTGACGCGCGATTGCATCGGGCGCCAATCGCCAATCCATGCAGCTAAGGCTAAGAAAAATAATTCGCGGCCCTCTAACCCTAAAAAGGTCATTTTGACACATATATAATTAAAGAAATGGTGTTTTAAGAAGTATTTATCGGAATATGTGCATCATATAGATTAGTAAATATGAAGTATCGATTAAATTTGTTAATTTGCACTTACAATCTTTATACATTATGACAGAACCAAAAAGACTCTTCGACTTTCCATACTACCAACTTGAAAAATACCCTCAAGAAAAAGCCCTTGTAACCAAACACAACGGCAAATGGATACCTACTTCTACCCAAGAATATATAAATAAAGCCAATGCTATAAGTAGGGCGCTAATACAAATGGGCGTGAAACCTAACGATAAAGTGGCGCTTATATCCACCACCAATCGCACCGAATGGAACATCTGCGACATAGGTATAATGCAAACCGGCGCGCAAGATGTGCCCATCTACCCTACTATTTCAGAGTCTGAATACGAATATGTGCTCAACCACAGTGAAGCCATGTATTGCTTTGTTTCAGATCAAGTGGTTTATGACAAAGTAATGTCTATTAAAGCCAATGTACCTTCGTTAAAAGATGTTTTCACTTTCAATGAAATTAAAGGTGCAAAAAACTGGAGCGAGGTTCTGGAAAAAGGAAAGGACGAATCCAATCAAGACGAATTAGATAAAAGAAAAGAAGCCATAAACGAAGACGATGTGGCTACCTTAATTTATACCTCCGGAACAACTGGGAAACCAAAAGGGGTAATGCTTTCGCATAAAAATATTGGTAGCAACGCTAAATTTAGTGCCGAAAGATTACCTATTGAACTCGGAAAATCGTCGGCCTTGAGTTTCTTGCCTGTATGCCACGTGTACGAACGAATGCTGCATTATATGTATCAATATTGTGGTGTGGAACTCTATTTTGCCGAATCGCTTGAAACTATTAGCGATAACCTAAAAGAAGTAAAACCCGAAGTAATGACCGCCGTGCCACGCGTTTTGGAAAAGGTGTACGATAAAATATATGCCAAAGGAGCAGAGCTCACTGGCATTAAAAAGAAACTTTTCTTTTGGGCAATCGATTTAGGTTTAAAATACGAACCTTACGGCGAAAATGGCTGGTGGTACGAAAGCCAACTTAAATTGGCCAACAAACTTATTTTTAGCAAATGGCGCGAGGCTTTGGGCGGCAACCTAAAAGCTATTGCCTCTGGTAGCGCTCCCTTACAACCGCGTTTGGCCCGAGTTTTTAACGCTGCACAAATTCCGGTAATGGAAGGTTATGGCCTTACAGAAACCTCTCCCGTGGTATCGGTAAACGATATGCGTAACAAAGGTTTTAAAATTGGAACCGTAGGCAGACCGTTAAGCCAAACTGAAGTTAAAATTGCCGAAGATGGCGAGATTTTGGTCCAAGGCCCGCAAGTAATGGTTGGCTATTATAAAAATGATGAGGAAACTGAAAAAGTGATGGAAGGTGGCTATTTTCACACCGGTGATATAGGCGAAATTGATAGCGACGGCTTTTTAAAGATCACCGATCGTAAAAAAGAAATGTTCAAAACTAGTGGCGGTAAATACGTTGCGCCACAAGTAATTGAAAACGTGATGAAACAATCGCGTTTCATCGAGCAGATAATGGTTATTGGTGAAGGCGAAAAAATGCCCGCCGCCCTTATCCAACCCGATTTTGAGTTTGTAAAGGAATGGGGGGCACTAAAAAACCACAACCTGCCTACAGACCCAAAGGAATTGGTGAAAAACAAAGAGGTAATTGCCCGCATACAGGAAGAAGTAGATCACTACAACGAAAAGTTCGGCCATTGGGAACGCGTAAAAAAATTCGAGCTAACCCCCGATGTTTGGAGCATTGAAGGCGGACAACTAACCCCAACAATGAAAATGAAACGCAAAATAATTAAAGCAGATTACATAGATTTGTATAATAGGATTTATGATCATACTTCATAAATAGGCTTCTATTGATTTTCACACTGTCATTTGTTGGGTTATATGAAAACTTTAGAAACCATTAAAAAAAAGAACTTGGTAGAAGCAAAGCTGCTTTGGTAAAGAAATATCCCATATATTCTGTAGCTATTTTCGGTGCTGTTTCGCGAAATGAACAAACAAAAGATAACGATCTCGATATTTTGTTAGATTACATTGAAAGCTAGGAATTCGTTTTATTAACCGTTCCAATGAAATTGAAAAACAACTAGGTCTAAATATTGATCTCGTGTCAAGAAATGGCGAAAAAGCCAAGTATTTTAAGTAATTGAAGAAGATTTAATTTATTTCTAAATCTTCTTCCTTTGCTTATAATTCTAGAAATTAATAATTAAATAATGAATTGGATTCTCCTAATAATCGGCGGTCTCTTTGAAGTCGGCTTTGCAGCTTGCTTAGGCAAAGTAAAAGAAACCACGGGCTGGGAATCTAAACTCTGGTTCATTGGCTTTTTAATATGTCTAGCCATAAGTATGGCTTTTCTTATAAAAGCTTCAAAAACGCTTCCCATCGGTACGGCCTATGCCGTTTGGACAGGTATCGGCGCCGTGGGAACGGTCTTAGTCGGAATTTTCTACTTTAACGAACCCGCAACTTTTTGGCGCGTTTTCTTTCTTTCAACCCTTATTTTCTCCATTGTAGGCCTAAAGTTCGTAACCAATTAAAGTTTCGTTAAACCAATTTTAATCCTTCTTCACCCCTTCCCTATTTCTTATATTTAAGGAAAACGTATTGCTCTAAAATGAAGACCATTTGGACCATCGGACATTCAACGCGCACCTTCGACGAATTTTTAAAATTGCTGCAAGCCTTCAATATAAATGCCCTCGTCGATGTACGCCATTATCCCGGGTCGCGAAAATTTCCACACTACAATAAAGACAGTTTAGAAATATCACTTCCCGAAAACAACGTTGAATATACACATCTCGTAGATTTAGGCGGACGCAGAAAACCTGAGCCTAATTCAAAAAACGATGCGTGGCGACTCGACTCTTTTAAAGGGTATGCAGATTATATGCAGACCGAACAGTTTAAGCAAGCATTAAAATCATTAAAGGAAATTGCCGCCGATAAACATACCGCCATCATGTGCGCCGAAGCCGTTTGGTGGAGCTGCCACCGTTCTTTAATCGCAGATATTTTAAAAGTGGATGGCTGGACAGTGCTACATATTATGAGCGAAAATACAGCCACCGAACACCCCTTCACCGCCCCCGCAAAAGTGATAAACGGAAAGCTGGATTATTCAAAGGAAAAGGAAAAAAAGTCGTAACACTCGTGGGCGTCTCAGATTAAGTTCACTTCTTATTTATTTAATAATTAGTCCTACGCCTTAAGTCCTACAGTCTTAAGTCAAATATTTTTCACATATACTATGCGTGCATAATAAATTTTTGTATCTTTGGTTCTCCACTTTTTCAGAAATATTAAATGCAAGAAAAACACAAAGAGAAAACAATAGATTACATACTTCGCTCTACTTGGATGAACGTATCTAAAATGTACAACGAAGAAGCCGGAAAAAAAGGAAGTACAATGGCCACAGGTTTTGCACTTATAAGTATAGACCCCGAATTAGGAACACCTTCAACCGCGCTTGGACCCAAAATGGGTATGGAAGCTACAAGTCTTTCACGTACTTTGAAAGCTATGGAACAAAAAGGATTGATAGAACGTAAACCCAATCCTGAAGACGGTCGCGGGGTGTTAATTCATTTAACAGAATTTGGAAAAGAAATGCGTATCTTTTCAAAGGAAGTAGTACTGGGTTTCGACCAAGCGGTTCAAAAAAATGTTTCCGCCGAAGAACTTGAGACCTTTAAAAAGGTAACGAATACAATTAATGAGTTAATCAATTCAAAAAAAATATACGATTCCGAATAAAAATTCAGAATTCATAACACGCCCCTTAAACGGGCAGAAATAAATTTAAAAAACATGTCAAAAAGAAGAATTAACAAAGTAGCGGTAATCGGTTCCGGAATAATGGGAAGCGGTATAGCCTGCCATTTCGCCAATATAGGCGTTGAAGTGCTCCTGCTAGACATCGTTCCCCGCGAACTTACCGATGCCGAAAAGCAAAAAGGACTTACACTTGAAGATAAAGTGGTGCGAAACAGAATTGTAAATACAGATTTACAAAAAGCCATAAAAAGCAACCCCGCCCCACTCTATCACAAAGATTTTGCAAAGCGAATTACCACCGGAAACCTGGAAGACGATATTGCAAAAGTGAATACAGCCGATTGGATTATTGAAGTTGTAATTGAACGTTTAGACATTAAAAAACAAGTTTTTGAAAATCTAGACAAGCACAGAAAACCGGGCACGCTTATTACTTCAAATACCTCGGGTATTCCTATTAAATTTATGAGCGAAGGACGAAGTGACGATTTCCAAAAACATTTCTGCGGCACCCACTTTTTCAATCCACCGCGTTACTTAAAACTCTTTGAAATTATTCCCGGACCAAAAACTTCACCCGAAGTATTAGATTTCTTAAATGGCTACGGCGAAAAGTTCCTCGGAAAAACCTCCGTAATCGCAAAAGACACGCCTGCATTTATAGGAAACAGAATTGGAATCTTCGGCATTCAAAGCCTTTTTCACCAAGTAAAAGAAATGGGGCTTACGGTTGAAGAAGTAGATAAACTAACTGGTCCCGTGATTGGCCGACCAAAATCTGCTACCTTCCGCACTGTTGATGTTGTTGGCCTAGATACCTTGGTGCACGTTGCCAAAGGCATATACGAAAATGCTCCCGAAGACGAAGAACACAGCATCTTCCAAATTCCGGGTTTCATCGATACAATGATGGAAAAAAAATGGCTGGGAAGCAAAAGCGGACAAGGTTTCTACAAAAAAGTAAAAAATGACGACGGCAGCAGCGAAATCCTAACGCTCGACCTCGATTCTTTAGACTATAGAAAAAGTAAGAAAGCAAATTTCGGCACTTTGGAAAAAACCAAATCGGTTGATAAAGTAACCGACCGTTTCCCAATTCTGGTTGCTGGCGACGATAAAGCAGGCGAATTTTACCGAAAAAACTTCGGCGCCATGTTCGCTTATGTTTCAAAGCGAATTCCTGAAATAACCGACGAGCTTTACAAGATTGACGATGCAATGAAAGCAGGTTTTGGTTGGGATAATGGGCCCTTCGAAATTTGGGATGCCGTTGGCGTTAAAAAAGGAATTGAACTAATTAAAGATTTAGGAAAAGAACCAGCCGCATGGGTAAACGAAATGCTTGAAGCTGGCGTAGATTATTTTTACACTGTAAAAGACGGAAACACCTATTATTACGACATTCCGCAGAAAAAACATCTAAAAGTTCCCGGACAAGATTCATTTATAATCCTCGATAACATTCGTAAAACTTCAGAGGTTTTTAGAAATAACGGAGTTGTAGTTGAAGATCTTGGCGATGGAATTTTAAATGTAGAATTCATCAGTAAAATGAACGCCGTTGGAGGCGATGTTTTAGCCGGAATCAACAAAGCCATCGACTTGGCCGAAAAAGATTACGACGGTTTGGTAATTGCCAACAACGGGAAAAATTTCTCCGTAGGCGCCAACATCGGAATGATATTTATGATGGCGGTGGAGCAGGAATACGACGAGCTGAACGCTGCCGTAAAATACTTCCAAGATACCAGTATGCGTCTTCGCTACTCTTCAATTCCTGTTGTGGTTGCGCCACACGGAATGACTTTGGGCGGGGGTTGCGAATTTACCCTTCACGCAGACAGAGTAGTTGCAGCGGCCGAAAGTTATATTGGTTTGGTAGAATTCGGCGTTGGAGTAATTCCCGGCGGTGGTGGTTCCAAAGAAATGGCAATGCGCGCGAGCGATTTATTCAGAAAAGATGATGTTGAACTCAACACCCTTCAAGAATTTTTCTTAACCATCGCAATGGCAAAAGTATCCACTTCGGCTTATGAAGCTTACGATACCGGCATTCTTCAAAAAGGAAAAGATATTGTAATCGTAAACCAAAATAGGCAGATTGCCGCAGCCAAAGAAGTTGCGCGTTTTATGGCAGATCAAGGTTATACGAAACCAATTCCAAGAACAGATATAAAAGTACTCGGAAAACAAGCGTTGGGAATGTTCCTAGTTGGAACCGATCAAATGCTTGCCGGAAACTATATTAGCGAACACGACAAGAAAATAGCCAACAAACTTGCCTACGTTATGGCAGGTGGCGATTTAAGTGAAGCGAGCTACGTAAGCGAGCAATACTTACTAGATCTTGAAAGAGAAGCTTTCCTAAGTTTAACCGGAGAACGAAAAACCTTAGAAAGATTACAGCATATGATTCAGAAAGGCAAACCGCTTAGAAATTAGATGTGAGATGTGAGATGTGAGATGTGAGATGTGAGAAAAATTGAAATCATTATAATATTGAATTTTAAATCTAAATTATTGTTTTTTATCAAAAAATCTAAAATCTCATGTCTAACTTCTAAGATCTATTATTATGCACAACTTACAAGAATTAAAAATTTGGCAAAAATCGATGGATGTAACCGAACAAACCTATCGACTTTCGGCTGAATTTCCAAAAGAAGAAAAATATGGATTAACTAGCCAAATAAGAAGGAGCGCAGTTTCTATACCATCAAATATTGCTGAGGGTGCGGGAAGAAATACAAATGGAGAATTTAAAAACTTCTTAGGTATTGCAAATGGTTCTTCAAATGAATTGTTTACCCAACTAATTCTTTCCCATAGGCTTGAATTAGTTCCAGAAAACACAGTAAAACCAATTTTAAATGAATTAATTGAGATACAGAAAATGAATTATTCTTTGATACTGAAATTTTCAAAGAAAATTTAAAAAGTCTAAAATCTCAAGTCTAAAATCTAATATCTATTATGAAAACAGCATATATAGTAAAAGCCTACCGAACAGCAGTAGGCAAAGCCCCCAGAGGCGTTTTTCGCTTTAAAAGATCAGATGAGCTTGCAGCGGAAACAATTAAATATATTATGAACGAATTGCCGCAACTCGACAAAAAACGAATTGACGATGTTATCGTAGGTAACGCAATGCCCGAGGCGGAACAAGGCCTAAATATGGGTCGATTAATTTCGTTGATGGGCCTAGATATTGTTGAAATTCCAGGGATGACCGTTAACCGCTATTGTGCTTCTGGCTTGGAGACTATTTCCATCGCCGCTGCAAAAATCCAAAACGGAATGGCAGATTGCATTATTGCCGGTGGTGCCGAAAGTATGAGCTATATCCCAATGGGAGGTTATAAGCCAGTTCCAGATTATAACTTGGCGAAAGAAGGTCACGAAGATTATTATTGGAACATGGGCCTAACCGCCGAAGCCGTTGCCAAAAAGTACAACGTTTCGCGCGAAGACCAAGATGAATTCGCTTATACAAGTCAGATGCGTGCGTTGAAAGCTCAAGACGAAAATCGTTTTCAGGATCAAATTGTACCTATTGATGTGGAACGAACTTATGTAAACGATGCAGGAAAAAAGGTAACCGAAAAATATACAGTAACCAAAGACGAAGGCCCAAGAAAGGGAACCAATATTGAAGCACTTTCAAAACTTCGCCCTGTTTTCGCCGCTGGTGGAAGTGTTACCGCCGGAAACTCTTCACAAATGAGTGATGGCGCCGCTTTCGCAGTAATTATGAGCGAAGAAATGGTAAAGGAATTAAACCTAGAGCCAATTGCAAGAATGGTGAGTTATTCCGCCGTTGGTGTTGAACCAAGCATAATGGGGATAGGCCCACTTTATGCAATTCCAAAAGCATTAAAACAAGCCGGTTTAAAACAAGACCAAATGGAACTTATTGAATTAAATGAGGCTTTTGCTTCACAATCATTAGCTGTAATTCGCGGTTTAGGATTAGACAAAGAAAAAGTAAACGTAAATGGAGGCGCAATCGCAATGGGTCACCCGCTAGGTTGTACTGGCACCAAGCTTTCGGTGCAACTATTTGACGAAATGCGCAAACGCAACCTACAAGGAAAATACGGAATGGTAACCATGTGCGTTGGAACCGGACAAGGAGCTGCTGGGGTTTATGAATTTCTTAAATAGATTTGAGACGAGAGATTTGAGACATTAGACAAATAATTAAATAAATATTAAAAGATGGTTGAGATATCTCATGTCTCACATCTACAATCTAACATCTATATTTAAATGGAAACCAAAAATAACGAACTACTACGCGGAGGACAATTCCTCGTAAAAGAAACAAAAGCCGAAGACGTTTTCACACCTGAAGACTTTACGGAAGAACAAAAAATGATGCGCGATTCTGTAAAGGAATTTGTAGATCGCGAAATCTGGCCTTTAAAGCCACGTTTTGAGCAACACGATTATGCGCTTACAAAAGAAATAATGCAAAAAGCTGGTGAAATGGGCCTTCTCGGAGTCTCCGTTCCTGAAGCATACGGCGGACTTGGAATGAGCTTTGTAACCACTATGTTGGTTTGCGATTACATTTCAGGCGCCAGTGGCTCTGTTGCTACCGCATTTGGTGCACATACCGGAATTGGAACTTTACCAATTACCCTATACGGCACCGAAGAACAAAAGAAAAAGTATGTCCCAAAACTAGCAACTGGCGAATGGTTTGGAGCCTATGCCTTAACTGAGCCGGGAGCAGGTAGTGATGCCAACAGCGGAAAAACAAAAGCAGTACTTTCAGACGATGGAAAATCCTACGCAATCAGCGGACAAAAAATGTGGATTTCCAATGCAGGTTTCTGTAATACTTTTATCGTTTTTGCGCGTATTGAAGACGACAAAAATATTACCGGTTTTATCGTAGAAAACGATTCTTCAAACGGAATTACTTTTGGCGAGGAAGAAAAGAAATTAGGTATTCACTCCTCCTCTACCCGTCAGGTTTTCTTTAGCGAAACAAAAGTTCCTGTAGAAAATATGTTGGGCGAAAGAGGCGAAGGTTTTAAAATAGCGATGAATGCCCTAAATGTAGGTCGAATTAAGCTTGCAGCTGCGGGGCTTGACGGCCAACGTCGAACTATTTCAAAAGCTGTAGAATACGCTAATGAACGCATTCAATTTGACGTGCCAATCGCTTCTTTTGGAGCCATAAAGCTTAAATTGGCCGAAATGGCAACCAATGCATATGTAGACGAAAGTGCTTCATATAGAGCCGCTAAAAATGTTGAAGATAGAATTGCACTTCGTATTAAAGCCGGAAATAGCCATCAAGAAGCAGAGCTAAAAGGTGTTGAAGAATACGCCATTGAATGTTCTATTTTAAAAGTAGCGGTTTCCGAAGATATCCAACATTGTACAGATGAAGGTATCCAAATTTACGGTGGAATGGGTTACAGTGCAGATGCGCCGATGGAGTCTGCTTGGCGAGATGCCCGAATTACCCGTATTTATGAGGGAACCAACGAGATAAATAGAATGCTTTCGGTAGGAATGCTAGTAAAAAAAGCAATGAAAGGTCACGTAGATCTTTTAAATCCTGCACAGGAAGTAGCTTCAGAATTGATGGGCATTCCTTCTTTCGACACCCCAGATTTCTCCGAATTACTTTCAGAAGAAAAAGCGATGATCGCCAAATTGAAAAAAGTATTTTTAATGGTTGCTGGTAGCGCCGTGCAAAAATACGGTACCGAGCTGGAAGAACATCAGCAAACCCTACTTGCCGCTGCAGATATTTTAATTGAAATCTATATGGCGGAAAGTGCAATTTTACGTACCGAAAAGAATGCAAAACGCTTTGGCGAAGACACGCAAAAAGAACAAATTGCAATGTCTAAACTATACCTATATCACGCGGTAGATATTATTACTGTTAAGGCAAAAGAAGCAATTCTTTCATTTGCAGAAGGCGATGAGCAGCGCGCCATGTTGATGGGCCTTAAACGTTTCACCAAATATCAAAATATGCCGAATATTGCCGAGTTGCGTAAAACAATTGCAACCAAAGTAATTGCTGAAAACAAGTATCCGTTTTAATATTCTGCAAGTTTTTTAACAGAATCTATAATTACCAGGCCTAACAGGTTTCCACTTGTCCGCCGAAGCTATTTCAGCGTAGAAGGAAAATCCGTTAGGTCTTTTTTTATAGAATAATTCTTACCTTTAATGTCATTTACTCCTCGAAGACATGAAGAAAATTTTAGCGATAGCAACAATTGCCTTTATGTGTCTTGCATTTTCGTTCGGTAACGTCTCTGGCTTGAAATTGTTAATTCTCAACAGACTTAAAGATTACACCACCAAAAACTATCCCGAAAAAATATATATTCAAACAGACCGGCCTTATTACACTGCTGGCGAAAGTATTTGGTTTAATGCCTATCTCGTTAATGGCGTAACGCATAAAAAGAGCACAAAAAGTAAAGTGATTTATGTGGAGCTCATTAATGAACAAAATGAAGTAATCAGCGACCGAAAAATATTTGCAGAATCCCTAAGCGTCGATGGTGATTTTAAATTACCTGTCAATTTGCCCGAAGGTGTCTATCTTTTGCGGGCTTTTACCAATTATATGCGCAACCAATCACGAGAGTATTTCTTTAAGAAAGAGATTCCCGTTTTTGCACTTAATTCAGATTCGTTAAAAAAAGAAGACGATGAAGCTTCCAAATTAGCAAAAAACACTGAATTGCCAGACATCGGTTTTTATCCCGAAGGTGGTTATTTAGTAAATGGAATCAATAGTAGAGTAGCCGTAAAAATCAAAGATGCCGAATTAACTGCCAGCCCCGTTGCAGGAATTATTGAAGATACTGACGGCAATAAAATAACAGACTTTAAAACCCACGAATTTGGCTTGGGATCTTTCTTTTTAAAGCCTGAGCCCGGCAAAGAATACCGCGCCGTAATCAGCAATGGCGATGAAAATATTTTATACCCCCTCCCTATCCCACTTTCCGAAGGTTATGTAATGAACACTTCAATTACCGATGACGAAGTAATAATAAACGTTGCCACAAACAAAAAAGAAGGATTAAAAAACACCCTAATAATAGGCCAACAAAGAGGCTTGGCCGCTTTTGATTACACGCAGTATAATGATACAAGCACCCTACTCGTAAAAATACCAACTGCAGATTTGGTTGAAGGTGTTTTAGATATTGTACTTTTCAACAATTCTGAAAAACCCGTAGCAGAACGATTGGTGTTTATTAAGAAAGAAGAAAAACTTTCGCTTTCCGTTAAAAAGACAAATGGCTTAACCACTGGCCTTCGCGATCGCGTAAATTTGGAAATCGCAGTTAGGGATAAAATGGGAAGATTGGTTCCCAACACGCTTTCTATTTCGGTTACAGATGCTGTATTGATAAAACCCGATGACAATGCCGAAAACATTAAAACCTATTTATTGCTGAATTCAGATCTTAGAGGTAAAATTAAATCTCCAAACTACTTTTTCACACCTGGCGATACTATTAAAAAAAATCACCAATTAGATTTAATAATGCTCACCCACGGTTGGCGGCGGTTTACTTGGCAAGAATTATTGGAGAATAGTTCGCCCCAAAAATTTCAACCCGAAGACGGAATTTATATAAGCGGCTACACGTTAAACGCGAAATCTCCCTTTCAAAATAAAGTTAGCGAAACAAAACTCACTTTTAGAAAAAATGGATTTTATCAAGAAGCCGAAAGTACCGATAACAACGGGCGCTTTTCCTACGGCCCCTTTGTGTACACTGACACCATTGATGTATTTTTTCAAGCTGGAGAAAACCTTTCTACCGAAAAACCAAACTACAAAGACACTAATATAAAGCTAGATCCGCCAGCCCAGCGACCCACTGTAATTCCGGATAGAATTTTTAACCCATTCAATCAAAAACTGGAAATTGCCAACCTAGAAACCTATCGCAAAAAAACCAGGAGTAATGTATTTCGCGATTTTCAATTTGATCAAGAACGCGAATTATTAGATGAAGTAGTAGTAGCCGGAAAAGGCAAAAAGACAGAGGAAGAAATCAAAGAAATTAAACGCGAAAAAAGAACTCGTCCATTTTCACCTTCGCATCGCATAGTAGTAGATGAACTGGGAGCGCACGGCAGTGGCGATTTTATGGAACTTATAGCTAATGTACCAGGCGTACGCATCGGTCGAAAGCAAGGAAAAGGTAATGAAACTTCGCAAGATTTTGAAGTGAATCTCAGAGGTATGAAACCTGCTTTTTATTTAGATAATGTTGAAGTAGATTTAGTTACCGCTAGAACAGTCCACCAAGCAGAAATAGATTTTATCGACATTATGAATACCGGCCACGCATCCGCAGCTTATGGGCTAAAAGCACAAGGCGTTATTGCTATTTATACCAAACAAGGTTCAGACAGTAAGCTAAGATCCATCGAGAAAAAGCCAGGTTCAATCAACTTTAAGTTGGAAGGGTTTTATGCCGCTCGCGAGTTTTACGCCCCCGATTATTCCTTGGTAGATAGAAACAATCCCCGCCCAGACAGACGTACTACGCTTTATTGGAAACCGAGTATAGTTAGTAATGGTTATAAAAAAACCGAGCTTGTTTTTTATTCAGGCGATGTACAAGGCAAATTTCAAATAAAAATTGAAGGAATTACCGAAGCCGGAATTCCATTTTATACTACTTCTTTTCTCGATGTTCAGTGATATGAAATCAAGTATTGCTTCAAACGCAATCTGACCTTTTTGCTGAAAATCATAATAAAACCAATAGCTACCAAGTAAAAACACGACTTTTTTGCATATATATTCGCGTATTCCAGTTTTATTATTTTATGGCGCAGAGTTTGCTATTTTTAAAGAAAACCTGAATTATAATGAAAAAGCTCCTTTTATTACTTTTTACCTTCGCAACCCAATTCGCTTTCACACAAACCAACACCGAAGTTTATGTTTTTGACATTGCTCCTGCTTACGAAGGTCTAGAATTACGCCATGCGCGAAACATTTCAAACAACGAAGGTTACGACAATCAACCGTCGTTTATTACAAATGAAACCCTTGTTTTTGCCGGCAATAATAATGGGCAGACAGATATTTCAGAATACAACTTAACCTCAAAACTTCAAAAATGGGTCAATAATAAAACCGAAGGTGGCGAATATTCTCCACAAAAATTTCCAACGAATGACGATTTTGCAGCCGTTAGACTCGACACAGATGGCCTGCAACGTTTATACCGTTATAACGCCAAAACAGGCACTTCTTCCGAAATAATTGAAGATTTACAAGTTGCATATTTCGCTTTTTATAACGATCAAAAAATACTCGCCACAGTTTTAAACGGCGATGAATTAGATTTGGTTTTAATCAATCTGCAAACAAAAACCGCCGACACCTTATTCCAAAATGCGGGAAGATCGCTGCAAAAAGTTCCGAAAACAAATTTAATGAGCTATTCGCTGGTGAATGAACAGGACAACCTCGATTTGTATTTGATGGATATGAATAATTCAGAAAACTATTTTGTAACCCAATTACCTATCGGAATTCAGGATTATGTTTGGCTGAACGACACACAAATCCTAATCGGTAGTGGCAATAAACTTTATATGTACGATACTTTGGGCGATTCTCAATGGAACCAAGTAGCTTCCGTGGAAGAATATGGTATTAAAAATATAACAAGGCTCGCCATAAGCCCCAACGGAAAAAGACTTGCCGTTGTGGGAGAAGAGTAGTCGATAGTTTAGCAATTTTTAAAAAAACGAGCTGTCTAAAAGTAGTTTTGGATGTTAAGGCGAGCGCAGGCGAGACCTCATAATAAGTTTGAAACTTTGTGTTCGCACCTGCACTCAAATTAACAAACCGATTGATTTTCACTTTTTAGTCAGCCTCTTTTATAATTCATACGGTTCATTGCCGATCTTTTTGCTATTTTTAGCCAAAATTTCTTCCCTATGAAAATTTACGTTTCCCTCTTTTTTATATCGCTCTCTTTAACCACATTTTCCCAAACCAATCAAAAAATCTATGATATCATTAATTCGGTTTCTTCAGAAAGGATAAAAGCAGACATAACTACTTTAGCCAACTTCGGAACAAGAAATACATTTAGCGATACGGTTAGTAATACCAGAGGAATCGGCGCTGCCCGCAGATGGATTAAAAGTGAATTTGAAACCATTTCCAAAGATTGCAATAACTGTTTAAATGTATTTTATCAAAAAGACTTGGTGAAAGCCGAAGGCAACGACCGCATTCCGACCGATACGTGGATTGTAAACGTTGCAGCAATTCAAAAAGGAACAAAATATCCCAACCGCTACATAATTATGAGCGGCGATATAGATTCGCGAAACAGCGATGGCAGCGATTTTACGAAAGACGCTCCCGGCGCTAACGACAATGCCAGCGGCATGGCAGGCGCAATTGAAGCGGCGCGCGTACTTTCAAAATATAATTTCGAAAGTAGCATTATTTATCTCGGTTTAAGTGGCGAAGAACAAGGATTATTTGGTGGAAAAGGCTTTGCCGAATACGCAAAAAACAAAGGCTGGGAAATAATTGGCGTTTTTAATAACGATATGATTGGGAACATTAAAGGCGTGAACGGTGTAATTAGCAATCGCGATTTCAGAATTTTTAGCGAGCCCGTTCCTCCAACCGAAACGGAGCGCGAACGCCAAATGCGACGCTTTTACGGCGGCGAAGTAGATGGTATTTCACGCCAACTTGCGCGTTATGTTTATAAAACCACCAAAACATATATGCCAGAAATGAACCCGATGCTAATTTATCGTTTAGACCGTTTTGGCCGGGGTGGGCACCACCGTCCGTTTAACGATTTGGGCTGGGCAGGAATCCGAATTATGGAGGCGCACGAAAATTACAATCAGCAGCACCAAGATATTCGCACCGAAAACGGAATTGAATACGGCGATAAACTTAAATTTGTAAACTTTGATTACGCCGCCAAACTTACCGCCGTAAACGCAATTAACTTGGCGAGCCTTGCTTGGGCGCCATCCGCTCCAAAAAATCTAGCTATTGGCGGAGTTGTGGAACCTTCAGCAAAATTGAAATGGGACAAGGTAGATGGCGCAATCGGTTATAAAATCTATTGGCGCGACACCACCAGCCCAACTTGGGATAATAGCCGATATGTAGGCGATGTTTCAGAATTCACCTTAGAAGGAATTGTAATTGACAATTATTTTTTCGGACTTGCAGCCGTGGGAAAAGATGGTTTTGAAAGCGTTGTTGATTTCCCGAATTCGGTGTTCAAGTAAAATTTCAAAAAAATAAATCTCAAATCACAAGCCTACAAGGAGGGATTGAAAAAATTTCAATTATGGAAAAACCTTATGATTTGGAAAGTAGAACCTATTTGTTTGCAAAATCAGTTCGAAATTTAGTTTATGCGTTTATAAAAAGTATTGTAAACATTGAAGATGGAAAACAATTAGTTACATCTTCAGGGTCAGTTGCGGCTAATTACATTGAGTCCAATGAACATATAAGTGATAAAGACTTTGATTTCAGAATAAAAATATGCCGAAAGGAAGCAAAAGAATCGCTTCTTTGGTTAAAATTGTTGAAAAATGATTTCAATATCGAGCATACTTCTAAGTTGGTTGAATTAATAAATGAAGCGGATGAACTAAAAAAGATTTTTTCCGCAATTGTAGAAAAAAGAAAATCGAGATAAAGAAATATCGAATTTGTGATTTGTGATTTGTGATTTGTGATTTGTGATTTGTGATTTGCGATTTGTGATTTAATAAAATTATTATGTTGAAAAAATTATTATTTATTTCATGGTTTATTCTAACCATAAATTCAGTTTATTCCCAACAGGAATTAACCCGCGCCGATACCCTTCGCGGCAGCATAACCCCCGAGCGTGCTTGGTGGGATGTTTTGCACTACAATTTAAACGTAACGGTGAATCCTTCCGCAAAAACCATTTCGGGCAGCAATACTATTTTATATAAGGTTTTAGAGGTGAATAATATTATGCAAATAGACCTTCAAAGTCCGATGCAGATTGACAAAATTCTTCAGAATAACGAAGAAATTTTATTTACTTCAGAAGGAAATGCGCACTTCTTAAAATTGCAGCAAAAACAAGAACCGGGAGCGGAAAACGAAATTACAATCTATTTTTCCGGGAAGCCGAGAGAAGCCGTGCGCCCACCGTGGGATGGCGGTTTCACTTGGAGCAAAGACAGCAACGGCAAACATTTTATTGCCACCTCCAATCAAGGAATAGGCGCCAGCGTTTGGTGGCCATTAAAAGATCACCCTTCCGAAGAAGCCGATAACGGAGTTACAATCGCGGTTACAACGCCAAAAAATTTAATGGATGTAAGCAACGGAAGGTTAAAGGAAACGATAGAAAATAAAGATTCAACAACTTGGATTTGGGAAGTTGTTAACCCCATAAATAGCTATGGCGTAAACATCAATATTGGCGATTATATACACTTTGGCGAAAAGTACAAAGGTGAAAAAGGATTGCTAGATATGGATTATTACGTGCTTCGCGAAAATGAAACCAAAGCCAAAAAACAATTTAAACAAGCCCCAATGATGATGGAAGCTTTTGAACATTGGTTTGGCCCCTACCCTTTTTACGAAGACGGTTACAAACTAGTGGAAACACCTTACTTGGGAATGGAACACCAAAGCAGCGTAACGTATGGAAACAATTTTGAAAACGGTTATTTGGGCAGCGATGTATCAGGTTCTGGTTGGGGAATGAAATTCGATTTTATAATTATTCACGAAAGCGGTCACGAGTGGTTTGCGAATAACATCACCAATAAAGACGTGGCCGATATGTGGATTCACGAAGGTTTCACCAGCTATTCAGAAAATATTTACCTCGATTATCACTTCGGAAAAAAGGCTTCTTCAGAATATGTAATTGGGGTTCGCAATAATGTGGTTAACGACACCCCAATCCTTGGTCGCAATTACAATGTAAACAAAACCGGCAGTAGCGATATGTATTACAAAGGCGCAAATATACTGCACACCGTAAGACAATTGATTGCAGATGATGAAAAATGGCGCCAGATTTTAAGAGGTTTAAACAAAGAATTCTACCATCAAAACGTTACTACCAAACAGATTGAAAATTATATCAGTGAAAAAAGTGGAATTGATCTTTCGGTCTTTTGGAATCAATATTTAAGAACCATAATGATTCCAAAGGTTGCGTATTCATTTGAGGGCAATAAACTGCGATTTCGATATGTTGATATTGTAGAAAACTTCGCAATGCCTATAATTGCTGTAGTTAATGGCGAAGAAGTCTGGATTACCCCAACATCAGAATGGAAAATAAAGCTATTTCCCGAAACCATTCATTCAATGAAAATAAAAAAGGATTTTTATGTAAATTCTGAAAAGTTAAAGTAATGCCCGAAAAACCTGTCCTTTATTTTGAAGAAGATTCACTGTGGCGCCAGTGGCTGCATGAAAACCATGAGGATTTTCCACAGGGGGTCTATTTAATTTTTTATAAACTGGAAACAAATATTCCCACTATGCGTTGGGAAGAAGCTGTAAGAGTTGCCCTGTGCTATGGCTGGATAGACAGCACCTCCAAAAGCCTCGGAAACGGAAAGCGACAACAGTATTTTTGCCCAAGAAACGCAAAAAGTGTTTGGAGTGCAGTCAACAAATCGCATTTAAAAGAACTTGAAAAAGAAGGCTTACTTCATAAAAACGGAAAAAAAGTAATTGCCGAAGCTAAGAAAAATGGTAGTTGGACGGCCTTAGACGACGTGGAAAATTTAATTATTCCAGCAGATCTTCAGAAGGAATTCAACAAGAATAAATTAGCCTTTGTGAACTTTGAAAATTTCAGTAAAAGCTATAAAAAAAGCTATCTTTATTGGCTAAATCAAGCCAAACGAGAAGTAACTCGCAACAAAAGAATTTCAGAAATTATTAATCTCTGTGCAAAAAATATAAAATCAAGAAATTAACCGTCAAATAAATTTAAACATGAAAATTTTTTCACTTTTAGTCTGTATTATTTTTTCAACAGCATTTTATGCACAAAAAAAAGCAGACAAAACGAAAGAAGAATTGAAATGGGACGTTGCAAATCCCGGAAAAGACTTTAACTATAAAACCCACACCTTCACTACAAACGAAGGCACATGGATGAATCTGGATATTAGCCCCGATGGGCAAACCATTGTTTTTGATATGGTGGGCGATATTTATACGATGCCAATTACTGGCGGAAAAGCCAAACCAATTAGAACGGGAATTCCTTTTGAAATACAACCCCGGTTTAGCCCCGATGGCACCAAAATTTCCTTTACTAGCGATGCCGGTGGCGGTGACAATATTTGGGTGATGAATGCCGATGGCAGCAATGCAAAGCAAGTTACAAAAGAAGATTTTAGACTTTTAAACAATGCCGTTTGGAGTGCCGATGGCAATTATTTAATCGCCCGAAAGCATTTTTCTTCAAGTAGAAGTTTAGGTGCTGGCGAAATGTGGCAATACCACAAAACTGGTGGTTCTGGCTTACAACTCACAAAACGCAAAAACGATCAGCAGGATGTAAATGAACCTTTTGTTTCCCCCGACGGCAAATATCTTTACTACAGTGAAGATATGTATCCGGGCGGATATTTTAAATACAACAAAGACCCCAACAGCCAGATTTATGTAATAAAAAGATACGAGTTTGAAACTGGAGAAACCGAAACAATAACCGGCGGTCCCGGTGGTGCTGCACGACCAACAATTTCGCGCGACGGTAAAAAACTAGCCTTTGTAAAAAGAGTGCGCACTAAAAGTGTTCTTTTTATTCACGACCTAGAAACTGGCGAAGAATACCCAATCTATGATAAATTGAATAAAGACCAACAGGAAGCTTGGGCGCTTTTTGGCGTGTATCCCAACTTTAATTGGATGCCAAATAATAAGGAAATCATCTTTTGGAGCGGCGGAAAAATCAATAAAATTGATGTAAATACATTAACTGTTACTGACATTCCCTTCACAGCAGACGTGAAAATTGATTTGGCAGAAACGGTTCATTTCAACAATAAAATTGAAACCGAAACTTTCACACCAAAAATGATTCGTCACACAATTACTTCGCCAGATGGCAAGTTTATTGTTTTTAGCGCTTTGGGGCATTTGTATAAAAAAACACTGCCCAACGGCGAACCGCAACGACTTACAAACAGCATAGATTTTGAATTCGAACCAGCTTTTTCGCCCAATGGTTCCGAAATAATTTACGTTACTTGGAACGATTCGGAAAAAGGCGCAATCAATAAAATTTCGGCAAATGGCGGAACTCCTGTTAAATTAACTTCAGAAAAAGGAATTTACCGAACGCCCTCCTATTCGCAAAACGGAACGCAAATAGTTTTTAGAAAAGAAAAAGGCAACACCGACCAAGGTTTTACGTACACCAAAAACCCGGGGATTTACACCATGAATGCCAACGGAGCAAATGTCAATTTCGTTGTTGATAAAGGCGAATACCCAACATTCAGCAAAGATGGAGAACGAATTTTTCTACAAACTGGCGGCACCTATTTTGGTGAAATTGAAAAGAAACTTATCAGCGTTAACTTAAATGGAAAGGACGAAAAAACACACCTTACTTCAAAATATGCCAACAGATTAATTCCGAGTCCAAACAACGAATGGATCGCTTTTACAAACCTTCATAAATTGTTTGTAGCGCCTTTGGTATTAAACGGACACACCATAGATTTAGACGATAAAACCAAAGCGGTTCCAGTTTCACAACTTGCAAAAGACGCTGGTATAAATATTCACTGGTCGCCCAAAAGCGATAAAATAATGTGGACTTTAGGCGATGAATATTTCAGCAATGAATTGAAAAACAGGTTCACTTTCTTAACTGGTTCCCCCGAAAAAGTACCTGAAATTACTTTGGAAGGAACTAAAATTGGCCTGCAAACCAAGGTTGATAAACCCAGCGGAAGAATTGCCTTCACCAATGCCCGAATAATTACAATGGAAGGCGATAAAGTAATTGAAAACGGAACTATTGTAATTAACGGTAACATAATTGAAGCCATTGGCAATGCTGCTGAAGTTTCTGTTCCGTCAGGTACTAAAATTTATTCAGCACAAGGCAAAACAATTATGCCCGGAATGGTTGATGCGCACGCCCACGTTGGCGCCTTTAGATATGGTTTGCCATCACAACAATACTGGCCGTTTATGGCTAATTTGGCCTTCGGTGTAACTACATCGCACGATCCTTCGGCAAATACCGAAACAGTGTTCACACTTTCCGAACTTCAAAAAAGCGGACAATTGGTTGGCCCGCGATTGTTTTCAACAGGTTTTATTCTCTACGGTGCCGATGGCGATTTTAAAGCTGTAATCAATAACTTGGAAGACGCTAGAAGCAGTATTCGCCGTACAAAAGCCTTTGGTGCCAAAAGTGTAAAAAGCTACAACCAACCGCGTCGCGATCAGCGTCAGCAAGTATTGCAGGCCGCTCGCGAGTTGGGAATTAACGTAGTACCCGAAGGCGGCTCTACTTTTTACCATAACATAACACAGGTTATCGACGGCCATACGGGCATTGAACACAACATACCCGTTGCGCCAGTTTACAAAGATATTTTAGAAATTTGGAGTAAAAGTGGCACGGGTTACACCCCTACGCTAATTGTAAATTACGGCGGAATGAACGGCGAGTTCTACTATTACGAACGCGACAATGTTTGGGAAAATAAAAAACTACTAACTTTTAGTCCGCGTAGTATTATTGACAGCCGCTCGCGCCACAGAATGAAAACACCCCAGGAAGAATACAAAAACGGTCATATTTTAGTTTCAGAAACCGTGAAAAGTTTGAGCGATGCCGGCGTAAAAGTGAATATGGGCGCACACGGACAATTACAAGGTTTGGGCGCACATTGGGAAACTTGGATGATACAACAAGGCGGCATGAGCAATCTTGAAGCCTTGAAGGCAGCCACTATCAATTCGGCTAAATATATCGGCGCTGGCGAAAGTATTGGTTCTTTAAAAACAGGAAAACTAGCCGATTTAATTGTGATGGACAAAAACCCATTGGAAAACATTGAAAACACCGAATCCATAAATATGGTAATGATTAACGGCAGATTATACGATGCTGAAACAATGAATGAAATAGGCAATCACCCAAAGGAGCGTTTGCCATTTTTCTGGGAAATGGACAATTACAACCAAGCCTTCCCTTGGCATCAAGAGACTCACGGATTTATGGATGGTGGCTGTAGCTGTCATTAATTTAAAATATATTAATAATAATGTGTATTTTAAATCTTGCGCATAAAAAAAGCTCCAGAAATGGAGCTTTTTAATTCTTCAAATTTTTTAATTACATATTGGGCATGAGCACCTTGTCAATTACGTGAATTGTACCATTAGAAGCATCCATATCTGCACTAGAAACAGTAGCAGTTTTTCCTTTTGCATCCTTAATCATCAGTTTTCCGTTTTTTTCAGATAACGTTAAAACATCACCGTTTAAAGTGGTAACATCTAGCTTATTATTGGCCTCTTTTACTTTTGCCAATACATCGGCAGCAGGTAGTTTGCCTTGTAATACGTGATACTTAAGAACATCTTGAAGTTGCTCTTTGTTTTCTGGTTTCATTAAATTCCCCATTATCGCTCCCGGTACCTTATTAAAAGCTTCATTGGTTGGCGCAAATACAGTGTACTGCCCTTCAGATTTAAAAGTTTGAGTCAAATCTGCAGCTTGAAGTGCACTCACTAAAGTGGACAAATCTGCATTACTCATTGCTTTTGCCGCAATTGAATTGGCTTCCATTTCTGCCAATCTCGCGGTATTCATTTCTTCAATTTTAATTAAAGAATCTTTCTCGCGCTCCATGCGCAATTGTTCTGCTTGAGCTTCAGCTTCAGCTTCTTTCTTTTTCGTGTCCTCGCAGCTTGCAAAAAGCATTGCTACTACCGCTAGAGACATTACAATTGTTTTTAGTTTCATAATAATTTTTGTTGGTTTATAGTTTCGGTCAAAGATATTATAAGTACCATTCACTTTTTGCTAATTAATCCCCCAGTTTAGTTAAATATTTAATAAATTTTATAAGGTACTCTCAGTGATTTGAATCAATTATTAAATTTTTATTAATCCTGAAAAATCGTGAATTTAAAATGCATATCTTTATATATTAACCCATAAAACATAATTAAAAATGATTAAATCAAAATATCAGAGCGTTTTAGATTTAGGTGAAAAACTCAACATTAAAGACGGGGATGTAAAAGAAGAAAACGGACAACTAAAAGTTTGGGGCACCGCAAAAAATCAGTACGAGAAAAATCTGCTTTGGGATGAAATAAAACGTGTTGGTGGCGAAAATCCAACCGATATTATGGCAGACATTAAAGTTGCCGATTCCTCTGTTTTTGCACATCACACTGTAAAAAGTGGCGAATCATTAAGTAAAATTGCAAAACAATATTACGGTAATGCCAATAAATACAACGCAATTTTTGAAGCCAACAAAGGAAAATTAAAATCTGCAGACCTTATCCATCCTGGTGATGAGTTGGTTATCCCAAATATTTAATTATTAGTTTAAAGCGTCAAAAAACCGCCAAGTTTATCTAAAACTGGCGGTTTTTTTATGCTATAATTTTAGATTAAAGTCCACTAATATAGCTTCCGTATAAATCTCTAAAATGCAGACCATTTCCTAAACTGTAACGACTTAATTTTTTATTTTCGGCCAAGGCCCAAAGAATTAATTCTTTTAGAAAATAACTGTCTTCTTTTACAGTTTCTGGTTGGTATTTTTCTATTAATTGTTGTAATGGAATAATACGGTCCAATTCATTTTTATATTCGTCATCTGAAAATGAATCGAGTAATTCAAAATCGTTTTCTTCAAAAAACCAAGCCACAATTTCGGCGTACGGGTCCGAATCACCTTCCTTTGTAAGTTTTTCAATTTTTGGAAACTTCTCTTTAAACGTAGTGTTTACGGCATCCACAATTAACTGTTGTGCTACTTGCGAAACGCCTTCCTGCTCCCCTTCGTAAACCAATTCTATTTTCCCAGTAATTGACGGAATTATACCAATAAAATCGCCCAAACGTACACTGGTTTTTTCATCTCCGGTGTGCAATGCACGTCTTTCGGCAGTACTTAATAAATTTTCAAAAGCTGTAATACTCAATCGAGCGCTAACGCCACTTTTAGCATCTATAAAATCATTTTCCCGGGCCTCAAAACTTATTTGCTCTAAAATATCTTTTGCCAAATTGGGAACATAAACGTTTGCTTTTGCTTTAATAGCTTCGGCCGTTTCTTGTTCAGTAATTGTGCGCGCGGTTTCAATATCTTCTGGGTAGTGGGTTAAAATTTGCGAGCCAATTCTATCTTTCAGCGGTGTAACAATGCTGCCACGGTTTGTGTAATCTTCGGGGTTTGCTGTAAAAACGAATTGAATATCCAAGGGCAAACGCACGGCAAAACCACGAATCTGTATATCGCCTTCCTGCAAAATATTAAAAAGTGCCACTTGAATTCGCGGTTGTAAATCGGGCAATTCGTTTATAACAAAGATGCAACGGTTACTGCGTGGAATCATCCCAAAGTGAATCACGCGATCATCGGCATACGTGAGTTTTAAATTTGCAGCTTTTATTGGGTCAACATCGCCAACAATATCGGCAACCGTAACGTCTGGCGTCGCTAGTTTTTCTGAAAAGCGGTCGTCGCGGTGTAACCAACTTATGGGCGTATTGTCACCTTTTTCAATAAGTACGTTTTTGGCATACCGCGAAATAGGGTTAAACGGATCATCGTTAATTTCGCTGCCTTCCACCATTGGGATATACTCGTCTAAAAGCCCAACCATTTGTCGTGCCAATCGCGTTTTAGCTTGTCCGCGAAGCCCCAAAAGATTGATGTTGTGTTTTGAAAGAATAGCGCGTTCCAATTCGGGAATTACAGTAAGTTCATACCCGTGAATACCCACAAAAGGCGATTCTTTCTTCATTATTTTTTGAAGCAGATTGCGGCGCAATTCTTCTTTAATTGATATTGATTCGTAACCCGATTTTTTGAGTTGTCCGAAGGTTTTAATTGTTTCTATTTTCATAATTGTTATTAGATATAAGAGAAAAGAAGAAAGCTAAAAGACTATTAACCCAAGGGGTTTTGAAAACCAGAGGTCATCATTTGCCATTCTGTTATATTATTTTCCAACTTTTCTAATTCTTCATCATTACTATATTTTTTATGATGTGCGATTAATAATTGAGTACTTAATTTATAGGATGATCCCGATGAAATATCTAGAAAATGATTAAATGATTTATCGGTTCGAGAGGATCCCTCCGCGATATTACTTGGAATTGAGATTGAACATCGACTCATTTGAGAAGTCAAGTTACACTGTTCTTTCTGAGAAAAAGCTTCTAAGATATCTGATGTGTCAAAAGCTATATATAAAGCTTTTTTCCATATTTTTAAATTTTTATAGTTGTGCTTAAGTTTCATAATATATGGATTCTAAAACTAAAAATTTTACGCTGTTTTTCGTCTAAATCGCGCTTCCTCTTCTTTATACTTCCCTTTATAATTTTCAACGCAAACGTTTCGTTCTATTCGTTTCATAATCACTAAAAATCATTTCGCCCAAACCTTTTAATCCTGTGTAAAATGCTTTGCCTTTATTGGCCGCCGTAAATTCTTCAACAAACTGCATTAAATACGGGTCTTCAGCAATCATAAATGTTGTTATTGGAATGTGCAATTTCCGCGCTTGCGACGCCATTGCATAGCATTTATTCACAATATAACTGTCCAAACCATTGCTGTTTTTATAATAACGTCCGTCCGGCAGTCGCACGCAGCTCGGCTTTCCATCGGTAATCATAAATATTTGTTTGTTGGTGTTTCGTTTTCTTCGCAATAAATCCATTGCAAGTTGAAGTCCGGCGACTGTATTTGTATGATACGGCCCTACATTTAAATATGGCAAATCCTTAATTTTAATTGGCCAAGCATCATTTCCGAAGACTAAAATATCTAAAGTATCTTTTGGATATCGCGTGGTTATAAATTCGGAAAGCGCCATCGCCACCTTTTTTGCGGGCGTAATTCGGTCTTCGCCGTAAAGAATCATACTGTGGCTAATATCTATCATTAACACGGTACTCATCTGGGTTTTATACATGGTTTCTTCAACCACCAAATCGTTTTCTGAAAGGGTAAAGTCGCCCAGTCCGTGATTAATTTGTGCATTTTTAAAACTTTCGGTCATCGAAATCTGTTCCAACGAATCGCCAAAACGATAATCGCGAAACTCACCAGCCTGCTCATCTCCCCTTCCCGTTTGTTTGGTTCGGTGGTTGCCGGCACCGCTCTTTCGCAGTTTTCCAAAGATTTGTTCCAAAGCGCGCTTCCGAAGGGCTCTTTCAGTTTTTTCGGTAATTGCCAAGCCGCTTTTACCATCTATCTTTATTTCTTCGCGCAGATAGCCTTTCTTTTTTAAATCTTCCACGAAATCGTCTAAAGTATAGTCCTCGGTAGTGAGCTTATACTCTTCATCCAACTGTTTTAACCAATCCATCGCTTCATCAAAGTCTCCGGAAGTATGGGTAATCAATTCCTGAAAAACATCGAACAGTTTTTCAAACGGCGATTGGTCTTTTGGTGTGTGCTTGGTGAAGACAAACCCGCTCTTTGTAATTTTCTTATTCATATTCTAAAAATAAAACTTTCACGGCTCATAAAAAAAGGGCAAACGTTAAACTCCTACCAATTAAAATACGCTTTAGTAAAGAATAATTAATGTGGGAAAAACAAAAATTCCTTAGATTTGTTTTGAAAATCAACTACATATCCATTAAAATTAAGCATTATGAAAAATTTCAGTTTAATCTTTTCCGCTTTGGTACTCTTTGTGGCGTGTAAAGACAAGCCAAAAGACGAAACCAAGGAAGTTGCAACTGTAAATACTTACTCTATTGAACAGTTTATGGGAAATGAAAATGCTTCGGCCAATGGATTTTCACCAGATAAGTCTAAGGTTTTAATGACCAGCAACCGGTCTGGAGTTTACAATATGTACACCGTTCCAGCACAAGGTGGCGAGTTTACACCGGTAACCCAATCTGATAGTGCTTCGGTTTACGGTATTTCGTATTTTCCTGAAGATGACCGAATCCTTTTTAGAATGGACGGAAATGGTGACGAAATTTATAAAATTTTTGTAAAAGACAGCAGTGGAATTAAAAGATTGACACCCGAAAAAAATGTGCGTGCGCTATTTCAAGGCTGGGCAAAAGATGGTAAAAGCTTCTATTATAACAGCAACGAGCGCAATCCGCAGCAAATGGATGTTTACGAAATGGACATCGTTACTTTTAAACCGAAACTGATTTATAAAAATGAAGAAGCAATGGATTTCGGGGGAATTTCAGACGATAAAAATTACATGCTGCTTTCAAAAGCTATAAATACAAACGACAGCGATTTGTTTCTGTTGAATCTGAAAACTAACAAAAAAACGAAAATCAACGAAACTGTCAGCAAAAATTCACCCGAAGATTTTTCGCCCGACGGGAAATCATTCTACTACACAACAGACGACAATTCTGAATTTAGTTATTTAATGAAATACAACGTTGAAGACGGTACCAAAGAAAAAGTTTTAGAAAAAGATTGGGACATTAACGCCTTTTATTTTACGCACAACGGCAAGTATTCGGTGCTGTTTAGCAATGAAGACGCCAAAACAAAAATGTATGTAACTGAAGTCGCTACTGGCAATGAATTGAATTTCCCAGAGATTGATGGACAAGCCATTAGTGCGGCTAGATTTTCAAACGACGAGACCATGGCATTATTAACCGTTGGAAGCTCGCAACTGCCTACCAATACTTACTCCTACAATTTAGCAACACAAGAATATTACAAGCTTACCAATGTTTTAAACCCGGAAATTAATCCAAACGATTTGGTGGAGGCCACGGTGGTTAGATACAAATCTTTTGACGGGTTGGAAATTCCGGCAATATATTACCAACCAAAACAAGCAACCGTAAACAATAAAGTTCCAGCATTAGTTTGGGTTCACGGCGGCCCCGGCGGACAATCTCGACAAAATTACAGTTCATTAATTCAATATTTAGTAAATCACGGCTATGCTATTTTAGCCGTAAACAATCGCGGAAGCAGTGGCTACGGAAAAAGTTTTTATAGAATGGACGACCAAAATCACGGCGACAAAGATTTAAAAGATTGCATTGCAGGAAAAGATTGGTTGTCAAGTCAAGAAAATATTGATAAAGATAAGATAGGAATAATTGGTGGTTCGTACGGTGGTTATATGACGATGGCGGCACTTACTTATGCCCCAGAGGAGTTTGAGGTTGGCGTGAATATTTTTGGCGTTACAAACTGGATACGTACTTTAAAAAGCATTCCGCCATGGTGGGCTTCTTTTAAAGACGCGCTTTATTTGGAAATGGGCAATCCCAATACGGCAGATTCTGTTCGTTTAAAGCAGATTTCACCTTTATTTCACACTGAAAATGTAACCAAACCTTTGATGGTTTTGCAAGGTGCCCAAGACCCGAGAGTGCTTAAAATTGAATCCGATGAAATTGTGGAAGGCGTTAAAAAGAACGGCGTTCCCGTAGAATACGTTGTTTTTGAAGATGAAGGTCACGGCTTTGTAAAAAAAGAAAATGAAATAGTAGCAGGCAAACGCATTTTAAACTTTTTAGACAAGTATTTAAAAGGTGAAAGTGAAAACAGTTTAGACACCAAAACCGCCGAACGAATTGAAGTAAAATAGCTGTGTATTTTAAAGTATACCTATTTTTTCTGAATGGAGAATTGCCTTTTCGCTATTGCTGAAATAACAGGTTGCTACATCCATAGATTCTATATTATTAAGAATTTTCTGAGTATGCGTTTTTTTTGTTTTTGATGTTTGCCGAATATAAATAGCCTTTATATTTTCGGGAAATATCTTCACCACACGTTCGTATAAATACGGATCCTTTTGCGAATCGTCGCCTAGTAAAACGTACTTTAGTTTTGGGTAAAACATAATGATGTCTTTTATCTTTTCAAACTTGTGGTCGTGGCTTCCTCTTCCTGTAAAAAGAAAATCTGAAATACCCGTTTTTATTTTTTTGAGCTTTATTACCGCTTTGGGAAGTTCGTGAAGTCGTGCAAACGAGTCGATAAATTCATATAAATTCCATTCGCTACTAGAAACGTAAAAGAAGGAATTTGAAGCAGTTTCATTCTCCTGCCCCGCCCTGCTCAAGGCTTGGTAGTGTGGTACAACATCTTCAAAAACCTTGCGTTTGTTGATGTTTTTTAAAAGTAGAACATATAGTTTTTTAAGGAAGTTTCCGCTGTGCGAAACTAAAAAGGTATCGTCAATATCTGAAATTACACCAACTTTGCTTTCAAAAGGTTTCAGTATTTCTGAATTTTCAACAATGCCATAATCGTAGTAGTTGCAAATAACCTGATACGGATGCCAGCCACTTTCAAGCTTTTCGGAATATGGAATTGTAAACCTGAAATATCCATCGGCCAAGGTTTTGGTTGTAATTTCAATGTTTTTAAATTTCAATTTTACTTCCACATTTTCCAACGGTTTTATTCTAAACATATGGATTACCGAAACCGCATGCCGAATTCCCTTGCGGTCCAAACGGTACTTATCTGGCGCCCAAGATTTAAAAACGTGCCCAAAAACCACAAGTTCTTCAGCGTTGGCATAGCCTCTATAAAGTTTTAAATCTAGTTTCACTAATTGAGATTTTGTTAACGGTTTAGTATTTCCAAAATAGGTATTTTTAAAATTATTCTTTACTAATGAAATCAGAAAATTATATTTTATTAATTGTAAACCCTATTGCTGGCGATTCAGAAAAGGATACTATTATAAATTCGGTTACAAGTGAAGCAGCTCGTAGGCAAATTAATTTAAATCTATATAAAACTACCGGAACCGGAGATAAAGAAGCTATTGATTCGTTAATTGACGAATTAAAACCCGAGCGCATTTTGGTTGCGGGTGGCGATGGAACTATTTCGTTAGTCGCAGCCTGCGTGTTTGAAAAAGATATAATTTTAGGCATAATTCCCGCCGGCTCTGCAAATGGGATGGCAGTAAATTTTGATTTGCCGCAAACACTTCCGGAACAGATTGCGATTGCATTTTCAGATTGCACCCTGGCAATAGACGTTTTGTTTATCAATGAAAACATTTGCCTGCACATAGCCGACTTAGGAATAAACGCCGAATTGATTAAAAATTATGAAAATTCGAGTGTTCGAGGAAAGTTTGGCTACTTTTTACAGACTATACCTACGCTAATAAATTCTGAATATCCTTTTCATTTTGAAATTGAAACCGAAGCAGGCACCACCGAAGAAACCGGAATTTTACTGGCAATTGCAAACGCAAACAAATTTGGAACCGGTGCCACAATTAATCCAGAAGGCAAGATTAACGACGGTAAATTTGAAATATTGATTTTTAAAAATCTAGATGTAATTGAAATAGTAAAAACAATACAAGAAAGACCCCAAATGCATTCAGACTTTGTGCGTGTTATTTCAACTCATAAAGCGAAAATTAGAAGCAAAAAGAAGGTGCCATTTCAGATAGATGGTGAGTTTTTAGACCACGTTGATGCGGTATCGGTTTTTGTTTCAAATCAACAATTAGAAATAGCATTGCCCGAAAAATTCTGTAAACTTCACAAAAACAACACCGAATTATGAATATTGAAAAAGTATCATTTACCAATAAAGATGAAGAACAATTGGCGGGTAGGTTAGAACTGCCCTTAGATCAAAAACCGCATAACTTCGCCATTTTTGCCCACTGTTTTACGTGCACCAAAAATTTAATTGCCGTAAAAAATATTAGCAGATCGCTCACCGCCGCTGGTTTTGCCGTTTTGCGATTCGATTTTACAGGTTTGGGTGAAAGCGAGGGCGATTTTGAAAACACTAACTTCTCTGGAAATGTTGACGATTTAATTGAAGCTGCAAATTTTCTCACTAAAAATTATATCGCGCCAACGCTAATAATTGGTCATTCTTTGGGCGGAGCTGCAGCCATATTTGCCGCCGATAAAATACCGTCTATTAAGGCTGTGGCAGTTATCAATTCGCCCAGCGATCCTTCGCATGTGCGGAATTTACTAAGAGATAGCGCACAAGAAATTGCAAAAAACGGAAAGGCGAAAGTAAATTTAGGCGGTGTAGATTTCACCATAAAAAAACAATTTTTAGACGATCTTGAAAACAAATCGCTTAAAACTATAGTGGGTAGTTTTAGGAAAGCGCTATTAATATTGCATTCACCACAAGACAAAACCGTGGGCATAAAAAATGCTGAAGATTTATACATTGCTGCGCATCATCCTAAAAGCTTTATTTCGTTAGATAGCGTTGATCACCTTTTGAGCAAAAAAGAAGATTCCAGCTATGTAGGGCAGGTAATTGCAGGCTGGGCGGCGCGTTATGTTTCCATTCCGTCAAAAGAAGAATTAAAAAGCAAAAGTAAAGTTGCGGCAAGTTTAGATAACGATACCATGTTTACCACCCAACTAAAACTTGGCGATCATAATATGCTGGCAGATGAGCCCAAAACTTTTGGCGGAAACAATTTTGGCCCTTCCCCTTATGAGTTACTGTCTGCTGGGCTCGCCGCTTGTACGGTAATGACAATACAAATGTATGCCAGAAGAAAGAAATGGGAAGTAGAAAATGTAACCTGCCACATAGATTATTCAAAAGATCACGCGGTAGATTGTGAGCATTGCGAAGATGATTCGGCTAAAATAGACACCTTTAAACGCAAATTAACTTTAAAAGGAAATCTTTCCGAAGAACAAAAAACGAGACTGCTGGAAATTGCCGATAGATGCCCCGTTCATAAAACTTTGCATTCTAAAACACAGATTATAACTACTTTGTTAGAATTATAAATTCTTATTCATTGGTATTAATCTATTTCGTAAACTTGTAGTATACTTAAAACTTCAGTTTATGAAACAAATATATCGGTTAATACTTATAGCATTTGCGATGGCAATTTTTCAAAGTTGCTGCCGAAATGGCGACTGCGATGAAATAGATGATTTTCCTGGTTCCATGGTCGTTTCGGCATACGAACCCGTTTTTATGGAGCGGCCTGCCTTTGAAAGCAGTGTGGTACTTTCTCCTATTAAACCAGTAATAAATGCGGGAAAAATATATGTTGTGGGTACGTATCTTTTTATAAATGAAAAAAATGAAGGGTTTCACGTTTTCAATAATGAAAATCCCGCCAATCCATTGCCCATTCATTTTATAGAATCGCCCGGAGCGACAGATTTGGCTATACGCGATAATGTTTTCTTTATAAATCAGGCAACAGATCTTATAGCTGTTGAAGTGAATTTGGAAACGGATAGATTAACAGTTTCAAAACGAATAAAAGAAACATTCCCCATAATGCTATCGCCCGATGGGTTTTATCCGCAAAGCATTCCTACAAACAATGTAATTGTAAACTGGATTCCTAAAACCACCACGCCATGAAAAAAGTAGTATTTTTATTTTTTACTGTAGCACTTACAATTGCTTGTAGCCAAGATGGCAACAACAGTTCTTCAAACGAAATGATGAGTAATGGCGACGGACAAGGTGGTTCTTTGGCGCGTTTTGCAATGTTGGGCGATTACCTATACACCGTAGATGAATATGGTTTAAACGTTTATAATATTGCAACCCCAGCAGATCCAGTATTTGTTAACAACGTACCCATTGGGTTTAGAATTGAAACTCTTTTTAACTATAAAGAATACCTTTATATAGGTTCACAAAACGGCATGTTTATTTACAGTGTAAGCAACCCAGAATTTCCAAGTTATCTTGCCGATGTGCAGCATTTTACCTCCTGCGATCCCGTTGTGGCAAATGCCACTATGGCTTTCGTTACGCTCTGGTCTGAATTGAATTGCGGTACAACTTTAAACCAGTTAGAGATTTATGACATTACCGATGTTGTAAACCCTACCCTTCTGAGTGTTCGGAATTTAACCCACCCAAAAGGTTTGGGGCTGTACGGTGATTATCTAATTGTATGCGACGATGAAATAAAGGTTTTTGATATTTCAGACCCCACCAATTCGGTATTGGTCCACAATATAAACCGGCTTGCTTTTGATGTAATTATTCAACACGATTTGCTGATTGCTATTGGTCAAAACGGAATTTATCAATATCAACTCAATCAAAATAACATTGCTGATACTTCAGAATTGAGCGTTATAAACTTTTAAAATAGTCTTAAATAATTGTGCTCGCCCAAAAACTATTGTACCTTTAATTATAAAACTAAAATTAAACCAAAAAATAAATCATGAAAAAAATTAGTTTAGTTTGTGGCCTATTTGCCGTTTTGGCTTTTGTAGGGTGCAAAAATGAAAAAAAAGATGCTGAAAATATGGATACGATGAACGATACCATACAAGTAGACAAAGAATCTGAACCAGAAATAACAAAAAGTATTTCGGTTACAATGGAGCCAAAAAGCAAAAGTACTGCCCAAGGTGAAGTTTATTTCAGTGAAGCAAATGGGGTTGTTAGTTTAGAAGCTAAGTTTAGTGGCTTAACACCAGGAACACATGCAATTCACTTACACGAAAAAGCCGATTGCAGTGCTGCCGATGCTACTTCTTCTGGCGGACACTGGAACCCAACTCATTCAAAACACGGTAAATGGGGCGATGCTGACGGTTACCATAAAGGTGACATAGGTAACTTTGAAGTTGGCGACGACGGTACTGGTAAGGTTACAATGTTAACAGACCAATGGTGTATAGGCTGTGGCGATGAAACCAAAGATATAATTGGAAAAGCTGTAATTGTACACGAAGGACAAGACGATTTTAAAACGCAACCAACTGGCGATGCTGGAGGAAGAGTTGCTTGTGGCGGAATTATTAAATAATATTTCGTAACATATTTTTAGAAAAGCCATCCTAAATATAAAGGGTGGCTTTTTTGCTATTTCATATTTTGAAGCATCAAAATAATTAAAATGAACTTTAATTTTATTATTATTGAAAGCAATTACACTCAATATACGCTTAACGCATTATGAATACTTCACCCCAAATCTATTTTCTTTATATTTTTCTATTCTTCACGCTAAACGCATTATATTCTCAAAACCGCGAGAATTATGAATTGCTGTGGGAAATTAAACATAAAAACAGTAACAAAAAATCGTACTTATTCGGTACGCTTCACCTTAAAGATGTGCGGGCCTTTAAATTTAGTGACTCGGTAATTCCAGCAATAAAAAGAGCTGAAGTGTTTGCTTTAGAAATTCATCCAGACTCCGCCGTAACAAGTTTTAGTGAAAATTATTACAACACCGAAACAGAAAATATTTACAAAAAGATTCTTTCAAAAGAAGAATATCAGAAATTGAAAGATCGTTTTTTTGAAGTCAAACAAATCGATTTAGATAGTTTTCCATTAAAAAATCCAAGTTTAATAAAATCCATGTTAACGCTAGACGAAAGCAAAGCCGATGATC
This sequence comes from Aequorivita vitellina, assembly GCF_022008365.1. Classification (GTDB taxonomy): domain Bacteria; phylum Bacteroidota; class Bacteroidia; order Flavobacteriales; family Flavobacteriaceae; genus Aequorivita; species Aequorivita vitellina. The sequence goes on from NZ_JAIRBA010000013.1 coordinate 34,270, forward strand.
GCCGTACCTTTTTAGACGCCTATCTATACGGCATTGCTTACAATAGTAAAAAAGAAATAACCGGGCTTGAAAAAGTTGAAGACCAAATGACCATGTTTGAAGCACCAACCGATATGGAGCTTCGAGAAAGCATTTTATCTATTTTAAACGACCCGCATCACGAATCGGAAAACCAAATTAACAAAATAACCCAGTTGTACTATGAAGGCGATTTAGAAAAAATATTAGCCTATGTGAGTTATAGTCGCGCTACAGATTCTATTATGGCTAAACGCAACCACGTTATGCGCAACAGCTTGGAAAAAATAATGAAATCCAAAACAGTTTTTGCTGCGGTTGGCGCAGCACATTTACCTGGAGATCAAGGTTTAATTCAATTGCTCCGCGATGCAGGATATCAAGTTTCTAAGGTAGAAGCCACTTTTAGCGACCGCGAAGAACAATACGAAATTGTTCCAGACATAGACAGATGGGTTGAAGATCGCGATGCAACGCTCGGCTACCGCGTATTAACGCCTAATAAAGCCACACCAATCGCCATTAACGAATCTGTAAATGCAATGACAAGCACCGATTTAATTTACGGTGGTACTTTTATGTATATGATTGGAGACTTAAGAAATCAAGTTTTGAAAGATGGATTTGATTTTGTTGGAAATATAATCAACAGCCAGACCAAATCTGCTTCAGACTCTATATTGAGTAGAAAAACTGTAGTTAAGAACGGTGTGGAATTTTCTGAAGTTATAATTGTAAAAGATAAAGAATACGTACGGTTGCAAGTGGCTATGAAAGGTAAAATTGTATATACTTTTATGACCGAAAATACTTTAGACGAAATAACTTCGGCGTACGCAAACGCATTTTTTGATTCTATTAAAATTTTCGAACCTTCATTTGCTCCAGCGGTTTGGCAAACACAAACAGACAGTATTGGTGCTTACAGTATTCGCGTTCCCGGAAAGGTGACAGACAGAAGTCAGATAAAAGACAATCCAGATGGTAATCAAGATTCGCCTTATATCATTAATATTTTTTCAGCAGAAGACAAAGCTAACAATTCCATCTTTCTGTTTCGCTATAACAATCAGCCTGTTGGTTATTATTTAGACCAAAAAGAAGAATACTTTGCAGAGTTCGACCAATATTTTCAACAAAATGGCACCTACTTACGTGAGCCCGAAAAAATAATGAAGGACGGAAGCGAAGGCAGAAAATATGAACTTTTATTTTCGGGAAAACACCATACCATCGCAAAGCTATTTCTACGCGGAAACCGAACTTATTTGTTAATGGCTCAAACTTTTAAGGAAGGTGAAAAAATTTCAGAAGACAATGAGTTTTTCAACTCATTTGAATTTTTACCCTTCACCGAAGCTGCATTCGATACCGTTGTAAACATTCAAAATAAATATTCATTTAAAGCGCCAAGCCCCAAAATTGTTACAGAAGAAGAGCCCCAAGATGCTTATTCGGAGTACAGCTATGTGAAAAATTACAGCGCCTTGGACGAAACCACTTCGGGCACTTATTTGGTGCAACACATAAAGTTAAAACCGTATTATAGAAAAAAATCACTTCAAGATTTTTACCAGGACTATATCGAGCTTTTTACGGGTTACAGCGATAGTATCACCAGCAATGTAAATACCACCTTGGCCGGAAAACCCGCACGCGAGATTAGAATGCAAAACACAAACACCAACGTAAAACAACGGATGAAATTAGTATTGGATGACGATAACATCCTATTACTTTTAACCTATTTGGGCGATGAAGAAATTAACAAGCCCCGCGTTGACAAATTTTTCAACTCCTTAAAAATTAAGCAAAACTCCAAAAATTTCAACCTTACAGCTTCAAAAGCAGATTTGATTTTTAAAAACCTAAAATCTAAAGACTCTATAAAGTTCGCAGAAGCCAAAGGCGCTTTAAATTATTACGAATTTGACGCTTCAGAATACAAATATTTAGAGAAGAATTTAAAACATAGCTATCCGGACGACACGACATACTACGGTGCAAAATATTATATTATTAATGCAATGGCCATACTTGAAAAACCTGAAACGTTAAATACTTTCGAAACGTTTTATAAAAACAAGAAAAGTAGTTACGAAGCTCGTATTGAAATTCTGGAGCAGCTTCCGAAACTAAAAAATAGTAACGCATTAGCTACCTATTTTAACCTTTTGCAAAATCATAAACTCAATCGCGTTCCAGGCAAGAATTACGATATTATGACTACGCTATTAGACACTATTCCGTTGTTTGTTGCCAACGACGCTCGGTTCGCCGAGTTAGTAGATATAGACGATTACAGAGCAGAGTTGGCTTCAATGTACGCGTATAATGTTATTAATGACAGTGTTTACGCACATAAAATGCCGCTGTTAAAAAACAAACTACTTTCATTTATGTATCAAGACGTTGCAAAATATGTAGATACTATTTCTCGGAAAAAAAATCCATATCTTCCCGAAGGTATTATTTATAGTTACATTGAATTTGCAAAAAGTTTTAACCCCGTCCCGCAGGAAGTTGTAAAAACCTTAAACCTTCTTTCGGAACAAGTGAAAGATGATAATTGGTTACAAGCGCAAGCATTAATGGCGGCCACAGAATTAAATATTGAAGTTAACCCACAAACTCTTAAAACCAGTTTTAAAGATATGTATGTGCGGTTCGAATTGATGGAAAGCCTAATTAAAGCTGAAAAAACCAATCTAATTCCCGAAGTGTATTTAGAGCCGCAAGAATTTGCAAAACTATCACTTTACAATATGGTGGGCGCCGAATACGAGGGATATCCGCAATATTTCAACTATTTAACTGAAGTAACTGTTGACGGTACTGAATATTATGTATTTGAATTTTCTTATTTTGAAGACGATGCAGATAAGTATCTCGGAATTGTTTCGAAAACAGCGATAGACTTTTCAGATTTTCAAATGGCCGATGCTTTTATTTCTTCGGAAACCATTGAAGAAGATTGGAAAACCCAAGCCACGAAAATTATAGCTGAAAAAATTAAGGAGAAAGATTTAGATACTGAATAATTTCAGATTTACACAATTAAAAAAAGTCCCACTTCTGCGGGACTTTTTTTATTTGAATATTGCAATTTTAGATGTGCAACGCTCTGTTATCTGTCGCCGCAAGCGCAGCTTCTTTTACAGCTTCGGCATAAGTTGGATGCGCGTGGCTCATTCTGGCTATATCTTCGGCGCTAGCACGATATTCCATCGCTACTACAGCCTCGGCAATTACATCGGCTACCCTTGCTCCTACCATATGCACGCCCAAAACCTCATCGGTTTTTTTGTCTGAAAGTATTTTCACAAAACCATCAATGTCACCACTGGCACGGCTTCGTCCTAATGCACGCATTGGAAATTGACCCGATTTGTATTCTACTTTTGCTTCTTTAAGCTGCGCTTCAGTTTTTCCTACCGAAGCAACTTCCGGCCAAGTGTAAACCACGCCTGGAATTAAGTTATAATTGATATGTGGTTTTTGTCCGGCGATTATTTCGGCAACCAAAACTCCTTCTTCCGAAGCTTTGTGTGCCAACATTGCACCGCGAACTACATCGCCAATGGCGTAAATGTTTTTAATGTTTGTTTGCAGTTGATCGTTCACATCAATCATGCCGCGTTCGGTGATTTTCACGCCGGCGTTTTCAGCTTTTAAACCATCGGTATAGGGCTTTCTTCCAACGGAAACCAAGCAATAATCGCCTTTAAAAGTTACTTCTTTATCCTTTTTATCAGTAGCTGTAACAGTTATTTCTTTGCCCTTTTTAGAAACTGCAGAAACCTTATGCGAAAGGTGAAACTTTACACCTTGTTTTTTCATAGCTTTCATTAATTCCTTGCTTTGGGCAGAATCCATTGTTGGAATTATTCGATCCATATATTCCACCACGGAAACCTCAGCCCCTAATCGACGGTAAACTTGACCTAATTCTAAGCCAATTACGCCACCGCCAATAACAATCAAATGTTTCGGAATTTCCTTTAAGCTCAACGCTTCAGTTGAAGTAATAATCCTGTCTTTATCTAACTTTATAAAAGGAAGTGTAGAAGGCTTACTACCCGTTGCAATAATTGTATTTTTTGCTTCAATAGTTTCATTTTTTTCACCACCGGTAATTTCAATATGAGTTGCGTCTTTAAAAGCACCCATTCCGGTGAAAACGTCAATTTTGTTTTTATTCATTAAAAACTCAATTCCTTTGGTAGTCTGTTCTACAACCGAAGCTTTGCGTTCCACCATTTTCTTGAAATTCACTTTTATATCGCCGGGAATTTCAATACCGTGGTCTTCAAAATGCTTTATGGCTTCTTCGTAATGATGCGACGAATCCAGCAATGCTTTACTAGGAATACAGCCCACATTTAGGCAAGTTCCGCCCAAGACATTATATTTTTCAATGATCGCGGTTTTCATACCCAATTGTGCGCAACGGATTGCCGCTACATACCCACCGGGGCCCGAACCAATTATTGCTACATCATAAGTGCTCATAAAGTGTTTCTTTTAAATTGAAGTGCAAATTTAACAGTTAAAGCTTAGATAGTAAAAGTTATAATCAATAAAGTTTCGGCAATTATTTTAAGCAAAACTTTTAAAAGGAAATGGGTTATAATTTGACCACTCATTTTAATTTTCGCAAATTTGCGAGACATTTTAAATAAACGACCATGGCATTTAAACCAGCAGATAAAATTCAGGATTTACAGTATTTTGGCGAATTTGGAGGGGTTAATCCTTCAATTTCAGATTCTTCAACATATACGTTTCTTTCAGCAAAAACAATGTTCGATACTTTTGAAGGCAATGCCGAAGGGTGCTATTTGTATTCGCGCCACTCTACGCCTTCCAATTTATATTTGGGCGAAGCTTTGGCCGCGATGGAAGGAACCGAAACCGCAAATGTTGCCGCAAGCGGAATGGGTGCCATTACCCCCGCTATTTTGCAACTCTGCAAAGCTGGCGATCACGTGGTTTCCAGTCGCACCATTTACGGCGGAACCTATGCTTTTCTGAAAAACTTTGCGCCGCGTTTAAATATTGAAACCTCTTTTGTAGATATTACAAAACTCGATGCCGTGGAAGCCGCCATTACAAAAAACACGAAAATACTGTATTGCGAAGCCGTTAGCAATCCACTTTTGGAAATTGCAGACATTGAAGCACTTTCAAAAATTGCCAAAAAACACAAGCTTCAACTTTTGGTTGACAATACCTTTTCACCGTTAAGTATTTCACCTGCCAAATTGGGAGCTGACGTGGTTTTGCACAGCTTAACAAAATTTATAAACGGAAGCAGCGATACTATGGGCGGCGTAACTTGCGGCACACAGGAGTTTATCGATACCTTGCGAAACGTAAACGATGGCGCCAATATGCTGCTTGGTCCAGCAATGGATAGTTTGCGCGCAGCCTCTATTTTGAAAAATTTACGAACGCTTCACATTCGTATAAAACAACACAGCGAAAACGCTCTGTATTTAGCCGAAAAGTTTGAAGCCGATGGTTTAAAAACGGTTTACCCAGGATTGAAGTCTCACAATGGACACGAGCTTTTCAAAAAAATGATGAACAAAGAATATGGTTTCGGTGGGATGCTTACGCTGGACGTTGGCGGAATTGACAAAGCCAACGAACTAATGGAAATGATGCAGGAGCGGAATCTTGGGTATTTGGCGGTGAGTTTAGGCTTTTACAAAACCTTATTTAGCGCCCCAGGTTCTTCTACTTCTTCTGAAATTCCTGAAGAGGAGCAAAAAGAAATGGGACTTAGCGACGGATTGATTCGATTTAGTATTGGGTTGGATAATGATATTGCACGCACGTACCAGATGATGCGGGAGTGTATGGTTGAGGTTGGTGTACTGTAAATATTTTTTATGTTATTTCAATTCTACCAATTCAACTGATAATGAACTTCCTGATAAAATTGTAGTAGAAATTCCGGAAACTACTGATATGACATCATTAACATCAAATTCTACAAATATTGACCTAGTAGCGGTTGCTTGTTGAATTTGAGCCTGAAAATCCATATAAGTTCTACTTCCTGATATTTCATCGGTTAAATCTTTCAAATAAAAATATGGATTATTACCACCGGACGCAGAAACAGTATAGGTCACCCGATAAACCCCTTTATATAGAATTGTAATTTTACTATTATCAATGGTGACATCCTTAAATAGACTTAATATGTTGAACCCTATTACATCGCCACTTGATACAGAAGTATTACTGTTTCTATAAATTTCACCATAAATCGGATCAGCAGCATTTCTCTTCCAAGTAACATTACCCGCCCCATCCGTTTGTAAAATTTGTTTATCGGTTCCTCTAACATTAGGAAGCGTATATGGACTAGCCCCTCCTACAACTAAATTTCCAAATGATCTTACCTGAGTATTACTAGAACTACCAAGAACTATTTGATTACTTGAAGTTGTGTTAGAACCATTGCCGATTGCTGTACTATTTTGTTGTGTTGCAGTTGCGCCATTACCAATAGCTATGGCATCATTTGCACTCGCGCTTGCATTATTTCCCATTACAATAGTGTTTTGATTTGAAGCAATAGCAGCAGATCCCAGTGCAATTGCATAATTGGCATTTGCTTTGGCATCATTACCTATAGCAATATTTTTATAATTTGACTGGGCTCCACTACCAATTGCAACGGATTCATTTCCATTATTCTGTGCTTGATATCCTATCGCCAAAGCTTGATATGCTGATTTCGATTCATAACCTATTGCAACCGATTGATTGCCATCATTATTAGCATTATACCCAATAACTAAAGCCTGGTGTGCTGATTCCGCACCATATCCTATTGCAACCGATTGGTTTCCATTACTATTAGCGTTATAGCCAATAGCCAATGCCTCGTGACTTGCAGATGCCGATTTTCCCAATGCTAAAGAATTATTAGCGGTAGCCACAGCATTTTCGCCAAAACTAACCCCTCCTTGAGGATGCAAATTACCCATACTTTTATTGTTTACTTTAAACTCTAGAGAGTTATAATTAGTTGTTCCCAAAAAATTATTATTTGCAATACTATTTCCTGTTAAACTCCATCCCTCTGTACTCCCACTACCACTATTTTTTATTGGACTCCATAAACTTCCCGTCCAATAGTAAAACCCAGGCGAAACATCATTGGTTGTTGCCGTATTATAAACTAATAAGCTTGATGCGGGTGAGTTAATTGGGGAGCTGCTGGTCGTTCTAGTTAAATTTACTCTGGGAAGCAACATCCCTTTCTCAGAAGAAGTTATATCCAACACACTGGAAGGGTCTGGATTGGTAGTACCAATACCAACCTGTGCGAAATTTGAAAATGATAATGTTATAAAAAACAATGATATATAAATGGTTTTCATACTTGAGCATATTTAAAACTCCGTAAACATATATCCGTTTTATGTTAATTCCAAAGGTTTAATCGATTACTCAATTTTAAGTCGTTGTATAACTCATTTTGACGACAAAGTGACTAGATTATAGGTTATTTGTAGACCATATAATTTTAATCTACTCACTAAGCAATGACAAGGACTTATCTTTTTAATTTGCATAGGTTTTTACAAAATCGTAACATTACAATCCAATTTAAAACTTCCCTATGCAAAGTCAGGATATTAAGCCCACAGATCCAAAAGATGAACAAGTAGTAGAAAATAAAGAATTGAATATTTGGGAGGCGTTAATACCGGTCGTTGCACTAATTATAATGCTTTTTTACAATGTCTTTTTCGCTTATGGTGATGATGCCCTAAGTGGAAGCAACCAATTCATTCTTTTAATGGGCGGTGCCGTGGCTGCCATTGTAGGCTTTTATAACAAGGTGAGTTTTGACCAGATGCTGGAAGAGGTAGCTATAAATATAAAATCTACTGCTGGGGCTATTTTAATACTTTTAATGGTTGGCGCATTGGCCGGAACGTGGTTAATTAGCGGAATTATCCCCACAATGATTTATTACGGACTACAAATTTTAAATCCAACAATATTTCTAGCTTCTTGCGTAATTATTTGCGCTATTATTTCGGTGGCGACGGGAAGTAGTTGGACTACTTCAGCAACCGTGGGGATTGCTTTAATTGGTATTGCCAATGCCTTAGGAATATCGGTGGGAATGACAGCTGGAGCAATTCTTTCCGGCGCTTATTTTGGTGATAAAATTTCGCCTTTAAGCGACACAACAAACCTCGCTCCTGCAATGGCTGGCACAGATTTATTTACACACATTAGGTATATGCTGTACACTACCGTCCCTACTTTAATTATTACCTTGATAATTTTTACAATCATAGGGTTCAGTATAGATACTTCTGGCACCGCCGATACACATTTAATTCTGGCAGCTGTAAAAGAATCTATTAATGTTAGTCCGTGGTTGTTTTTGGTTCCTGCAGTAGTAATTTTTTTAATTGTCAAGAAAACGCCTCCTTTAATTGCGCTTCTAATAGGAACACTTTTTGGCGCAGTTGCCGCATTAATATTTCAACCAAATATAGTTGCCTCAATAGGCGGTGGAACATCGCTTACGTTTGAAAATGGCTATAAAGGAATAATGAACGCCATTACCGTAGACAGTGCTATCCCTACAGAAAATGAAGCTTTAAAAGACCTCTTTGCCGCCGGGGGAATGTCGGGCATGCTCAATACAATATGGCTTATTCTCTGTGCCATGGTTTTTGGTGGGATAATGGATGCTATAGGAGCACTTGCCGCAATCAGTAAAGCATTGTTGAAATTGTTCCACACAACCTTCGGACTTTTTGCGAGTACCGTGGCCAGTTGTTTAGCACTAAACCTTACTGCAAGTGATCAATATTTAGCAATTGTAGTTCCGGGAAAGATGTATTCAAAAGCGTTTAAAGATAAAGGTTTGGCTCCCGAAAATCTCTCACGAACGTTGGAAGATTCGGGAACAGTCACTTCTGTTTTGGTGCCTTGGAATACGTGCGGAGCATACCACAGCGGTGTGTTGGGCGTAGATACACTTCACTATGCGGGTTATGCTTTTTTTAACTGGCTTAGCCCATTTATGACTTTGCTTTTTGCCGCTTTCAGAATCAAAATCAGGATGTTAACTACACCTGCAAAAACATAAAACCTCCATTACTTTTACTTATAGTTAAAATTTTAACCTATTGCTAAAATCTATTGGTTTATAAGTTAATCCATTGAAGATTTCTTCCTTTATTAGAGGTACTTCCTATCTTTGCAATAGAAAAATATTAACCTTAAAAAATAAATAAAACTATGGCTTTAGTAGGAAAACAATTCCCAAACATTTCAGTAGATGCAATGAACGAAATGGGGGATACTTTTAAACTAAATGTGCTTGAAGAAGCTAAGAAAAACAACAAGAAAGTATTGCTTTTTTGGTACCCAAAAGATTTCACTTTTGTATGTCCAACTGAAATTCACTCATTTCAAGAAGCGCTTTCAAAATTTGAAGATAGAAACACAATGGTAATTGGTGCTTCTTGCGATACTCCCGAAGTTCATTTTGCGTGGTTAAACACTCCAAAAGACGACGGAGGAATTGAAGGTGTAACATACCCATTATTAGCAGATACTAACCGTAACCTCGCCAACGCACTTGGAATTCTTGATATTACAAACGAGCGCTACGACGATGAAACCGGATTGCTTATGGTAGATGGCGATAACGTAACTTACCGTGCAACTTATTTGATTGATGAAGAAGGAAAAATATTCCACGAAAGTGTAAACGATATGCCTTTGGGAAGAAATGTAAATGAATTCATCAGATTAGTAGATGCTTACACCCACGTACAGAAAAATGGTGAGGTTTGTCCAGCAAACTGGGAAGAAGGAAAAGAAGCAATGCAAGCAACGCGTGAAGCTGTAGCTACATACTTAAGAAATTAAGATATGATAGTAGAGTTAAAAGATGATAGCCTGCAACAGCTAATTTCTGAAGAAAAGAACGTAGTTGTTCAATTCTCGGCAGGATGGTGCGGCAATTGTAGAGTGATGAAACCAAAATTTAAAAAGTTGGCTTCGGAAACTGAAAATTTAAAGTTTGTATTGGTAGATGCCGAAAAATTTCCTGAAAGTAGAAAAATGGCAAATGTAGATAATTTGCCAACCTTCGCAACTTTCAAAAATGGCGAATTGGTAAACCAAGTACAAACCAACAAATTTGAACTTTTAAAAGATCTAGTGAATGAAGTTGCCAGTAATTAGACATATTCAACGTAACAATTCTATAGCGCAGATTGAAAGCTGTGTTGAAGTTTTGGAATCTTTCAGCGAATACAATCGTATTACAGAAGAAGAAATGGACGTTATTGGTGAGCTTATTACCAACCTTTGCGGGGCGGTAGAAGTACACAAAATGATCGCAGACGGCATGCCGGAGCGCGACGCTGCAAATACTTTTGCACAAAAAGTTTTGGGCTCCATAGACCGATAGATTTATAATATATACTTTATAAAAATCCCTTTGCAAATTTTGTGAAGGGATTTTTTCTTTAGGAAAAATAGCTTCAAAAAAACATTTTTTAAAAGTTCCTATTTACACTTAAAATATTACGAAATGTTACAAACATTTTCATATAATTTCATTTTATAATTATTTGAAGACCAATTAACTATACGTGTAATAAGATAATTTTGTATTTTTAGTTGATCTAACAAATAAAAAATGAAATTTGTTTGCTATTGTACTATCCTATTGTTGCTTTTTTCTGAAAGGAATATGGCACAACAGCCTATTACATTCCAGCACTTTGGCGTTGGCGAAGGGCTTTCCTCTGCAGATGTAACAACCATATTTCAGGATAGTCGCGGGTATATGTGGATTGGCACCGGCAATGGCCTAAACCGCGGTAACGGAAAGCAATTTACAGTGTATACCGTTTCTACAGACAGTAGTAAAACTTCACTTCCCAACGCAAAAATAAGAAGCATTTTTGAAGACCGTCACAAATCAATTTGGATTGGTACTTCCGCTGGACTTTCAAAATACAATCCGCAGTTAGAAAAGTTTACAAATTTCACCGAGGTTGGCGACTGCAAGAATTGTTTGGCTGGCCGTATCATAAAGGTAATAAAGGAAGATGGCAATTATTTATGGCTTGGTACCAACGCCGGACTCTCAAAAATAAATACCAAAACCAACGAGATTACTTCGTGGTGGCACAAAGAAGGCCGCGACAACATTCCATCAATTTATTCCATTATTGATATTCTTCTTCTTAAAAATGGTTCTTTACTTTTAGCCACACACGAAGGGTTGGTTGTATTTAACCCAAAACAAGACATTTTTACTGAAATAACAATTCCACTAAAACTGCAGGAAAAAGGATTGGGCGCTTTGTTTCAAGATTCATTCGGCACAATTTGGATTGGGACTAATTATGACGGCGTAATACAAATGACGGGAGATTGGCAGCATCCCAATTTTAAGCATTTTCCCCAACTCGTAGATGCCGAGGAAGGAAGAACAACAGTTTACGATTTTGAAGAAGATGCCAATGGCAGACTTTGGACTTCCAGTTATTTGGGCGTGTCGGTTTTAAATCAAAAAAACAACAAAATTAATTATTACAGAAGCAAAGCAGACAGCCCAACTTCCATTTCACAAAACCCCATAAAAAAAATATACAAAGATGCGCAAAACAGGATGTGGCTGGGCTCACGAGCGGGTATTGATTTGTTTGACCCGTATCTCAATCAATTTGAAATACTGAAACACGACAGTGATAATGCTCAAAGTATTTCTAACAACAATACTTTTAGCATTTTGGAAGATTCAAAGGGATACCTGTGGTTCGGCTTTATGGACAGTGGCATTTCTGTGCTTTGGAAAGATGAAAATGGCACGGAACAGTACCACCACATAACAGCGGGAATTGGTAATAGGCACCTAAAACACAACTCGGTTTATGCCCTCGAAGAAGACAAAAAAGGAAATATTTGGGCAAGCAGTCCCGGAGGTTTGCACATACTTGAATGGAAAGACAGAAGCAAATTTGAATACACCATTTCAACAGTTCCCGAAGGTTCCATAACTGAAAATAAACTGCCTGAAAGGCGTATTTATGAAATAAAAAACGATGCCGACAATAAAACGTGGTTAGCCACACATAGCGCCGGAATTATCGCTTTTGATACCCACGGAGCTGCACAGCAGTTTCTGTTTGAAGATCAAAACCCAGAACTGAGTTCAAAGGATTTTGTAGTTACTTTGAATATAGACGCTAAAAAACGAGTCTGGACTGGTAATTTCAATTTGGGAGGTGCCGTTATTCAAGATCCCACTTCCGAAACTTCCTTCAAAAAAATAAAGGGCGATGCTCCATTTTATTTGAAGGTGGTGAACGATTATTTCTTTGATGAAAATGAAGCGCTTCTCACTACCGAAGATGGAGTTTTTCATTTCTCGAATGTTGAAGAATTGCTCACATCCGAAAACCCAAATCATATTAAATACACAGAAGAATCGGGACTTTCCAGTAATTTCACTTCCGAAATTATAAAAACCAATACGCACGAATTTTGGATAAGCACGGTGAATGGTTTAACCAAATTAAATACCGCCGAGAAAAAAGCTACTTCATTTAAAAAAATTCTAAACGCCCGCGATTTTGAATTCAATCATAATTCAGCTGTACTCACCACCGATAGTATTGCGTATTTTGGAGGCACCCACGGTATTGTTCGTTTTAAACCATCAGAAATCTATAAAAATCCACATCCACCGCGAGTTTCATTTTCAGATTTTCGCATTTTGAACGTACCTGTTCCTATTTCAAGTGAAAAAACAAAAAGAACTTCAATTCCTAAAAACATAGCTTATATTGAAAATATAATTCTAAAAACATCAGACAAAATAATTTCCTTTACAATAGACGCAGTCAATTTCACACTTCCCGAAGAAACGCGCTACGCATACAAATTAGAAGGTTTTGACGAAACTTGGATTGAATCTGAAAGCCCGGTAATTACACGATCTAATCTCGATCCAGGAACCTACACGCTTTTGGCAAAAGCTTCAAATAACGATGGGGTTTGGAGCAATACGGCTTCACTTAAACTTGAAATGCCTACTCCGTGGTTTCAAAGTTGGTGGGCGTATTTTCTATATTTTATTTTAGCTATCGGTGGTGTTTATTTACTACTCAAATTACGATTGCAACAAGAACGGCGCATAGAATTAGCTCGTGCGCAGGAAAGAGATATTTTTAGAAAACGAAGTTCCCGCGATTTTCACGATGAAGCCGGTACAAAAATTACGAGAATTGCTTTAATAACCGAATTGGCCAGAATTGAAAATCCAAAAAACAAGGAATTACAGAAACATTTGCTGCAAATAGATGATAATATTCAAGACCTAAATAATGGAATGCGTGACTTTATCTGGACACTGGATCCTTCTAACGACAACGCGTACGACACCTTAAACCGTTATACTGAATTTGCGGGAAAGTTTTGTGAAATCGCCAATATAAAATTCCATTCAGACGCTATTTCCGAAGAGCTAAAAACCAAAGAGCTCAATATGGCCGAACGCCGCCATTTACTAATGATTTTAAAGGAAGCCACAAACAATTTGGTAAAGCACGGCAATCCCACCGTGGTGCATTTTGGCGTAAAACACAAGCCGGGAAAACTTGTATTAAAATTAAAAGACAATGGCAACGGATTTGACACCACTCAAGAAAATAGCGGCAATGGGCTAACCAATATGCGCGAAAGAGCCGAAGCCCTGGGCGGAGCGTTAAAAATAGATTCTAAAACAAACGGTGGCACTACCCTAACCCTTACTTTGGAAACTACCCGCTTGGGTAATTGATAAAAATATAGAATGGTTGTATCTTGCTAAAACCGATGGAAAATCTGCCAACCATAAAAATCTGCATCATAGAAGACGATGCCCTTATTTTAAAATCGCTTCAGCAAGTATTGAACAAGGCGGACGGTTTTAAGGTAACAGGAACGTTTTTTTCGGCGGAGGCTGCCTTCGAAATTTTCACCAACTACTACCCAGATGTACTGCTGTTAGATATAGATTTGCCGGGAATTAGCGGTATTGAAGCAATTCCGAAACTCAAAAAACTACAACCAGAGCTCAATATTTTAATGCTCACCGTTCACGAGGAGTCCGAGCTGGTTTTTTCGGCATTGCGACAAGGAGCCGTTGGTTATTTGGTAAAAGGTAGTAATTCAAAACTATTATTAGATGGCATTCGCGAAGTGTACGAAGGTGGGGCGCCCATGAGCCCAACTATTGCAAGACAAGTTATAGCTTCTTTCCGCCCTGAAAAAGAAAGCATTTTAAGCGATCGCGAAAACGAAGTGCTTCAAAGTTTGAGCAACGGCACCAATAACAAACAGATCGCCGAAGATCTTTTTGTTTCTCCAAACACAATAAAAGCCCACATAAAAAATATTTACAAAAAACTACACGTAAATTCTCGTGCCGAAGCTGTTAAAAAAGCCATGAAAAAAGGGTGGATTTGAATGAAGTTGAAGTTGAAGATGAAGTTGAAATGCTTTGTAGAAGTAAACAACAATCCTTCTAGGTTGATATTGAATATATAAGTAAAAAAACAAATGCAACCTTCCGAATATTAAACTTTAAAACTATGAATAACAGGCTCTTAATAACGTTAATATTATTTTCAGCAATTTGCCATGCGCAATCATTTAAAGGCAGTTTCGACCTTAAAATTTCACAAGAAAGCAATGATGGAAACCAACATATCGAAACGATTTCCTATTATTTTGGTGAAGAAAAAACAGCTACTATAATCCACGCCAGAGGCAATCAGCCATCATTGCGTTTAATTTTTAATCCTGCCGATTCTACCATTACCGGAACCTATGAAATGAATGATAAAAAAGGTGGCTATATATTACCGATGAATAATAAATATTGGCCAACGATGAAGTATGCTTTAGGCGAAAAAGACACTTTAAATAATTCAGAGCGGAACTTCACAAGTAATAAAAAAGAAATTGAAACATATAACACTACTGCGATTTCCTGTAGCAACGACAAAATTGACGCAACATTTTGGATAGCCGAAGAAATAGAACTGAGCCTCACCCAGGTAATGGCGTATCAATTTGTAGGGTCGGGAGAGGAAGGTGACGACCTTGAAATGTTAGCCAATTGCGGCATCAAATCACTTGCACTTTATACTTCACTTTTTGATAAAAAACGAAATAGCACCATTATTCTTCAAATAGAAAATCTTTCCACAAAAGTAGATATAACGGTTTTTAACACAAGTGGTTATAACCTTAGCGATATGCGAAAAGAGAAATAATTTAAAACCTGCAAGCTATGAGCTCAGCGATTCTTGTGGGTTTACCCCCTGTTGGTTTTAATCTGTCCACTTTATTCTTTCTTCTATGTTATATGATCTTTTTAGTAATAATATGCTGAAGTTGCAACTGGCAAAACCTACGTAAAACGTCAGTCTTTTCCTGTCGAGTTTTATCAAACCGACATCGCTCCGATCTTTCAATAAGTGCAGAAATGCACCTTTTAGTTTTAAAAAACGGGAGCTCCAAACTAAACTTTGAAGGCTCCCGCTATTAAAAAAATTATGTAATCGTTTTATTCGTATTGACAATTAACTGCTTGCACTCCTTCAAGTCCTGGCATTTGTTGTTCATTAAGCTGTGGTATGCTGGCTTGTGGAAATCCTTTTAACCGCAATCCTTTTACCGTTATGTTTCCTCCATTGGTTACGTTAATTGCATTTTTCCTAACGCTTACTTCAACAATAGCGGATGAAAGACTAGCCGCTCCTGGGTTTACCATAAACAGTTGCGGACTGTACACGTAAGCATTGGGTATATTTCTAAGATCTCCACCCTGTTGATGTTTTAACTGAACGCCATTCACTACTAAAGCAGGAACCGACGTATCCATGGGATTACCATAGTTGGCTATATTAAATTCAGGTTGTTGATTGGGATGTAATTTTCCTTTGTTAGACATATACAATCCTTGCGTCTGTGTCTGCCAATTCGGATTTTCGGTAATTGGCTCAGAGCCTATAAAAATTGCTTGATGCGATGTTTCAGCTTCAATAATAAGAGGTGGCAAAGATGTGTTTCCTGTTCCATTAAAATTGGCTTCTTGTCTATACGTCCCGTTTTTCACAATAATTTTTACCGGTTTTCCTTGCAATCGTTTCCCTTGAGCCACATTTAATGCTTTTTGCATAGTTGCAAAAGGGCTAGAATTAGTGCCTGAATTAGTGTCGTTTCCATTTGTGGCAATGTATATTTCTTCAGAATTATCGTTATTTTGATCATCTTCGGGGTCAGCTCCACTTGTGCCAGTTCCCATATCTATACTGTCTAAAATAGGATCGTCTGGATCTATAACATCTGCTTCACCGCAAAAACACAGTTCATCTATAAAAACCTCACTACCATCAGTGCTAGGGTAACGTTGTGCTAATTCCAGAGCGCTCATTCCATAAGGTGGTGTAACCGGAAATCCACTGCCCACCATCTGCATTTGTATCAAAGCCTTTACGGGAGTCCTATCTGGAAGAATCCTGAGTGGGATTCTAAAAGGTGTCCAATCGCTGGCATTTTTTGTAATAACCGAAGCGGTCTCACCAGGCATAACACCACCCGCGGGCATATCATTTTCTATAGCCAAATATGGAAGTATCCATAATTTATCCCCTTCTTTTAAGTTGGCTTTGTAATATCCACATAATGCCCCCGGAGTTTTTGATAGGGGGAAAAACATGTTTTTACGCATGAATATCTCATTTTCAGATAAGGTGGCACCTTCACAGTTTCCTTGGCAGGTAAATAACGAGCCGCTAAAAGAGCTTTTGCGCAATTGTTCTTTTATTGAAGCAGGGAGTTTGGCAAATTC
This sequence comes from Aequorivita vitellina, assembly GCF_022008365.1. Classification (GTDB taxonomy): domain Bacteria; phylum Bacteroidota; class Bacteroidia; order Flavobacteriales; family Flavobacteriaceae; genus Aequorivita; species Aequorivita vitellina. Next base: position 51,206 of record NZ_JAIRBA010000013.1, read on the forward strand.
TGCTGGTTTTTCTGCTTTAAGCATTTCCAACACAGATGCGTTCTTTATACGCACACCATTTCCATATTTTCCAGGAGTCTTAAAAACATTGCGCATATCAAAGCCTACCGTAGGTGTTCCGTATTTATCGCCCATATTTGTGGTTAGCCAATTTACTGGGTCGTCATTCCCTGTCCAATTTTGAAAATTTCCATTCGGAATTTGCGTACAATCTTCTTGCGCCTGAGCGTTCATTACCACTATTGTAAGTAGTAAAAGGAATAATTTTTTCATAAGGCAGTTACTTTTAAAATTTACTGAACAATAAATTCAGTTCTTCTATTTTTCGCTTTATTCATAGCCGTATCGTTAGAAGCGACTGGCTCACTTTCACCTTTTCCAACGATAGTTAATCTTGAAGCATCAACTCCAAATTCGTTTACCAAAGCATTTTTTACAGCCAAGGCCCTGCGATTTGAAAGATCCATATTGTGTTCATCAGACCCATCGGAATCGGTGTGGCCGGTTATTAAAATACTTTTTCCTGCTTCCGAATTAATGGCTTCAGCAATTTGTTTAATAATGCCATAAGCTTCAGGTTTTAGCTTATCGCTGTCCACATCAAAAGTGATGGCGGTAGTTGAATAACTCCCGGTTTTAAAGAGTTTGTTTCGAGGTTCTGGCAAGCCTTCTGCCACGCGGAGGTTGGTGATTAAAATAGCTTGGTCGTCCCCAATACCATAGGTGTCAAAGAGTATACTGCTAAAATTTTCCGTATCGTTTATAGCCCTAGGCGCGTCAAATAACTTTTCTCCATTAACATAGGTTCTGTACCGTTTGCCATTTACCGAAATTGCCACATGCATTCCTCCTTTAAAAACTTCACGAATATCTTTATTGGTTTTTCCTGCCGCTAGTTCACCAGCACCTTCATAATCTATAGATTTAAGATATTGTTCTTTAACCCATTTTTGATATGGTGAAAAATAACTTGATACATACCTACGACCAATTTTTAACGGTTTTTTTCCATCACCGAAGTACACCCAAAATCCAGCGGTCTGCGATGTATTATTATCGCTTATATTATAGGTGCGTACATCAAATTCTACGGTAAATTCTTTTGGCAAATCTTTGGGAAGGTCTGGTTCGTACCAAGTGTCGTTATAGAGTTTTAACCATTTTACTTTGGGGTTGTCACTTAAAGTAATAAGCTCCCCCGAGCCGTTGGTATTCCAAAGTTGTGGAAAATCGCCAACAGGATCGCTCGCAAAATCGTCAAATAGTATAATATCTTCACCCGGCACCCAATCGCTCTTTTTATACATAGTTACTGTTTCGGTTTCAGAATGCGCTACCGTAGAATTATCATTTGTCTGGCTGTTATTTTGACCATCGCTCGTTCCGCCAGGAGCGGTGCTTCCTGTAGAATTATTGCCATCGTTACCCAAAATGGTATCCATTACTTTATTGGTTTCCTTTTCGGTTTTCTGCTCAAGCTTGCGAGTAACAGCATTTTCTGCTTTCTTCTCTAATTTTTTCCATATTTGTGCCTCGGCTTTTTGTACACTCAAACACACAAAAAGAACTGACAAAATAAGTGCTGTAATGAAGTTTATATTTTTCATATTTAAAGGTTTTAACAATGGGGATGTTTATAAAATTCAAAGCTAGCTTTAATATAAACGGTTGTTTATCACCCGTTTGGGTAATTTTTACCGTCTATGCTACATTGAAAGAATAAAACAGTTCATTTAAATTGAGTGAAACCTTTATGAAGTCTTTTAGAAACAAAATGAAATTGATTGCTTATTTTTAGGCAAACAAATTTTTAAGAAATTATGACAAAGATAAAATTAGGCGACAATACTATCGAAACAATAGGAACCCTTCCAAAAGTGGGCGATACGGCTCCAGATTTCGATTTAACGGCACAAGATTTAAGCTCAAAAAAACTATCAGATTACAAAGGATCGCGTGTAGTTATGAATATTTTCCCCAGCATAGACACCAATGTTTGTGCAACTTCGGTGCGAAAATTCAACGAAAAGGCAACGGGGTTAAAGAACACCAAGGTGCTTTGTATTTCTAAAGACCTGCCTTTTGCCCAGCAACGATTTGTAAATGATGAAGAAATAAACAACGTTACCAACCTTTCCGATTTCCGCGATGGCAACTTTGGAAAAAACTACGGGGTGGAAATGAGCAGCGGAGCCTTGCGAGGTCTTCATTCGCGAGCCGTTGTAGTTTTAGATGAAGAAGGAAAAGTAATTTACAATCAGCAAGTGCCAGCAATTGGTGAAGAACCAGATTATCTTTCCGCCTTAAAAACCCTTTTATAATGTGGAATTCATTTTTGGGAAAGCGCCTTAAAGCATTTCGTTACGCTTTTAAGGGCGCTTTTCTTTTACTTCGGCACGAAGCGAGTATTCAAGTGCAAACGGCGATTGCCATTGTAATGACCATTACTGGCTTTTATTTTGAAATTTCCGCTGTTGAGTGGATGTTTCAAATTTTTGCAATTGGCCTTATTCTAAGTGTTGAAGGGCTGAACACCGCTGTAGAGAAGATCGCAGATTTTGTGCACCCCGATTTTCACAATAAAATAGGATTTATAAAAGACATAGCTGCAGGTGCCGTATTTTTTGCCGCGGTAACTGCGATAATTATTGGATGTTTTATTTACATTCCGAAGTTTTAAGCATTATAAAAATCACCCAAATGGGTAATTGAAGTTTCATTAATTTGGTTGTAAGTTTATTTTTTAAATAAATTTTCAATAACTTTATTGTAGCCAAATTAATTGATTATGAAACAATTAGCCATTTTTTTATGTGCGTTGCTTTTCTCAATTCTGAGTATTTCGCAAACCAAACAAGCCCCCGAAACTCCTTCGCCAATCATTTTTATTTACGATGCCAGTGGCTCTATGTGGGGGCAAATTAAAGGCAAGACAAAGATGGAAATTGCGTCTACGGTGCTTTCAAATTCAATAAACGATTTTGCCGAAAATCAAAAGATAGGTCTCGTAGCTTATGGACATCGAAAAAAGGGAGATTGCCGCGATGTAGAAATTTTACTTCCCATTAATAACACTTCAAAAAACAAGGTGGCGACCGCTGTTAAAAGTATCAAACCTTTGGGAATGACCCCGCTCGCCTACTCCGCCTCTACGGTTATTGACCAGCTTCGGAAAAGCAAAGAAAAAGCAACCATTGTTTTAATTACCGACGGAATAGAATCCTGTGATGGCAATATCTGCGATGTAATAAAAGCAGCCAAAGCCGAAGGAATTGATTTTAAACTTCACATAGTTGGTTTTGGATTGAAAAAAGGTGAAACCCAACAATTGGAATGCGCCGCAAAAGCAGGCGACGGCAACTATTATGACGCAGCCGATGCCAGTGGTTTAGGCGATGCAATGACCGAAGTTGCTTCGGAAACGGTAGACAAACCAAAGGGAAACCATGGCATATATGCCACGATGAACGGCCAGCCAATTGATGCATTGGTACACGCATATAAGGCAGGCACAAAAAATAAGGCCGGAGGAACGCGAACCTATAGAGACACATCCTATGTTTACCTGCCACAAGAAACCTATGATCTTGAAATTCGCCCACTTGAAAACTCAAAAGTAGCTCCAATCTTTATCAAAGGAGTTAAAACTTCGAATGAAAAAAAAACCTATAGCATTGTAAGTTTTGACGGTGGGAAGTTTTTAATAAAAACTACTAACAATGATGCGGGTTGGGATACAACAGTAAACGTGAAGGATGAAAATGGAAAAAATGTTGGAGGTGGTCGCACCTATGGCCAATCAAAAGAAATAGAGTTAAATGCAGGAACCTACAGCATAGTTATAAAAGCAATTAAATTAAATGGATTGCAAAATAAAATAACCTTAAAGAATCAGGTTATCACAGGAGGTGAAACTACTGCAGTAGATTATAATTTTGAATCTGGCACCTTGGAAATCTTACCAAAGGGCGGGGGTAAATTAATAGACTGCACGGTAAATGTAATTGAAGTTAACTCCCGTACAAGTGTTGGGGGTGGTAGATCTTATGATCGTGGTGTTAAGATGAACATCAACCCCGGAACATATCAAATTAAAGTAAAGGCACTCCGCAAAACTGGCTTTGAAGGTGAAAAAGTAGCAACAGTTACAATTAAAAAAGGTGAAGATAAAAAGCAGGAGTTTCAGTATTAAAAAAATAGTATGAAGTCTAAACACCTAATTTCAATCATTTTGTCCTTTGTTTTATTTGGATCCATAGCAGCTCAGAACAAACTGGGCGAAGGTTTCTTTTCACCAAAAACAGATGAAATAGAAACCCTTTATTTATACAATATTCCCAACAGCAGAGCTGGTAGTCAGGAACGGCCAATAGACAGTATCACTTTTGTAAAAAGACACGCCAATTATGCAGATGGTATAGGGTATGCGCCAAAAAATTTTGCACCCTTTAAAGAAAAACTGGATTACGGTCTTTTTATCCTCCGCGTAAAAAAATTAGGTATCGATTATATTGAAATTATTATAAATGAAAACACTGGCGAAACCGCTTACGTAAATTCGCAACAGGGGCGTTTTATAACCTGGGGCGAGTTTTTTCTGAATTGTCATTCGGTGGAATTTATAGATAAAAACCAAAAAGTATTTGATAACCCAATGATAAAATCTGCAGGCCGAGTAGTAAGTCCCACAAATTTTAGAGTCCGATACATAATGGGCGATTGGATGGAAGTGGAAATTTTAGCAGACGATTACAACACCGAAAAGGGAAAAGGCTGGATACGTTGGAGAAAAGACGAAGAACTGCTGATTATCTATAATCTATTCTCATAGCATTTCAAGTTTCACGTCTAAAATTTAAACTATGAAAAACATCTTTAAACCCGCGCGAATCGCCTTTTATATTTTAATGTTGGTTACCTTTTTTATCGTTGGTCTCTACTTCGCAGGGCTTATTGATGCTGGTAAAGGACAAGGATTAGCTGGCGGTGCTATCGTTGTTGGATATGGCTTTCTCTTTGCAGTAATCGCGTTTATAGCGTCCTTTTTTATAGCTCATTTTGCCACACACAAATTTATAGTGTATGCAAATATTGGGTTATTGGCAGTTATTATTATTGCTTACGGAATCACCCATTATCGGTATGTTCAGCATCAAAAATCGAAAGAAAAAAAGGAACAATTTAGACCCAAATCAACTACTCCAACATCGCAAGTTGAACCCATGGGAATGGTAACGTTTTACAAACATGATGGCTCGCTTCCAAATTCAGTTAACATTCAAGATGAAGAAAATGACAAATTAGGTCTCGGATTTTTTAAACCTAATTTTTTTCAGTATTCCACTCTTTTTTTTTACGGAAATGTAACGTTGGAAAAATCGATAACCCAACATAATCCCGTTGATAGTCTTCCTTTGGGTCGCGATCAATTTGGTGATTTTACCCTTATTGCAGCACCGCCCTGGCTATTGCCAGAAGCAATGAACCCTTCTTTCGGAATCTTTTATTTTAATGTGAAATCTGTGAGCCGTGAGTTTATTGAAGTAGAAGTAAATAAAAAAACAGGGCAGACAGCCTATTTAAACAAACACATTGGTCAACTTCTCTTTTGGCCGGAATTTTTACTTTCAACAGCTTCAATTGAATTTTTAGAAGGCAAGTCTCAAACACCAAAAATAAAACCATTGGATTATGCAGCCGAAGTACACACCCCATTTTTAAAAATGAAACCATTACAAGTAAAAGATGAGTGGATACAAGTTGTTTTAAAAAACCAAAATTTTCAGGAAGTGGACAAAGGCTGGATTCGCTGGAAAAGAGACAACAAACTATTAATAAAATTCGAGCTTCCCAACATTTCAACTCCGTAAATTGCCCGTTTTAAAGCAGGGATTTTTTTATAAAATTTTATTTAGCTTGTGCCGTTGTATATTTGTATTTTTGCTGAAAAGACAACCGTTCCCTTAATGGCCAAAAAGAAGAAAAAAACAACAACCAAAACACCGCGTAAAAAGATACGTTTTTCGCTATCCAAGCAACAGAAAATACTCTTGGGTAGCTTTTTGTTTTTGTTGGGGCTGGCGCTTTTATTTTCTTTTGTTTCCTACTTTTTTACGTGGCAAGCAGACCAAAGTGAAATAGGGAATTTGGCAGAACGCAAATTACCAACACAAAACTGGCTCAATAAATTTGGTGCAAATGTGGCGCACTTCTTTATCTACGATGGTTTCGGGGTTTCGGCATTTATTTTTGCATTTCTAATAGCCTTAACCGGCGTTTATTATTTCTTCGATTACACCAAGAAACAGCTCTTAAAATTTTGGTTTTGGGGATTGTTATTAATGCTTTGGGTTTCTGTATTTTTCGGATTTTTCAGCGGAAAGGCAACTCTTTTTAGTGGAATAATTGGTTTCGAAACCAACGATATAATGCAAGATTATATCGGGTTTATTGGCGCCGTGTTAGTCATGGTTTTTATCCTTATTTTCTATTTAGTGGTTAGACTAAAATTAACCCCAGAAAAGGTAATTAGTGTTTTCAGCAGCACTAAAAAACAAATAGTCGCAGAGTTTAATTCTGAAGAAACAAATGAGACTATGGCTCAAAATATTTCAGAAAAGGAAATGCCAGCAAAAGAGAAGGAAGAAATTAAAGCACCTACTGTTGAAGAAAAAACCGCTCCAAAACCCCCTGCCATAGAGAAGTTAATACTTAAATCTGATGTGGAAGGCGATGTAGAAATGGAGGTTGAACAAACGGCTGATGAGGAAGAAATTGAAAACTTAAGCAACAAACTCGTGAAGGATTTTGGGGAGTTCGATCCAAAATTAGACTTGAGTAATTATAAGTTCCCTAGTATTGAACTACTGCGCGATTACACCATTGGGGCAGGAATAACGATTGATCAAGAAGAACTTGAAGAAAATAAAAACCGTATTGTTGAAACCCTCAATAACTATAAAATAGGCATTGCAAATATTAAGGCCACGGTTGGACCAACGGTTACGCTTTATGAAATTGTGCCCGACGCTGGAATAAGAATTTCTAAAATTAAAAATTTAGAAGACGATATTGCCTTGTCACTTTCCGCGTTAGGAATTCGGATAATAGCGCCAATACCCGGTCGCGGAACGATTGGGATTGAAGTGCCAAATAAAAACGCGAAGATTGTTTCTATGCGTTCGGTAATTGCTTCGGCAAAGTTTCAAAATGCCGAAATGGAACTACCCATCGCTTTTGGAAAAACCATTAGCAACGAAACCTTTGTTGTTGATCTTGCGAAAATGCCACACATGCTTATGGCTGGTGCTACCGGACAGGGAAAATCTGTTGGGTTAAATGCGGTGTTGACTTCACTTTTATATAAAAAACATCCTGCCGAAGTAAAATTTATACTGGTAGATCCTAAGAAAGTTGAACTTACACTTTTCAATAAAATTGAACGACATTATTTAGCAAAACTGCCCGATACCGAAGAAGCAATTATTACCGATACAAACAAGGTAATTAATACATTAAATTCGTTGTGTATTGAAATGGATGCGCGTTACGATTTGCTGAAAGATGCCATGGTGCGTAATATAAAAGAATACAATACAAAATTTAAAAATAGAAAGTTGAACCCGCATGATGGTCATCGATTTTTGCCCTATATTGTTTTGGTAATTGACGAATTTGCCGATTTAATTATGACCGCTGGGAAAGAAGTTGAAACACCCATCGCACGATTGGCGCAACTTGCACGAGCAATTGGCATCCATTTAATTATTGCTACCCAACGCCCTTCGGTAAACGTAATTACAGGTATTATTAAAGCCAATTTCCCTGCCCGAATCGCCTTTAGAGTAACCAGTAAAATTGATTCGCGAACTATTTTGGACAATTCTGGCGCCGATCAGCTAATAGGGCGCGGTGACATGCTTTACACCCAGGGTAACGAACTTACTAGAATTCAATGCGCATTTGTAGATACACCTGAAGTTGCAGATATTACAGAGTTTATAGGTGCGCAAAAAGCGTATCCCGATGCCTACTTACTGCCAGAATATGTGGGGGAAGATGGTGGCACAACTATTGATAATGACATATCGGAACGCGATAAACTGTTCCGTGAAGCTGCCGAAGTATTAGTTATTTCACAACAGGGCTCCGCTTCATTGTTACAACGAAAGCTTAAATTGGGCTACAACAGAGCGGGAAGAATTATTGACCAACTGGAGGCGGCTGGCATTGTTGGCCCCTTTGAAGGCAGTAAGGCACGGCAAGTTTTAGTTCCAACAATTGACGCTTTAAACCAACTTTTAGACAACGAAACAAATGACAACTAAAATGAAGTATTTCAACATTCTATTATTAGCACTTTTCATCACTTCTTTTTCTTACGCCCAGGATGCTAAATCTATGCTAAAAGAAGTTTCAGAAAAAGTTAAAAGCTACGATAATATTGCTATCGATTTTAAGTACAATCTAAACAATTCCAAAGAAAATGTAAACCAGGAAACTCGCGGCGATGTTACGCTTCAAGGCGATAAATACGTCTTGAATATGCTTGGCACAACCCGTATATTTGATGGAAAAAACATTTACACTATTGTACCCGAAGATGAAGAAGTGACCATTTCGGCATACAATCCTAAAGACGATAAGGATATTACACCTTCAAAAATGTTGACTTTTTACGAAAAAGGATACACTTATAAAATGGACATCGAGCAAAATGTAAAAGGTCGAAAAATTCAGTATATAAAACTTATCCCCATCGATTCAAAAGCAGAGATAAAAGATATTCTTTTAGGAATAGATGTTCAAACCAAGCACATTTACAAATTAATTCAGACTGATGCGAAGGGAACAAAATATACGCTTACCGTAAATTCCTTTAAAACAAATCTACCCGTTTCTAAAACCTTGTTTACTTTTGATGAGGCTAAATACAAAAAAGACGGTTACTACATAAATAAGCTATAGCCAGATAAGTGAAAATACTGGACAGATACATATTAGTTACATATTTGAAGACGTTTTTGAGCGTCTTCATTATTTTAATGTTCATTTTTGTCCTTCAAACTATTTGGCTCTATATTTCTGAACTTGCCGGAAAAGATTTGGACGTTTGGATTGTATTAAAATTTCTTTGGTACGTCTCGCCAAGATTAATTCCTCTGGTTTTGCCGCTCACCATTTTGGTAACTTCATTAATGGTTTTTGGAAGCTTCGCCGAAAAGTATGAATTTGCCGCAATGAAATCTACGGGAATCTCGCTGCAGCGCGCCATGGGAAGCGTAATAGGTTTTATTGTTGTACTGTCAATTACAGCCTTCTTTTTCGCAAATAGCGTTATCCCCTATTCCGAATACAAATGGCAAAACTTACGGCGTAATATCTCGCAGTTTCAACCTTCTATGGTTATTTCAGAAGGACAGTTTAGTCAGATTGGCGATATGTTCAATATTAAAGTTGAAAAGAAAAGTGGCGATCGCGGCCAGTTTTTGAAGGATGTGGTTATTCATAAAAAAAATGAATTAAAACCCAACGGAAACTTCACGGTTATAATTGCCAATAAAGGCGAACTAGCTAGCCAAGAAGGTAGCAATACGTTGTCGTTGATTTTAAAAGAAGGAAACTATTACGAAGAAATACAAAGTAATAAACCTGGCAGGCAAAAGGGCGAACCTTTTGCTAAAAGTTATTTTGACGAATATGCTATCAATATTGATCTTACCGAGCTGAATAACAAAGATATTGACAAGGAGAACGACCTCAACAATCAAAATATGTACAATATTAGCGAATTACACGTTGAAATAGATTCGCTTTCAAAAAGTTACTCCACCGATATTCAGAGCTACACCAAAAATATGTATTACCGCAGTGGTGTAGAAAAGTTTAAAGAAAATATAGTTATTGATACTGCTAAGTCGCAATCTATTAGCACCATACTCGATATTTATAAACCTGCCCAACAATTACAGATTGTAAAACTTGCGTTGAACAATGCAAAAGGCACGCTGCAAACGGTTGATGCTAAAAAATCTGAATTTAAAAATAAAACAAAAAGACTTAATAAAACTGAAATCGCCTTACACGAAAAATACGCGCTTGGCGTTGCCTGTATTATTCTGTTTTTTGTGGGAGCGCCCCTTGGAGCCATTATTAGAAAAGGGGGAATGGGCTTGCCAATGGTTGTGGCAATATTGCTTTTTTTAACCTATCATTTTATTGGGATATTCGCCAAAAACAGTGCTGAAGACGGTACCATGCATCCGTTTATTGCAACTTGGTTAAGCACGGCAATTATGTTTCCACTCAGTATTTGGCTTACCTACCGCGCCACCACCGATCAAGGTATTTTTGATTTAGATTCATTTATGCAACGTATTGGGCGATTGTTTCGAAGAAAGACTAACAACAAGCCAATAGAGAAAGAGGAAGTTACCATCATACTTACACAACAAGAAAAAGCATTGATTTTATCTAGGACGGAAACACAACTTAAAGACATTGTTAAAAATTATCGTCAATACGGTTATTCTGAAGAAGTAAGAAATGCTGCTATACAACAATTAAACCTAAAAGGATATTCTGAAATGGAGCTTAAAATGAGTGGCGATTTTGAGAATAAAACATATTCGACTGCTCTACAAAACTTTAACGAATCTTCTAGTTTTTCTAAAAAAGGATTAGTAGCTTATTTTATTTCCCTGATTTGCTTAGTAGGAATGATCTTTTTCAATAATATAGATTTAACATTTTCTGATACACTAAAATTTATATTTCAAATTGGTCAGATTATTTCTTTAATAGGACTTTACATTTTTGCAATTAAATCTCTTTTAAGTAGTTCAAAATTTTATAAGGAATTAGGAAAAGAACAAGACACGGGATCTTGGATGATTTTTATCTTGCTAGGCCCAATTATATATGTTTTTCTTCATTTTAACCATATTAAAAAAATGAAGGAGGAATTACAAGTTATAAGTTAGAATATTTCTTAAATAAATTACCACATCAAAAATAGAAACTATACACGTTTGTAATCGCTATTTAAAGCCGTTTCTATTATCTTTGCACTCACAATTTTAAGCTATGATTTCCACAGAAAAAGATACTACCGTTCAACTCAACACTATTGAAGAAGCTATTGAAGACATTCGCAATGGGAAGGTAATTATTGTAGTTGACGATGAGAACCGTGAAAACGAGGGAGATTTTATTGCAGCCGCCGAAATGGTAACGCCAGAAATGATTAATTTTATGGCTACCCACGGGCGCGGCCTTATTTGTGCGCCCTTAACCGAAGAGCGTTGCAAAGAGCTAGATTTAAACATGATGGTAGAAAACAATACGGTACTACATCATACACAGTTTACAGTTTCAATAGATTTAATTGGCCACGGATGTACTACAGGAATTTCGGTTCACGACCGTTCAAAAACTATAAAATCATTAGTTAAGGACGAAACAAAAGCTAGCGATTTGGGAAGACCAGGACATATATTCCCGCTTCGCGCAAAGCAAGGTGGCGTTTTACGAAGAACTGGCCATACTGAAGCTGCGATAGATTTAGCACGTTTGGCAGGTTTAAAACCCGCTGGGATTTTAGTTGAAATATTAAATGAAGATGGCACAATGGCGCGTCTTCCGCAATTAATAAAAGTTGCCAAAAAGTTTGATCTAAAACTTATTTCAATTGAAGATTTAGTGAAATATAGAATGGAACACGATTCCTTAATTGAAAAAAAGGAAGATTTTAAAATAAGTACAAAATTTGGCGATTTTAGACTTCGTGCTTATAAGCAAACTACTAACGACCAAATTCATATTGCCCTTACAAAAGGCAATTGGAAAGAAAACGAACCCGTGTTGGTTCGTGTAAATGCTACTTTAGTAAACAGCGATATTTTAGGAACCTTAACCAATAATGCCGAACAAAAGTTGGACGATATGTTTAATGTAATCAATAACGATGGGAAGGGCGCACTTGTTTTTATAAATCAACAAAGTCAGTCATTGAACCTATTAAGCAGATTGAAAGAGCTGAAAGAAAATCAGAAGCCAAACGAAATTGCCAAGGCACCTCGTATAGAAATGGATGCCAAAGATTTTGGAATTGGCGCACAAATACTTCACGATTTGGGTATTCACAAAATTCGACTTATATCAAATAGCGAGCAAACCAAACGTGTGGGAATGATAGGTTACGGTTTGGAAATTACGGAATACGTTAGTTACTAAAATAATTTCGCTAATCACACGGAAGGCTTTCAATTAGAGAATTTATACGCACCGAACGGTCAGTCATAAATTCAGGAGAATGAAAATAGGTTATGTAATCTATTAATTCTTCATAAACTTTAGACCTATGTTCTTGCCACGTGGCATCATTTAATTGATATACTTCCTTTTGTAAAAAAGCATCGATACCAGCTGTGTAATTTGGTATGCCTGCGCGATCGTAATTTTCTTTTATTCTTCCGAATAGTAAAGCTGCTTTACCGTATGGATTACCTAAGTCTTCAGATAATTCTTCTAAACGGTCAAAAATCTCTGTTAGGGATTCCTTAGGATGTTTACCTCTTAAATAATCTTCAAACATATACTCTAAAATTAAAATAGCATATGTTACCTTATCGCTATTATATTCATCTGTACAATAAAATTGAGTTCCTCCAGAAAGAATTAACATAGCTTGAAATTCGAGCGCTTCCTTTGCTCTTTTACAATTACCTTTTGATTCATTAACCATTCCTTGACTTACAAGCAATTTCATATGATGAGAATGTAAAACAGTGAGACATCGTACCTCAAGTGGCTCATCGCTTACAATATTTCCACTCTCACATCATTCCTTCCATCGCGCTAGCATCTGAAGCTTCTTTACCAGTATCAGTGGCATTACCACGTTCCTTTTTAACGTCTTCAATAAGATCGTTTACACTAATCTGTGTGTAAGATATTGAGGGGAGGGTAAAACACACTAAACATACTATTGCGGATAGAAATTTCATTATTTAAATATTTTAAAGGTGCTACATTCCACTATAATCTGCCTTGCGAATTGTAAATGGTTTCTCTTTTATAGAAGTGCAAATCATGTGCATATTGTCTCGTTTCTTTTTGTTGGAAGTGTATTCCATTTCCATCATCATAGAATTCTTGTCGAATGGAATGTTGGTTGCATTATTATTTTTCTGCATTTTTTCCATACTCGCAAACATGCCTACAAAACTTACTGGTGCCTCATTTGTAATATAAATTTTACTAGTGCCCTCCTCCTGCTGCACCAAATATCCTTTACATTTATAACCAAGTATAGTTTTACCAGCAATGGGCGTAATGTTTAAATCTTCCACTTTGTTTTCTTCGCCGCTTTGCCCTTTTTCAATCATTTCCTGCATTTTATCGCCTAAGGGCATGCGCATTTTCATTGCCATCTTTTTACCATCATTTTCCATGAAGGATACCATGGCTTGGTTTTCCATATCGTAAACAATTACGTTGTTATTTTTATCGTCTGGCATCGCATTGCCAAAATAACCGGCATTAGGTTGCACGTAGTACTTAAGCGTTGACTGATCTTTATTTGAAGTTATTTTCATATCAATTTCATATTGAAAAGTATAACTATCCGGAAGGCCTTCCAAACCTCCACCAAAGATGTTCATTGCGCGTTGCTCAACAATTGCTTTTTCCTCTTCTGTTAGTTCTTCAGTTTCAGAATCGTCTGTGTTCGATTTTTTTTCACCATCTCCTTTTATGACCCCATCAATTGTCTTGTCTGTTGATTTAGAAACTTCGCGGTCTGTTCTGTTTAAAACGGTTCTCTCTACGGCGTTTTCTGCCTTCTTTTTAAGTTTTTTAAAAAATTGAGCTTGAACATTTGTACCTAAAAGAATAATGCAAAGCGTAATAAGTAAATTTCTTGTTTTCATTTTATTGTGATTTTTAACGTGTTCTATAAATAATTTAGTTTCGTAATTTTAAAGTTTCATGCCAATGTTGCATTGTTAGAATTATTGTTAAAATACTAATTTTTTTTTACAATGCAAGAAATAGTAAAATCACACTGACTACAATTCACTACGTGTTAACCTCTTATAAAATAAGACAATTGAAGCGTGTATTAAAATCGAAAAGGGAAAAAGCTTTTATATAAATACTTCACACATTAAAAAGTTCAAAAAACCAGACCCTTTCAAGCCGGATATCTATTTTGAAGAGATTAATAAGAAACAATTTTTATGAAGCAGGCCAAGTTATTATGAAATGTTACAGCACCGAAGCGATTGCATTTTTTATAGCCTCTGCCCTTTCGTGTACTTGTTTCTCTGTCCAACCAATTTTAATCAATGACGAAATGGTTCGTCCCATCACGGCATCGCTTTTTGAGAAATCGGTATTGTTTAAATCCTGCATTTGGGTTTGTACTTCGGAAGGAAGATTGCCCAGCGTTTTTAAGTTTCGTAAATGTTCCCAGCCATTTATGTAGTGCCAGTTGTTGGTGTACCAATAAAAACAGGCATCAACCCCCGCCTCAGCTATAGCTTTGTGAGCTTTTTGGGTCAATTCTTCTGTTGGAAGAAAGAAGCTTAAAAACGAATAGTTTTCCTCGCCACCTTCGGGAACTCTTCTAAAAGTAACGCCGTTTATGGTTTTTAAAGCTTCGCGAAGCATTGTATAATTTTCTTTTTGGGTGTTTAAAATACCGTCTAATTTATCCAATTGCGCCAAACCGACAGCCGCATTCAATTCAGAAATTCTAAAATTGTATCCTAAAAACGGGTGCGATTCTGCCCCGCGATCTTTTCCAATATGGTCGTGACCATGGTCTTGGTAGTGATCTGCGTGCAATGCGTATTTCTCATTATTGGTTAAAACAGCTCCGCCTTCACCGCAGGTAATTGTTTTCACATAATCGAAAGAAAAGCAGCCTAAATCGCCGTAACTTCCCAAGGCTTTTCCTTCATAGGTACCACCAATAGCTTGGCAAGCGTCTTCTAACAGAATTAAACTATGTTTATTGCAGATCGCTTTTAAGGCCCTTAAATCTGCCATTGAACCACACATATGCACGGGCATTACACATTTGGTTTTTGGAGAGATTGCCGCTTCCACAGCCTTTGGATCCAACGTTAAAGTGTCGTCAATATCCACTAAGATTGGCACAGCGCCCAACGCCAAAATAGATTCAAAACTAGCCACAAAAGTGAAGGTTGGCATAATAACCTCATCGCCCGCACCAATGCCTGCAGCAGCCAGTGCCACTGTTAATGCCGCTGTTCCGCTTGAAACAAGTTGGCAATATTCTGCATCCATTCGTTTTGCAAAAGCAGCTTCAAATTCCTGCGCTTTCCAATGATTATTACGCATTCCATCAAAACCATAGCGCATTAAAACGCCAGTTTCTAAAACGTCGTTTACTTGTTTGCGCTCTTCGGCGCCGAAAATTTCAAATCCGGGCATTTTTATTTATTAGTTATTAGTATTGAGTATTGAGTATTGAGTATTGAGTATTGAATATTGAATATTGAGTTGTACTGCTTAATAGATGAGATTCAAAGGTAATGGTTGCGTTTGTGATTGAAAAGCTCTTCAGTTAAAATACACTATAAATATTCAATTTTTGGGATGGTTTTTCAGGTTTATTTGAGAGGTTTCGAATTAGCAATTAATAGTGTTTTAAGCTTTATGATGGTGTTGAATATTTTTGTTTTTAGCTACAAATATCTATTTGTGTGTTACTTAAAGGCCATAGTTTAAAAAAGCACTATTTTTAAATAATGGTTGACATCAGCTTCAAAATGCATTATATTTGTAATGATAGACACCGCGATTACAGCTATACATTTTTGTTTTAGATACACTCTTAGTATTTGCAGATGCATTATAGTGTGCGTATCAGTTTTCCATTAAAAATTACCTAAAGCAGAAGCCGCATTGACCTGGACCTCACCCGGACCTCACCCGGACTTGACCTGGACCTTTTAGGGAGTAACCTAGGGTTTACTTAAAGGGATCGTAGAAAGAAATGCGAAGAAATTGGGGGTGTTTACTCTAATTCAATTACCAGTTCATTTACACCGCGACGGACCTTTTTAAGGTTTATAAAGAAATCAGATTCGTCGCGATAACCAACGGGAAGCACAATAACAGATTCGAGGCCTTTTTTATCAAGACCTAACAACGCGTCGTATTCTTTAGATTGAAAGCCTTCCATAGGGCAGGCATCAATTTTTTCCACAGCGCAAACCGTTAATAGAGCGCCCAAGGTTAGATAAAGTTGATTGATCATCCAATCTTTAATTTCGGCGCTGTTCTTCTTGGTAAACGAATTGATCAATTCCTTTTCAAAAGGCTCTAAAATAGTTCGGGGGGTTTTTCGCAAGCCTTCTACTCTTTTAAAATGATCTACTATAAAATCTTCGTTAATACTTTTTTCAACACATAGTATTAAAATATGAGAAGCATCACGCACCTGCGACTGGTTGTAGGTTAATGGCATTAACTGTTTTTTTAATTCAGGATTGGATATAATTGCTAATTTTAGAGGTTGTAGCCCAAATGAAGTAGCTGTTAAATTGAAAGTTTGTTTTAAAATCTTCAACTTTTCATCAGAAAGGATTTTTGAAGAATCAAACTTTTTAGTAGCGTACCGCCAGTGTAATTTATCTATTGTAGTTAGAGACATTTATTAGAATACATTTGAATTTATAACAAAAATACTGATAAAAGTATTAAAGCCTATTTTTAAGGATACAACCTTAAATTAGTGGCTTATAATTTTATAAAAATTTAATTTCAAAAAGAGTTAGAATATTTAAAAAAGCTTTTTATATTTGCACCCGCATTAAGGCAAATAGCTTTATGAGGCACTCAAGGAGAAATGGCAGAGTGGTCGAATGCGGCAGTCTTGAAAACTGTTGAGGGTCACACCTCCGGGGGTTCGAATCCCTCTTTCTCCGCTTAGAGATTATCAAATCTCACCAAAACCCGATAAACACTATGTTTATCGGGTTTTTACATTTTCTTCAATATCGAACAAAATCATCTAATGTCAAATAAAAAGTGCGGGATTCGGTGCGGTTTTTTTTAATTCATTTTACGCACCGAATTATTTGTTAAATGTTGCTATATAGGCTTTTATATCGATTTTAAATAATTATTTTTTGTATCTTTAAGGATATCAAAAAGTACGCACCGATGCAAACTACATTTTCCATCCTATTTTACCCAAGAGGAAATGATATTGATAGAAATGGAAACGCCCCTATTTACGCACGAATTACTGTTAATGGTAAGAGAAGTGAGTTTAGTATAAAACGTAAAGTTCTATTAACTAAATGGAACTCAGATGCAGGCAAAATGCGAGGTACGACATCCGAAGTTCGTGAGTTAAATAAGTATATGGCCACTATTCGAACCAAGCTCAACAAAATTCAAGAGCAACTATCGGAAAAAGAGACTTTAGTTACGGCTCAAAAAATTAAAAATACTTACTTGGGGAAAACTATTAAGCACAAGATGCTTTTAGAAATTTTTCAAGAACACAATAATAAAGTTGAAAAACTAATTGGTAAAGATTTTGCCGCTGGTACAGCAGAACGTTATAAAACCGCCCTAAAGCACGTTAGGGATTATATAAAATTGGAATATTTGTTAAGCGACATCCCCGTTAAAGATGTTGACCATAAATTTATTTCTGGATTTGAGTATTATCTTAAAACTACACGGAATTGCTCACACAATACTGCTATAAAGTATATTACTAATTTTAAAAAAATAATCCGTATTGCGTTTGCTAACGATTGGATTTCCAAAGATCCATTTACAAGTTGGAAAGCTAGACTTAAAATAGTTGATAGAGAGTTTTTAACTGTTGAGGAAATTCAGACAATGGTTGAAAAAGAATTACACACTGAAAGGCTGGATCAAGTTAAAGACATTTTTATATTCTGTTGTTTTACTGGTTTAGCCTATTCGGATGTAAAAAAGCTTTCGGCAAATAATGTTGTAATCGGTATTGATGGTGGAAAATGGATAAAAATTAATAGATCCAAAACCGACACACGAAGCAATATTCCAATTTTGCCCACAGCTGAAGCCATTTTAGAAAAGTACGCCGATGATTCAGAAATTCAAAGAAACCAACTTCTATTGCCTGTGTTAAGCAATCAAAAAATGAATGCCTACTTGAAAGAGATAGCAGATTTGTGCAAAATCAACAAAAATTTAACCTTCCATTTAGCGCGTCATACTTTTGCTACAACTGTAACTCTCTCTAATGGTGTTCCCATTGAATCAGTAAGTAAAATGTTGGGGCATAAATCTCTTAAGACAACGCAACATTATGCTAAAATTTTAGACAGAAAAGTTAGCAATGATATGCTGGCACTTAAAGATAAATTGACAAATTATTCCAATCTCTTTAGCGCATCAAAAAGCGTATGATTTTCTTAAAGATTAAAAAATCTTTAGTTTCTCAATTGGAGTTTTGAGTATTGTAGGATTTAATTCTTTACAATTCTAGTTACGAAATTTGCATTATTATTAAATGTGGCTTTCAAAATATAAACTCCTTGGGATAAATTGGATAAGTTGATAGAATTGACCATAGTATTGGATTTATAAACTCTCACGCCCAGAACATTTCTTATTTCAATTGAAGAAATTGGTTGTTCAGTTTCCATGAATAATTGATCACTAAAAGGGTTAGGATAAATATGTATACTTTCAAATTCTTCCTCTATAACACCCAGCGGATTACAATCCTCACTAAACACTACCTGTGGATCAACATCGGGCCAATTTACTTCGCTATATTGGGGGTCGTCTACTTCTATACATTCTAAATCAGGGTTATTTTGAGCAAAAAAACCAGAAATATTTGTATTGTTCCCATTTCTGACATTTAGGGATTCCAATTGATTTATACTACAGTACAGATAAATTAATTGAGATGCATTAGAAAAATCCAAGGAATCAATTTGATTGTTGTTAACGATAACCTCCTTCAATTGATTATTTAAAGTGACATCCAGTTCCGAAAGATTATTTGAGGATAAGGAGAGATTTTCTAAGCTTAAATTATTAGTAATATCAATTGAGTTAAGATTATTTTCGGTCAGGCTTAAGTGAGTCAAGTTAATATTATTAGATAAGTCTATAGTAGAGATTTGGTTAAATGGGGCGAACAAAAATCTTAGAGATGTATTTTGAGAAACATCCAACGCACTTAAATTATTTGTATAACAATAAAGTATTTCCAATTCAGTATTTTGTGTAACATTTAGACTGCTTATATTATTACCATAACAATATAGTTGTTTGAGGTTTGGGTTAGCAGAAGTATTTAATGAGGATAACATATTATTAGAACAGAAAATTTTTTCCATAATTGGGTTATTGGAAATGCTCAATTGCGAAAGATTGTTTCCTTCACAATAAAGCTCCTTTAATTGCGTGTTCTGCGATAAATTTAATGAGTTTATAAAGTTATTCCCACAATTTAAAATTTCAAGTAAGGCGTTCTGGCTTACATCTATAGCAGAAAGTTGATTATTACTCACTACTACTTTCCATAAATTTAGATTCTGTGAAATATCTATAGTCGCTAAATTATTACTCGTAGCATAAAGTATCTGAAGAGAACTAAAATCCTCAATACCTGTAAGGTCGTTAATCCCTTTACTTGAAAGAGGAAGTGTAGTTATATTTTCAATATTTGCTGTAAGCACATAATTATCCAATGGCGGAGTGTCATATCCCAAGTCTATGAGTGCTTGTTCAAAATTATCATCTGGAACAAAGGTTGTTTGTGCATACATACCGATACTTAGAAATACGAAGGCAACTAGTAATTTTTTTTTCATAGCAATAGAGATTAATATCAACAGATTATTGATATCAATGGTTAAAACATTAAAATGAGATGGAGAGTTAGTTTGTTACAAATGTAGGAAAATTACTCAATACAATATCAATTGACTAATATTCTCTATGCTATGTAATCATGCGTTCATTTTGATATAAAATTTTAAATTATTGATTTTCAATAATTTATTTAAAATTGTTGTTTATTTAACAATTATTTTATGAACTGAATTATACAACTTATTGATTTATTTCCGTTCTTTATAATATACGAAATCAATATATTCGATTTTGTTTAGCCAAATAACTCCCCCATTATAAGTTTTTGTTAAGACAAAAACTTTCTAATTATCAACCAAAAAAATTGATAAGGAAATATTTTCTTATCTAGTCTTATTATATAGTCTTTAGGCTGTTGATTTTTATCAATCGTTAAACATATGTCGTATGAGTGATTTTCATTTTTTCACAGAACCCTCAAAACTAAATTCACAAACTTCTGGACAGGAGTTTGGGGCGATAGATGATAATCAATTTCGTTTGGGCAACATGTTCACTTCTAGTGCAAGCGTGGATCCAAAGGCTTTCGCAGTTTCTGATGGATTAATTTTGGTTCAAAAAATTGATGGGGTTGAGAAATATAATATAGTATTAAAACCTACAAATCAACCAGATTTAAACCTTCCTAAAATCGATTATATTATCTATAAAGGAATTAAAAAGGAAAGCATTATAAATGGCACTAAGGTTGCCGTCTCTACCAACAATGACTTAACAAGAATAATCCACGAAAATGCAATCTTATGGTATCAGAATGAGGGGGAAACAATGCCCTCTTCGGAACCTGCGGCTGATACTTCCTTAGGTCTCATCTATGCCTCAAATGCCTCTGAGCAGGAATATAAATTAGAAAATACCGATAGCCTAAATAAAGCATTCTATTCAACCAATCCAGTTACACTTCCGTTAGTTTATTCAGGAAACCATATTGGGGATTTTGATAAAAGTGGAGATTTTGGTATAGTGATTATATTCGAAAAAATAGGCTTTGAACCTATATTTAAGTTGGCTAGAGAATTGGACTCTATTTTGAGCTTTAATGCGCTCCCAGGCAATTCATCAAATGCAGATATTTTTAGGCGGAAGCATCACAAAGAGGATATTCTCAGTTTTATCGATGGAGCAGCTTTTTTCGGCTCATTCTTTAACTTGGGCTTGAACGTATATGATGGAAATGATTTTATAAACCGAGTGGAGGATGGATTATATACAGATGTGATTTCCAAGTTTTTTAATAAAAACAAGATATATATTGATATTCGAAATGAAACCAATGATTCCTTTAATTATTATGAAAATTATGATAATGTTATTCAATGGAGTCTTGATAATACAGATACTCTTACCGATGTAGATTATTATAGAAACTTTGGCTGGCCGATTCTATCAATTAATGATAGTGATTCAAATAGTGAATTTGACATTGCTAATACTGACAAGATTATAAATATATCCTTACCAAGAGGTGATAACGAATCTCCTTTATTTTATTATAAAAGAGTCTACAAAAACAGCTTAGGTTTTTTGCTTCCAGAGGCTTTAGAATCATTTTATAGTCCACCAGTTGTTGATGACAACTTGACAATGGAGAGCCTTACTGCTCCCAAATCTGTTGATAGAGTTTCCGCTAATTATTTTCAAATTAAATTCATACGCCGAGTAATTTTGGAAAACGATGAATCCAACGACTTCCCTCGGCAAGGTTATAGTCTTTTTAAAAGAAGTTATTTGGACAATCTCTTTCCAATTTTTGATATGTCCATCCCTTTTACTAATGAAAATTATACTAATTTGAAATTGTTTTATGATAGTTCATTTGTGGATAAGATATTAGTAGATGATGCTACATTGGACAATAACTTAACAGATTATGCATTACGAGATTTTGTATCGACTACTGGAATTGCTGCCGATGCGAATAATATAACATTTATATCATTTCCTTTTAAATATCATACAAATGCAAACGATAATGATGATTTTCTTCCAGTAAGTGGGTTAGAGGCACCTAATAATAATCCTTTTTTAATTGAATTAAATAATTTAATAAGCCCAGTTAATTTAGTAAGAAGCAATTTCGTAATTAATGGAAACACTACTGAATATCTTACTTTCATCAACAATTCGATTGTAAATGGAGAACAAAACAATAATACATATTCGTTTGATGATGTGATAATATTATCTATTACTCGTGATGAATTCGATGATCTTGAACTTCTAAAAAATCAAAACTTTATTGGTCCATATAAAATTTATTTAGGGATAAAGAATATCAGTGTTTTAACGGATGACAATGGAAATAGATATTCCTCATTTACCTATGTTTTAAGAGGATTAAATGAAGATAATGGTGAAATCGTACCTCTTGAAGTAATGAGTACTATAAATTCCCTAACCGCTGATAGTGTTCTAGGAATTAATAGTGAACATATATTCCCTATTGAAACGCGTTATATTTCAAGTGATTATGGATGGAGAATGTTAAGTGGAAATAGGAGTTTTCATAATGGTATAGACTTGGTTAAGCCTATTGCTACTGAAACATCAGGTTCTCCAATATATGCTGTAAAGGGTGGTACCATTACGAAATTAGTGACTCAAGAAGATGGAAATGGTGGAGGCGTTCGCGTTAGAATTAGATCGGATGAAAACACTAGTATAGAATATAATTATTTTCATATGCTAACAAACTCTAACAGCCATTTATCATTAAATCAGGTAGTTCAACAAGGGGATCAGATTGGTCAAGTTGGATCAACTGGTAGTAGTACTGCGCCACATTTACATTTTGAAATTTGGAATGGGACTTTAAACAGAATTGATCCTTATAGTATTTTTCCTGAATTAGCTTTATTACCATATACACGACATAGAGATGAGTAATAGTTTTTTTATTTTATTTTTTTGTGCAAGCATTTTTCTTGCCTGCACGATTGAACACAAATATATTACTGGTTCAAATGGGATTGATATGGATAAGACCGGATGTGAAAAGCAAATAATTGATAATAGGTTTTCTTTTCGACCATTGGGTAAATTGAAATTTCTAAAAGAGACCTTAACCGATACTATTTTTAAAAATACTTTTTATGAAAATTGTGAGTCTGGACACCAAAATGGAGATAAAATTTATTCCCTTTCGTTTTATACGGATGGTATATTAAATAAATACACATTTGTCAAACTGTTCAAGGAAGATATATATGTCTTATCTCAAGCTGAAATACAGAGTAATAATACCCCTCTAAAAGTCAAAACCGAAAAGGGCATAATTGGAATTGGTTATTCAAAAGCTTCTATTGCAAAAGCATTCAATATTGTTCCTAAAATTTGTGATACTTTGGAAATTTCTGATGAAGATGGAGGAAGCAATCATTGGTTGTTTTTTGAAAATGACCTATTGAAAAAAATAGTGCTAATTAATAATATAAATTAAGATGATAGCGATAACAGACACTTCCGGATATTCAAACTTGAACTTTATTGTTCCTATTCAGGAAATCAGTCTAACGATTCCTATTGTTAATCAGTATTTAGTTGGAAATGCAATAATTAATTCTACAATTACCACGGAAATAAGAAATTTATTAATTAGTATTCTAGGAAATTCTAACGTTTCTGCATCAGCTATAAGTGAATTGGCAACTTACTCTGGTTTTTATTTAGACACAAATAATTCTCCAAGTACAATTTCATTTAATAGTGCAAATGCTTCTATAGACAAACTAACCTTTTATGTTATCTTCAGGCTGCCCTCCACACATAACTTATTAGAGCTTGAAAATATTAATAACGGCGAAATCTCAAATAGCATTGGAAATAACCCTGTTAAATGGGGAAAGTTTGCCAATTATATTAGAAGCCTTTCGGGTAGTGGTGTTATCAAAATAAATTCCGCAGGTGAACAGGTGAATAACTCTGGAGAAGCAATAGATGACAATAATACTGTAATTGAAGGATGGTATCAAAAGAGAGCCTATGAATTTTTGGATGTTAGAGATTATCTTGATTCTAATGCTATAAAACCAAAACCTTTTGAAACTGGAAATACCATACCATCAGGATTATTTACAGAAATTGAGGAATATAATTTGTTCTATAGTAACGACATAAAAATACCAATTTATTTTTATCTTTTGTCTCATACTGAAAATAGGTATTCACCTTTAAATTGGTTAAATCCAAATAAGGAAAGCTCATATATATCCAGAATACCACACTGGCCTTCAAATATTACAGCCGGAGAACGTGTCCAACATTTTGTTAAGACAGTCAATCCTGCCGATATGTCTCTGTTTACTGAGAATGGCAGCTTTTTACTGAATGAAAACAGCAATGGTTTTTATATAGTTTTGGAAACAAATACAATTTATATAGAACCTGTTAATGATAATGCTATTATGACTGAGTTTTTAGATTTGAATGATGTTCTAGCAATTCAATATCTAAATAACAATCTTTATGCTACTTGGGATATTTTAGAAAATAGAATTTTAAATAAAAATTCAGGTTTAACAATTGGGATGGGTGTAGACTTAGGCGCAACATTTTCAAGCTATTATACCGTCGAATTTACTTTATCAATTGCTGGCAGTGGTACCTTCCAATTTTATTATGGGAATAAAAAAAGTCAAGAGTTAAACCATAATGTAACTAATACACAACTCAAATCGGAATTATCAGAACTAATAGATAAAGACCATCCAAATGAAATAAATATTACAAACATTTCCAGTGGTAAAAAGATTACTATAATTAGAAACAATCAAACGAGTAGTAATAAGGATCGAAAGACATATTATCACAAAATTTATGTTGGTAAAACATCAGGCTCAATCACAATATCCCTTACTCCACAAGATGATGGAAGTAGATGGATTCCAATACCAACCACTATTAATGATTCTTGGTTTCTATTTAGTAATTTTTTAGATTACTCCTTTTCAGATAATCCAATTTTACCTCCAGTTCCTCCTGTAGGAATTACATATTATTCCGATCCAGATAATAATGAGACCTATTTCTGGCTTAACAATTCCTTTATAAATCTAAATTTACTCGAAAAAGAAAAAATATTAATGATCTTCAAAAGATCGTTCGGAAATCGGAAAAATGCTGGGATAAACTATTGGAGTGCTTATAAAGAAGTTTTAAAAAAATTTGAATTGCCATCCTATGTTTTAAATATGTCAGCTGCCTACGAACTTTTTAAAAATAGATTTTTCAATAAAAATGCTATCATTAAAAATGGGGCACTCAGCAGAAATTATCCAGTGGGTTCGACAATAGAAGAATTTTTAGCTGAAAGTAACCTTATATGCAAACCAAATCAAGTTGAACTTTTAGCTATTTCACTCTACACTTATGTAAAAGGTGCTGGTGAATTTAAAAATAAAAAATTGGCTTTTATTAAGGCTATAAATCAACATAGTTATAAAGCCCTAAAATCAACTGTTTCTAATATGGACAGTAATCGCTTGAAGGTACTAGATAAATTTTATTTAAGTGCAAAAACAAAACTTTATCATGATTTGGATGCTTAAAAATAAATCTTGTTCAACATTTATAATAGTCTTTTTGATTATTAATTTAAATATTTTGTATTCTCAAAATATAAAATGTGATAATATTGAATGGAATGATTATCAAATTAAAACGGACTCGTTATATGCATATTTTGGGAGTGTCAAACTTGCGGAAATAAATGGTAATATATTTAATAAAACGAATTCAGAAATTTTAAAAGCAATTTTTGACATCAAAGAAGATGAGAAAACAACATTTTACTTGACGAAGTATTTTTTATCGCCGACAAACGAGCATCTAAATATAAAAAACGGTTTTACAGAATTTATTACTCAAGTTTATTGTATAAATGAGTTTTTATCATATCAGATTGAAAGTTATACTATTGGGGCGAAAACGATGAATTATAAGTATTTAAATTATAATTTAAATACTTTAAAAGAATTCAATTTTAATAATATGTTAGTTCAGAATCGCAAAGAAGATTTTAATCAATTTCTTAAGACTTATCTATATTGTAATAAAGAAACAATTATCAAAAACTTTAAAAATATTTTAGAAAAAAATTTTGATAACACAACTCAGATGTACTTTGAAATTTTTGAAGATCCCACTTATAGAGTTGATAACATTATAATAAATACGGAAAATTCAAAATTAAAATATTTTAACAGTAAGGGTGTTACGCTTGAAATTGATTTTGTTGATTTAAATTTCTCAAAAATCACAAATGAATTTGGAATTGATGGCCATCTAATATCCGAAATATTAATTCCATACAGCGAAATAAAAATATATATTAAAAAGGATTTTTTAAATTTAAAAAACAAAAAATAATGGCAGCACCGCAGTTTTATCCGGCCCTTAATAACCTTATTCGTCCAGAAAAATTACCTGAGCCGTTAGAGACTGCTTTTAGTACTATTACAAACAAACTATTTTACAAAACATATTATGTTGAAAAAAGTGTATATGGCGATTCTGCTTATCACCATCTCGTTCTCCTTATAAATGCACAAGTAGGTTTAAATCTTTTTGGAGGTGAAGATGGTTTTCAATTATTATTAAATCCAGGAACTGCTTCAGGTACAACAGAAATTCCAATTTCAATTTATTATAACCTTCCAATATTAAAATACATTCGAAAAGTAAAATTAGAAAACTTAAGTTCTGTGGAGGACTATTTTCTCCTTTTATTGGATATGTTTAACATAACCAAAGAAGAGCTGTTTTTTGAGTCTGTTGAAATATTTTTGAATGGTTATGAATATCCTATTCAGGAATTTGTAAATCAATTTAATCAAAATCCTGCTTATGATAGTTACCCACCACTAACATATCCTACAACCGGAGATTATTATACTGACGTTATAGATTTAATTGAACAATTAAACAATAGAAATCTAGATAGTATAATCTACATTTTGAACAACTATATAAATCAAAACAGCTTGCCAGAAGGTTTTGACGACCTAAATATTCTCTTTAATAGATGGGTAGGAGATTTTAATCTTGATACCATTGTAAATTTATTTATTCCAAAATTTTCAGCTTCTGTTGATGTAATTGAAGTTGCTTTAGCATTTCCAAGAACGTGGTTAAAACCTGTTGATGCTGAGGATAATGTTATACAAGATGACACGGTTAAATCAAGGCTTACCTATTCAGTGGGAAGCTTGACCTATCATTCTGAAAAAGGATTAGAGTTCTTAAACCCAGATAGTTTTGATTTAACCCCTTCACAAATTGGAGATACAGGTTTACTTATAGATATAGATAATCTTAAATTTGATTTTAGAAAAGACAAAAATATTCCCGAAGCTGTAGGGCGAGTATTTTAAGTGCCCGATTAGGTTTGGATGATTCTGGAGAGCCACCATTTTTCGCGTTTATCGCTTGGGGAGACAACTCCATTGAATCAGGAATGGGCGCGGATTTCCAAATTCCAAAAAGTGGATTGTTAATTGATCTTTATGCCGAAGTACAATCCGGATTTTTCTTTGATTATCCCTCTGCTTGGTATGTAAATTTCGGAACTAGAGAGGTTCCCATTACTGCCAGAGTATTGACAATTATAACGGCCCAGTCCTATTTAATGCTTTCCGCTCAGGGTATTGAAGCTGGTGCGAGAGTAGATTTTGAGCTTAAGAAACAATTTGGTCCAGCAAAAGTGCATCTTGCTGCTTATGTAGAAGTTGGAGGATATATAAGTTTTGAAAGACCACAGATTGGAGGTTACATTGCGGCCGGAGGTATTATTGATATTGACATTTGGATAGTTGCCGTTAGTTTATCTTTAGATGCAATCCTCTCTGCAGAAGCACCAAAACCCTTTCTCATATATGCCGAACTTAATCTACGGGTGTGTGTAAAAATACTTTTTGCAAAAGTTTGTAAGAGCTTCACGGTGAAATTGAAATGGGAAAAAGAGAAATCTGTTGATAGAACGGCTATCACTCCTCTTCCCAAGGGAACTAATGGTATTGACAGGACAGATGAATTGGTAAAAGGTATTCATATGCTAACAAATGAATCCTTTGATTTACATTATTCTGAAAACATTCCAAACGCAAATCAAATAGATAAAATAATTCCATTAGATACCTATATTGAATTTAAGGTTGAAAAAGGCCTGATTCCGAGTTCTATTTCAGATAAAATCGGTGGCTACACATTTCCTCCAGAAAAACATGTGGATTTAATTCCACCCCAAAAGGTTATTCGAGGTGGCAGGGAAGTAAGACAGGTAAAGCATAAATATTCCATTGAAGATATTGAAGTGAAAGCTTGGAACGGAAGCAATTGGGTTGATTACCATCCTTTTGAAGCTGTGGTTCCTGCGAGTGAACGCCCCAACGTATCGCATCTACGCATAGGGTATTGGCAAATAAAAGAAAAACAATATGATACCATTAGGCTTCTGGCCACTACGCCATTTACTTATATGGAAGCCGGTGAGCCAGGATGGAGTATCCCAGAAATTTATGGTATTACACCGTCCACATTATTTTGTTCCGAAGAAATCAAAACCGAGGACTGCTCTAATGTACTGAACAAAACTTTAGGAACAAAATACTATCCTCCTACTCAATTTGTTGGACATTTTATCAATGGTGCTTATTATACTCTTTCCAATGTTTCTGGGTATGAACTTGTTGATGGTAATATCATACTAGTAGATAACGAATACTTGGAGGTTACGGATGATGAAAATGTTTTCAATTTTGAACAATCACTTTCCTTCAATAATTACAACCAGATGGTTATTATTCTACCTGAAAAATCAGTAGAAATCAAATTAAGACTTACAACGAAAGCCCAAGGTGCAACCATTAAATATTATAAATCCATTATTAATGACCTTACCAGTATAGTGGAATATGAACTAGTAAATGAAGAATACAAAACAAAAACCCAGCTTAATAATGAAGTTTCTTATCTAAATTATGATGACGCAATTACAAAAATTATTATCCAGCCCGATGATCCGGATGTAGAGGCCATTATTTCCATTCTTGAGCAAATAGCCGAACTTTTTGAAATCACCTATGAAAGCGGCGAAGGAGGAATTACGGTTTCTGAACCAAGTAATGTTGAATTGTATAATGCATTATTGGAACAACTGGCGATTCTTAAGGGAGTGGCCTGTTCTGAGAAAAAAGATGGAAAAGATCCTGATTGTAACCCACACCCAGTAATATGTCCTTTGTATCAACAATTAGTGCAACTTTTTAACAATTGCTTTGTCCCAGTTGAAACCAGTGAAGAGGTAGATGAAAACATCGATTGCTTTGAGCAATTTAATTATATTTTAAAACAAATAGCATTTTATATTGAAACAGACGAATATGTAGAGGAATATGAAAATTTTGTATCCATATTAAATCAAATTGAATCTCTTGTAGGTCATCACGAACAAATAATCCGGTTTTTAAGATTAAAAACTTCAGCTCAATTTTTATTGGACATTATAAAGAATTTTGGAGATTGTGATTGTTTACCTACGGAAAATAACAAATGTAGCACATCCTTACAACAAATCTGTTGGTTGACTTTAGAGAATTACGAATACAATCAAACTATTCCAGGATCAGGAGCAATTGAAGAGGAATTTCAGGATATGGTTGAAGGAGTTCAAAGTATTGTCCAGCCTATATGGCGCCCCAATACAGCTTATTATGTTAAGTATAGATTAAAAGATGAGGTAGATAATGGGGAAAGTAATCCTGGTATCTATGACTACTATTATAGCTTCAAAACAGTAGGCCCGTTAGGTCATTATCATAAAAATCCAGACGTGGATTATATTAAACCAAATACAAAGCCTGATCAATATGCTCTTACCTCGCTTCGTTCCTATATAGATTATAATCGTTCTTATCCAAATGCCGACGGTAGTTTGCTTAGGGCAAAACCTATATTTTATGGCAATGAACAGTGCGAAATAAAATTGTTTTTTATTAAGCCAATGACCTCCCATTTATTGAAAGGTTGGAATGATTATTTAGGAATGTCCCAATTAGATGGAGCCTTGCACATTGCTATAAAAGATCCCATTACAGATGTTATAATTCCATATCCATTACCAATAGATTATAATGAAGAAACAGTTCCCATGCCTGCTGAAGGAGATAATTGGGTGGATGACGATGACCCAAGAATCCCAGTTCAAATTCAGGTTATAATTAATATGATTGAAAACGGAGAGATACCCTGTGAGATAGAGTTAGGAGAACTTATAGCACCCGCTAGCCAAGCATTTACAGTCACTTTAACAAATTTAAAGCCACGCAAACTATACACTGCACTTTTGTATAATGCATTTGAAGTTACCAATAACAATATTGTGAGTGAGCCTATCCATGAATTTGTATTTCAAACTTCCCGGTATTTGAACTTTGAATCGCAGGTAAATAGTTATTTATTGAATGATGGAGAATCCCTTGAGGTAAAACAAGCCGTTTATGATATAGAGATAGCGATAGACAACATTGCAATCGAAAAGGCATATGATATTATCGTAAATCCAGAAAGCCAAGCGGGAGATCCATTGGAAAATTTATATCAACATTTGTTTGATAGGGTTATTGAAGGTGTTTTTGGAATTACACCTTTGGACCCACCGGAAACCACTGAATTCAATAAAATAACAAATATTAACACTGGAAATATTATAGCCATTTTAATCAGAAACCCAGAGCCGTTTAATAATCCTAAAATTCCATTGGAACTTGTCCAGAATATGATTCAAGTGACCCTTACCAATGGAAATGTTGATAATTCTTATACCGTTTTGCACAGTAATGATTATTCCCAAACTATTGTAATAAATAATACCAATAACATTACTGCATCTATTATGAATTTTAATTTTAAATATATGAAGTGGAACGATATGGGAGGTGTTGAGGAAGAAAAGGTTGAAGTAAAAAATATATTAATTAACGCTTAAATATTAAAAAAGATGGGATTTGTAAACGAGTATACTGATAGTTCAAATTCATATATTAATATCAAAGGGGCAAAAGTATCGAGTAATGGATATTATTATTATTATGGTTCAAGATCATTGAATGCATACGTCGAAAGATTTGATGATAATGGTAATTTAGTTTGGGCGAAAGCATATAACATAGATAATTCGAATGTAGAAATAAATGGAATTATTGAAGCTAACGGAAAACTTTTTTGTCACTTTGAGAGCAAGAATAATACAAATTATATCGCAGGTGTAATTGCACTTGATTTTGAAGGACAATATTTTTGGTGTAAAACTTTTTTTAAACTTTCCAATCACCCCCACCCTATACAAAATCAGAATTCCCGTACATTCCTCTCAAATATAAATTTGATTAATCAAAACATCATACTTGGAGTTCGGGATTATGATAGTGATAATGATTCTGTCGATTTATACTTCTACAAAATATCATTTGATGGTGCTGTTCTCTTACAAAAAACCATCAATGATGTATCCCTTCAATCTTCATCTTTTTATAAATTAGATTCTAATCTTATAGTTACATATAATAATGGATCTTTTATAAAGTTAGATGAAAACTTCAATGTGATTGCTTCTAAAAAGATTAATTACGGGAGTAGTGGGGTTACATCTTTCAGAATATTAGGAATAAGTGAAAACTCTTCAAATGGATATTTTTTTGTAAACGGGGCACTTAGAAAAAATAATTCGAATCAATTTTTCTTTGCAAAAATTAATGTCATAACTTTTCAGGTACAAAAGCTAATATACTCACCCGTCAGACTGTCTAATAACCTTCCTCACTTTAAGAAAAAAATCCATGGTCATTATTTGTCTTTTTTGTATCTTCATGCTATGAAATATATAACT
>NZ_JAIRBA010000140.1 GCF_022008365.1 Aequorivita vitellina
AGAGGAAGATTGGTACAGACCGAAGATCTTCGTGGAATGGGCAATGTAAAAACCCTAAACATAGACCAACTTGCCGCTGCTTCTTACTATGTTAAAATTAAAGGCGCCAAGGGTGAGATAACAAAACGACTTTTAAAAGAGTAAAAGATTAGTTTTATAATTGTTGATTGTTGAATACAAATCGCCCGGAACGTATCCGGGCGATTTTTTGTTTTTATAAAAATGGGATTGGTTGATTGGTGAATTCGCACTGCGTTCAGTATGAAGGATTTGGGAAATTGGTTAATTTGAGATTTGAGATTTGAATCTAGAGGCTAGAGTCTAGAATCTAGAATCTAGAGGCTAGACTAAAAATAGTCAACTCTAATCAGGGAAGTTCACGAAGATGAAGATGAAGATGAAGGAGAGGATGACGTAGGACGGTAGGATGTATGACAATTGTATGACAACTCACGATTCTCAAATAATTGGCATTTGTTAATAAATAATCTCAGTAACAATCAAGACGCTACTTCCCCCCACTT
>NZ_JAIRBA010000141.1 GCF_022008365.1 Aequorivita vitellina
TTTTGCAATATGTCCGATTGCCACAATCAAATCAGAGCTGTCACCATCTTCGAGTACTGTATTCAGGTATTCAGCAATCATTTCTTCGCTGTCTAAATAGTCCGTTATGTCAAATCTTGAGGTTTCCATTTTAATCATCTTTTATTTTGTTCCAAATTTTTTTCGCTTTTTCAATATCCATTTGTTGAGTCGATTTATCTCCGCCGATTAGAAGAATAACAATTTTGTTGTCTTTTTCCTTAAAATAAACTCGGTAGCCTTTAGCGTAATTAATTCTCATTTCGCTAATTCCGTCTCCTACAGGTTTACAATCTCCGAAATGTTCATCCGTTTCAAGTTTTTGGATTCTGAAAAGAATTTTAGATTTTGCTCGAATGTCTTTCAGCTTTCTAAACCACTTGTCAAATTCAGATGTTTTTTCGGTAATTATCATTTAAAAAACTGTATCCGTTTAGATACAAATATAGGAAATATTTTGGATTTGAAAAGTAATTTTGAATTATTCTAAAAGG
>NZ_JAIRBA010000142.1 GCF_022008365.1 Aequorivita vitellina
TGAAAGTTTTGAAAGCCATTGGCGGACAAATCAACGTAAAACCAATGTCAGCGTAAAAAAAAACGACACCACAACAATGGCTATAAGTAATTGCTTGTTCACGCCTACTTCTGAAAATCCTCGCGGATTTTCAGTTTGGTGTGTTCTTACAAATTTAAGTGCTAACCCACGCAACTACTCATAGCCGAGACCGTTGTGCAATATTGAACGAGACGCAAATCACGGCGGAAAATTGGCGGAATAACGTCTGATTTTTTTTTGGAATTAAGTGTTTAAAAGTAAAAAGCAGTTCGGACAAAAGTGCTGCGCGGACAATGATTTTTCTCGGACAAAAATACGAAACGGAAAAAAGGGGAGTAGCTGGAATTTTTTGACATCGGAAAAATAAAACCAGCAAGCGCAATTTTGCTTTTCGATGGCCTTTGAAAGAATAGCAAAGCGGAAACAAAACGGAACAGAGCGCAGAAAAACATTGCACAACAAGGCA
>NZ_JAIRBA010000143.1 GCF_022008365.1 Aequorivita vitellina
CGTTTCCGCTTAAAACACAATCATTTTAAAAAAAATCCCAAAGTTTTTCGGATGGTTTTTCTTTCAAAATATTCTTTAATCAAATATTGGGCAACTGTTACGCATATGATTTGCGGCTGTTTTCGCAGCGCGGCTTTTTCCGCGTAACCAAATGCTTTTTAAAAATACTACTTTTTATTATTTAGCCTACTTTCAGCCGTAAATTATATGCTGTGTTGTGGTGTCGTTTTTTACGATGAAATTGGCTTCACGTTGATTTGTCCGCCAATGGCTTTCAAAACTTTCATTATTGTTCCGAATTGTGGTTTCGCTCCGTCAGATAATGCCTTGTAAAGACTCGGTCTGCTCATTCCAGTTTTTTCCGCAATTTTAGTCATACCGATTGCTTTTGCAATATGTCCGATTGCCACAATCAAATCAGAGCTGTCACCATCTTCGAGTACTGTATTCAGGTATTCAGCAATCATTTCTTCGCTGTCTA
>NZ_JAIRBA010000144.1 GCF_022008365.1 Aequorivita vitellina
ACTATTAATGATACCACTGCTCCTGTACCAGATGTAACTACATTGCCAACTGTTACAGAACAATGCAGTGTAACTAGCATACCTGCTCCTACGGCGACAGACAATTGTATTGGAGCTGTTACTGGAACAACAACTACTAGCTTCCCAATTACAGCATCAACAACTGTGGTTTGGACCTATACAGATGGCACCAATTCTAGTACGCAAAACCAGACGGTAACTATTAATGATACCACTGCTCCTGTACCAGATGTAACTACATTACCAACTGTTACAGAACAATGCAGTGTAACTAGCATACCTGCTCCTACGGCGACAGACAATTGTATTGGAGCTGTTACTGGAACAACAACCACTAGTTTCCCAATTACGGCATCAACAACTGTGGTTTGGACCTATACAGATGGCACTAATACAAGCACGCAAAACCAGACGGTAACTATTAATGATACCACTGCTCCTGTACCAGATGTAACTAC
>NZ_JAIRBA010000145.1 GCF_022008365.1 Aequorivita vitellina
TATTTTAATTTAAAAGAAAGAGGGTTAATTCAGGGGAAGGTGGCCGCCGGTTACAATTTTTAATTATAGTTGTTATTTTAATCTGGCGGTCGGAAAGGGTAAAGCCTTTGGCCTTCAATTTCAACTTTCCAGTTCTTAGTTTCGTGTTCAAATTTGCCATCTCCTGAATCCTGTTTCCTGAGTCCAGTCTCACATCTCACATCTCACATCTCAAATCTAAAGCGTCCTACGTCCTACGTCTTACCGTCTTACGTCATCTTCAACTTCATCTTCATCTTCGGTTTCTCAAATCTCACATCTCACATCTCACATCTCACATCTCAAATCTCCAAATATGTCACACTGAGCGCAGTCGAAGTGTCTCGCCAAGCCCAATCCCCAAATTCGCAACCCCCACCGCATTCGCACTTCTAAATAAATAATACGTCCCCTGCACCTCCTGATAAAATTTCAACCCCAGCACCGCTATTG
>NZ_JAIRBA010000146.1 GCF_022008365.1 Aequorivita vitellina
TAGAGGCTAGAGTCTAGAATCTAGAATCTAGAGGCTAGACTAAAAATAGTCAACTCTAATCAGGGAAGTTCACGAAGACGAAGATGAAGATGAAGGAGAGAATGACGTAGGACGGTAAGACATAAGACGTAGGACGATTTAGATTTGAGATGTGAGACTAGAGGCTAGAGGCTAGAGTCTAGAATCTAGAGGCTAGACTAAAAAAAGTCAACTCTAATCAGGGAAGTTCAGGAAGACGAAGATGACGGAGAGGATGACGTAGGACGGTAGGACGTATGACGATTGTATGACAACTCACGATTCTCAAATAATTGACATTTGTTAATAAATAATCTCAGTAACAATCAAGACGCTACTTCCCCCAC
The DNA here is from genome assembly GCF_022008365.1 of Aequorivita vitellina. Taxonomy (GTDB): domain Bacteria; phylum Bacteroidota; class Bacteroidia; order Flavobacteriales; family Flavobacteriaceae; genus Aequorivita; species Aequorivita vitellina. Next base: position 366 of record NZ_JAIRBA010000146.1, read on the forward strand.
TTTGAAGGGGGGGGCAGGGGGGGGATGTTTGGAAAGTTGAAATTGAAGGCCAAAGGCTTTACCCCTTCCGACCGCCAGATTAAAATAACAACTATAATTAAAA
>NZ_JAIRBA010000147.1 GCF_022008365.1 Aequorivita vitellina
ACCGGAAACGCCAGCATCACCGTTGGCGATATTGACGCTGGAAGCACTGATGCCTGTGGAATCGCAACCACGACAATAGACAAATCAACATTCACCTGTGCAGATGTAGGTCCGAATACGATTACCTTAACCGTAACGGATGTAAACGGAAATACTTCAACTTGTACAACAGTTGTAACCGTTGAAGACAACGTAGCACCAGTAGCAAATTGTGCTGCACCGTTTACGATTCAATTAGATGCAACTGGAAACGCAAGCATCACTGTTGGCGATATTGACGCTGGAAGCACCGATGCCTGTGGAATCGCAACAACCACAATAGATAAGTCAACATTCACTTGTGCAGATGTAGGTCCGAATACGATTACCTTAACCGTAACCGATGTAAACGGCAATACTTCAACCTGTACAACAGTGGTAACCGTTGAAGACAATGTAGCCCCTGTAGCAAATTGTGCTGCACC
>NZ_JAIRBA010000148.1 GCF_022008365.1 Aequorivita vitellina
CAAAATATCGGTAACAACGAGAGCGCAGATTTCGAATATGTCCCGTGAGGGACGGCATACTGGTAGCAACGAAAACATAAAGTTAAACATGTCCCATTAGGGACAAAATATCGGTAACAAATGAAAGCACCAATGCGAAAAATGTCCCGTTAGGGACAAAATATCGGTAACAAATGAAAGTACCAATGCGAAAAATGTTCCGTTAGGGACTAAATATCGGTAACAACGAGAGCGCAGATTTCGAATATGTCCCGTGAGGGACAACATACTGGTAGCAACGAAAACATAAAGTTAAACATGTCCCATTAGGGACAAAATATCGATAACAAATGAAAGCACCAATGCGAAAAATGTCCCGTTAGGGACAAAATATCGGTAACAACGAGAGCGCAGATTTCGAATATGTCCCGTGAGGGACGGCATACTGGTAGCAACGAAAACATAAAGTTAAAC
>NZ_JAIRBA010000149.1 GCF_022008365.1 Aequorivita vitellina
CAAGTTCCTTCCCAAATATAAACACCGTCCATAAGTGGATCTGGAATAGTCCAACCTGCATCAAATTGGGCGCTAGGATGGCCTTCCATAGTTGATGAGGTCACTACCCAGAATACACTGCCTGTACCACCACCATCTGTAACTGAAAGTTCAATCCAGTATGTGGTTGGAGTACCTGCTTGTCCGGAGAATACAAATGGCGTTACAGTCATTTCAACTTCATTTACGTCAAAACCAAAGTTGCTGCCAATAACCGTTTGGTTATCGATAGTTACTCCAGCTTCAGAACCAATAAGAGTTCCCGGAAGACCGGCTGCATCGTCATAATAATTAACATCTACGCTTGCAATTCCACCGTTGGCGAAAATACTCGCAGTTATATTACTTAAGGTGAAGTCTGTGTCTGCCGCAACCGTTACATCGTTTGCTGTCATAAACGCTGAAGCCGA
>NZ_JAIRBA010000014.1 GCF_022008365.1 Aequorivita vitellina
TACCTAACGGCATTACGCCCCAGCGGGGCAAAATATGGGTAGTCAAGAAATCGCAACCAAGTATATGTCCCGTGAGGACATAATATGTTTTAATCGAGCAATACTAATTTAAAACCTTTAAACCTTCATATACATTAGTCTACACCCTAGTCTAGATTCTAGTTTCCAGTAGCGAAGCGGTCTAGTATCTAGTAGCGAAGCGGTCTAGTATCTAGTAGCGAAGCGGTCTAGTTTCCAGCAGCGAAGCGGTCCAGTTTCCAGCAGCGCAGCAGTCCAGTTTCTCTCCCCGCACATTACTAAACCTTCATTATCATTAATTTGTGAGCAATGCCTGCTGTACATTTAACTATTTAACTAGCTGATATAGAGCCAATAATATTATTTTTAATATATTTGAATGAGTGCTTTAAGTACTTATCTCCTCACTTTATAAAATCCGGTTGCACGTTTTCGTTTGCTGTGGGTTTGTCATTTTAAATATTTCTATTTACGCGTAATGCCAATTAACTATGATACCTAAACCGTTTGATGGATCGTAAAAACCATACATTATGAATAATCTTAAAAATCTTGTTTACATTCTTACTTGTCTTTCCTTTTCAATTATTATTGGGGCTGCTTTTTATGAACATTTGGCTGTTTGGCCACGCGCGTTTTCGGCGATCCCAGCTTCACTTACAATGCATCAAGGAGGCTATGGTTTAAATGCCGAAGCATTCTGGAGTATCATCCATCCCATTACTTTAGCGCTATTCATTTTAACCCTTATTTTATTCTGGAAAACTAAAAGACGAATAAATTTATTGATTAGCTTACTTGGTTATTTACTCATTATTGCAGTTACTGGAATCTACTTTGTCCCCGAATTGGTGGCTATTACTACTACTGAATATGCTACTACAATAGATGAAGCCTTGACTAGCCGAGGGCAAATCTGGATTAATTTAAGTCTGTTGAGATTATTGCTAATAGTAGGATTAGCGGTTGTATTATTTTTCGGATTAACGAAATCCAACCTCAAAGCGTAACCGATACTAGTTAACTACAATAGCTGCTTCTGGCACCGATGAATTAAGCTGGTACAGCGAAAAGTGACATAAAACCAGTTAAATAGACGAAAATAATCCTCAAGATAACATCGTTTAATTTGGCTTTTAACGCGTCGCACGGCTTGTTGTATTAACTCGCCACCCAATTACCAAGAAACCACTCCCTTATAAATTCCTTATTTAGATTTATTATGAATAATTAGGATAATTCATTTCCAGGAAATACTTTTGCCAGAAATCAACTATTTTAATTCAGTCTAAATAAGTATCAATGAAAATAATTCAAAGCGTTTTTCTACTCGCACTAATCTCAACCTGCACATTTGCACAAAATGCCTCCATCACAGGTAATGTAATCGATAACAATCAAAGTCCGCTGCCCGGCGTAAACGTAATTTTATTAAATACGGCTAAAGGAACACAAACCGATATTAACGGAAACTTTACCCTTGCAAAACTCGAAAATGGAAATTACACACTTATGGTTTCTTACTTGGGATTCAAAACAAGGGAGTTGCCCGTTTCCCTGGCAGCCAATCAATCCCTTAACTTGGGTGCCATTATTCTTTACGAAGGAAATGAAATCTTAAACGAGGTGGTTATAAAAGCCGAACGCACCAATAAATTCTCCCGTAAACAAACGGCTTATGTTTCAAAACTTCCACTAAAAGATATAGAAAACACCCAAGTTTATAGCACCATCCCAACCGAACTCTTAGAATCGCAAGTGGTAACAAACTTTGACGATGCCTTAAAAAACGCAACCGGTGTTGAACAACTTTGGGCATCAACTGGTCGGGGAGGAGATGGCGCCGGATATTATTCGCTACGTGGCTTTTCAGTACAGCCGCAATTGGTGAACGGCCTTCCCGGCTTGACAAACGGTACCATCAATCCAGCAAACATTGAACGTATTGAGGTCTTAAAAGGGCCTTCGGCTACTTTATTCGGAAATGCTGTAAGTTCCTACGGCGGACTTATTAACGTAGTTACCAAAAAACCGTATGTGGGAACAGGAGGGGAGCTCTCTTTTACTTCGGGAACTTATGGACTTAACCAAATTGTGGGCGATTTCAACACTGCCTTGAGCAAGGAAGACAATCTGTACTTTAGAATAAATACAGCATTTACAACCGAACAAAGTTATCAGGATGCTGGCTTTAGAAAATCGTTTTTTGTGGCGCCCTCGCTTTCCTATAAAGTGAATAACAAACTCTCCTTTTCATTTTATGCCGAAATAACGCAGGCCGAACAAACAAATCCTACCTTTTTATTTTTAAACAGAAGCGCCCCAACGGAAGCAGATAATCTTGAAGCCTTAGGCTATAACAACAAGCTGTCCTTTACGAGCAACGATTTAGCCCTTCAAAACCCCAATCAGAATTATAGAATTGAAATGGATTACAAGCTGTCTAACGCTTGGCGATCGCAAACCTTACTATCTAAAAGTTCAACTTCAACCAAAGGCTATTATTCGTATTTATTCGATTATGGTATTTTAGGCGGTAATACCTTCACCCGTTTTATCAATAAACAGAATGCAAATACCCAAACTACCGATATTCAACAAAATTTTATAGGTGACTTTAAAATTGCATCGCTTCGCAATAGGGTAGTAATTGGCTTAGATTATTTTAACGCCACACAAACCGATAACGGAACCGCTTATGCCTTTTATGGCAACGTAAAACCCGATGGCACAGTGGTTAACGATAATCCGTTTACACAAGAAGTTGAAACCACGCCTTTTCCACTTTCTACCGCGGGAGTTGATGCTGCCTTGACAAATATGGCCGTAGGAAACAACAAGTCCAAATACCATATTTACAGTCTGTACGCTTCCGATGTATTGAATATAACCGATAATCTTTCGGCAATGGTAGGCCTGCGTTTAGATAGATTTGACAATGAAGGCGATTTAACTACTGCCGAAGATGATTACGACCAAACTACACTCTCACCAAAATTCGGACTGCTATACCAACCGCTTGCCGATAAATTAGCTGTTTTTGCCAACTACCAAAACGGATTTACAAACGTTGCACCCCAATTAGTTGGCAATCCAGATGATGGTGCGCAAACCTTAAAAACTTTCAACCCTGAACAGGCAAATCAATTAGAGTTAGGAATTAAAACAAACCTCTTTAACAACAGGTTAAACGCCACTATTAGCTATTACGACATTAAGGTTAAAGACCGTGTAATTACAGATCCTTCTTCACCATTTAATAAAATACAGGGTGGGGAAGTGGTAAGTAAAGGTTTTGAGGTTGAAGTAAACGCCAATCCATTCTCCGGACTAAACATTCGCGCGGGATATAGCAGTAACGATAGCGAAACCACAAAATCTGACAATACCGAAATTTTAAATAGACGTCCGTTAGAGGCAGGCCCAGAAACGCTTTACAACTTCTGGACCAGTTACGAATTTCAGTCGGGCAAACTCAACGGATTTGGCATAGGAGCAGGGTTTAACGGTGCTAGCGAGAGCTTTGCAATAAACTATAAATCTACTGGCGAATTTATTTTACCAAGCTATACCGTGGCAAACGCTTCGGTTTTTTACCAAGCAAATAAATACCGAATTGGCTTAAAACTAAACAACGCTCTTAATGAAAAATACTATAAAGGTTGGACAACCATCAATCCACAGATGCCCAGAATGCTACTCGCAAATATTTCATATCAGTTTTAATTAGCAGCAAGAAGGGTAATGCAATTTTTAATCGTGTTGCCCTTTTAAAATTTTAATCAATGACATTTAAAAAATTAGTATTTCAAATTCATAAAATACTCGGACTTTCAACCGGGGTGGTTGTTTTTATAGTAGCCATTACTGGCTGTTCGTGGGCGTTTAGAGATGAGATTGAAAGCTTGTACGACGATTATAAAAAAGTAGCGCCCCAAGAAACAGCTATCTTAACGCCCACCGAAGCTAAAGACATTGCAAAATCGGTTTTTCCGAATAACACCGTACACGGAACACTCTTTAAAAAAGCCGACGATGCAATAGAAGTTATATTTTACGACGCCAAACCTGAGTTTTATCAGAGTGTTTTTCTAAACCCGTATTCAGGAAAAATCATACAAGTAGATGACCATCTTTCAGGTTTTTTCGCCTTTATATTAAAAGGGCATATGCGATTGTGGCTACCAAAAGAAATAGGGGAACAAGTGGTAGGAGTTTCAGTATTGATTTTTATTTTAATCCTTATTTCAGGCTTTATTTTATGGCTCCCCAAAAGGCGGAAGAATCTAAAACAACGCACAAAATTTAATTGGAAAAAAACCACCAAATGGAAACGCAAGAATTTTGACTTACACGCTATTATTGGTTTTTACGTCTGTGCCCTGGCCCTGGTTGTAGCTTTTACAGGCTCGGTGTTATCCTACAATTGGTTAAAATATGCGCTGTACAAAACGGTGGGCGGGGAGAAAGAAGCAAGGTTTATCATCCCCGAAAATATAAGTAAATCGGTAGATACTTACGGTGTTAAACCAATGGATTTTTTAATTGCGAAACTTCAAAAAGAATCGCCCAATGCAACTTCCTACGAACTGCATTACCCTAAAACTCCCGATGAGAGTATTTATGTAGAAGTTTCAAATAGTGAAGGTTTATACTACAATGCCGATTTTCGTTTTTTTGATCAAAATACACTCGAAGAAATTGAAACTCCCAGTATTTATGGCAAATACAAAGACGCCAAAGTAGCAGATAAAATCCTAAGAATGAATTACGATATCCATATAGGCGCTATCGGTGGCATTGCGGGAAAAATTATTGCGTTTGTAGTAAGTTTGCTTATTGCCAGTTTGCCGGTTACAGGCACTTTACTGTGGTATGGCAGAACCTATAAAAAAAAGAAAACGCCCTGAACAAAGGCGCAAAAATATAAAACGCACGATTGTGCCCCATCATAGAAGCGGGCAATCGTGCGTAACCATTTAGCATAAAATAAATAGTTCAGTTTACTTTTTGTAATTAATCATCCAGCTTATTCCGTATTTATCGGTACATCTTCCGTAATGCGCCCCCCAAGAGGTTTTTTGAAAAGAAGTGTGAACCCTTCCAGACGCACTAAGCGTATTAAAAGTTGTTTTGGCTTCTTCTTCGCTATCCATATCTACTCCCAAATGTATATTGGTGCCATCTGTTAATGGAGTGTCGGGAGCCGCGTCATAACCCAGTAAGGTAAAGTCCTTACCGCGTAACTCTGCGTGCTGCCATTTGGTTCTATAATTGCCCGGAATATCAATTTCCTTATTTTCGTAGGTTTCCGTGTTTTTAATTTCCCCACCAAATATTTCTTGATAGAAATTAAATGCTTCCCGACAGTTTCCTCTAAAGGCTAAATAGGCTTCAATTCTCATAATAATGTTTTTTGGTTTTTAATTTATTAACCTAAAGCTACGCATTGACGAGGGAAGATAAAACTATTTATACCTTGTTTAACACCGACTGTTAAGGACGTATTAAAGCCTACTCGACGGGAATTTCAACTTTATAAAGCTACTTCTACTTATCATTAATTCCCGAATAAGGTAACACGCTCTTCTTCAAAAAAGTATTCGTATGTATATTTCTATTTCTGCTTTTTAAAAAGCTAAAGTATCGTGAAATAGTATCGCTTTTCTTATGAATAGTTTTATTTTTAATCAGACACTATTCATTTATTAATTCAAAGAAGAAATTATGCGATCAATTTGGAATGGTTCCATCAGCTTTGGCCTTGTGTCAATTCCTATTAAAATGTACACAGCAACCGAAGATCGAAGACTAGATCTAGATATGTTAGATGTTCACGATAATGCGCGTATCCGCTATAAACGGGTAAATGAAGAAACAGGGAAAGAAGTGGAATGGAAAGACATCGTGAAAGGCTTTAAAAAGGACGATGCGTACGTGATTTTGGAAAAGGAAGATTTTGAAAAAGCCAATATGAAAAAGAGTAAAACAATAGACATTGAAGAGTTTATTGATGAAGTCGAAGTAAGCGATTTGCTTTTTAAAAGTCCGTATTTTTTGGAGCCGCAAAAAGAAGGGGGTAAGAGTTATAATCTGCTTCGCGATGCTTTAAAGAAAACCGGAAAATTAGGGGTTGCAACTTTTGTAATGCGGCAAAAGGAAAACCTGAGCCTCATTGGAGTTTATAAAAATGTTTTGGTTTTACACGTAATCCGCTTTGCCGAAGAGATTCGCGATCCCGCCAACTTAAAACTTCCAGACACAAAAGTTTCAAAGAAAGAGGTGTCGATGGCCTTGTCATTAATAGACAATTACACCACTAGCTTTAAACTCGATAAATACAAAGACGTGTACAATAAACAGTTGATGAAAATAATCGAAAATAAAAGCACGGGTAAAAAAACCAAAATCAAGAAAATAGACACGACGCCTACTCCCGCAAACGATTTAATGGCCAAATTAAAAGCCAGTTTAGAACAGAAAAAAAAGAATGCTAAAGCCTCCTAATCGTGGCCTTAAAAAAATACATACAAAAACGGAAGTTTAACGATACGCCAGAACCTCGAGCCGAACTGGATAACGAGAACGGCATGCGGTTTGTAATACAGCGCCACCAAGCGCGTAGATTGCACTACGACCTGCGTTTGGAAATGGAAGGAGTGCTTAAAAGCTGGGCAATACCAAAAGGACCGTCGATGAATCCGGCAGAAAAACGATTGGCAATTATGACCGAGGATCATCCAGTTAAATATCTAACGTTTAAAGGCGTTATCCCAAAAGGCAACTACGGGGCAGGGGAGATGGATATTTGGGATAGCGGAACTTACAGTATTGCCGCTAACAAATCTGATGCCGACCCGCTGGAACAGTTGCACAACGGGGATTTAAAAATTGAATTCTTCGGAAATAAGATAAAAGGTAAATTCGCACTCGTCCACACCAAAAGAGGGACCGCTAAAAATCAATGGCTTCTTATTAAAAAAAAGGATGCATATGCAACTACCAGTGATTACGATGCCGAGACGTTTGCTTCTTTCGTTAATAAATCGCAATCCCAACAATCCTTTGACATACATAAATTTGTAAGCCCGATGCTTGCCAGTCCGGCGAAAAAGATTTTTAAAGACCCCGATTGGGTATTTGAGTTAAAATGGGATGGGTATAGAATGCTGGCGAATATATACAACCAGCAAGTAACGCTTTATTCGCGAAACGGAATTTCGTATAACAGCAAATTCGCTTTGCTTAAAAAAGATTTGGAACGTATTCCCCACAATTGTATCCTCGACGGCGAAGTGGTTATTTTAGATAAAGACGGGAAGCCAAACTTCCAAAAACTTCAAAATTACAAGTCGGAAAAAAGTGAAGGCGAACTGCGGTATTACGTTTTTGATATACTTCACCTAAACGGTCACGATACTATTTCGCTTTCTTTAATAGAGCGAAAAAGCTTCTTGCCCGAAATTTTAGAAGATTTAGAATACGTGCGTTTTTGCGATCATATTGAAGGTATGGGACCAACACTTTACAATCGTGCAATAGCCGACGGAATGGAAGGGGTAATTGCCAAAAAAGCCGATTCTACCTATGCTCCCGGCTACAGAAGTGAAAAATGGTTAAAAATAAAAAAAACCGCGACGGCGGAAGCTATAATTTGCGGCTACACAGAGTCTGAAAGTGGCGGCTCCCTTTTTGGCTCTCTAATTTTAGGAATGTATCAAGAAGAAAAATTGCAATATGTGGGCAATTGTGGCTCGGGTTTTTCCAATGCAGAGCAGAAGAAATTGTTGCAAAAAATGCAAGCCTTACAAACCGAAGAAAATCCTTTTGAAGGTAAACTGCCCTTAAAAGGAAGAATTCCACATTACATAACACCCAAATTAATATGTGAGGTAAAATTTTCAGAATGGACCAAAAATGGACGTATGCGACATCCCATTTACAAAGGTCTGCGCCACGATAAAAATATAACTGAAATAAACAAACAACCCACGAAAACACAGGCTTCCGCACAAACGAAAAACCCCACTTCGGGATTGGAAATTAACGGGGTAACGGTTCCGCTTTCAAATTTGGTAAAAGTTTATTGGCCCGATGCCGGATATACCAAATACGATCTTATAGACTATTATTTAAATATTTCAGAAACAATCTTGCCGTATTTAGTAGATAGACCTCAAAACTTACATAGGCATCCCAATGGGATTTTAAAACCTTCGTTTTATCAAAAAGACAACGAAACGCCTCCAGACTGGGTAGAAACAGTAAATATTTACTCGGAATCTTCTAAAAAGGAAATAGCCTATTTGCTTTGCCAAAACGATGCAACCTTGCTATATATGGCTAATTTGGGATGCATTGAAATCAATCCGTGGAATGCCACAATTCAAAACTTGGAACAGCCTACATATACGGTTATAGACATAGATCCTTCTAATAAAAACACTTTTGAAGAAGTAATTGAAGTTGCACAAGCTGTAAAAGAAGTGTTGCAATTGGCAAACATAGACGGCTATCCCAAAACTTCGGGTTCTTCTGGCTTGCATATTTATATTCCCTTGGGTGCCAAATACAGTTTTGAGCACGCCCGCGACTTTGCAAAACTGCTGTGTTATTATGTACACGAACGCCTGCCAAAACTCACTACTATGGAGCGCGCCTTAAATAAACGCGATGGAAAAATATACTTAGATTACCTACAAAACCGCCGCGGACAAACATTAGCGGCGCCGTATTGCGTACGACCAAAAAAAGGAGCTTCGGTTTCTGCTCCGCTTTCGTGGAGTGAAGTTGTTCCGGGTTTGGCAATCCTAGATTTTACAATTAAAACCATGCCCGCCCGAATTGCAAAAACTGGCGATATATTTAGCCCAGTATTAGTAAAAGGGATAGATATGGAGGCGGCAATAAATGCGTTAAACGCTTAAATTGAATGTACCCGTTAAACCCCATTAACTGTTTCTTAAAGTTTTAGTTTCTTCGAGAAACTCCAGCGGAATTATTTCTTTTCCTCAACCCCCTTATTCGGTCGTTTTGGCAAGTCGCGCTCCTTCTTAGTATCTTCCGGGTCTTTTTCGACTTCCCCATATTGATTGTGATCGCGTTTTTTATCGAAACCATTAGTTGTGTCTCCCATAATATTGTTTTCTTTTAAATTAAATTTCTTTTTGAATGTATTAATCGCAGCAACTGCTTAAAATTAAATGAATATTCGTTAAAAGATAAAACAATTAATTCAACTTTAAATTACTATTAAGTGGAATTTAACAGCTACTTTCCACGCCTTATTTAGGCCGTTTATAAAGAATTAGCATCACAAGCATTGATATATTTAATAAAAATGAAATGCCATTAAACAAAATAATGGGGATGTCATTTTTTAAAATTCCATACACCGTCCACAATCCAACTCCTAAGATTAAGATAGTAAACATAACCGGCGATATGTCGGCAATTTTTTTGGTTTTCCAAGATTTAATGATTTGGGGAAGAACCGCAATGGTCGTCAAAATTCCAGATAAATACCCTATAAGCTGTTCTATATCCATGGTTTCCTTTTGTATCTCCATTTTTCGGCAGAGATTCTAAAAATATATTTTTTACAATTACAGCAATCTTAATTAATTCATATTTAACAATGTTTCAGTAAATGATTGAAAAGAAATCGTTGTACATAAAGATTCTGAATCATTCGCCGCAAATTCAATAATCGCATTTTTCAATTAAAAAATACTATAAATTCACCGTTGTTGTATGTATTAACAAATGAATAACAAGCCTACGTTGTTAATTTTCTACTAAATTAAAAAATCGCCTTTTCATTTTTACTAATTTAACATTGGTTTTAAAGAACCCAGTTTTTAGTTCAATGTCTTAAAACGAAATTGAAATGCTAACACACCAAATTAAGAGTACAACTTGTAAGGAAAAATCGGCCGTATTATGGAGGAATAAAATATTTGAAATCCTTCGGCCTTGCCTGCTTTTACTAATTCTATCTATTTTTTTGAGTTGCGATTTTCCAAAAGATCCCAGCAACACCTACAATGATGCACGTGCCAATGGAATGAAAGTAGGCGTAGTAAACAATCCTCCGTTTACCAATACAACTAAGGACACCGTTTCAGGAAGAGAGATGCAAATTATAGCTGCTTTCGCGAAGCAAAATAATATAGCTATTGAGTATGTGGTCGCTTCAGAAACCAATTTAATAAATCTTTTAAAAAATAGAAAGATTCAAATTGTAATTGGAGGATTTACCAAAAAAACGGTCTGGAAAAAACACGCTGGCCTAACGGCTGCATATGACGGTACCCACGTATTTCTAGTCCCAAAAGGAGAAAATAGGTTGGTCTTTAAATTGGAAACGTATTTTAATAAAAACTTAAAGCAATGATTTTATCTAAAAGTTTTGAATTGCCTAATAGCTTGCGACAAGTGATGAAGGACGCTAAAAAACTAGAGTGGATAACCTTGGCGTACATGCTTTCCGTAATAGTGATTATGTTTTTGGTAATGGGCTCGTCGCAGGCGATGAAGACGGCTTGGTTAGAGGATGCGCTAAGTACATTGCCCGCCATAGCTTTTCTTGTTGCTACAAAAATATACGATAAACCTGCTACCAAAAAATATCCGTATGGATACCATAAAGTGTTTGGCATTTCCTTTTTAACAGGATCTGTTGCCTTGTTTGGAATGGGTTCGTATCTGGCGATTGATTCAATAATCTCACTCCTTGAAAAAAATAGACCCACTATAGGCACCATCGTTATTTTTAAACATACAATCTGGATGGGCTGGATTATGATTTTGGCGCTAATTTATAGCGCCTTGCCGGCAATGTGGTTGGGGTATAAAAAATTACCCCTCGCAAAAAAACTTCACAATAAAATATTACATACCGATGCAACCACCCAAAAAGCCGATTATATGACGGCCTTTGCCGCTATTGTTGGTATTCTCGGCATTGGTATTGGTCTATGGTGGATGGATGCGGCGGCGGCAATTTTTATATCGGTTTCGGTTATTAAAGATGGGTTTTCTAATCTAAAAAGTGCAATTGCCGATTTAATGGAAAGAAGACCGCAGGATGTAAATAACGAAGAACCAGATCCCTTAATTCAAGAAATCAGTGATAAAGTTAGCGCTTGGCCGTGGGTAAAAGACGTGCGGGTACGTTTCAGAGAACACGGGCAAGTGTATTTTGGAGAGATTTACATAATCCCAAAAACTTTAGAAAATGCAGAAAATTTACTAACTGCAGGAAAGAAAGAAATAGAGAGTTACCATTGGAAAATTTTTGATGTAACCCTTACCCTCGTAAAAAAAATTGAAACGTAATTTAAACTATGATAGAAAATGAAGAAAGATGAAAAAATACCCAATCAATCGCAATCTCAACCGGGAAAGCAGTCTAAAATGCATCCGAAGCCCGAAATAATTAGAAAGAATTACAAAGGCAGTGAAAAGCTGAAAGGAAAAATAGCTTTGATAACAGGCGGAGATAGTGGCATAGGAAGAAGCGTAGCAGTACACTTTGCACGCGAAGGAGCCAAGATTGCAATTGTATATTTAGAGGAAAATAAAGATGCAAAAACAACAAAAAAACTCGTAGAAGCTGAAGGCAGTAAATGTATAATTATAGCCGGTGATTTAAAAGATGCTGATTTCTGCAAAAAAGCGGTTTCGCAGTGTGTAAGCGAATTTGGCGGACTAAATATTGTGGTAAATAACGCCGCTATGCAATTTGCGAAAGATAGTTTTTCAGAAATAGATGACGCGCAACTTACAGAAACTTTTGAAACAAATATCTATTCCTATTTTAGGATTACGCGCGCAGCCTTAAATCATTTAAATGAAGGCGATTGCATAATCAATACCAGTTCTGTAACGGCATACCGTGGTAGCGACCATTTAATTGACTACTCGAGTACCAAAGGAGCCATTGTAAGTTTTACACGTTCGTTGTCTAAAAACCTAGCATCAAAAAAAATACGGGTAAACGGAATCGCTCCCGGACCAATCTGGACCCCCTTAATTCCTGCGACCCTAAATAACGTATCCGATTTTGGACGAGACACCCCTCTGGGACGTCCAGGGCAACCAAGTGAATTGGGACCGGCCTACGTTTTTTTAGCCTGCGAAGATAGCAGTTACGTTACCGGTCAATTTATTCACGTGAATGGGGGGGAAGTGGTAGGAGGATAAGTAGTAGTTTAGTTTTTACTTTTTTAGGGTTAAAACTTTTTTCTATTTTACTTCTGTTACTACAAAAAATCCGTCGTTACCTTGTTTTTGATATAGTGGCATAAAGATAAATGCATTCCAGTCGCTATAAATGGGTTGCCCGTTTTGATGAGCCAATAGCTCGCCTTTTTTAATGGGTTGAAAATTGCTATAGCCGGGTTCCATTTCAAAGTCATCATCGGTGCTTAAACCGTGGCGGTAGCATATTTCAAATGTTTTTTGGTTTTGCTTCTTTTCTAAAAGCAGTGCTGCAGCTTCGGGGTATTCTTGAAGCTGATTTAAATTGAGTTCGCAAGCATTGTGCAAGGCTAACCAAATAATTCCTTCGTGATTCATTTCGGAAGATTTGTCTTGGTGCTGTCCTCCTTCAAATACAAATCCTGTAATTCCTATTCGGCTTTCATAATGATCAATACAGCCCAATACGATATCAGAAAAACCGCGTATAATATAAGTTGGGAATTTATGCGCCCAAGCATCATTGTCATTTACCTCTTGCACTGAAATATAGGGGTCGCTGGCGGCCGAAGTAGTGTGACAATCCAGAAAATAGCGTTCGCTATATTGCGCTTCAGAAAACTGATTGAGCGTTTCAATAATCTCAAACATTTCTTTCTTTTCGTGACTGTCAATGTTTTCACTCGCAATGTTTTCTTTAGTCCAAGTGCGATTTAAATCTTCATCGATAAAACGCACTCCTTTTTGCAATGCTTTTTTATTTCCCGAAACTCCAACCACCTTGCCTTTAATTTCGGGAGTTTCTTTATTTAGCGTTTTAAACACCTGCTGTAAAGCTATAATTCCACTAGGTTCATTGCCGTGAATGCCAGCAGTAATAAATAACAACGGACCTTCTTTACCGCTGCTGTATTCTCCTATTACACGTGGTATGTTTTTCAATGCTTTTTCGTCTATATCTTTTTTAGCTGTACTTTTCATTTTACTCCATTGTTGCTAACTCTTTGTTCGTTAGGCTGTTTTTATAATATTTTTTGTATTCTATTTTGCGTTCAATTGCTTCCACAACAGTATCGGTAAAGGCGGGGAGTTTAATTTTTTCGCAGTAATCTAATCCTCCCGGACTCAACACATTAATTTCAATTAGTTTGTCGTTAACTATGTCCAGTCCAACGAAGAAAAGTCCATCTCTAATTAATTTTGGAGCTGTTAGTGAAACAATGCGTTCTATGGCTGGGGTTAGCTTGGCTTTCTTTGCTTTTGCACCCAGTGATAAATTACTTCTAAACTCTGTGTTATCACTATTTACGCGTCTAATAATAGCTTTTTCGCCATCTTCCTCCAGAATTTTGCCATTTAATAAAATAACCCGAACATCACCTTTGCTAACCTCCGGAAGAAATTCCTGGGCTATTATATATCCTTTGGCACTAATGGTTTCCACTATTTGATTGAGATTCTTTTTATCTTCATCTATTAAATATACGTCTTGGCCGCCAGAACCTTCCAAAGGCTTTAACACCATCTTTTTACCAACCTTTTCCCAGAATTTCAAGATGTCTTGCATATTGCGGGTTATTAAACTATCGGGTTTAATTTCGGCGGGTAATTCTTCAAAATAAAGCTTATCGATAAAGGCGTGGCTCATTGCAAAGGCGTCGTTTAAAACCAAAACCCCACTTTGCTGAATCATTCGGGCAAAGGCAATGCCGCTGTGTTCGGCCCAATGTCTATCTGAAGTTTCTTCGGTTGGATTGTTTCGTAAAAAAACTACATCCATACTCGTACTGGGTACGGCTTTGGTCTTTACTTTATCGTCCTGTACCTGTTTCCAAAATTCTTCAACCGTTTCGCCTTTTATTGTAGATGGAATCCTTTTACAGCGAAGGCTTATATTTTTATCACGATTGAAAATAAAATCGCCCACACTCATTACATAAACATCATGGCCACGTTCGTGAGCCTTTTTCAATATTACAACCGTCGTTCCACAAGCTTCGGTTTTTATGTCGCTAATTACAAAACATATCTTCATTATTATATTAGTTTAGATAGGGAGATTCCCTGTTTAAGTTTATTTATACGTTCTTTAAAATCTTTTTGCTGTAAATATCTAGGCTTTAAATGGGGTGGCTGCAATAATCCACGGGCAGTGAGATCGTTGATCATTGGCACGTGTTTTAATGCAAATTTTCCAGCCAGTAAAAACTCCAGATCGCCACCGGCTATTAGGTAATCGCGAAGATGAACTAAGCCTTTTAAATAAATGATATCTTTTAAAAAACCGCCTCCCTGAAACATTCTAGAGGTAATATTAAAAGCTCTTTCTTTTGAAAATTTGTGCGTGTTATACAGTAGGTGAAAAACAGTTTTAAAATCTGCATTGTCCATAAGGGCGGCACCTGCCAAAACGCGTCCGGCAAGAAGACGCAAACGGTTAGCGGAAAGCCCACCAATTAAATACTCCGAAAGTACGGCTATGCCTTCTTGCAAGGTGTCGTAATCTGCAAAGCCAACACTCAACTGACTCAACGGTTGTTGCGACCCGTTAAAGTGGGTGAGGACGTGGGTGCCTATCTCGTGCTGAATTAAAGCTTGTGCCTCTTTATGTGTTAAGGTGTAGTCTGCTGGTAAATAAAGCTCGCCGTTGCTCACCATCATTACATTTACGTCTTTTCGTATATGTACTTTACATTGAAAATTAGAATCCTGTTGCCTTAAAAATTTAAACTCTTTTGAAGCCATGTCGGCAAACGCTTTGGCATGCAATACTTTTGAATTATCGTCTTGGGTATCTTCAGGAATATTTTGAAGAATTAATTCGGCTTCGGTTAAAATATTTTTTTGAAGTCCTTTATATAATCTTACGCTACTGTAGAAAAAGTTTTTAGATCCGCGCTCCTTTAACATGGTTAATTGTTGGTCTAATTCTTCCCGTTTTTCATGAAAGAGGTGGGAGAGGGCAGGGTCGTCTATTTGATCAATTTCAAGGTTGTAGAGTTTTCGTTTTAAAATATCGGGATCTACGGGTAGCAGACGGTAATGATATTCTTCTAAATTTTTAAAATTGCTTTCAAAAAACCGTTTCCGCAAGCTTTGAATGTTCACAGGCGCCACTAATAACAAAAACTGATAGCTGTTTTCAATTTGGGTAAGCGCGCGATCAATTTTAAAAACTTCTTT
This sequence comes from Aequorivita vitellina, assembly GCF_022008365.1. Taxonomy (GTDB): domain Bacteria; phylum Bacteroidota; class Bacteroidia; order Flavobacteriales; family Flavobacteriaceae; genus Aequorivita; species Aequorivita vitellina. The sequence continues at coordinate 15,406 of NZ_JAIRBA010000014.1, forward strand.
GTGTATTTCGCGTTTTCCCAAGGCGTAATAACTGGCCAAATTGCTGGACGTTTGAACACGGATAAATTCAAAAACAGATTTCTGAATGGCTTCCGCAACACTTTCTTGAAACTGTCTAAAGTAAACAGGAAATACTTCGCCCTCGGCATCGCGATAAACGGGAGGTATTTCCAAACCAATTAAAGTTCCGCCACAGTCTTTAATTTTTGCAATACTCATTAAGGCAGCTTCCGATTCTTGTTGGCGTTGTTTGGTTTGTTCTATAGTAGCTGTTAGCTGCACGCCGTACGTTCTGCTTTTTACTTTTTCAAGCGCTTCCCGAAGTACTTCTAATGATACTGGCAGTTTGTGCGATGGCCCACGGATAACAAATTGGGTACTATCTTCAGCCCCGCTATATATTTCCATTAAAAAAAAGCTGCCAAAACGAGCGCTCATCTTTTTGGTAAGTTGCTTTATAAATTCTTGAAAATACTCAAAATGATCTGCGCCTATTATTAAATAACTCGCGCCGGTACGCGCGAGGCGCATTGTTGCTTTATCATTGGGCCTATTTCGGTAAACAAGTAAAAAAGGAACGTCGTGCTCCAAGAACAGATACCCGCCATAGGGAAGACTTTTAACCGTTCGTTGACCTGCTTCAAGTTCGCCAATTAATACTTCTTTTTCCGTAGTCGACGTCGCTTTCATTATACCTGTTTTCTGAGCTTTTTTTATTTGATTAGGTAATATAAAAAATATGCCAGTGCAGACTAATTGGTTTAATTATTATTTAACAGGGCTTTGGGAGGGTTTTATAAGTAAGGGCTAAAATAGATTTAAATAAAGGTCCAGCATCGTAAATTCGGCGGAATACATAATTAGCTTTTACAGCTATAAAAGCTTTTTTTCGGATTTCGAAATCGTATTTAAATTGCATAAAAATGCCTATGAATTTTTTTTTCTAAAATTTATTAACTATCATTATTATTGAATATTTTCGCCGAAGTTATAATTTGTATATAAGCAACTTATAAAAGCACAATTTTTAAAAACACAATAATATGAAACATATACTTACTTTTTTTATTATGGTTTTTTTTATCTCTGGATCTGCCCAAGTAGGGATAGGAACAGTTGACCCCAAAAGCGATTTACATATAGTTAAAACCGCTGATAATGATGGAGGAAGTATACAAATTGATGGCGGAATACGTTTAGGAGGTACTGAAACAACTCAAGGTTCCAAGGGAAAAGCTGGTCAAGTTATAATGAGTAATGGTACAACTGCGGGTTGGGTAACTTTGGGGAAAGCTGAAGGATATATTACTAACTGTGATGTCCCTAATAAAGTAGCATTTATTGACATTAATCTTCCAAACGGAAGTCCTTGGAATGAATATAATGTTTCCAGTGCTCAAATGACAACTGCACTTAACAGCTTAACCGACGGAGGTATTGTCGCATTGAGAACGAATTCAATTGTTACATATACTTCGGGACATACTAGATTGACTATAACACTTCCAAAGACAACCGATGTTTTAAACAAACCATTCGTAATAACGTTTGATGGTCCTAGTGGTTCTAATAATTTACTAGGCCATAATTCTATAATTCGTATTATAGTAAAACCTAATGCTAACGAGCCAAATTCTTTAATTTATGAATTAGGAGGAAATTTTATAAGTCGCACTATTACAATTGAGAGCTATCCATCTAACAATGAAGACTATAAGGTTTCTGACCTAGACAATGATTCTGGAAGTACTCAGCCCATTCTTTTATTTAACTCTTATACAATTAAAGCCATTAATACCAAAACTTGGGCATTTACAAATCGTGATTGTTATGTGCAAAATCCGACGCAATAAGGTAATTTATATTTTTAATTTTATTCAAGTCGTTTAAGGATAATATTATTAGTACAACAAGAGAAATGCGATGACGATATTTATAATATCGCTAAATAATGCAAAAACGTGGCTAATGACTATATTTAAAAAAGTCATTTCGTGTCCTATAATTTATATTATGTAAAATAGAATAATAGTAAAGCTACTTATCCCACTACCCAGTTTACCACATTATATAGACTATAAACATACTTTCTTAATTACTTCTATTTCACTAAATCATAACTCTTGATAAAAATAGCTGCGTCGCAAACATATTTCTCGCCGTTTACACCTACCATTAACCAATCCCCGGGTTTTCCCTTCATTGTGCCTTCTAAGGTTTCCACTTCAAAAGCTTCGTTTATTTGAACACATTTTACAGGAATCGGTTTTTTAATTGCTTTTTTAAAATTCAGCTTTGGCGTTTCCTTTTGAGTAAATTTCAGCATATAAAAAAATTTTCAGTCTAATAACAATAAAATAAAGCCTTAAATATATCTATCCCTTAACATCATAAACAAAGGCGCGATATTTCAGTAAAGCGACAAAAATAGCACCGCCTATGGCATTTCCTAAAAGTGCCAAAAGAATAAAATAAAGATAATCTACAAATGTTATCGCTGGCGAACTTATCCACCCCGCAAAAACTTCTACATTACCCACAATACTGTGATGCAGACCAGTAAAAGCTAATACCGCGGTAATAATAAATATTAAAACAATTCTACTAAACGTACTTTTTGAAGCAGCTATTAACCAAGATAGTAAACCCATTAACCAACCCGCTAAAATGGCACTTGTAAAAATGACGATATTGTTGTAATCAATAACATGAACGGCTATTTTTTCGACCGTTTCAAGATCGAATATCCGCATACGCGGACCTATCCAAACCAGTACAAAAGCAATAAGGTAACCGCCTATTAAATTCCCGAGAATAACGAGTCCCCAAAGGTTTAACAAGCTCCCAAAGCTTCTTTTTTTGTTGAGTACAGGAAGAGTAAGCAACGAGGTTTGCTCCGTAAATAATATAGACTGCCCTAAAATTATCATGATAAAACCTACTGGATAGACTATTGCCAGCGATTTTAAAATTGTGTCCTCTTCTACTTTTCCGTGAAGAAAGAAATACAACGCACAAATTAGCAAATAACTAAAACCAATCTCCAACCCCGCTGTAAGTGAACTAAGCAGAATACTTAACGCACTTTTATCATAAGTTTCCTGCCCATCTATTATTTGCTGTTTAAGTATTTCGCCATGCGATTTTGCATTTGTCAACTCAGACGACTTTGAGTTTTTTAACTCTTCGTCAATATTTTGTTGCTCTTCAGATTTACTCGTTTTAGATTCTGACATACGGAGATGATTGCGCAACTATAAAAATCGGCTTTTTTTAGGAATTTAAGTTTCTTCTGAATTAATTTTTTTTTAAAGCATCCAAAATCTTTTCCTTGTCTGAATTTGATTTCATAGCATCATCCTTTTCCACTTTTAATTCGCCATCGCCCTTAATTTTTAAATTTTCTTCCTGTTGCAGCTTTCCAAAATTTGACGATTTTCGGTATTCATCTTGAAAATCTGCGTGTTTCTTTTTCTTGGTCATAATTTGTTATTTTTTAAAGTTTCCATTAAAGGTAAATTCTTCTTGTTTTTTCCGACTTCGCATTGTTTCTAGCTCTTGTTTTTTAAGATCTTCGGGCAAATCGTCAGGATTGCCGCCATAATATCCAAAGGCCACGGCGGTTGCCACGTGGTAATCATCAGTGAAATTAAACTCTTCTTGCGCTTTTTTAAAATTTAAACCTGCCATTTGGTGTACTGCAATCCCCATACTATTGGCTTGGTGAATTACATTCCCCATAAAAAGACCTAAGTCGTGCAGGGCGTGAAAATTTTCTTTGTTATTGGTATTCATCGTTTTTTTATAGGCGTTAATCCACAATAACTGTGAGTTGGCTGCCCAACTTTTATTAAACTCGTCTAAACAATTAAATATACGTGTGTACATTTCGGTACCCTTCGTACCCCAAATAATACGCCATGGCTGAATGTTTGATGAACTTGGCGCCCACCGACCAGCTTCAAATAAGGTTTTTACATCTTCTTCTTTTATAGGTGTATTGGCAAAATTACGCGGACTCCATCTGTTTTTTATACTGTCTAAAATAGGATGTTCTACAGGGGTTTTTTTATTTACAGATATCATGTTTTTCATATTTTTCTTTTAAATGTAATGGCTTTAGGCTGGCTTAAAAAGAATTTAAAAAAGTTTTAACGCTCACCGCCATTATTAACATTTCCATATAATTTTTAGAATTACTTTCCACTTAGTTTTGTGTAAATTTTACTTTATGTTGGTCTGGGGAATCTTTATTGGTTTTATCATTTTATTCTTAGCGTTAGATTTGGGTGTGTTTAATCGCACTCCCCATATTATTAAAACCAAAGAAGCTGCAATCTGGACCAGTATCTGGGTTACTTTGGCATTGGCCTTTTCTGGGGTTATTTACTGGCTTTTTAAAGAAGGCTTAGTTGAAAACCCAACCAATTTGGCGCCAGATGCCGCTATGCTAAAATACATAACCGGCTATTTAATAGAGCTATCGTTGAGCATTGACAACGTATTTGTTATTGCAGTAATTTTTTCATCCTTCGCCATTCCACAGAAATACCAACACGAAGTTTTATTTTACGGAATATTGGGAGCCATTGTTTTTAGGGCGTTAATGATCTTTTTTGGAGTTGCCCTTATCAATAAATTTGATTGGATAATCTATGTCTTTGGCGCATTTTTATTGTTTACCGCCTTTAGAATGTTATTTCATAAAGAGACTGAATTTGATCCCAAAAAGTCGAAAATGTTTCGATTTATGAAAAAACTCTTTCCTGTTAGTTACAAAATGGATGGCGATAAATTTTTTATAAAGCGAATGGGAATCCGTGCTGCCACCCCCCTATTTGTAGCTTTAATAATAATTGAGCTCACCGATATCCTTTTTGCACTAGATAGTATTCCGGCAATTTTGGCCATTACTGCAGATCCGTTTATTGTTTTCAGCTCAAACATTTTAGCCATTTTAGGCCTGCGCTCAATGTATTTTTTAATCTCTAGAATGCTTACTAAATTTAGATTTATAAACTACAGTTTGGTTGTTATTTTGGCCTTCGTGGGTGTAAAAATGATACTCGCCCATAATGTTGAAATCCCCGAATGGCTGTCACTGGGCGTAATTGGTTTATCGTTAGCTGCTGGTATAATTGCATCTATTGTAATTACAGACCCCAACGCTGCTGTTTTGGAAGAGGACTAAATTTTCACAATTTCATATTAAAAGTTTGGTTCGGCTTTTTTGCTATTGTATCTTTAAATTTATAATAAAAACCAACAGAATATGAAGATAAATTTTGAGTACCACGAGGTTGCAGCGAGCCAAAGACTGGAAGGTTTTGTTGCTGAAAGATTAAATAAAATTGAAACAAAATACGACTCTATAATTAGTGGAGATGTTTATTTTAAAAAGGAAAATTCTTCAAATCCTGAAATTGGCAAAATTTGCAGCGTACGTTTAAGTATGCCAGGAACTACCATTTTTGCAGAGTCTTCAACGGCTTCATTTGAAGCTTCGGTTGCAAAAGTAACTACAGAGCTTCGATCTCAACTTCAAAAACGAAAAGAAAAACTGAAAGCACATTAATAGTATGAAAGATATGGGAGTTATAGCACGAAATGAAAACCAACTTACCCTAATTTATAGTAGCAATACACGTGTGGGAACCCACACCTTAAGTTATTTAACAGGAATTGATGAAAGGTATTTAGCTATAGATTTGGCTAAAACCAAAGTGTCTGATACCCAATGGGCAGAAATTGCCGATGCTCTGGGCGTAAAAATTGGCGATTTAATAGACAAACGACAATTAGATATTGACAGTGAAAGTACATCCAATTTTGGTTCGAACGACTGGTTAAAAATTATCCAAAATAACGATTCGGTTATTTCGCAACCAATTGCAATAATGGGTAGTAAAACTAAGCAAATAAACAATCCACCTGAAATTTTAGAGTTTTTTGGCGTTGAATCTGCTGGCTTAAATCAAAGTCCGCTTAAAGGCGACAAGCCAGATATTGAAAGCACCACCGAAAAAGAACGATTTATAGAAAAGAATAAATAGTTATTCGGTCTTTATTGTTTCAATAGGTTGAAACTTGGGCTTAATCTTTTTGTAAACTTCAAGTTGCGGCCGTGTTAAAATATCATTCATTTCGGCGGTCTCCTCCTGTTGAAGTTTATACAGTAGATTAAGCTTTTCTTTTCCACTTAATTCTGCTTCAATTTTATACCTGCGAATTAAAAACTCCTCCACCTTTTGCTGAAATAAAGATTGTTGTTCTCCCGTTAATCCAAGTTCTGGCACGTATTTCTGAGTGAGTTGGATGGCTTCCTTTTCTGCTACAGGATTAGATTTTTGAAGAAATGGATCCTGTGAAAATGCTGAGAAACTCATAAATAGAAACAATATTCCGAGTAAATTTTTCATGGTCTATAAATTTATTTAGTTTTTACTGAAATTAATAAATTTAAAACCAGTTGCCATTTTGTTTAACGCATTTTAACGCTCTAAAAACAAGCACTTAACAAAAATATAAGAGCTGAAAAACACGCAACTAAACCGAAATTTTCTGTTGAATTAACAAAATAGCATCGTCTATACTACGAAGCTGCTCCATGTCCTCATTTTTAAATTCAATGTTAAAGACGTCTTCAATATCTAAAACAATATCAACAAGATGCGCCGAATTTATATTCAATTCACGCGTTAAATCGCTTGATTTGTTTACTTCTTTTGGCGCCACGTCCTCCGGCAAATAGTTTATAATAATAGGTTCCAACCTTTCGTATATTTCTTTCGAAGTCATATTTCGTTTATATTTTTTTAAAGATAACACAAGCGTTTACATCGCCAAACCCAAAACTGGCTTTTGCAATAGTTTGCAATGTGCTTTTTCGCAATTGTCTCGGGATTTTTTCTGAAGCAATTAAAGCATCAATTTCAGGATGTAAATTCTCGCAATTCACATTCGGAAAAATAAAATCTTCTTGCAATTGAAGCATTGCCGAAACAATTTCAATACTACCACTAGCAGCCAAACAGTGACCCACCATTCCCTTTAACGAATTTATATACGGAAACTCGGCCCCTCGCCTATTTAAAGCGAGGCTCCAGTTTTCAATTTCATCCGGATCTTTAATGGTCGCGGTTAAATGCCCGTTTATATAATCAATTTCATCGCCCGTTACATTCGCATTCACCAACGCATCTTTAATGCATTTTTGAACGGCTGCACTGTTGGGAGCCGTCATACTTCCGCCGCCTCTTTGACCGCCGTTATTAACAGCGCCGCCTAGTATTTCGGCATAAATAGTTGCGCCCCTTTTTTGCGCACTTTCCAACGATTCAAGAAAATAGGCTCCTGCGCCACTTCCAGGCACGAAACCGCTGGCTTCGGCACTCATTGGACCTGCAACTTTATTTGGCGCATCGTTAAATTTATAGGTGGTTACCTTCATTGCATCAAACCCGCCCCACAAATATGGGCCGCTATCACTGGTGCTACCACAGAGCATATATTTTGCTTTCCCGTTTGCAATATGGTCGTAACCCAATAATAGCGCTTCAGTGCCGGTTGCACAAGCTGAAGAGTTTGCGGTAACTGTATTTCCGGCCCCAATAAGTCCGCCAAGATAGGCACTCACGCCACTTGTCATCGTTTGCGCCACAGAGGTACTACCCAAACGGCGCACATTTTTATCGTCTATTTTATAAATGGCTTCGCGAAATTTTTCAACGCCACTGGTGCCGCTGCCGAAGATTATTCCCAAATCCCACAATGGTTCTTCTTTTGGATTTGCTGGTTCAATTTTCGCATCTTTCAATGCGTCCATTCCTGCAATTACACCGTATAAAATACTGCTGCTGTTGAAATTTCGAAGTTGAAGTTCAGAGAGATATTCGCGTTTTTTATCTTCGGAAATATGTGGTTTTGCTCCCAACTGACAAGAAAAATTAAGATCGCGCAATTCAGGAAAAAACGCAATGCCAGAAACCCCGTTTTTTATGGCTTCCGAAAAAGCAGTCACCCCTACTCCATTCGGCGCAACAACGCCCAAACCTGTTATTACGACCCGTTTCCTCATTTAGTTTTAGTTTCTTTTAAAAGCATGCCGCTGATCGTACCTTGGGCAACAATTTCATCATTGGCATTCAGCATTTTTACTTTACATTTCAATTTGTTAAATCTGAAATATATTTTTTCTGAAACAACCTTCACTTTTTCGTCGGGAAATACTGGTAAGTAAAAATCGATTTCTGTATTGCTCAATGCGAAACCTGGGTTTTCAGAAATGTGTTCTTCGTTTAAAAGAAATATTCCAAAACAAACCAAGCCAATTTGCGCCATACATTCGGTTAAAATAACGCCAGGCGTAACCGGATTATTTATAAAATGACCTTTATAAAAATAAGCGTCATTCCTAAAAAAATATGTGCCCGTTATACTTTCAGAAGAAACAGTGAGTATTTCATCCACAAACAAAAAAGGTTCGGAATACGGAAGTTGCACTATTATTTCTTTTGATTTCAATATTTTTCTTTTTTCACTAAATTTTTCGGTTTCGTTTTCCTTTTCTATTTCTCTCGATTGCAGTTGCGATCGATTTCACCTAAGACTCTCCCCGCCATCCACTTTTAGCACAGTTCCATTTATCCAATCGGCTTCTGCTTTGCACAGTAAATACACTGCGCTCGCAACATCAGCTGGAGTTGTAAGTCTGCTAAACGGATTTCTGAATTTCGCCATTTCAGCGAGCTTTTTACTTTCGGGAATTGCCAAAAACGAAGGTGTTTCCGTAGTTCCAGCTTGAATGCAATTGGTTGTAATTTCCAGTGGTGCCAATTCTACCGCCATATTTCGCATTAATGCTTCCAATACCGATTTTGCGGCAGAAACCGCTGCGTAACCCGGCCACACCCGAGCATTTCCTTCACTTGTAAAAGCGATGTTTCGAGCTTTATCTGTAAATATTTGGTTCGCAATTAAAGTTTGAACCCACTCGTACCAGCTTGTGGCCATTGCGTGAATCGTTATATCGAAATCTTGTTTAGTCAATGTTTCCGCATCTGCATTGTTCATTTTTTTTAAACTTCCTTTTGCGATGCTGTGCAGTAATAGTTTCACACTATGTTTCGGAAATTCTTTAATAATCTCTAATCTCACAGCTTCATTTAAAGCATCTTTATTGAAAGTTTTCACCGTAACGCCAAAAGCATTCATCGTCTCAACTTCTTTCTCAAACATCGCCAAATTGCTTTTTCTATCGCGATGAATAATACAAATATTCATTCCTTTGGATGCCAATTTTTTGGCACTGGCGAGGCCTAAGCCGCTACTACCGCCTAAAATTATTGCCCATTTATTTTTGAATTCACTCATAATTAAAATTTCAACAAAACCCGTTGTGCCGAAAAACCAGGGCCGAAACTAAGCATCAATCCCAAATCTCCAGCGGGAAGATTTTTGTCCATAAAGCGTTCTAAAACGTACAGCACAGTGGCACTGCTCATATTGCCGTACAACCGCAATACTTCTTTGGTATCTTCGATGTCCTTGCCCAATTTTCCAAATAAATCTTCTACTGTTTCAACTATTTTACGTCCGCCGGGATGAAAAATAAGATGATCGATATCCTCGATTTTTAAATTACTTTTCTCCAAAAACGGATGGATAATTGCAGGAAAATGCGCCACTATTTTTTCCGGAACCGATTTATCGAGTATCATTTTTAAACCTGTATTTACAAGCTTAAAACCCATCATATCTGTCGCATTGTAAAAATGATACATTTCTTCTGCAAGCACTTCCGGTCCGCTATCTTCTTCATTGGAAGACATTAAAACACAAGCTGCACCATCGCCAAATATTGCGGCGCTCACTATATTCACCATTGAAAAATCTTCTAGTTGAAATGTTGCTGTGGGTGCTTCCAAAGCAATTACAGCTGCGCGTTTCCCTGGATTGGCTTTTAAAAAATTATTCGCGTAAATAATACCCGAAATTCCAGCAGCGCATCCCATTTCGGTAACTGGCAAACGCACAATGTCTTGCCGCATTTTCAGTTCGTTTATTAAATACGCATCCACGGAAGGAATCATAATCCCTGTGCAACTTACAGTAATTATGAAATCTACATCGGTTGGATGCCAATTCGCTTTTTGTAAGGCTTTTTCAAGGCTTTGTTTTCCGAGTTTGGTAATTTCGCGAATATAAATATCGTTGCGTGCCTCAAAACTTGTATTCGTAAAAACTTCCAGCGGATCCATAATTGAGTAACGTTTATCTACCCCCGCTCCCTCAAAAATCTTGATTACTTTTCGTTGAAAACGCTTGTCTTGGTGCTGCATCCATTGTTCCACAAACGGAATAATCTCTGCAGTTTCCCGACTGTATTTTGGTAATTGCTTTGCAACTGTGGATATTTTTACACTCATAGTAACTTCCTGCGAAAACAGAAATCTGATTTTAAAAAAGTTGATTCATTCTCCATCTTCATAATTTTTTCAGTATCCATTGGTAGCGATACGCCCAACGCCAATGGATTTCACTCTGCTGGTTGGGAATATTTTTTGAAATACTTTCGAGCTCCTCCCTTTTAAAGCCTCTTGCCACTGATATTAAACCGTCGTGCCTTGCTGTTTTGGTTTTTAAAAACAGTTTGCTCGCAACTTTAAATAAGTTGAAAGCGTGTTTACTTCGCTCTAAATCGTTTACAATTAGACCAATGCTCGTTTTGTGCAATAATGTTTTTAATAAGTTTTCAACCTTTTCGTTGCTGAAATGATGTAGAAACAGCGTGCACATTGCAATATCGCAATTAGGAATTAAATTTTCTTCTGAAAAGACATCTACTTTTAAATATTTTATGTTTGCATAAGCTTCACTTTTAATTTTGGCGAATTGTATGATATTTTCGTTAAAATCTAAACCTATACAATTGAAGTTGTACTTGTGTTTACGTCCAAAATCGGCACATTTACGAAGCAATTCTCCATCGCCACAACCCAAATCTACTATGGTTATTTTTTCAGTTTTACTTTTGTTTTGCAACAGTTTTTGAAGTCCGTTAATTGTAATACTATTGCCACCCAACCACTTATTTACCGTTTTTAAATCGGTTAAAAGATCTTTCATTTCCGGGCCGTGAAAATCAAGACTATCCATGACTTCAAGCTGTTGCGATCTGTATTTACTGTTGAAAGTAATCATGGGGTTGTGTTTCCGTGTGTTTTTTTAATAATCATTGGCACGATCGAAGGAACAACCTTGGCCATTGCAAATCCTACTTTCGAAGTACTTGGATTCATTAAAACGCGTTGAATAAGTCTTCCTGTTTTTAGTCTGCTTTCAAATTCGTTCTTCCAGCTTTTGATGTATTCCGCTTCAATTAAAGCACGGTTGAAATTATTTTTTTGAAATGACTTCAGAAATATTTCAGAAAATATTTGTGCACTTTTAATCGCCATTGCCATTCCATTACCACAAAGTGGATGAATTAATCCAGCGCTATCGCCAACCATAAAAATATGATTTTCCACTGGGTTTTTCTTTTGAAATGATATTTGGCTAATAGTCAACGGTTTTTTAAAAAGTGGTTTCGCTTTGCTGAAAAATTCGTTTAAAAATGGGTTTTTACTCATTTCCTGTTTTTGAAATTCTGCTATCTTTCCGTACTTTTTAAACGATTTAAAAGTGGTTAAATAACAGGCGTTAACAACATCATTTTCAGTTTTACTCAAACCGCAGTAGCCTCCGCTAAAATTGTGTAACGCAACGGTATCTTCCGAAAAATCGTAGTCGTAATGTGCTTTCACCGCAAGCCACGGCGAGTTTTGACGCATAAATTTTCTGTTTAAAAAAGAATCAATATTTGAGCGTTTTCCGAAAGCACCAACTACAAAATCTGCCTTAAAAACTCCTTTCTTTTGCGTGCTAATCTCGAATTGGTTCTTTTCAAAATTTATTTTTTCAACTGTATCAAAAACTACGTAAACTTTGTTTTTTATGGTTTCATAAAGTAGCTGATCAAATGCAAACCGACTTATTCCAAAACCGCCGAGTGGCAAAGTAGCCGTAATGGGTTTGCCTACAGAATCGGTAATTTTAAATTTCGAAATTTCCTTTGCCCCTACGGAAAATGGATTTACTCCCAATGATTTTAAATACGGCAGTACTTCATTACTTACATATTCACCGCAAACTTTATGATTTGGATATTCATTTTTTTCAATCAAACAAACCAAACAGTTAAAATTTGCAAGGTGTAGCGCTGCGGTTAAGCCAGCGAGTCCACCCCCAATAATTACTACGTTCCATTTGTTTTTTGTCATCATATTTAGCGTTTAAAGCTAAAAAAATCCCGTCCAAAAATGGCACGGGATTTTAATAAAATATTATATTTTAATTATTCGCCTGCTTCATTCTGTGCTTCTTGCTTCATTTTTTCATTTGGAACAATAGCTAAATTTACGCGACGGTTTTTTGCACGACCCTCGGCAGTTGAATTATCTGCTACTGGCGCAGTTTCACCATACCAATTTGTGGTAAACCTACCCGCGCTCAATCCTTTGGTTTGAACCAAGTAGTTTGTTACGGCCTGTGCTCTGTTTTTAGAGAGAGTCATGTTCATTTCATCTGCTCCCACACTGTCTGTATGACCAACGACCAAAACATTAGTATCTGGGTATTCTTTAAGTACATTGGCTAATTTATTTAAAGTAGTTTGCGAATTAGCGTTAATGTTATATTTGGCAGTGTCAAAATAAACGCCGCTATTCTCATCAAAGGTCACAACAATACCGTCATCTACCCGTTCTACTTGAGCTCCAGGGATTTCTTGTTCAATTTGCTGAGCTTGTTTGTCCATTTTGGCACCAATAAGTACACCGGCACTACCACCAACTACACCGCCAATAACAGCTCCAATTTCTCCGTTACCGCCTTTGCCTATGTTGTTACCAAGTATGGCACCCAACACGGCTCCACCGGCAGCGCCAATTACGGCACCTTTCTGTTTATTATTAGCATTTCTAGTAGCTTCACAGCTCGTAAAACTAATAACGAACGTAAAAGCTAAAGCAACTAATGTAATTTTTTTAAATGTTTTCATAATTATTATTCTTGTATTTTAGTAAAGTTCATGTTTATTTTAAACGGTTTTCCATCCAAACTCACTGTTTGTTCCCAACGCATTGAAGATTCGTTAAGCTGAGCTAAACGCAGTCTGTAACCTGCATTGGTTTCTGATTTTCCTTTTTCATTTGTTGGTTTTAAAAGAAAATCATACAATCCAGAGGTAGGATCTATTTCTTGAATGGTGAAAATAAAGTTTCGTTCACCGGTAGGACAATTAGAATTGTTAATGGTATAATTTCCCGTGTTATTATTAGGAATAAATCTCCACGAACTACCTTCCATGCATTCCACGGAAGTATCGTTAAATAGCGTAACATTATACGTGCCCGAAGAGTCGTATGTAATATTGTCTAAAGCCCAATATCCTTTAATTACTTTTCGCGATTCTTGAACGGTTTTAGGTGTACCGCAAGCGAATGTTGTGGCTGCAATTACAGCCAAAATGAGGAATTTTTTCATAAAAATTAATTTTGGTTTTAAATGGTTATGTAGCGATTACCTTCTAAATAATCTTGAAAGTAATGATAGTACTAATAGCACTATAAATATGTAAAAAATAATTTTTGCGATATCAGCTGCACCTTCTGCGATGCCTCCAAATCCAAAAACTGCTGCAATTATTGCAATAACTAGAAAAATAACGATCCAACGTAACATAATAAATGGTTTTAATGATTAGTATACCACTAAAATAGATAACAATTTACTTGCTACATTACGCTTTATCTAAAGTTTAACAACGAATGTTAAATTATTAGTAAGACAATAAATCTAATAGGTTTTCTTTGAATTTTTCTTTAGGAAGATACCCTGCCTCTAAATTTGCCGCAAAGGGAATTGGAGTCTCTAAACTGCCCACACGCTTAACTGGAGCGTCTAAATGCTCGAAGCAGTTTTCCATAATCAAGGCCGATATATCTGAAGCCATACTGCCAAAAATTGAATCCTCTTGAAGTATAATTACCTTCCCTGTTTTTTTAACAGAGCTGTAAATTGCTTCAGTATCTAACGGCATAAGCGTTCTTAAATCTATTAAGTCTGCCTTTATTTTATTGTTTTGATCCAAGGTTTCCAAAGCCCAATGCACTCCAGCTCCATAAGATATTATGGTTACATCGTTACCTTCTCGTAAAAGTGAGGCTTTCCCAAGCGGTAACGTGTAATAATCTGTAGGCACATCTTGACGTATGCTTCTATACAATGCTTTGTGTTCAAAAAACAATACCGGGTTTGGGTCTTCAATACTCGTGGCCAATAAACCTTTAGCATCATACGGAAATGCAGGATAAACCACTTTTAAACCAGGAGTGTGTGTAAACCACGCCTCATTGGTTTGACTGTGAAAAGGTCCCGCTCCCACTCCGGCCCCACAAGGCATTCTAACTACCACATCTGCCTTTTCATTCCAGCGATAATGGCTTTTGGCCAAATAATTTATAATTGGATTAAAGCCAGAAGTAACAAAATCTGCAAATTGCATTTCCACCACGGCCTTAAAATCGTTAATAGAAAGCCCCATTGCTGTTGAAACAATTGCCGATTCACATATAGGTGTATTGCGCACGCGCCCTTTCCCAAATTGCTCCACAAAACCTTCCGTTATTTTGAAAACACCGCCGTACTCCGCAACGTCTTGCCCCATAATTATAAGGTTGTCGTGGCGTTTCATAGACTGTTTTAAACCTTGCGAAATAGCGTCGATTAAACGCACGTTTTCAATTTCTAAACTTGAAACAACTTCTTGATATTCAAAAGGCTTGTAAACGTCATTTAATTCATTAGTTTTACTGAACTCAACTACTGGCTCTGCAAAGGCGATGTCTAGATTTTCATCTATTTCGTGTTTGAATTCACTTTTAAATTCTTCAATTTTTTCCTCAGAAATAAGGCCTTCTTCAAGTAAATAACTTTCAAAATTGAGCAAAGGATCGCGCAAGCCCCACTCGTCAATTAAAGTCGTAGGAACGTATTTTGTACCACTCGCCTCTTCATGTCCGCGCATTCTAAAGGTTTTAAATTCCAAAAGAATTGGCCGCGGATTGGTACGCATACTTTCCACCAATCCTTTTAATTTGGTATAAACCTCTAAAATATTATTTCCTTCAATAATATGCGATTCCATTCCGTATCCCTTTCCACGATCGGCAATATGTTCGCAGTTGTACTGTTCGTTGGTTGGAGTTGAGAGGCCGTAACCGTTATTTTCAACACAAAAAAGCACCGGAAGTTGCCATACAGAAGCCACATTCAACGCTTCGTGAATATCGCCTTCACTAGTCCCGCCTTCACCTGTAAAAACTGCGCAGACTTTATTGTTTTCTTTTAGTTTATTTCCCAAAGCAATTCCGTCGGCAACGCCAAATTGCGGTCCCAAGTGCGAAATCATTCCTACAATATGATACTCTTGTGTTCCAAAATGAAAACTTCTATCGCGGCCTTTGGTAAAACCGTTCGCTTTTCCCTGCCATTGCGAAAACAATCTATGCAATGGAATATCGCGCATCGTAAAAACCCCGAGATTTCGGTGCATGGGTAAAATGTATTCGTCTTTATCTAAAACTGCTGTAATTCCTACGGAAATAGCTTCCTGTCCTATTCCGCTAAACCATTTTGAAACTTTGCCTTGGCGCAACAGAATGAGCATTTTTTCTTCTATCATCCTCGGCTTCAACATGCCGCGGTATAGATTAATTAAAGTGACGTCATCAAGGTCTTTTCGGTTGTAATCGAAGAATATTTGGGGGGTAGTCTCTGGTTTCATCATTATAAATTTGCAATATCAAAAGTATTAAAAAACCCGTTGTAACAACGATTATTAACGGAAATTTTATCTTCATAATAACTTTGATAATTTGGTATCTTTGTAATCTCAATAAATGAATTATTAGGTGTTAATTTAAGAAATTGAACACTCTATGCTGAATATAATTTTTAGTGTTACGCCTTTAGTCTGTTAATAATACACTCAAATTCTGTAATTTAGTTTTTTCGAATAGATAAATAAAAAACCATGAATAATATACCCAGCGTAAATTTAGCCGATTTCCTTTCTGATGATCCAAAAAGAAAACAAAAATTTGTTGATGAAATAGGCTCTGCTTATGAAGATATAGGCTTTGTGTCGCTTAAAAATCACTTTCTGAGCGATCAGCTAGTTGAAGAATTATACAAAGAAATAAAAGCCTTTTTTGCGCTTTCTGTGGAAACGAAAGAAAAATATGAAATTCCAGGTCTCGGTGGGCAGCGCGGCTATGTTTCCTTCGGAAAAGAGCACGCCAAAGGCAAGAAGGAAGGCGATTTAAAAGAATTTTGGCACTTTGGACAAGAGCCTGCCGAAGACGCAAATCTTTCAGAAAAATATCCCGAAAATGTGCAAGTAACCGAACTCCCCGATTTTAACCACACAGGTATGGAAGCCTATAGAATGCTCGAGAAAACAGGGGTTTATGTGCTTAGAGCACTCGCACTTTATATAGGTTTAGACGAATTTTATTTTGATCACTGGGCAGCAAATGGCAATAGTATTTTACGGCCAATCCACTACCCGCCAATAACCGAAGAGCCAAAAGGAGCAATGCGCGCAGGTGCTCACGGCGATATAAATCTTATTACTTTATTAATGGGCGCTTCAGCTGGTGGATTGCAAGTTTTACGCAAGGATGGCGAGTGGATTGACGCAATCCCGAACGAAGATGAGTTGGTTATAAACGTAGGCGATATGCTTGAACGACTTACCAATAACAAACTGCGATCTACCATTCACCGCGTTGTAAATCCGCCGCGTGAAGAATGGGGAAGCCCGCGTTATTCCATTCCCTTCTTTATGCACCCGCGCAGCGATATGAAATTAAATTGCTTACCAGAATGTATTGACGCAAAACACCCAAAAGCTTACGAAGATATTACTGCTGGCGAATTTTTACACCAGCGTTTAGTAGAAATAGGACTGATAAAAAAATAGTTCTTCGGCGCCACTCTGGGACTAACTCGGTGATTGAGCGGAACCGAAATCACAACACTTAAAATTGAAACATTGAATTCTTTAGAAGACCAGCTTAAAAATCTTTTTCCGGACCACGAACCATCCGAAATTCCCAAAGAATCGGAAGAACCAACAATTTGGATGCAAAACGACCCGTTAATTTGTAAATACGAAAAGCGAAAAGGCAAGCCAATTACAATTATAGAAGGCTACACCGGGGCCGATAGCGACTTTAAAATTCTTGCCAAAGAATTAAAACAACTCTTAAGCGTTGGCGGTAGTTTTAAAAACGAACAAATAATAATTCAAGGCGATTATCGCGATAAAATTATGCAGTTTTTAGAAAAGAAAGGTTTTAAAGTAAAACGGGTTGGTGGATGATCAGTGAGCAGTAATTGGTATTCAGTGTTAGTATTCAGTGGATAAACTCCCAATCTGGTCGCTCGTTACTAATAGCATCCACTTTAAAATTTTAAGCATAAAAATTAAATTATTTTGAAACAACAAACCATACAACCCAGTGAGCTCATAATTACTCCAGAAGGTAAAATTTATCATTTAGACCTCGCTCCTTCTCAATTAGCAACTACCATAATTACTGTTGGTGATCCAGGACGGGTTGAGAAGGTTTCAAAATATTTTGACACTATTGAGTGTACAGCACAACATCGCGAGTTTAAGACACATACTGGTACTTACAAAGGAAAACGGATAAGCGTAATTTCTACCGGCATTGGACCAGACAATATTGATATAGTTTTCAACGAACTGGACGCTTTGGTAAATATAGATTTTGAAAAACGCCAAGTGAAAAAAGAACTCACATCACTTAATATTATTAGAATTGGCACATCCGGTGGCTTAACTCCCGAAATTGAAGTAGATAGTTTTTTAATTAGCGAATTGGGAATTGGTTTGGATAACGTGATGCACTATTACGATAAAACCGATAAAATTTTCAATCGCGATTTTGCTCAATCATTTATAGATCACACCCAGTGGAATCCAGATAATTCGGTGCCGTATGCCGTTGAAGCTGACAAAAGTTTGTTGAAAAAACTTACTTCAGAAAAAACAATCCACGGAATTACCATTACTAACGTAGGCTTTTACGGTCCGCAAGGTCGGGTACTTCGGGCAAAATTGAAAGATGAAAACCTCAATGAAAAGCTAGCTTCTTTCCGATATAAAAA
The DNA here is from genome assembly GCF_022008365.1 of Aequorivita vitellina. Lineage (GTDB taxonomy): Bacteria > Bacteroidota > Bacteroidia > Flavobacteriales > Flavobacteriaceae > Aequorivita > Aequorivita vitellina. The sequence continues at coordinate 33,709 of NZ_JAIRBA010000014.1, forward strand.
GAAAAAAATTACCAATCTAGAAATGGAAACCGCCACTATGTACGGAATGGCGAAACTTTTAGGTCATCGCGCAATTTCGATGAATGCTATTGTTGCTAATCGCGCTTCGGGTACTTTTAGTGAAAATGCTTCAAAAACAATTGACGCACTTATTCAATATACACTTAGTAAAATTATAGCATGAAGAATTTTTTGATTGGAGGTGTGCCAGAACATTTTAACTTGCCTTGGTATATTGCACTTCGGGATAAAGAATTTCAAAAAGAAGAAATCAATCTTCGCTGGAAAGATTATCCCGGTGGAACTGGCGAAATGGCCGCTGCCCTGCGCAATAAAGAAATTGATATGGCCGTAATCCTCACCGAAGGAATTGTGCGCGATATAATTAATGGCAACGATTCTAAGATTGTTCAGGTTTTTGTAAAATCACCGCTGTTATGGGGAATTCACGTTGCCGCCGATTCAGATTACGAAGAAATTTTGGATTTAAAAGGAACCGATGCCGCAATTAGCCGCTACGGTTCGGGCTCGCATTTAATGGCTTTTGTAAATGCAGAAAATCACCATTGGGATTTAAAAAATGATTTGAAGTTTAAAGTAATTCAGGATTTAGATGGCGCTTTGAAAGGGCTTCCCAAAGGAAAAGGCGATTATTTTATGTGGGAAAAATTCATGACCAAACCCTATGTAGACAACGGCACCTTCCGCTTAATTGGCGAATCCCCTACTCCGTGGCCTAGTTTTGTGATTGCCGTTCGCAATGACGTTTTAATAAATGAAGAAGCGTGCGTTAAAGCTATTTTAAAAGTAATAAATGATACAACCGCTAATTTTAAAGCCTTCCCAAATGTTGACGAGTTAATTGCCAAACGCTACGGTCAAAAAATTGAAGATGTACGCGAATGGCTTTCATTAACGTCGTGGAGCGATGCTCAATTAACTTCAAAAGAGCTGGAAAACATTCAACAAAAATTACTTGAATTAAAATTAATTGAAAATAAAATTCAGGAAACCAGCATCTTACACAATTTCTAAAAATTTTCTTAATATTTACGCAACCTTACGTTGATCGCTGCATCTTGTTTATATAAAAACAACTATTATGACTACTTTTTTAATCGTTCTGGGGGCGTTGTTAGTCACAAATTTCCTTTTGTTACAGTTTAGCTGTAACGATGCTACAGAGTCCGATGTACCAGAAGAAGAATAAGAAAAAATATCCCCATTTCTTTTCTTTCTATTTACCACACAATTGGAGTTTCTCCCTTACTTTTTAAAAATTCATTTGTTTTACTAAAGTGTTTATTACCGAACCAATACCCTCTATTGGCGGCCAATGGCGAAGGATGCCCACTTGTTAAAACAAGATGTTTCGTACTGTCAACCTTTGCTCCTTTCTTTTTTGCCGGTCCTCCCCATAACATAAAAACCAACCCTTCCCTTTCATTTGAAAGTTTTTCAATTACCGCATCTGTAAATTTTTCCCAACCTTTATTTTGATGACTTCCCGCTTGGTGAGCACGAACGGTCAAAGTTGCATTTAAAAGCAAAACGCCTTGCGTCGCCCAACGTTTTAGGTATCCATTAGCTGGAACCGGTGTACCAACATCTGTTTTTATTTCTTCAAAAATATTTTTTAGCGAAGGTGGAATTTTAACATTTTCACCAACCGAAAAACAAAGACCATGTGCTTGTCCCGGTCCGTGATAGGGATCTTGCCCTATAATTACAACCTTCACCTCATTAAATGGAGTGCAGTTAAAAGCAGAAAAAATATGGCTTCCCGGCGGAAAACAAGTGTTGGTAGCATATTCAGATTTTACAAATTCTACTAAGTTTTTAAAATAGGGTTTTTCAAATTCATCCTTTAAAATAGCCTTCCAACCCGGCTCAATTGTTACCTGCATTATTGTTACTTTTGTATGATTGCTGAAAAAGTAAAATTAATGGAAATAAAACGGAAAGCCCGTATACACACTAAAACTTTAGAGGATCTTGAATTCCCCTCAGTACTATCCCAAGTTTCGGAATTTTGTGTAACCGAACCGGGACGTGAAACTATTTTAAAAATAATCCCCTATCGGGATTTTGACGAAATTGAACCAGAACTGCGACGCGTGAAGGAATTTACCGCTTCGTTTGATGGCGATAACCGAATTCCAAATCACGGATTCGACCCAATTTTTCGCGAGCTACGATTATTCGAAATTGAAAATAGTTCGCTTGAAATTTCAGGATTTCGAAAAATTCTTTCTATTTCTGAAACCACTCGCATTCTGTTGAAATTCTTTAAAAAATTTGAAGAGTTTTATATTTATTTAAACTCTTTTTCCGAAGATGTAAATTACACTTCAATCATTTCCGAAGAAATAAATAAACGAATAGACAAATATGGCGACATTAAAGACGAAGCTTCCACAGAACTTGGCACTATCCGCCGAAGGTTGAACGTTGTAAAAGGAAAGATAAATTCATCTTTTACAAAAGCGTTATCGCAGTACGCACAAAGTGATTATTTAGATGAAATCCGCGAGTCGGTTGTAGAAAACAGACGCGTGCTCGCGGTTAAAGCAATGCATCGCAAAAAAGTGAAAGGCGCCGTTTTGGGCAGTTCAAAAACGGGAAGTATTGTTTACATTGAACCTCAGGAAACGCTAGAATACGCTAACGAACTTAGCAATCTGTTATACGAAGAGGACGAAGAAGTTAAGCGAATTTTAAAAGCTATGACCGCCTTTGTGCGTCCGCATGCCGGTTTATTGGCGAGCTATCAGGAATACTTGATAAAAATGGACGTGCTGTATGCAAAAGCAAAATATGCCCTAAAAATTAATGGGGTTTTGCCAATCGTTGTATCCAATAAAAAAACTGCATTAATAAACGCATATCATCCGTTGTTGTTGGTTTCCAATAATAAACGGAAAGAAAAAACATTTCCGCAGAGCATTGAACTTGTACCTGAAAAACGGATAATCGTAATTTCGGGACCCAATGCGGGCGGTAAAAGTATTACGCTAAAAACCGTTGGGCTTTTACAGGTAATGCTACAAAGCGGGATGTTAATTCCTGCCGATCCACAGAGTGAAATGTGTTTTTTTAAACGAATTTTAACCGATATTGGCGATAATCAATCCATCGAAAATCATTTAAGTACCTATAGTTACCGTTTAAAAAAGATGAATCAATTTTTAAAAAAGTGCGATAATAAAACACTTTTTTTAATTGATGAATTTGGAACAGGGAGTGACCCAGAACTCGGTGGCGCGTTGGCAGAAACATTTTTGGAGGTTTTTTACGAACGTAAAGCTTTCGGAATAATTACTACACATTACACCAATTTGAAACTATTGGCGAATGAATTGCCACACGCGATAAATGCAAACATGCAATTCGACAATAAATCTTTAGAACCTTTGTACCACTTACATTTGGGCGAAGCGGGAAGCAGCTACACTTTTGAAGTTGCGCAGAAAAACGGTATTCCCTACAGTTTGATAAACAAAGCAAAAAAGAAAATTGAACGCGGCAAAGTACGTTTTGATAAAACTATTGCCAATCTTCAAAAAGAGCGGAGCAATCTTCGGAAAACTTCAGAATCCTTAAAAACCGAAGAACAAAAAGCGCGTATTGAAAGCAAGCAATTAGAAGAAGTTAATGCTCGTGTTCAGGAAAAACTGGAAAGTTATCAGGAATTGTTTGACGCCAATCAAAAGTTAATTAGCTTGGGACGAAAAGTAGATATACTGTCTGAAAAATATTTCAACAATAAAAGAAAAAAACAGTTAATTGATGAGCTAATGAAGCTTGTTATGATTGAAAATAGCAAACGCAAAAAGCTAGCGCCCAAAAAGAAAAAGGCCGTAAAAGCCAAAGAAAAAGAGGTAATTAAAGAAGTTGAAAAAAAGGTTGAAGTAATTAGAGAACGCAAAAAAGAAGAAAAGGAAAAAGCAAAAAAATTACCGCCACCAAAACCGAAAGTTACGCTAAAAATTGGCGACAGAGTACGAATGATAGATGGCCGGGCAGTTGGAACCATTGACACTATTGAAAAAAACAAGGCTTTTGTAAATTACGGAATGTTCACCACCAATGTGAATTTGGAGGAACTGGAAAAAGTTTAATAAAATACACGCAAAGACGATAATAAAATATCCTACGCCTTTGCGGCTTTGCTAGAAAATAGAAATGTTAGAAGACAATAAAATAATCCTTTTTGATGGCGTTTGCAATCTTTGCAACGGGGCGGTCAATTTTGTGATTGAGCGCGACAAAAAGAACATTTTTAAATTTGCGGCGTTGCAAAGTGATATTGGGCGGGAGTTGACTTCAAAATTAAATATAGATACGTCAAAAATAGACTCCATTATTCTTATTGATGGCGAGAAACATTATATAAAATCTTCAGCAGCGCTACATATTACCAAACATCTTACGGGTGGCTATCCCCTACTTTATGGTTTTATGATTTTTCCAAAATTCATTAGAAATGCGGTTTATGAATACATTGCAAGAAACCGTTATAAATGGTTTGGGAAACGAGAAAGTTGTATGATAGCGACTGAGAAATTGAAGAGCAAGTTTTTGTAAGCTCTCACTCTTTTTTAAAATATTGCTAAATCTTTTAAATCTACTTCGATTGTAAGCAGTTTTATTTAATACGAATTAAATAAACTATTTTAAGATTTAATTGTTTTTAGATGATGAGTTAAATTACCATAGTTTCTCCAGTATAATTTTAATTTATAGTCTGCCCTGAATTAATATTACCAGGTGATTCTGCGGACGGTCCACTCCAAGTAAAATCGTTATATTCGTTTCCCGTACCTATTAACTGAAGTGATTCACCTATAGGGGTTGAAGCAGTTTCATTGACAAGAATATCAATTGAAGTTCTTCCATTTGCTGTTCCGTCTATCGCGGTAAAAGAACCTTCATAGCTAATAAAATAAAGTAATTCACCGGCATCGACTAAAGCAATTCCGTCAGGCGCACCATTTTGAATACCGTCTCTTGGATATGAAAAGACAACAGTTCCAATTCCGTTTGATTGATCAGGAATCACTCCTGTTAGATTGGTAATTCCATAAACTTTTCCATTTACTCCATTATACAACTCAATGGAGTAGGTAGCTAAATCTAATCCAGCAGGTCCAGCAATTTCAATAAACTCTCCTTGATCCGTCCCATTATTATCATAATGAAATTCATTAATCCAGGCTACTGGGCTAGCTAATGTAACGCAATGAATGCTTTCCCAGCTTTCGCCATTCCAAACTTGTAGACAGCCCTCATTATTAGCGTAATTCAATAAAAATATGGTCAAACCATAATCTGCGTAACCCGCATTTATTGCATCGCGAGCAGCAATATTTGGAACACGTGGTGGCATAAACCCGCCATAAGTAACACCACCATCTGAAGTACTGCTTATTTCCAACATTGATGCCGGCGTAGGAGTTGTGGTGCCAATTCCTACTTGGCAATAAATATTTGTCGCAATAAATGCAGCCCCGAAGAATAGAAAAATACGTTTCATAACTATGCAGTTTACATAGCTAAGAAGTCATTAGTTCACTTTTATAGATTGGGTTTTTATACCGGGGAGAACCCAAATTTAATAAAAAATATTTTTTCTGCCAAAAATATATATATTTCACAAGTAAAACGAATTAAAGTCATTAATAAAATATATTATTGGCAACAAACCCAAACTATTACGAATCTAAGTCGAAAGTTTCCGAAGGATTGTCGTGTGGCTCATAATTTAGCATACCCTCTCCCTTTGCAATAATTGTACAAACTGTAGCATCTCCTGTAACGTTCACTATGGTTCGGAACATATCTAAAATTCTATCAACCGGGAATATAATAGCAATCCAAGCAGGATTTAAACCAACCGATTCTAAAACAATAATTAGCATTACCAGTCCTGCACTAGGAACAGCTGCCGAACCTATAGATGCGAGTGTTGCAGTTATAACAATGGTTAATTGCTGTCCTAATGTTAAATCGATCATATGCAGTTGCGCAAGGAAAACCACAGCCACGGCTTGGTAAAGACAGGTGCCATCCATATTTACTGTTGCACCAATGGGAAGTACGAAACTGGTTATCTTTTTATCTACCCCAAGGTTTTCTTCAACACATTCCATAGTAACCGGTAATGTGGCAGCACTACTAGAAGTTGAAAAGGCCAAGGTTTGAGCTGGTGCCATTGCGTTGAAAAATCCTTTATAGGGAATACTCTTTACAAATAACTTCATAAATAAGGGGTATATTACAAATATCATCAACATCAGCCCGGCAAATACTGTAAGAGAATACCAACTTAACCCTTTAAAAATTTCATAAACCTTGCCAATATCGTCTCCCGCCATTTTACTCACAACTCCAGCTAGCAATGCGAATACAAAGAAAGGAGCTGCTTGCATTACCAGATCTACCATTTTTAAAAACACCTCCATGGCGCTGTCCATAAAATCCGTGACAGGTTTTGATTTTTCATTTGGAATCAATAACAAGCTTACCCCGAAAAATATTCCGAAGAAAATAATTTGCAACATCAACCCATTATCTGTCAGTGAAAAGAAGAAATTTTCTGGAACAATATCAACCAACGGTTGCAGTGGAGTGCTCTCTTTAGCCTTTTGTGCAGTTTCCATCTTTTCTGAAACCGAAGCATCTTTTAAATCGCCTTTAGAAAGGTTTGTAATTTTTTGGGCACGTTCAAAAAAAGCTGGGTCTTGTAGATAGTTTATTCCGTCTTTTACTTCATGTCCTTTTGAAGCCGCCCAGATTTCATAACTTATTCGGTTATCAATTCGGCTTTGTTCATCAATTAGTTTTCCGGGTTTAATGGTGTTCACCAAAAGAAGCCCCATGCTTACTGCAAAGAGCGTTGTGATTAGATACGCCAATAAGGTCTTGCCTCCCATTCTTCCCAAACTTGACGGATCGCCTATATTAGCCACTCCGCTAATTATAGAAACCAAAACTAAGGGCACGGCAATCAATTTTAAAAGATTGATGAAAATTTTTCCAAATGGCGCTATCCAATCTATTGTAAATTCACTCCAACCTAACTGACTGCTGAGTAAAGCCCAAATAATACCTAAAACGAGTCCGATGATTATTTTCCAGTGTAGCGCTAATTTTTTCATATAAATTCTTTAGTGTCGTGAAATTTTATTTAATAGATAGAAATCGGCAATAACTAATGCCGCCATAGCTTCAACTATTGGGACAGCACGAGGCACAACGCAGGGATCGTGACGGCCTTTCCCTTCAGCAATCGCTTTATTACCTGCACTATCAATAGTATCTTGTTTTTGCATTATTGTGGCTACGGGTTTAAAAGCGACTCTAAAGTAAATATCCATACCATTGCTTATTCCGCCCTGTATTCCGCCACTCAAATTAGATTTTGTCGTTCCATCAGGGTTAAAAATGTCGTTGTGATCGCTTCCTTTCATCTTTGCGCCGCAAAAACCACTTCCGTATTCAAACCCTTTTACTGCGTTTATAGAAAGCATTGCTTTTCCTAGTTCGGCGTGCAGTTTGTCAAAAACAGGCTCTCCCAAACCCACAGGTATATTTTGAAGAACACAGGTAATTGTTCCGCCAACAGTATCACCATTTTTTCGCATTTCTCTAATTAGACTTTCCATTTTGGCTGCGCTAGTTTCATCTGGACACCGCACAACGTTATTTTCGGTTTTAGAAAAGTCTAAATCTTGATAGGGTTTATCGATGAAAATTTCACCCACAGAGGAAACAAATGCATTTATTTTAATTTCTGAAAGCAGTTGTTTTGCAATGGCACCGGCTACAACTCTACAAGCAGTTTCTCGTGCGGAAGAACGTCCGCCACCGCGATAGTCGCGGACTCCATATTTTTTATCGTATGTGAAATCGGCGTGTGAAGGACGGTAAATATCTTTTATGTGACTGTAATCTTTACTTTTTTGATCGGTATTTTCAATTGTGAAACCAATTGGTGTTCCAGTCGTTTTCCCTTCAAAAATTCCTGAGAGAAACTTTACTTCGTCTGCTTCTTTTCGTTGGGTAACAATTGCTGATTGACCGGGTTTACGGCGTTGCATTTCAAGATTGATTGCTTCAAAATTAAGGGAAAGTCCTGCAGGACAACCATCTATAATTCCGCCAATGGCCGCTCCGTGCGATTCGCCAAAGGTGGTGAGTTTAAAGATTGTTCCGAAGGAATTGCCAGCCATAAGTTGGTTTTCAACAAATGTAAACTTTCAAGGCCAAATATTCAAGGTTGAAATTTCAAAATTATAGATAAATACTTAAACAGTGGTTAAAAGCGCATTTTTAAGAATGGTAACAGGGTGAAGTGCGTGTCTTTCCGTGCCGTCCAGAATTTGATGACGACAACTCGTACCATTGGCCGAAATAATAGTGTCTTCAGAAGCTTTTCGCACGGCGGGAAATAGCTTCAACTCCCCTATTTTCATACTCACCTCATAATGCTCCTTTTCATATCCAAAACTTCCAGCCATTCCGCAACAGCCCGAAGTAATGATGGTTGGTTTGAAGTTTTTGGGAAGGTTTAAAATATCAAAAGTTACTTTTTGATTGCTGAGCGATTTTTGATGGCAATGCGAATGTATTTTTATATGTTTTTCTTCCGAAGTAAACTGTGCTGCTGAAATAGCGCCGTTTTGAATTTCAGCAGCCAGAAATTCTTCGATTAAAAATGTATTTTTTGAAATAGCTTCCGCCGAAGGTTTATCGTCTACCAACCGAAGATATTCATCCCGAAAAGATAGGATTGCCGAAGGTTCAATTCCGAGAAGCGGGACATTTTCAGAAACCTTTTCTTTTAAAAATGAAATGTTTTTGTTAGCCTCTACTTTTGCCTCTTCCAAAAACCCTTTAGAAAGCAGTGCGCGACCGCTATCCAATGTATCTATTACTTCTACTTTATAACCCAAACCAGTTAAAAGTATAAACGAATCCACTGCAATTTCTACATCCAAATAATTACTGAATTCGTCAACAAAAAGCAATACGTTTTTTAATCTATTTCTTTCAACTGAATAATTTTCAGTTAATTGACTATTAGGATTTTGCAATGTATTACTGAAACTCTTAATCGAAACTTTTGGCAACGTTCTATTTTGATGAACCCCTCCAATATTTTTTATAATTTTTGAGGTGAATCCATTCGTAAAAAACCAATTTGACAACTTTGGAAATTTTGAAGCCATTTTATTCAACTGTGTACTTTTTCCGAATAATTTATTCGAAAAAGAAGCTCCGTTTGCTTTGTTGTACTGATATAAGAATTCAGCTTTTGCAGTGCTTATATCAACATTGCTGGGGCATTCGCTGGCACAAGCTTTACAACTTATGCAGAGATCAAAAACATCTTTTAACTCCTTTGAATTGAATTTGTTAACCGCGTTATTATTCGTTAAAACCTCGCGTAAAGCGTTGGCACGTGCGCGGGTTGTATCCTTTTCATTTCTCGTGGCGTGGTAGCTGGGGCACATGGCACCCGCAGAATCTGCGGTTTTACGGCAATCGCCGCTTCCGTTACAACTTTCGGCCAAACGAAGGATGCCTTGATAATCCCCAAAATCCATTAGCGTTTTAATGTTGGGTTCCGCTCTATCGGTTACATAACGAAGCGATTCGTCCATTTTAAAGGCATTGACAATCTTTCCCGGATTGAAAATGTTTTGTGGGTCAAAAGCTGTTTTGATTCGTTTTAAAAGCTCGTAATTTTTATCACCAATCATTAAGGGAATAAACTCTGCCCTTACAATTCCATCGCCGTGTTCACCGCTAAAGGATCCTTTATATTTTTTGCAAAGCATGGCAACGTCTGTTGTAATTTTTCGAAAATAATCAACACCTTCGCCTTCTTTCAAATTTAAAATAGGACGTAAATGCAACTCACCCGCACCGGCATGGGCGTAATACACCGCCTGCTGGTTATACTTTTTCATGATAGCAGAAAACTCTAAAATATATTTCGGCAAATCTTCCAAAGCCACGGCTGTGTCTTCAATACATGCGACAGCTTTTTTATCGCCAACCATATTTCCGAGCAAACCTAAGCCTGCTTTTCGCAGTTCCAATGCCATATTAATTTCTTCGCCTCTTAAAATTGGACTGTGGTAATTATAGTTGGAAATTTCCAAAGATTTAAGCAAATTTTCAATTTGAATGTTTAAATCTGCTTCAGTGTTACTTTTTAACTCTAAAAGTAAAATTGCTTTTGGATTGCCTTCCACAAAAAAGCGATACGGCTCGTAAGTCTTGCTTTTTTTGGTACAATCTAAAATTACGTCGTCCATCATTTCGCAGGTGTGCAAATTGTGTTGCATTGCCACAACCACGTCGTTTAAGCAGGCTTCAAGCGAATTGTAATGGGTGGCAACCATTGCGGTAAATTGTGGCGGCAACGGGTCTAATTGTAAGGTAATTTCAGTAGTAAAAGCAAGGGTTCCTTCACTTCCGCAGAGTAATTCGCAAAGATTTATTTCTTTGTTGAATTCGCTAAAAACATTGGTGTTAATTAAACTATCAACCGCATAACCCGTGTTTCTCCGGTGAATTTCAGGTTTTGGAAATTCGTTCCAGATTTCCTTTTGCGTTTCTTCGGAAATCAATTCATTATAAAGCGTTTTATAAATATTTCCTTCAAAAGAATTCAATTTCGTTTTCTGTAGAAAGTTTTCTTTTGAAATTTTTTCAAAAACCACTTCTTCGCCGTTGGTAAGAATTGTTTTCAATTTTAAAACCTTATCACGCGTTACGCCATATTGAATGGAAGTTGTGCCACTACTGTTATTGCCCACCATTCCACCGATCATACAGCGATTGCTCGTTGAAGTGTTTGGCCCAAAAAAAAGATTGAAAGGCTTCAAGTAAGCGTTTAATTCATCACGAATTACACCCGGTTGCAGTGTTACCGTTCGGTTTTCGGTATCGACCGATAATATTTTGGTGAAGTGTTTTGAAACATCAACAATTATTCCGTCACCAACGCATTGTCCCGCCAGGGAAGTGCCAGCTGCACGAGGAATGAGTGATGTGTTATTTTTTGAGGCAAACTGAATAAGTTGCTTAATTGCCTCGCTATTTTTGGGGTATGCAACCGCTAACGGTACTTTTCGATACACGGATGCATCTGTGGCGTAAATTGCGGTGTGTAGGGCATCGGAAAAAAAATCGCCTTTGAAATTTTCCTTAAATTCCTCTAATGTTTTTTTCATAGTAGCTACTGTAAATGTAAAAAATTTCATTAACATTTTTTTCTAAAATATGGTATATAGATTGGCATTGCTTTAACTAGAAGCTAATGTTAATACCGGTAATTTTACGCTATTAATAACTAAAACTCAAATCATGAAAAAAGTCATTTTTTTATTTACCATCATCTCTGCGCTCACTTGGCAGGCAAATGCGCAGGAAATTTCTGAAAATGCAATCGGACTTCGTTTTGGCGAAAGTGATGGTTTTGGTCCTGAAATAAATTATCAAAGACATCTTGGCGATAATAACAGACTAGAGCTAGGACTTGCTTTTCATAGCGAGAAGCACTGGAATGCAATAAAACTTCTTGGAATCTACCAATGGGTTTGGAATATTGATGGTGGATTTAACTGGTACGCTGGCCCTGGAGCCGGTTTAGGACTTGTGAGTTATGATACAAAAGACAAAGATTATCCTTTTGATGATAGATATGACGACTCCGAAGCATTTGCTTTTATTACGGGCGATATAGGTATAGAATACAACTTTGATATACCTTTAATGCTTTCCTTGGATATGCGACCGCAATTTAATTTAGGATATAGAGACAACGTTAGTTTTGATATTGGGTTAAGTGCCCGTTATCAGTTTTAAATAGCTGAAAAATACATCTTTATTACAACAAATGCTCCATAATTTTATGGGGCATTTTCCTTTTAAAAAAACAGGGTTTTTCCTGTTTTCTAAACAAAAAATTTTATGCAATTTTATATAATTTAGTATAATCTGCAAAAATATATACCATGGACAAGCATTACGTAGACGTACATTGCCATCCCTCACTAAAGCCCTTTAGCAAAAGTTTTAAGTATAAACCAAGAAAACAGAATGATATTGACCCAAATAGAAAAAACTCTATTTGGCATTACAGCCCTCCAAACTTTTTGGAAAAGTTGGTTAACCGACTTGTTACCCTCACAAAATTTACGCAAACAGATTTAACCGCACTTGCAAAATCCAAAGCAAAAGTGGTGATTGTGTCACTTTATCCGTTCGAGAAACATTTTTTTGGAAAAGAAATAATTGGAATAAAAGGCGTGACCGATGTTTTGGTTAATCTTGCCGCCAGCATTAGTCAAGCGCGGATGGATTACATTAGAAGTAATAATGATTATTTTGCCGATTTGGTAGATGAGTATAAATACTATCAACAACTCCACAATCAAGTTGAAAAAATAGACGGAAAAATCTACACCTACCGATTGGTACGTAATTATCAAGAAATTCAACAAAACTTTTCTCAAGAAACAGATTCCAAAAAAATAATAAACATTATTCTAACTATTGAAGGAGGCCATAGCTTTAATACGGGTTTAGATATGAATAAAGATATGGCGAGTAGAACCGAAGTACTTGGTAATGTTAATGCTATTAAAGACTGGAAATACCGCCCTATGTTTATTACACTGGCGCATCATTTTTACAATGAACTCTCTGGTCATGCCAGTAGTATTTCTATAGGAATATTAAAGAAAAACCAAAGTCGCGGCTTAAATACAGGGATCACAGAATTGGGTGAAGAAGTAATTGATTTGTTACTCGATAACACCGATAATAAACGAATTCCGATAGATATAAAACATTTAAGCACAGCATCCCGGGAAGCATATTACAACATTCTAGACACAAAATACAGCAATGAAAATATACCTATAATTGCCAGCCACGGCGCTTGTAACGGGAAACATTCAATTGCATTATATAATAAAACCGGCATTGGCAAACACGAAGATTGGTTCTGCAACATTGATATTAATTTTTATGACGACGAATTGATACGAATTGCGCGCAGCAACGGTATTTTTGGAATTCAATTAGACGAACGGCGCATTGGCAGTAATAAAGCAATTAATGAAAGCAAAATATATTTTCCAAACAAACGCAAACAATTGCGAAAAAAGGCTCTTTTAGTTTGGCGACAAGTATTACATATAGCGCAAGTACTGGACAATAAAGGGCTGTTTTGCTGGGGAATACAATCTATAGGAAGCGATTTTGACGGAATTGTCAATCCAACAAACGGGTTGTGGACTGCCGAAAACATGAAGGATTTAGCCGAAGAAATGTTAAACCACGCCAACGATTATCTTTCAACAAATTTAAACAAGCTAAAAAATTTCAATAGAATTAGCGGTGAAAGCATTGTAGAACGCGTAATGCACGGAAACGCCATGGATTTTATTGAAAGAAATTACTAATAAGAAAAAATTCTTCGTGTTGAAATGTTTATTATAAATTGAAAAATCTAGACAAAATCTAGTCACCATTTTTTCGAAGAATAGCGTCTTTATAGAGTTTTTCATACAAAGGCACTATTTTTTTTGTATCGTAAATCATGGCAGATTCTATTGCTTGTTTTTTGAATCTTGCTAATGTTTCATCAGATTCTAATATTTTTAAAGCATTTTCTGCCATCTCTGCTACATTGCCTACTTCACTTAAAAATCCACTCACACCTTCAATATTCACTTCGGGTAAGCCGCCAGTATTGCTCGAAATTACCGGTACACCACAGGCCATTGCTTCTAGAGCTGCAAGCCCAAAACTTTCTTTTTCAGAAGGAAGCAGAAAAAGATCGGTAAAACATAAAATTTTATCTACTTCGTTACTATTTCCTACAAATAAAACTTTTTCTTCAATGCCTTTTTCTACACACAGGTTTTCACAAGCTTCTCGTTCGGGACCTTCGCCTACAACAATTAATTTTGCAGGAATACGTTGTTGAATACGATCAAAAATTTCAATTACATCTTTTACTCGTTTTACAGGTCGCAGATTACTTACGTGAGTTATAATACGTTCATCTGGCTCGGCCATCAAATCGCGCTGACACTCGGTAAACGGATTTATTTTCTTCGGAATATCAATAAAATTAGGAACAACGTGAATTTCCTTTTTAATATCGAAAAGATGTAGGGTATCTTCCTTTAAACTCTTTGAAACTGAAGTTACCACATCGCTGTTATTAATACTAAAAGTAACGGCGGGTTTATAAAAAGGATGATTACCTACCAGAGTAATGTCTGTGCCGTGCAGGGTTGTAACCATTGGAATATGAATGTTTTCTTCTGCTAGCATTTTTTGCGCCATATATCCGGCATAAGCGTGTGGAATTGCGTAATGCACATGAAGCAGCTCTATTTTATGCAACTTCACCATATCTACCAATTTACTGGAAAGCGCAAGTTCATACGGTTGATAGTGAAAAAGCGGATAAACTGGTACCGAAACTTCGTGAAAATGTATGTTTTTTGAAAGCAATTCAAGTCGAACAGGTTGTTTGTATGTTATAAAATGGATTTCATGACCGTGTTCGGCAAGCGACAAACCCAATTCTGTGGCCACTACCCCACTCCCACCAAAGGTTGGGTAACATACTATTGCAATTTTCATATTATATTTTTTTGAAGCACGAACCACAATAGCTTCGGCTAAAATTAAAATTAGTTTTCTTTATAAAAACAATGACAGGTAATGGTTTTATTTACTGTAATTTTTCTGCAGTCGTAACGCTCTTCACACTTATATTGAAGATTACTTTTAATAATCAATTGCCTCATAAATGGCCTCTTGAATTTTACTGCGCAAATCGCTTCTAATTAACTTTCGGTTTTCCGAATCGGGAAACGTTCGGTTAGATAAAAACACATAAACAATTTCTTCCTCCGGATCTGCCCAAGCTAAGGTACCGGTAAAACCGCTGTGCCCAAAACTTGTCATAGACACGCAACCGCACGTTGGCCCCGAAGTACCAAGCTGTGGCTTGTCAAAGCCTACACCTCTTCGTACATTTTTATCGCAATAATAACAGGTATTAAAAAGATCTAAAATATCTGGATTAAAATAGCGTGTGCCGCCGTAAAAACCTTTCCAAAGATACATCTGCATTATTTTGGCCACATCATTAGAATTACTGAACAAACCCGCATGACCACTAACACCGCCAAGCATCGCTGCCCCTTGGTCGTGAACATAGCCTTGAACTTTCTGATTTCTAAAAATATTGTCCTGTTCCGTGGGTGGAATATTGTCTTTTGAAAATTTAGACAATGGCAAATAGGTGGTATAATTTGCACCCAAAGACTGATAAATTTTTTCTTGCACTACAAACTCCATTGGTTTGCCAAACTTTTGCTCAAAGTATTTTTTTAGAATATAATAAGGCAAATCACTGTATTTATATTCTAATCTGGAATATAGTTCGCTTTCGCGAATTGTTTTATAAATAGTATCCATATAATCTCTGCGCATATAAAGATTTTCTGCTACTTGCACATTAAAATCCTTAGCCGGAACATCTGAATAATATTTTGAAGAAACCCCGGTTTTAGCCTCATTTAAAGTGTATCGATAAAACGGAATCCACGCTTTTAGCCGGGCATAGTGCGAAAGCATTTGTTTTAAAGTAATGTTGGCTTTGTTTGAGTTTTTATACTCGGGAAGCATTTCGGAAAGCTTGGTATTTATGCTCAACTCTTTTTTGTCTACAAGCTGCATAACAAGCGGCAACGATGCCAGAATTTTTGTGAGTGAAGCCAAATCATACATAGTGGTATCCGCTACCGCAATTTTCTTGTTGTATTCGTGATATCCAAAATTCTTTTGATAGATAACCTTCCCTTTGCGAGCAACTAAAACCTGCGCCCCGGGAAACATATCTTGGCGCATCCCCAAGTTAACCAGCGAATCTATTTTTTTTAATTTATAACTGTTAACCCCTACGCTTTCAGGAGTTCCGTATTGCAGTCTTCGCAACGATTTTGTTTTAAAACTTGTGTTTAATGGAAAGTCTTCGCCCAAAGAAACGGGAAGTTTTCCTTTTGCTTCTCGCGCTCCAAAAATAAGTTGCGCAGAAAGTTTCTGGGAAATTTCACTGTTTTGATAAGACATAATTATTCCTTCAAAATTGGCAGTGGTTTTTAAATCCAGCATAGCATACGGTCTTGCAAAAACATCTAAAATTACCGTATTTGTTCGGGCAATTTCATAAAGCCATACAATTTCGTTTTGTGAAAACTCAAATTTTTTCCAAGGATTGTCATTACTTTTATGAAAACCGATAATTACGTAATTGTAATGCTTTAGTTTTTCAATATAATCGTGGAGACTGTTCGCTTTTACCCAATCTACTTCGGCATATTTCTTTAATTCATTTAGAAAAACTTCACCCGAATCGTCTCCAAAATTTATGTACGCAATCTTTTTCTGTTGAAGCTCTTTTATAGGAAGAATTGCACGCTTATTCTTTATTACCGTGAGCGCATTGTCCATCGCTTCTTCGTACAGTGCATCGTCGTTCACCGAATTTAAATCTTCAAACAAATAATTTGTATTTACAGGCTTGTAATTATATAGCCCAACTTTATATTTTGCATAAAGAATTTTCTTTACAGAATAAGCCAAACGCTTTTCAGTTATTACTTCTTCATTATAGGCATTTACAAGAAACTCCATTGCTTTTGGCACGTCTTCGGGAATCAACAGCACATCGTTTCCGGCTAAGAAGGCAGCGAGTTCTATTTCGCCAGGATTTTTGAAATTTGAAGCTCCTTTCATATTTAACGCATCTGTAAAAATGAGACCGTTGAAGCCGAGTTCGCCTTTAAGAAGATCTGTTACAATTTTAGAAGAAAGGGAAGACGGATAATTCATTTGAATTTCCAAAGCAGGAACGTTCAAGTGCGCCACCATTACGCTATTAAGCCCTTCACTTATCAATTTTTTATAGGGGTAAAGTTCTAAAGAATCAATGCGTTCTCGCGAAAAATCGATTGTTGGAAGGGTTTTGTGGCTATCCATATCTGTATCGCCGTGACCGGGAAAATGCTTTGCGCTCCCCATAATACCAGCGCTTTGCATTCCTTTCATAAAAGCAAGCGCTTTTTCGGTGACGTTTTCTTTATCTTCGCCAAAAGAACGGTTCCCAATAATTGGGTTTTTTGGGTTGGTATTTATATCTACTACTGGCGCAAAATTAATGTGAACACCCAACCGTTTGGATTGTTCGCCAATTCTACGACCAATTTTTTCAACAATATTATTGTCGGTAATGGCGCCCAAAGTCATATTCCACGGAAAAGCATAAGTAGAATCTAATCGCATTGCCAATCCCCATTCGGCGTCCATTCCAATCATTAATGGGACTTTCGCGAGATCTTGAAATTCGTTGTTCAGCTTAGCTTGACGTACGGGACCACCTTTTGAAAAAATAACACCACCAATATGGTAATTGGTAATTAAGTCTTTGATTTTATCGGTCTTTGATTTAGGGTCGCTCGAAAATATATCGACCATAAAAAGTTGGCCCATTTTTTCTTCCAAAGTCATATTGTCGAAAATACTATCTACCCATTTTTTCTGATTTTGAAAATCCTTTTTAACTATTAACGGATTTCTATCCTGCGAAAAAGCTGTAAAAGCTAGCGATACAAAAACATATGTGAGCACTAAATTTTTCATAAACAAATAGCTTTTTACGATAAAAATCTATTGTGCCAGCTTTCGTGTGCGGGTACTTCCCAATTTTCAAGGTATTCGGCTTTCGTATTTACCAAATTATTGAAAACAACCGTGTTTTTTGAAACAGATTTGTCTTTTGCCATTTTTCTGAAATCGGCCAAGGGTTTGTATGCAATATATTCTCCCGAATAAAAAGTCACGTTCATTTTGTCGAGAAAATCTACATCAAATTTTTCTTGAAGTGATTGTATAAAATGTACCGAAGCATCAATGCTACAGCCCGATGCCGAAGCATTTGCTTGGTTTAAGCCAATTACAATAAACCGGTTGTATTTTATTTCTAATGCAGCCTCAAGCTCAGCACCATGGGCAGTCCATTTGGTTAAAAAATCGTTTGTGAGTTCGGTAATTTCAGCAACTTCAGCGTCGCTCAATTTTCTATTGGCCTGATAAATCCATACTCTGGAATCATCTGGCAGGTTTTTAAATTCTGTAAGCATTTTGGAATTTTCTTTCTAGTTCATTAGCCCAACGAGGAACCCGTCACGGTGGGAATACCTCGCAGGTTTTTTTTATAAATCTTCTGCATTTGCAATCATTTCGGCAACGTCCATTACTTGCACGTTGTCTTCGGCATTTTTGGCTTTTACGCCATCGGTCATCATAACCATACAAAATGGGCATCCAGTAGCAATTATATCTGCCGATACTTCCATGGCTTGTTCGGTTCGCAATACGTTTACATCTTTATTTCCAGGTTCGGGTTCTTTAAACATTTGTGCACCACCTGCGCCACAGCACATACCGTGTTTTTTATTGCGTCTCATTTCTACTAATTCGCCTTCTAGTTTTTCTAATAAATTTCTAGGGGCTTCATATTCGTTATTGGCTCTACCTAAATAACACGGATCGTGAAAGGTAATTTTCTTTCCTTTAAATTTTCCACCTTCCACTTTTAATCTACCTTCTTCTAAAAGGGTTTTTAAAAACTGGGTATGGTGCATTATTTCATATTTGCCGCCGAGTTCTGGGTATTCATTGCCAATAGTGTTAAAACAGTGCGGACAAGCAGTTACAATCTTTTTTATTCCGTAACCATTTAATACTTCAATATTGGTCATGGCTTGCATTTGGAACAAAAATTCATTCCCTGCACGTTTTGCGGGATCGCCAGTACAACTTTCTTCAGTTCCTAAAACAGCAAAATCTATTTTTGCTTTGTGAAGTAATTTCACAAAGGCTTTGGTTATTTTTTTTGCACGGTCGTCAAAACTCCCAGCACAGCCTACCCAAAAAAGCACTTCGGGTTGCTTGCCTTGAGCCATATATTCGGCCATAGTTGGCACTTTTATTGGTTCACTCATTTTATTATAGTTTGTGTTTCCAAGTTTAAAGTTTCAAATACAAGTTTCTGGAAGTTGAACACTTTAAATTTTGGAAGTTTAAGTTTAATCGTCAAATACTTCTATAGTTACTTCTTTTTCTACCAAATCGGTGAATTTTCCTTTGTAACGGGTTGCTTTCACCAAATGATTGTCTACCCAATGGTAATTACCGCCACGTGGTTTTCCCATCAGCATGCTGTGGTATTTAAACCCGTGCTCGCTCAGCCAAGTTTCGGTTATTTCGCGATGGGCTTCGGTGCGGGAGGTGAAAAAGCAGATTATATGTCCTTCGTCGTACCATTTGTTCAAGGTTTTTAAGGCATCTGGAAAAGGCTTGCAAGTTGCCATCCTCTCGGGTTCTTCATTTGGTATGTCTTCGGTAATGGTGCCGTCAATATCTATCAAGTAGTTTTTTATTCCTTCGGGAAGAATCGGGCTCACGTGTTCGCCCTTTTCTACTTTCTCGTGCAGCATTTTTTCTACTTCTTCTTTTTTCATACTATTGATTATTTGATCACGAATTCACGAATAATTTTCGAAAACGTATATCTCTTAATTAATTTTCATCCTTCCAATTCAATCGGTCCATTTGGTTGTATGGCCACGGTGCACCGTTGTTTTCAATATTTGTCATGGCAACATTCAGCTCTGTTGGGGCGGCAGATTGCTCCATCACCAAATATTGCCGCATATCCATAATAATACTCAGCGGGTCGATGCTCACGGGGCAAGCTTCTACGCAAGCGTTGCAAGTTGTACACGCCCAAAGTTCTTCGCGCGTAATGTAATCGTCCAACAATTGTTTGCCGTCGGGTTTAAACTCGCCGTTTTTGTCGATGTTTTTACCTATTTCTTCCAAACGGTCGCGAGTGTCCATCATAATTTTACGCGGCGAAAGTTTTTTGCCGGTGTTATTTGCTGGGCATTCATCTGTACAACGGCCGCACTCTGTGCAGGTGTATGCGTTTAGTAATTGAATTCTACTTAAATCCATTACATCGCTAGCGCCGAATTTTGCAGGTGCTTCGGCAGCTCCTTCTGCGGGTGCAGCGAATGGATCTGCATTGGGATCCATCATCATTTTTACTTCGTTAGTAACAGATTCTAAGTTTTTAAACTTCCCTTTTGGCACCACTTTTCCGAAATATACATTCGGAAATGCCAACATAATATGAAGGTGTTTTGAAAAATATAAATAGTTAAGAAACACCAGTATTCCCAATATATGTAACCACCAAGCGCTGCGTTCAATAATATGAAGTGTTGCTTCTGGCGTGTTGCTAAACCAGCCAGCGATGTATTTTGAAACTATGTTGCCGTTGTTCATTTCTTGAAAAGGAATGTCTGTGGCGTTCATTAACAGAAAAAGCCCCATTAAAACCATTTCAAAATAAAGAATAATATTACCGTCGTTTTTTGGCCAGCCTTTCATTTCGGGTTTCCAAAAACGTTGCAGTTTTAAAGCGTTTCTTCGCAACCAAAAGATGGTTACCGAAACAAAGACTAAAAGCGCTAATATTTCAAAAGAACCAATTAAAAAACCGTAAAAACCTCCCAGGGAAGAAAAAATTCTGTGCGTGCCGAAAATACCGTCAATAATGATTTCCAGTACTTCAATATTGATAATGATAAAACCGAGATAAACAATAATGTGAAGTAAGCCAGAAATAGGCCGCACCACCATTTTAGATTGTCCCAACGCAATGCGAAATACATTGCCCCAGCGTTCTCCCGTATGGTCTGAAGCATCTACTTTGTGGCCTAATTTAATGTTGCGTATAACTTTGCGGATGTTGATTGTAAAGAATCCAATACCTGCAACGAGTGCTATTAAAAATAGAATGTTTGGAATGTACTGCATAATGGTTTATTGGTCTGGGTTGGCTGGTGGTTCGTAATCTTTATTCTTTTTTCCGAAAATTGAAAAATGTACATAACGTTTCGGATTTAGCTTTAAGTCTTGCATCAACTGTTCAAGTTGTTTTGAAGCCCCTTCTAAATTTTCGTAAAGTTTATCATCCTTTAAAAGTTTTCCCATAGAGCCTTCTCCATTTTCAACACCCGAAACTATTTTGTCCATTTTATCCACTACACTTTGAAGATCGGTAACCAATTTACCCGTTTCAAGTTGCGACAGCGAATCTGTTAGTTTAGAAAGGTTACCGGCAGTTTTGTCTAAATTGGTAAATGTATTGTCTAATTTGCCTGTATTATTTGAAAGTATTTGATTCAAATTTTCAGACACTCCCGCAAAGGAGTTAAGCGTAGTGTTTAAATTTGCTATTGCTTGCTGCAAATTACGGCGCGTTTCTTCGTCTACAATGGCGTTTATACTTAATAACAACGTATCTACGGTTGCCAGAGTGTTATTTACTTTTCGTTCCAAAGGCCCCAAAGCTTTTGTAACTGCGGTGAGCATACCATCTTCTACATCGCCACGAAGGGTGTCGCCACTTTTGGCCACGTTGGCATCGTATTGTGGAAAAATACCCAAAGCTTTCCCACCAATTAATCCCGTACTGTATATTCTAACAATGCTATTTTTTGAAAAATCGAAATCTTTCTCAACTGTAAATTTTACCACCAAGCTGCCTTTGGTGTTGGCAAAGGTAATATCCTGTACTTTTCCAACGGTGAGACCATTTATGGTAACTGGTGCTGCTTGGGCTAAGCCTTCAACATTGTCGTATTTTACGTAAAATTCCCGGTTTTTTTCAAGCAGATTCGTGCCTTTTAAAAAGCTATAGCCAAAGATTAACAGCAAGATAGCTCCAATGGCGAGTATTCCGGTTTTAACTTCTTTCGATAGTTTCAAATGTATATTTTTAGAATGTGAACAAATTTAAGTGATAAATATAAAGAATGCACATTAATTGGCTTTCGATTTTAACACTTCCGGTAGATTAACTTTTCTTCCTTTTTTAAAAGCTACAACGTATGCCGAAGGATATCCCTTTTGCTGAACAAAGGTTTTCATCACTTGAATTTTGTTGTAATCGGAAGTTTCGCCATAATAATATTTAAAAAGTCCGTCTTCTTTTTCGCGTGCTACGTCTTTAAGTCCTTTAAAGTTATTAGGTTTTGGATCTAGTTTTCTGCTACTGGCTGCAAGTTGAACTTTGAAGGTTATGCCATCGTAGATCTCTTCCTTTGTGGTTTCTATTGCTTTTTCTACTTGAATCTGTTCAATTTGAGGGTCTCTAATTTTTTCGGTAGTAATGGAAAGACTGCTAATGTAAGATTTGATTGCATTCCCTATTTCGTTAGCCATTTCGGTTTGTCCCTTTGCCGAATTTAAATACGCCCCTTCACTTTTATTGGTTAGGAACCCTGTTTCAATTAAAACACTTGGCATATAGGTGTTGTGAAGCACCCAAAAACCAGCCTGTTTCACACTTCTATCTTTTCTTTTTAAATTATTGATAATATTGTTTTGCACCAAACTAGCCAGTAAAATACTTTGGTCTAAATATTCTTCCTGCATTAAGACCATTCCAATTAGCGATTCGGGTGCGTTGGGATCAAAGCCACCGTATTTTTCTTCGTAATTTTCTTCCAAATAAATTACTTCGTTTTCCTTTTTGGCTACTTCAAAGTTTGCCTGGCTTTTATGAAGCCCCAAAACAAAAGTCTCTGCACCGTAGGCATTTGAATTATGAGCATTGCAATGAACCGACACAAAAAGATCGGCATCTGCT
This sequence comes from Aequorivita vitellina, assembly GCF_022008365.1. GTDB lineage: Bacteria > Bacteroidota > Bacteroidia > Flavobacteriales > Flavobacteriaceae > Aequorivita > Aequorivita vitellina. Next base: position 56,540 of record NZ_JAIRBA010000014.1, read on the forward strand.
CTATTTGCTATTGCCGCACGTTCGCGTAATTCAATAAATACATCTGTTTTGCGGGTGTAGATTACCTTTACATTGGGCAATTTTTCTAGCGCCGATCCTACTTTTAAAACAATATTCAGCGAAATTTCCGATTCTTTATAACCATTTCCCTTATTTCCGTGGTCGTGGCCACCGTGACCGGCATCCAAAACAACTACAAAAGGTTTTATAGGGTTTACTGCCGCTGATGCGTTGTTAGAAAATAATAAAACGGTGAATATTAATAAAAAAGAAGAAAAAAGTTTCGTGTACATATGTGTGTTAACGCTTGTTACTAGTGATTATTATTATAAAGTTGCCCCAAGAAACAAAGCTGCTGTGCTCCAAAAAATATGACGGACTCTTCAATATTTTGAATAGTCTCGGTTCTTGACGCTTGGTTCTTTTTAGTCATTTGATCTTTTTCCCAAAAAGTTCAATTAAAAAAACGTACCCCAAAAAATATGTTTATTTTTGACCGTTTCAAATATTGAGCCAAATCTACAAAATAATAGCATTAGCGCATTGCAGACCAACGGGCATTACTTAACAATCTTTTTAACAATACTGCTACTTTGCAGCCACGTTTTGCGTGCGCAAGACCTTCCACAAAAGAATGAAGCCGAGCTTCCTAAAACAACGCAAAACGATACGCTTTCTGTAAACTTAAAACCGGTTGTTACCGAGTTAAACGAACAAACCCAAGACACCGTAAAGACAGACTCCATAAAACCTGCCAAAGAAATACTAACAGACGTGGTAGATTATTACGGCGAAGATTACGTTTTGCTGAACCGAAAGGAAAACAAAGTATATATGTACAACAACGCCTATATAATATACGGCGATATGCGCATTGATGCTGGATTAATAATTCTAGATTACAATAAAAACGAAGTTTACGCAAAGGGAATAGACAGCGCTGGAGTTTACAGTCAACGCCCTATTTTTGTGCAAGCCACTAATAAAGTTGAGCCAGATTCTATTAGATATAATTTTGATTCAGAAAAAGCTTTGGTTTTTAATAGCCGAACCGAACAAAATGGCTTTCGGGTAATTTCTGAAGTAACGAAAAAAGTAAACGACTCGGTAGTGTATTTACGGAATGTAAAGTTTACAACTTCAAAAAACATTGACGATCCCGAATATTATTTTTACACCCGCAAGGCCAAATTTGTTCCTAAAAAGAAGATTGTTACTGGTTTAACCAATATGTTTATTGCAGACGTACCCACTCCGGTTGGGCTGCCGTTTGCATACTTTCCTTTAACAGAAGATCGAACTTCAGGTTTCATTATCCCGTCGTTTGGCGATAATAATAGCAGAGGTTTCTTTCTTCAAAATGGTGGATATTACTTTGCCATAAACGATTATTTAGATTTAAGCCTACTGGGCGATTATTATACCAATGGTAGTTATGCGTTGCGCGGCGAAACCTCGTATGCATTTCGATATAAATTTAGAGGAAATGTTAGCGCACGGTTTGAGAAACTTATAGATGAAGAAAGAGGATTTCCGGGCTTTGGCGAAACAAGCATCTACAACATTCGGTGGTCGCATTCACAAGATCCAAAGAGCAGTCCAAACTCGCGTTTCTCGGCCTCTGTAAACATTGGGAGTAGTAAGTATTTTTCAGAATCTATAAACCAAACCAACAATGCCAGTGCTTTGGTAAACACTTTAAGTTCGTCTGTTTCGTATTCCAAAACATTTGAAGGCGAGCCACAAGTAAACCTCTCGTTGGCTGCAACACATTCGCAGAATACAAAAACGCAAGCTATTTCTATGTCATTGCCGAATATGAATGCGAGTGTTTCAAGAATTTATCCGTTCGCACCAAAAGACGGTACGAAAAAAGGGATTATCCAAAACATTAATTTTCAATATGATGTGAGTGCTGAGAACCGAATCCAAACTACAGATTCGCTGTTTTTTAAACCCGAAATGTTCAACACTGCACAAATTGGCGCGCAACACAACATACCATTAACTACTAACTTTAAAATTTTCAATTATTTAAGTGCTTCCGCAGGAACAAATTACCGAGAAACCTGGGTGTTAAAAAGTACTAGAAAGCGTTACGATGAAAACATAAATAACGGTTTGGGAGGTATTGTTCAAGATACCGTTGCAGGTTTTGAAAGCTACCGTACCTATAATTTTTCTACTAGTTTGGGAACAACACTCTACGGACTTTTTAACTTCGGAAACGATAAAAAAATTCAAGCCATTCGCCACGTAGTTCGTCCTTCTATTGGGTATAACATCAACCCTGCTTTTGATAGATATTACGATGAATTTCTCGTGCCCGAAACTGCAGATGAAGCTGCACATATTGTAGAATATTCACGTTTTGAAAATACACTTTACGGTGCCCCTAACAAAGTGTATTCCAGTAGCATCGGGATGTCGCTGAGCAATACTTTCGAAGCAAAAATGCGCGATCGCGATACCACGGCATTGGAACCCAAAAAAGTAACTTTGTTAAACAACTTAAACTTTTCTACGGCCTATAATCTTGCGGGCGATTCATTAAAATGGAGTCCGCTTCAGTTTACGGGAAGTATTCCTATAATTCCAAAGTTAGATTTCAACTTCAGCGGGAGTTTAGACCCCTATGCTTTAGATAGCAACAATAAAAAAATTGATGTTTTTAATATAGACAACGGTGGTAGTCTTTTCAGGTTAACCAATGCCAACATTAGTATAAACTACTCCTTCTCCAGTAAAGATTTTGATGGCAGTGGTCGTAAAAATTTAGACAGAACAGACAACGAAACTTTTAGAAATGGCGGACGCCCCGATGATCTTTTTGGAGAAGCTACTGATATTTACGACGGCCAAATTTATAAAGAAGACGAGGAAGAAGTTGACAAAACAAATGTAGCTTGGTATAATTACACAATTCCGTGGGATATGCGCTTGGCGTACACCATAACATACGGCAACGGGCAACGACAAAACGAAATCTCCAGCCAATCGCTAATGGTAAGTACTAATATGGAGCTTGCGCCACGGTGGACCGTTGGTGTTTCTTCGGGATACGACTTTAAAAATAAAGGAGTTACTTTAACGCAATTCCGTTTCCAGCGCGACTTAGAAAGCTGGCAAATGAGTTTTAATTGGTCGCCTATTGGTAGTATAAATACGGCTTGGTATTTCTTTATTGGCATAAAATCTTCGGTGCTTAGCGATATTAAATACGACAAACGTAGGGAGAGCGATAAAAGATTGTAATTTTAATTGAAATTTTAAATTCAAATACCATTTAACAAATGAAAACGATAATAACTACCGCCAACGCCCCTGCTCCAATTGGGCCGTATAATCAAGCAATTTTAAACGGAAATATGCTTTATACTTCGGGGCAAATTGCGATTGATCCAAAAACCGGAAACTTGGAAACAGACAATATTAAATCTGAAACCAAATTAGTAATGGAAAACCTAAAAGCAATTTTAACCGAAGCGGGAATGACTTTTGAAAACGTGCTGAAATCAAGCATTTTTATAAGTGATATGAATAATTTTGGTGCAATCAATGAAGTTTACGCTACTTATTTCAATGAAGCTACCGCTCCTGCACGCGAAACGGTTGAAGTTGCAAATCTTCCTAAATTCGTAAATGTGGAGATTTCTGTGATTGCTTCGTTTTAAATAGTTTAAATTTTGAAAATACTTTCTAATTTTCACTTTCAAAAATCTAAAAATAAATGCATTAAGGCTGAAATCTTCATTTTATTTTCAGTTCCATTTTAACTAAATACAATTCAATTTAACTATATTTGAGTAACCCATTTTCTACATAATTTGAAGTATGCAAGTCTGTTAGCTACTGTGAAGAGTTTTTAAAAAACCTCTTGACGTAAGTCGCGGTTGTATTTCAATAATTGCTAAACCTCCGTTTATTAATTGTCTAAATACTTCATATGCAACAATCGTCACCTTCCACTCGAAAAACTTCCAATTATAGCATTGTAATTGTTCTATTTCTCGCCTTTACGCTGCTAAGCTGCAGTCAAAAATTACTTCTAAATTCACCTTTGGCCACTACGCCAGACTACTTGGCACATAATAAATTTGTCGCTGAAAAAGCATTTGTATTAAAAGATAACGACCTTGCTTTTGCTTCAAAAATTGATATAATCAAAAACGCCAAAAAAGAATTGCGTCTTATTTATTATATCTACGATTTAGATGAAACCACCGCTTTTATGACCCATGCGCTTTTGGAAAAAATAAAAGCCGATAAAGATTTTAAGGTTAAGTTACTGGTAGATTATCAGTGGAATTATAAAAATCTCGACTTTTTTAGATGGATGGAAAATCAGCAACCCAACGGAATTCAGCAAATTGAAGTGCGTTTTTACAATCGTCCCGCTGTTTCTATAATTAAATTTGCCGAATTTATGACAATTGGTTGTGCTGGCGACAAAATTGGCGTACAAGAAACCACCCCAAACTGCGCTGCAGAAAAGACAAATTATTTAAAAAAATACGACGGCTTATTATTAAATGAAGCAGAAGCTGAAATGAGTTTAGAGGCTAAAATATTTTTAGCAGGATTTTATTCCAAAGACCCAAACGGCCTTTTATTTGCAACGCAATTGGGCTATGCGCGCGAATTGCAAAACATGACAGAAAATACCGCTGCAACTCCCACAATTACTGAAAGTGAAAAAGACAACTTAAAGAAAGTGATGAAATTGTATTGGACCGCTAAAACGGGAAATAACGCCCAAAAAATTCAAGCACAGATTCAGCTTTCAATAATTGGGTTGTTTTACGGCGATCAATTAAAACCCTTTTTAAATGGCCTGGAAACTATCTTGCCTTTTTCGCTTAAAAATATGGACGGCAGCGCAATGATGGCCAATAATGAAATGGATTATGTAACAGATTATTCGCATCATAAATTAATTTTAGCCGATAAAGAAGTGGCGCAATTGGGCGGTAGAAATTGTGCAAACGCATACCACATGCATCCCAACGATTTAGAAAAAAAATACATTTTTATGGACACCGATGTTTACATGCATTTAGATAGCATCGGTGGCGATATCTTGCAAAAAAGCTACGATGAACTTTGGAATTATACCCAAATGGTCGCCACAACTACAGACATAGAAAAGCACGCCCCAATTGGCTATTTATACTTAATTAATAAAGCGACAAAAATGGCGGAAGCTGCTTGTCCTAAAAATTTAAACGATTTGGAAAAACAAGGCTGCGCACTTCAAATATTTGTGCAGTTGCTAAATTCGAGCACTGAAGCTTTAGTTACTGAAAAACAAAAAGAATGGGGAACTAAATACGAAGCATTTTTACAGTCATATCAAAATAATTACTTGAGCAAAACGATAAATGCAAAACGATGGACGAGCTTAGATATGCTTTTCGACTCGAATAACGGCTATGTTCAAAACACTGCATTTAGCAACACTTTACATTCTGTGAACGATATTCCTATTGCAAATCAAGAAATGTTTTACGTTCAAAATGTACCTTTCAATTTAAGTATTCTTAAACGCGGAAAATTAAAAAATAGAAAATTTGGTTCGGAATACGGAAAGGAAATTGAACACGGTAAAATGATTCACAAAGTATGGGAAGATGCTTTCAACGATGCCTGCGCGAAGAGTAATTTAACCAATAAACCTGTTGAAATAATTATTCATCAAGGCTATTTTTCGCCAACTGAAGGCGTTGTTCACGAAATGAATAAATTAATGAACAAAAATAGCTGCCCAAATGTTACACTTAAAATTTACACCAATTCTATTGGCACAACAGATTTAACCCCCATAAATTTTATAGGAAGAAGACAAATGCAGTATCTACTTCAGAAAAACAAAGAATTTGACACAGATAGATTTCAATATTTCGAATATGATAAAGAACGGCTTACTCAAGAAGTAGCAGACAATTTCTCAACCGAAAATGGCGTTAAAGAAGTGGGTTCGTTTTCGCTTCACACAAAAGTGATGATTTTTGGTGACGATATTTATATAGGTTCGGCAAATGCAGAATTTAGAAGCTATATGATGGATACCAACAATGGCGTTTTTATAAAAGACGCGCCTGAATTAGTTGCCGCATATAAAAAGCTATTTGCAGAATTAGAAGCAAAACATATTGTCGTTGAAGCAAAGCATAGCATAAAATTTGATAATGCAGCACAACTTAGAATACAAGAGGAAAAAGATGTTGCAGCCCTATTAGACAGATACGCAATTAATGAACGGGAATCTATGGCAAACAGAAAAGCTGAACTAGAATTTTTTATACGCCAGTTTTATGCAACCTTAGATCAAGTTACAGCAGAAATGAAAAAAAGTTTAAAAAAGAAAAAATTAAAAGGCCCATCAAAATTAGACGAGCTTTTAAAAGTGTTTTAAAATTATAACTTGAAGAAAAAGATATCCATAATTAAATTAACCGCCGTCCTCGTTTCGTTCTTTTTCTTCGGAAATACAGTGCATTCAGCATTGCCTAATTCCGAAGTTCTCAGTGTTTATTTTTCAGATTCATTACTTTCAAATGACGAAAATTCTAGGGTTGAATTTGCCGTTTTTTCCGAAGATACGATTCCGCTAAAAAACTTAGTTCAAAATTATAAACCGCAGCACGTTTTAAGTTATGACGAGGCGCGAGCAGTAATGTACACTCAAATTTATAATATAAACGATACTGTAAGTTGTATGTATTCGGGTTATAAATTGCCGCTTTCACATACGCAAGAAAACCCAGTTTTAAAGTTGATGAAGCTTAATCCTTTCAACAGTATAATTGCTGAACACAGTTATCCAAAAAGTAAAGGAGCTAGCAATGGAAATGCTAAAAGCGACATGCATCATTTATTTCCCGTGCGTTTAAGCGTCAATGTTTCAAGATACAATCACCCTTTTGGTGATGTTACAGATGAAGAATGTGACGTTTGGTACACGGCCGACGACAAGTATAAATCTAAGCCCGATGAAGTTGAAACTTTTTGTGCAAAAGAAGGAAATAAAAAATTTGAACCGCAAGACAGCTTTAAAGGCAATGTTGCACGCGCAGTATTTTACTTTTACACTATGTATCGAGAAGAAGCCGATTTAGCCGACGATTCGTTTTTTGAATTGCAGCGAGAAACTTTATTAGCGTGGCACAAACAAGACCCCGTTGATGCGTTGGAATTAAAACGAACACTCCAAATTGCAGCATATCAATCTGGAAAAGCAAATCCATTTGTTTTAGACGAAACGCTAGCCGAGCGACTATATGATTATAAACACGGCGCTACTCCCCCTCTTCCTCGTTAATTGTTCCCTGTGGTTTAAAATCTACTGGGTAGGTGTTGTCGTCCGGAATTACGGGAAGTTCAGCTTCTACAGTTACTTTTTTATTGAAAAGTTTTCGGTAGAGTTCCTGAAACGTATTAAAATCTACGGAATATGAAATTCCCGTTCCTTGTTCAAAGATTTGATCTTCCCCGATAAATTGCAAATCTGCTTGGCGGTTAAAGAATTTCATTCGCAGACTTCCATCTTCGTTTATTAACCATTGTACTTCAATATCGCCCGCAACCGATGTTTCGTTTGCGCCACCAACAGGCACCCCTACTTTTCCGTTTATAAGTATGCGTTCATTTATTTGTGTAGAAAGTGTAATTCCAAAGCGGTCCGATGTTTCTTGGTTGGGAGTTTTGTTTCCTATTGAATAATCCAAACCAACTCTGAATTTACCATCCTGATCTGCAAACAAATTGTTTACCAAGCCAGAAACTCTGTCTGCAACTGTTCCCGCAAAAGCATTAGAACCAGCGTAGTTTTCACTTACAAATGAATTTGACGCCAACAAAAACAAAGCTTGATTTTGCATCTGTTCTTGGTTTTGCAATTTATACTGCAACTCACTTTTTAACGTAGAACTTACCCGCGGAAAATCTATATTAAATTTAAGTTCGGGTTGGGCCAGTTCGCCTTCCAAATCTACGTAAACTTCCACCGGAATTTTCGTGTTAACAGATGGATTGTCCAATAAAACCGAAGGATTTGCCTGCGTTTTATAAACAGCACTTAAGCTGAGATTTGCACGTTCGGGCGCGCCATCCCAAGTAATGTTTCCGCCGGGCACAACCCCAATGTTTCTTTGAATAATTCCACCATACCTAAAATCGTATTCTCCTTCATAAACTTGGAAATCGCCGTACATTTGGAATTTCCCATTTGTATTTATTTCAATAAGAAGTATTCCCGCGCCGCGTCCCTTTAAAGTGGAATTGTTTTCTTGGTCCACAACCACCTCTACTTCGGCATTATTATTTATGTCTAAATCGAAATTTAGAGCTAAACCTTTCACCCTTTCGGTAACAACCGTTTCTCCGTTAATGCGCGCTTCTTTTTCCTTGGGTGAAAGAAAATACACAAAGGAGTCATCGCCAATAGATTCGGTGTCGCTAATTGGGATTTTAAAGGTTGTACCCCGCTCGGTTGTGGCTTCAACATTTATCACCAATTCATCTACGGGGCCTATTATATCCGCACTTCCGCTAATAAATGCAGTTCCGTAATAAAGCGCATCCTCCTCCGGCGGCTTGTCTAAAACTAAAAGTCGGTCGGGCGCTTCAATGCGCAGATTTAATTCCCAATTTCCAAAATTCGTATGTGTGGCATTCCCCAAAAGAATACCTTCAGTTTCATATTTTGTATCGGTTATATTGGTGCGTCCTATTTCAAATTTATTTTTAGTAACCACTACTTGTGCGTTATTTTCTAAATTGAAATCGGTATTTAAATATGGAATCTTTAATCCGCTATTTTCTAACGTAAAACGACCTAAAATATCGGGGGATTTGTAACTTCCCGAAACGCGTGCATTTCCGGTAATTAGCCCGCGAATATCTGAAATTACATCAGCCCCAAAAGGACTTAAAGCTTGTAAATTAAATTGATTGAGATCTACGTTAAGTTGTATTTGCGGGTTTTTGGGAGCAACATCAATTTCTCCCACGGCATTGATAGATTTTACATTATTATTGATAAGCGAAGTGTTTATCCGGTATTTTGTGAGGTCTTCGTTCCCGTCAATTTTCAAACTTAAATCGCCAAAAAGAATTTCATTTATCTCCACACTATCAATTGTTACGGTGCTATTGGGATAATACGCACCGTTTTTCTGAATAAAATCGAACTTACCATTAACATTTCCTTTAAGTCGAAGACTGTCAATTTCTGGTGTAATATTGCCAATATTTACATTGTTGAAACGTACCTTAATATCTTTATATGTTGAATCCCGAAGCACACCAGCCATTTGAATTAATTCATCATTATGGTTGAGAACTAATGAATCTATTCGTATTTCCCTGAAATTATCGTCGAAAACCACTTTGTTTAAACGATTGTTGTTTTCGTTTAAATACCAAACATTACCTTTATACGTAATATCAGATTTTTTTACACCAATTACTGATTTGCCTTCGCGGTTAATTGTATGGTAAAGTGAAAGGTTGAATAGGTCTTGTTTCTTCGGCCCACCCGCAAATTCTGAACGCACGTACATAGTATCATTCAGTGTTTTATTTATGACATTTAAATCTTTAAGATTGTAAAAACCTGTATAAACAGAATCAGCAGCTATGTATGTGTTATATAACGGATTATCATTATCTACTTGAACGTTTAATTTACTTATATAATTATTAAACAGAAGAATTTCGGGTGAGCGAAAATCGAGTTCAAATTTAGATTCATCGGAATACACCGAACCTTTTATTCGGGTATTATCCCCTAGTTTCAACTGTGGCACAAAAACGTCTACAATTTTGTTATACACCACAAATTCATAATCTATATATTGATTTGTAGTAACTTCCTGTGGAATGTAATTTGCATAAATACTCGCAATACCATTCTGAAAAAGATTTGGAATATCTTTAATTAAAAACTCGCCCGTAATCTTTCCATTTATAATATCGGGCGAATTAATTTCAATAGTTCGCACCGAATCCTGAAAGGTTGAAGTAATCTTAAAATCGTCAAAATAGTAGTAATCGCGTTCGTTTTGGTAAAACGTTTGACTAAAATTAATGGTTCCCACTACATCGTCAATCGTTTTGCCATCCATATCTACAACCACTTTACCGGTAAAAACAGAGATACTATCGCGGGTTATAAGATTGAGCTTATTTAAATCTGAAAACTCCACATCTGCTTCAAAATCTAAATGATTGGTTTCTTTAGAAGCATCTATCAATCCTTTAAACTCAAGTTTTAAATTTGGATCGTTAATAGAGAGTTCGCCATTAAAAAGTGGATTTTTAAGATTGCCCGAAACTACAATGTTTTTGTAATTATAACCTTCAAAATTGAAGGAGGAAACCTTCCCTGAAACCTCCGTGTTTACAGTGTTTTTATCAAAACCACGTCCGTCAAAATTAAGGTTAGCAGTCATTTTTCCGAGGGAAGTAGTATTGGCAATTTTTCCTAAGTTGAAGTTGGTAAGCACAATATTTCCTTTGTAATAAGCATTATCAATATTGCTGATGTTGCCTATTTTTAAATCGAGCTTGGCTTGTCCAATTCCACTGGTTAAATTGCTTTTAGAATTTAGCTCATTTCCTATAATTGAAGTATTGCCGCTAAGCGTGAAACTTTTTAGCTCCTTCAATTCCACGGGAACTACATTGCCTAAAACGCGTGGCATAAACCTTCTTAAATCGTAATAATTTGTAGCTATATAATGATTGGTCCCAATAACGGCATATGTTTTATTAGAATCTAAAATATTTTGAAATGCATAATCGCCTTGAATAAAAGTATCGCCTGTTTCAAATTTCAGATTGGTAGCAGTAAAATCATTTAGCGTACCTTTTAACTCTGTGTCCAACTTTATAACTTGATTGGGTCCAAATTCATTGTAAAATCCGTTTAAGTCGTTGGTTGCTAATTTTGAATTATTCAAAGTGGCCGTAATTAGCACATCGTTTTCAAAATCTGCCATTCCGTTTTTTGCAAAATCTAAATCTATGTCGCCAATAATATGCGATTCGGTGGTTTTTAAATTTAAATCTTTAAGGGTAATATTTGTTAATGAATACGAAAAATCTGCCTGCAAATCTTCAACTACGAAACCCCGAGACGAAACCAAAGACATCCTTTTAATATTGGTTGTTACTTCGGGGCCGTTTATTTTTAAATTTTCGGCAACGACATTTACATTTTCTAAAATAAAAACGTCTGGGTTGTCTAAGTTTTCGTTGATTATTTTAACACGGGTATTTGTTAATTCAACATCATTACTAAAAAGTGAAAAAGGCGAAGTGCTGGGTTTGCCGGTATCAAATTTTTCTGCAAAAATGGAGAGATTATCAGTTTCTTCGTCTTTATAAGTTTTAACGTAAAGCTTAGCATTGTTTAAAACAATATCGCCAAAACCCAGGTCGCCATTTATTAAATTTTGAAGACTTATAATATTGGTTTGAACCTCTTTGCTGTAAATAAGTGTATCGTTATGGTGATCGGCAATATATACCTCTCTAATATCTACTTCGCCTTTCCAGTTAAGGCCTAAGCGATTAATATTAATGTTTGTCCCGTAGGTTTCGTTAAGGTCGTCGGTTACTTTTTTAGCTACTTTAGTTTGAACCGCAGGAATTGAAAAAATAATAATTATAAGCACGAGCAGCAATACGATGATTACGAAGGCACGAACTATTATTTTGCGAAGTTTTTTGATACGCTTTTAATGTTTTATTTTTACAACCAATAAATATACCCCTTTCACTTTGATCCAAAAAAATTGTTACATTCTCGGTATTGAATCTTCCTGCGACGATACAGCCGCTGCCGTTATTAACAACGCAGAAATATTGAGCAATGTTGTTGCTACACAAGCAATTCACGAACAATATGGCGGTGTGGTGCCAGAGCTAGCCTCGCGTGCTCACCAACAAAATATTGTGCCAGTAGTTCACCAAGCGTTGCAAAGAGCAAATATCGATAAAAAACAGTTATCTGCCATCGCTTTTACGCGCGGACCCGGCCTTATGGGGTCGCTGCTCGTAGGCACCTCATTTTCAAAATCTTTGGCGCTCGGGCTGGGCATTCCATTAATAGATGTAAACCATATGCAAGCGCATATTTTGGCACATTTTATTAAAGCTGAAGGACAAGTAGCTCCAAACTTTCCGTTTTTGGCGATGACCATTAGCGGCGGTCACACGCAAATTGTAAAAGTGACCGATTATTTTGAAATGGAAATATTAGGCCAAACCATAGACGATGCCGTAGGCGAAGCCTTTGATAAAAGCGCGAAAATTCTCGGCCTTCCCTATCCTGGCGGACCGCTGGTTGATAGATACGCCCAAAAAGGAAATCCGAAAGCCTTTAAATTTCCGAAGCCAAAGGTTTCACCAATGGATTTCAGTTTTAGCGGGTTGAAAACGTCGGTGCTGTATTTTGTGCAAAAGGAAGTGGCTAAAAACCCCGATTTTATTTCAGAAAACATCGAAGATATTTGTGCCAGCATTCAGTTTACAATCGTAGATTATTTAATGGAAAAACTTAAAAATGCCGTAAAAAAGACGGGCATTAAAGAAATTGCCATTGGCGGTGGTGTTTCGGCGAATAGCGGAATTAGAAATGCTTTAAAGGAAGCTGAAACAAAATACGGCTGGAAAACACACATCCCAAAATTTGAGTTTTGCACAGATAATGCAGCAATGATTGCCATTGTTGGCGAATTAAAATACAAAACTCAAAATTTTGCCGAGAATAATGTAGTAGCTTCGGCCCGAATGAAGTTTTAATCATTTCGAAACCGAAATGACACGACTAAATATGCATCCCAATTCCGAAGAAATACTGAAACGAATTCGAATTGCCCTCAATCCGTGGAATAACGATATTGAAGAGAAATTACATCAATGGACGGAAAGTGGTGTTGCGCAGGTAAAAACAAAATTGAAATAAATGCAGCTTTTTTACAATCCAAATATTTCAGAAAATTCTAAGGAAATTGCTTTCGATAAAGAAGAAAGTAGGCACATTATTAAAGTATTGCGAATGAAAGCAGGCGATACTTTTAAAATTACCAATGGAACTGGTTTGTTTTTTAATGCCGAAATAACAAGTGCAAACCCAAAAGGATGTTTGGTGAAAATTCTTTCCGAAGAAAAACAGCCACCCCTGCCCTACGAGCTACATTTGGCGGTTGCGCCCACAAAACTGAACGATCGTTACGAATGGTTTTTAGAAAAAGCTACGGAAATTGGCATTACTGAAATCACCCCAATTATTTGCGACCACAGCGAACGCAAAGTAATTAAACCGGAGCGCTACCAAAAAATTCTTCAAAGCGCGATGAAACAATCGCTGAAAGCGTATTTGCCAATTCTAAACGAAGCAATTTCATTTAAAGAATTTGTTAATTCAGAAATAGCTTCGGACAGTTTAAAATGTATAGCACATTGTGAAGAAACCGATAAAAAATCGTTGAAATCGGTTTTAGTTCCGAAGAAAAAATTTATAATTCTAATTGGCCCTGAAGGCGATTTTTCTTCGGAAGAAATAGCACTTGCAAAAAAGTCCGGATTTATTCCTGTTGCTTTGGGCGACAGTAGGTTGCGAACCGAAACTGCGGCAGTCGTGGCTTGCCATAGTGTTGCTTTCGTCAATGAATAATAAAATAGCTAACAGGTTTTCAAAACTTATTAGGTTTATCTGCCCTATTTTGTACTTTTGAAAACTATGCGAAAAACACTCTTTTCAATATTCTTTTTTGTGCCACTTGTTTTTGGCATTGGTAGTATTTCAGCTCAAGAAATTGCGTTGCTGCAATACGGCGGTGGCGGCGACTGGTATGCAAATCCAACTTCGTTGCCCAATTTGGTGAAATTCTGCAATGAGCAAATTAGCACGACCATAAAGGAAAAACCCGAAACAGTTACCCCCGGAAGTATAGATATTTTTGATTATCCTTTTGTACATATGACGGGGCACGGAAACGTCTTTTTTTCTTCCGAAGAAGCTGAAAACCTCAGAAATTATTTGGTGAGCGGCGGCTTTCTCTACATAGACGACAACTACGGAATGGACAAATATATAAGAAAGGAGCTCGTTAAAATTTTCCCGAACGCCGAATTAAAAGAGCTGCCCACAAACTTCCCGTTATTCAATTACTTTTATAAATTTCCGCAAGGAATGCCCAAAATTCACGAACACGATGGCGGCCCACCGCAGGCATTTGGCATTTTTGTGGATGGCAGGTTGGTTTTACTTTACACTTTTGAAACCGATCTTGGCGACGGTTGGGAAAATCCCGAAGTACACAACGATCCGCCAGAAGTTAGACTAAAAGCACTCCAAATGGGCGCCAATATTATTAAATACGTATTTGAAAATTAATACATGCAATTGAGTTATTATTGCCGTTCCTGCAAAAAGAAAAACTATATAAGTTCAAAAGCAAATAATAGGTTTGAGCTGCAGGCGCAATTTGGAGATGAAATAAACAATCGTTGTTCGCACTGTGGCACATTCGAAAAAAAACACATCAATCGTCTTATTGCTGAACCTTCTAAATTTATTGGACTCTTCTGTTTTGGACTGGCAATTTTGCTTTCGGGAGCTGTTTTTATTTTAGGTTTTATCGCAACACTTACATTTACAATCCCAATTTACATTTACTTTAATGCTCAAAAAAGAGCGAGCGATTTCAACAAAGTGATGATTTCCCGAAAATAAGTTTTAATTAATATTCCTTAACAAAACTTTGCTTTTTCATACTTTGGAATATAGTATATTTACGAAGTGAAGACCACTGCAAAAGCAATAACCTTAGGTATTTTAAGAGCACTCGGCGTGCTCGTAGGTATAATATTATTGTTTTGGTTTCTCTATGAAATTCAAGCACTTATTCTATTTATTGGTCTCGCACTAGTGCTTTCTTTAATAGGAAGACCCGTAGTTTTATTTCTCAAAAATAGATTGAAGTTCGGGAATACTTCCGCTTCTGTACTAACCCTACTTCTCATAATTTGTGCTTTCAGTTTGGTGGTGAGTATTTTTGTTCCCATAATTATTGAACAGGGCAAAAACATTTCGCAAATAGATTTTGAACAAGTTAAGCGCGATTTAAATGAATTAAATATTCAGGCTAGCGATTATTTAGGAGTCGATCATTTTCAACTAGTTGAAGCGGTTAAACGTACAACCTACGTTCAAAATATGAATGTTGAAATTATACCGAGTTTTATTAATATTTTCTTCGGAAATATAGGCAGTACGATTATAGGTGTTTTTTCGGTATTGTTTATTTCGTTCTTTTTGTTGCGTGATGAAAGCCTAATTGCGAATTCAGTTTTAGTATTTGCAAAAGACGAAAACGAAGTAAAGTTTAAACGTATTTTAATTAAAATAAAAGAATTGCTTTCCAGGTATTTTATTGGCCTATTACTACAAATTTTTATACTCGCGCTATTCTATGCCGTTTTATTATTATACTTAGATATTCGCGATGCTGTGGCCGTGGCACTTATATGTGCTTTTTTAAATATTGTACCGTATTTAGGACCAGTAATAGGTTGGGTTTTAATGATGTTTGTTATAGTTTCCAACAACTTGGGCGCCGATTTTTCCACCGGACTTTTGCCGTTGTTAGTAATAGCCACCAGTGGTTATGGAATAGCACAGGTTTTTGATAATTTTATTTCGCAACCTGTAATTTTTGGCCACAGTGTTCGGTCACATCCTTTAGAAATATTTATTGCAATACTTGTGGCAGGATATGTTTTTGGTATTCCAGGAATGATCCTTGCCGTACCTACATATACCGCCATAAAAGTAATTGCGAAAGAATTCCTCTCTGAATATAAAGTTGTAAAACGACTCACCCGAAATTTATAAAATTGTTCAATAAATATCTTTTAAATAACGAAGTACAGCATTATATTACAAATTTTGAAGATGATGTTTCAAAATTGGCTTTTGCCGGAAGTCCATTTAAAAATGTTACTGCTCAAGAATTAATACAACAAATTGAAAGCAGAAAGCGAATTGAAAAAAAACTGTCTTCATGGTTTAAAACACAAAATATTTTATTTCCACCGAAATTAAATTTAGAGCAGACTTCTTCCGAAATTACTGCAAAATACAAGGCATCGTTGGTCAACGGAAATACACTTGCCGATATTACTGGCGGTTTTGGAGTGGATAGTTATTTCTTTTCAGAAAAATTCAACACTGTTTATCATTTTGAAATAAACGAAACGCTTTCGGCATTGGCGACACATAATTTTAAGGTCTTCGGAAAAACAAACATTAATTGCGAAACTAAGGATGGTTTACAAGCAATTTTAAAACAAAACTTCGATGTAATTTATGCAGATCCTTCACGCCGCCACAATAGAAAAGGTAAAGTGTTTTTCCTGAAGGATTGCCAGCCAGATATTCCGTCAAATATTTCAGAAATATTAAATAATTGCAAAGTTTTTCTTTTAAAAACTTCGCCAATGCTTGACATTTCAGTAGGATTGAACGAATTACAAAATGTAGCCGAAATACACATAGTTGCAGTTGAAAATGAAGTGAAGGAATTGTTGTGGCTGCTTAAAAAGGATACTTCTGCAAACATTAAAATAAAAACAATTAATTTTACAAAGCTTGGATTAGAATCTCTCAATTTTAATTGGAATACGCCTACTACTGCTACCTACAGTTTGCCTCTAAAATATCTATTTGAACCCAATGCTGCTATTTTAAAAAGTGGTGCTTTTAGTTTTATTTCGGAAAAATTGAAACTGCATAAACTTCACCAAAACACCCATCTTTACACGAGTAACACCCTTCAAACTTTCCCAGGCCGCAGTTTTTTAATTGAAAAAATAGTGCCTTATACGAAATCTGAAATGCGTTCGGCCCTAACTTTTAAAAAAGCAAATGTTGCCACAAGAAATTTTCCTGAATCGGTAGCGACTCTTCGTAAGAAATGGAAGATTGCCGACGGAGGCGATGTTTATTTATTTTTTGTGACAAATGCTGAAAACCGGAAGGAAATGTTAGTGTGCAGTAAGATTTAGAAATATTTATAAAGTTTTATTTAGTGCCAATACACTGGAATTAAAACACTTTAAAATTTATCTTTAAAAAAGGCTCTTTTTTGTTTGCATTATTACAATTGAAAACATACATTTGCACTCGCATTTTAGGATGACAAGTTCATAAAAAATTGGAGAGGTGCCGGAGTGGTAACGGAGCAGATTGCTAATCTGTCGACGGGCAACCGTCGCCAGGGTTCGAATCCCTGTCTCTCCGCATTAGAGTTTTGAGAAACTCCAAAATACAGTGAACAATATTTATTGCTGTTCACGGGGTGTAGCGTAGCCCGGTTATCGCGCCTGCTTTGGGAGCAGGAGGTCGCAGGTTCGAATCCTGCCACCCCGACAAAAAGCCGGACAATTAAAATTGTTCGGCTTTTTTATTTCTTAATTGGTTGCATAGCGCTCCCGATAGCTATCGGGAAGATAGAGCACTTCTATAATCAACTGGAAGGTTCTGTATAATTAGGAAATAATAACCATATAATGGTCGCATAGCTCAGCTGGATAGAGCACCTGCCTTCTAAGCAGGCGGTCGAAGGTTCGAATCCTTCTGCGATCACTCTTAACCCTTGTAGCCTTAGGTTGTGAGGGTTTTTTGTTTTTAAAATTCAATTTTAATAGCATTTGCACTTACTCCGGATATTCCACTCGTAAATGATAAATGTTGTTCAATTTCTTTTTTAGCACTTTCTTTATCATCTCAATTTCTTTAAAGGTAATATTCGCATTTAAAAACTGACCTTGCGCCATTTGGTTGTTAATTATCTTTTCAACAAACTCGTCGATGCTTGTAGAAGAAGGTTCTTTTAAACTTTTACTTGCCGCTTCAACGCTATCTGCCATCATTAAAATAGCTGTTTCCTTTGAAAAGGGAATTGGTCCCGGATAAATAAAATCTTCTTTATTGGCCTCGCCGTGCTCTTCCCTCTCTTTACTGTAGAAATAGTAAACCAGACTTGTTCCGTGGTGGGTTCTAATAAAATCTATCACCCGATCGGGAAGATTGTGTTTTCTGGCTATTTCTATTCCTTTTATTACGTGGTCTATAATTATTTTGGCACTTTCCTTTGGATCTAATTCATTATGCGAGTTGATTGAATTTGCTTGGTTTTCGGTAAACATGGTGGGGTTCTGCATTTTACCAATATCGTGATAAAGTGCCCCTACCCTAACAAGCATACTGTTAGCTCCAATTTCGTTTGCCGCAGCTTCGGCTAAATTAGCAACATTTAAAGAATGGTGAAAGGTGCCAGGAGCCTTGTTTGAAAGTTCCTTTAGCAGTTTTGAATTTGTATCGCTCAATTCTAATAATGAAACATCTGAAACCAAACCAAAGATTTTTTCATAGAAATAAATTAGCGGATGGGCAAAAAGCGTTGCCAAACCACAAAGAATAAAATATCCAAAGTTTTCCCACTGTAACGTTTGTATGTTTCCTTCTTGAATTACAAAGAAGGCAAAATACCCAAGAATGTATATTAAAGTTATTTGCCCAACCGAAATAAACAGGTTTGCCCTTTTGTACAATTCTGAAACCGTAAGTATTGTTACGATACCCGCAATAAATTGTAAAAACATATATTCAAAACTATTGGGCACAATAAAACCAAGTAACAATATGGTTAAAACGTGCACGAAAAGACCAACGCGAGGATCAAAAAATGCTTTTAAAATAAGCGGCAGAATGCATATGGGAACCACGTAAACATAATCTGAATGAACCTTTAACACCAAGGTGGTTAAAAAAACCATCAGTAAAATGTTGAAGAAAATAAAGGTGACTTTGGTATTGTTGTGATAAATATAGGGTCTGTAGTTTTTCAGAAATAAAAATAGCATTAAAAACACTAATGAAACGAGCATAGAATAACCAACTAACAACCACAAATAGTTGTTCTTACTCCAAATCTGACTGTCAAATTCGGCTTTAAGCGAATTTAAAACCTGATATTTATCGCCTTCCACTACTTCGCCTTTTGCAATTATTCGCCCTCCTTTTTCAATAATACCCCTGTTTGGATTTATGGTTTTTATTTCGGCGTCAATAGAAGCTTCGGTAAGTTTTGTGTTGAGCTTTACATTGGGATCTAATACTTCACTCAAAAGATTATATAGCAAGGCTTGGGCGTCTTCTATGTTATTTTTTTCAACGAGCTCTCTAATTTTTTTGTTTAAATTTTCCTTTTTAAACAATTGCGAATAACTTCGTTCTTCAATCTCGTTACCATTTTTAAGATAAATGAGCTTATCGCCATCATAGGTGTGGATTTCATCTGTCACCCCTTTTTTATAAGTTTCAGAAATAAATCTATCTCCTATCTTTTTTATCGTGTTTTGAGGGGTTGCATACAAACTATCTACATATTTTGTTTCAAGCTTGTTATTGAAATTTTCTAATACACTTGCTTCAATTTCGTTGTTATATTCAAAATACGGAACTGCATTATTTCTAATTTGCTCCCTTTCTTTTTTAAGTGTATCTTCATGTTTCTTTATAGTAAAGCTAAAAGGAGCATACAGGTTTTCGTATTGCCAAGGCTTCCCTTTTTGAAAATTATATTTAAACTGCCCGCCTTTCGGCAAAAAGTAAATAACTAATAACGTGGAAAGTATAAAAAGAAAAACCTTGTAAATAAGGGACTGGTTTTTTGCGAATAAAGAAAAAAGGTTCTTCATATAAATATTAGTTGTAGTAAAGGTATAAATTAGGAACGAGTTATCCCAAAACCAATACCTGCAAAGATTGATATTTAAGTTATAAATCCGTAATTTCGCAGTCCTTATTTCAAATATAAAAACAGTAGTATGAGTAATAAAGTAGTTATTGTATCGGCAGCCAGAACTCCAATTGGAAGTTTTATGGGTAGTCTTTCATCGCTTACCGCAGCCCAACTGGGTTCCGCAGCTATAAAAGGTGCATTGAAAAAAATAGATTTAGAGCCGTCTTTGGTTCAGGAAGTTTATATGGGCAACGTGGTTCAAGCCGGTGTGGGACAGGCGCCTGCACGTCAAGCCGCCCTTGGTGCTGGTATTCCTGATACGGTACCTGCTACAACTGTTAATAAAGTTTGTGCTTCGGGAATGAAAGCCGTTATGAATGCAGCGCAAGCTATTGCCCTTGGCGATGCCGATGTTGTAATTGCAGGCGGTATGGAAAGCATGAGCAATATTCCACATTACGTACATATGCGCAATGGAACTAAATTTGGACCAGCTACCTTAATTGATGGCATGCAAAAAGATGGTTTGGTAGATGCTTACGATCATAACGCAATGGGAACCTGTGCAGATCTTTGCGCTACGGAATACGAATTTTCTCGTGAAGATCAAGATGCTTTCGCAGTAAAATCTTACGAGCGCTCTGCAAAAGCTTGGGCAGATGGAAAATTTAATGAAGAAGTAGTGCCCGTTGAAGTACCACAACGTCGTGGAGAGCCGGTAATAGTTTCGGAAGATGAAGAGTTTAAGAATGTAAAAATGGACCGAATTGCTACCTTACGTCCAGCATTTACAAAAGACGGCACCGTTACTGCAGCAAATTCTTCAACAATAAATGATGGTGCAGGCGCTATGGTTTTAATGAGTGAAACAAAAGCAAAAGAATTAGGACTTACTCCATTAGCATATATTAAAAGTTACGCCGATGCAGCACAGGAACCAAAATGGTTTACAACTGCTCCGGCAAAAGCACTTCCTAAAGCGATTGCAAAAGCGGGAATTGAGATGAATGATGTAGATTATTTTGAGTTTAACGAAGCCTTCGCGGTTGTTGGACTTGCAAATATGAAAATATTAGGGCTGAACGATAGTAATGTAAACGTAAACGGTGGCGCGGTATCCTTGGGCCATCCTCTGGGTTGCAGTGGCGTTCGAATCTTGATAACACTTCTTAACGTGCTAAAACAAAACGACGCCAAAGTTGGTGCCGCAGCTATATGTAATGGCGGTGGCGGTGCTTCGGCCATGGTAATTGAAAGAATCTAAAAACAACCGTAACTGTCATCAATAATTTCTGAATGGATTACGGTATCTGTAATTTGAGTATTGTTCCGCTTAGGGCCGAAGCTTCCGATGCTAGCGAAATGGTGACGCAGGTATTGTATGGCGAACATTTCAAAATATTGGAAACACGGAAAAAATGGAGCCGAATCCGCTTGGCTTTTGACGCCTATGAAGGTTGGATAGACAACAAACAATTTTTAAATATTACCGAAGAAGATTATTCAAATTTCGAGGAAATACCTTCAAAATTATCTTCAGATTTAGTGGATTTTGTTACTGTTTCGGAAAATCAATTGTTTTCAATTTGTGTAGGAAGCAGTGTTTCTGCATCGGAATACTTAAATCATCAATTTGAAGGGAGATTTGTTTCGGCAATGCTTTCGAAGGAACATTTAATTGAAACAGCCCTACTCTACTTAAACACTCCGTATTTATGGGGTGGCAAAAGTCCGTTTGGAATTGATTGTAGCGGCTTTACACAAATGGTTTACAAATTAAATGGATATAAACTTAAACGCGACGCTAGCGAACAAGCGACACAAGGAGAAGCTCTAAGTTTTATTGAAGAAAGTGAACCGGGAGACTTAGCTTTTTTTGACAATGAAGAAGGCAAAATTACACACGTGGGTATTATAATGAGTGATAATTATATTATTCACGCGCACGGCAAAGTACGGATTGACCGATTAGACCACAGTGGTATTTTTAGTTATGAAATGCGCCAACATACCCACAAACTGCGTGTAATTAAACGAATTATTTAAAGTAAAAGAGGCTGTCTAAAAAGGGCAGCCTTTTTTCATGGTCAATCAGCATAAATTTCGTATCTTCATGCCATGAAAGCAAGCCCTGTATGGAAGAC
>NZ_JAIRBA010000150.1 GCF_022008365.1 Aequorivita vitellina
CAAGCATTGTTCAAACAATGGGCGACCCAAGTGGAAGCGGTTTCCCAGTAGGTGTAAATGTTATAGAGTTTACAGCAACTGATGTAAATGGAAACGCAAGCACTTGTAGTTTCACCATAACTGTAACCGACAATGAAGCTCCGGTAGCTGTTTGTCAGAATATCACCATCCAACTTGATGCAACTGGTAACGCAACAATTACTGCCGCAGATGTTGACGGTGGAAGCACAGACCAGTGTGGTGTAGCTTCAACTAGTATTGATATTGACACTTTTGACTGTTCAGATGTTGGTGACAATAACGTGATTTTAACTGTAACCGATGTAAACGGAAACACTTCAACCTGTACGGCTGTAGTAACTGTTGAAGATGTTACGGCGCCAGTAGTGGCTTGCCAAGACATCACAGTAGTACTTGATGCAACGGGTACGGTAACAATCGCAGGAATA
>NZ_JAIRBA010000151.1 GCF_022008365.1 Aequorivita vitellina
CACCTTTTCCTTCTGGTTTTTCAGAAATTTAATAAGATTAAACTTCTATAAATATACGATGCTAAACTAATAGCGCAGTCGAAGTGCCTCGCCAAGCCCTATCCCCATTATCTTTGTACCCAAATTTGGCTCACCTTATCTCAAGTCTCAAATCTCAAATCTAATACCTCAAATCTAAAGCGTGAACTTCCCTGATTAGAGTTGACCGTTTTTAGTCTAGCCTCTAGACTCTAGTTTCTAGCTTCTAGATTCAAATCTCAAATCTCAAATCTCAAATCTCATATCTCAAATCTCCAAATATGTCACACTAAGCGCAGTCGAAGTGCCTCGCCAAGCCCAACCCCCAAATTCGCAACCCCCACCGCATTCGCACTTCTAAATAAATAATACGTCCCCTGCACCTCCTGATAAAATTTCAACCCCAGCACCGCTATTG
>NZ_JAIRBA010000152.1 GCF_022008365.1 Aequorivita vitellina
TAGATGTAACCTCTACCCCTTCCGTCAGCTGGGAATGACAGTTTTATAAACAATCAAAATTATCCCCCAGCTGCCACCTTCCCCTTCAAGAAACTTCATTCTTTCAAATTAAAATATTGCGAAGGGGAAGGAGCGCGCGTTGGTAATGACGGAGATTAAGTTAAAAATGACGTAAGACGGTAAGACGCAGAACGTATGACGATTAAAGTTCTGCTCCAAGGTAACCGAGTGAATTTTAGCTAGCGAAGCGGAGCTAAAATTTGTATCGAGGGTACCGGCGTGGGCAAAAGAAGACGAAGACAAAGATGAAGGCAGGTTTAACTTTTACCCCTTCCGTCAGCTGGGATTGAGATTTGGAAGTATGATGGAACATTGTTGCCCAGCTGCCACCTTCCCCTTCAAGGAACTTGATTCTTTCAAATTA
>NZ_JAIRBA010000153.1 GCF_022008365.1 Aequorivita vitellina
AACAGACAACAGACAACAGACAACTACACCCTACAACCTACTACCTAAAATGACATCCGAATGAAACCCAACCTATCCACCGCCATCCAAGCCGCATTAAGAGCAGGGGAGGAGATATTAAAAATTTATGATACCAATTTTGAGGTAGCTCTTAAAAATGACAACACCCCTTTAACTATTGCCGATGAAAATGCCAATGAGATAATAATGACGTTTTTACGGCCTACAAATATTCCTATTATCAGCGAGGAAAACCGCCAACTCGACTATTCCGAAAGACAGCATTGGACGCGTTGCTGGCTTGTAGATCCGTTAGATGGCACAAAGGAATTTGTAAAGCGCAACGGCGAGTTCACCGTAAACATAGCCTTAATTGAAAATGGCAATCCCGTTTTAGGCGTTATCTATATTCCCGTTTC
>NZ_JAIRBA010000154.1 GCF_022008365.1 Aequorivita vitellina
AACAGACAACAGACAACAGACAACTACACCCTACAACCTACTACCTAAAATGACATCCGAATGAAACCCAACCTATCCACCGCCATCCAAGCCGCTTTAAGAGCAGGGGAGGAGATATTAAAAATTTATGATACCAATTTTAAGGTAGCTCTTAAAAATGACAACACCCCTTTAACTATAGCCGATGAAAATGCCAATGAGATAATAATGAGTTTTTTACGGCCTACCAATATTCCTATTATCAGCGAGGAAAACCGCCAACTCGATTATTCCGAAAGACAGCATTGGACGCGTTGCTGGCTTGTAGATCCGTTAGATGGCACCAAGGAATTTGTAAAGCGCAACGGCGAGTTCACCGTAAACATAGCCTTAATTGAAAATGGCAATCCCGTTTTAGGCGTTATCTATATTCCCGTTTC
>NZ_JAIRBA010000155.1 GCF_022008365.1 Aequorivita vitellina
CATATTTAATACCTAACGGCATTACGCCCCAGCGGGGCAAAATATGGGTAGTCAAGAAATCGCAACCAAGTAAATGTCCCGTTGGGACATAATATGTTTCAATCAAACAATACTAATTTAAACATTTGCATTAGTTTGCATTTATAGTCTAGACTCTAGTTTCCAGCAGCGAAGCGGTCTAATATCTAGTAGCGCAGCGGTCCAGTTTCCAGCAGCGCAGCGGTCTAGTTTCTCTCCCCAAACAATGTAACGTACAAACGCCAAATCCCAAAAACCCCATATTATATGTAGTCCCTACAGGACTATGGATTGACGGTTTCCATTTCTTACCCATATTTAATACCTAACGGCATTACGCCCCAGCGGGGCAAAATATGGGTAGTCAAGAAATCGCAACCAAGTATATGTCCCGTGAG
>NZ_JAIRBA010000156.1 GCF_022008365.1 Aequorivita vitellina
ACGTTGTGCAATATTAAACGAGACGCAGATCGCAGCGGAAAATTGGCGAAACAGCATCCGAATTTTTTTTGGAAATTAGTGTTTAAAAGCAAAATGCAATTCGGACAAAAACGGTGCGCGGACAATGATTTTTCTCAGACAAAATTGCGGAACGGAAAAAAGGGGGAGGAGCTGGAATTTTTTGACATCGGAAAGATAAAACCAGCAAACGCAATTTTGCTTTTCGATGGACATTGAAAGAATAGCACAGCGGAAACAAAACGGAAGAGAACGCAGAAAAACATTGCACAACAAGGCATATAATTAATGGCTAGTTTGAGCCTACTTCCGAAAATCCTATCGGATTTTCTATTTGGTTTTTATTTGCTAAATTCCGTGTTTAATCGGGCCACTAATCATATGCAGAAACGTT
>NZ_JAIRBA010000157.1 GCF_022008365.1 Aequorivita vitellina
AATACGATTACCTTAACAGTAACCGATGTAAATGGAAATGTTTCTACTTGTACAACAGTGGTAACCGTTGAAGACAATGTAGCGCCAGTAGCAAACTGTGCCGCACCATTTACGATTCAATTAGATGCCACCGGAAACGCGAGCATCACCGTTGGTGATATTGACGCAGGAAGCACTGATGCCTGTGGAATAGCAACCACGACAATTGACAAGTCAACATTCACCTGTGCAGATGTAGGTCCAAACACGATTACGTTAACCGTAACCGATGTAAATGGAAATGTTTCAACCTGTACAACAGTGGTAACAGTTGAAGATAGCATTGCACCAACAATTATCTGTCCAGCAGACATTACCGCCAACACAGATGCGGGAGATTGTTTTGCAACAGTAACCTTTGTTAC
>NZ_JAIRBA010000158.1 GCF_022008365.1 Aequorivita vitellina
TCAAAGGCCCTCGAAAAGCAAAATTGCGCTTGCTGGTTTTATTTTTCCGATGTCAAAAAATTCCAGCTACTCCCTTTTTTCCGTTTCGTATTTTTATCCGAGCAAACATTTTTGTCCGAAATACTTTTTGCTTTTAAACACTAATTTCCAAAAAAAAATCGAACGCTGTTTCGCCAATTTTCCGCTGCGATTTGGGTCTCGTTAAATATTGCACAACGTTTCTGCATATGATTAGTGGCTCGATTAAGCACGGAATTTAGCAAATAAAAACCAAACAGAAAATCCGATAGGATTTTCGGAAGCAAGCTCCAACTAGCCATTAATTATATGCCTTGTTGTGCAATGTTTTTCTGCGTTCTGTTCCGTTTTGTTTCCGCTTTGCTATTCTTTCAAAGGCCCT
>NZ_JAIRBA010000159.1 GCF_022008365.1 Aequorivita vitellina
TTTCCGTCAACGTTTAAGGCTAGGGTAGTAAGTGTTTCAAGGTTTGAAATGTCGATGGTTGTAGTAACGTTGTCTTCATCGGTATAGGTGAAAGTTCCGTTCCCGTTATCAACGATGGTTGTAAGTGTTTCGAAGTTGTCGATTACAGTTTCTAAGTCGATGCTTGTTAAAACACCGTCTTCGTCTGTGTATTCTAAAGTTTTCCCATCGGCATTTAACGCAAGTGTTGTAAGCGTTTCGAGGTTTGAAATATCGATTGTTGTAGTAACATTGTCTTCATCGGTATAGGTGAAAGTGCCGTTACCGTTATCAACGATGGTTGTAAGTGTTTCGAAGTTGTCGATTACCGTTTCCAAGTCGATGCTGGTTAAAATACCGTCTTCGTCGGTGTATTCTAA
>NZ_JAIRBA010000015.1 GCF_022008365.1 Aequorivita vitellina
TCATTTTTTAGTTTCCCGCGGATTGCGCAGATTATCGCAGATTCTCTATTTGTTTTTCTGCGCAAATCACCGAAATCTGCGGGAGATCCTTTTCACTTCATTGCTTCCCGTGGATCGTACAGATTATCGCGGATTTTTATTTGTTTTTTCTGCGCAAATCACCGAAATCTGCGGGTGATCCTTTTCATTTCTTTGCTTCCCGCAGATCGTACAGATTATCGTGGATTTTTATTTGTTTTTTCTGCGCAAATCACCGAAATCTGCGGGAAACACTTCTCGTTTTTTAGTTTCCCACGGATTGCACAGATTACCGCAGATCTTTTTATAATCCGTTTACTTTTCTGAAAATACCGTCTGTAATATTATCTACATTAAAGTTTACCAAAATGCCCAATTTTAATTCGGTTAGTTTTAAATAGGTTAATAGTTGTTTATGATGGACTTTCGCTAAACTTTCAACCGATTTGATTTCAATTATAACTTTATTATTAATTAATAAATCTAACCTAAAACCTATTTCCAATTCAACACCATCATAAAAAACTGGCAGAGGAACTTGGCGCTTAACTTCCAATCCTTGTTTCTGCAATTCGAAATATAGAACGGCTTCGTAAACGGATTCTAATAAACCTGGACCTAATGCATTGTATACTTTAAATATTGCTCCTCTTATTAAGTATGATATCTCGTTTTCTGTTTCTTGTTCCATAATTTATTTTTTTGTTTCCCGCGGATTGCGCAGATTATCGCAGATTCTCTATTTGTTTTTTCTGCGCAAATCACCGAAATCTGCGGGAAACACTTCTCGTTTTTAGTTTCCCGCGGATTGCACAGATTACCGCTGATTTTTTATTGATTCCTTCTGCGCAAATCACCGAAATCTGCGGGAAATCCTTTTCGTTTCTTAGCTTCCTGCAGATTACGCAGATTAACACGGATTTTGTATTGTTCTTTTCTGCGCAAATCACCGAAATCTGCTGGAAATCCTTTTCATTTCTTTGCTTCCCGCAGATCGTACAGATTATCGCGGATTTTTATTGGTTTTTTCTGCGCAAATCACCGAAATCTGCGGGAGATCCTTTTCGTTTCTTTGTTTCCCGCAGATCACGCAGATTATCGCGGATTCTTTATTGGTTTTTTCTGCGGATATCACCGAAATCTGCGGGAAATTCTTTTCATTCTCTCGCCAATTTCAAAAACACATCATTCATCGAGTCAACTTTAAACTGTTCTTTTAATTTTTTCGGGGTGTCCAAAGCTTCTATTTTTCCTTCCACCATTATTGAAACGCGGTCGCAGTATTCGGCCTCGTCCATATAATGCGTGGTTACGAAAATTGTGGTGCCTTGGTCTGCGGCTTTGTAAATCATTTCCCAAAACTGTCTTCGGGTTATGGGGTCAACGCCACCGGTGGGTTCGTCCAAAAAAACAATCTTTGGCTCGTGTAAAAGTGAAACCGAAAACGATAACTTTTGTTTCCAGCCCAAAGGCAAGGAGCCAACCAATTTATTGCTGATGTTTTCCAAGCCCAACTCGGCAATCAATTGTGTTCTTTTTTCTTTAATTTTTGCTCGAGATAATCCATAAATTCCTCCAAAAAAGGTGATATTTTCTTTAACCGTTAAATCGTCGTAAAGCGCAAATTTCTGGCTCATATAACCAATGCTTTTCTTTATTGACTCGGTTTGTGTATAGACATCAAATCCTGCAACAGTAGCTTGTCCCGAAGATGGTTTTGAAATTCCAATCAGCATTTTCATTGCCGTGGTTTTTCCAGCGCCATTGGCGCCCAAAAACCCAAAGATTTCACCTTTTTTGACTTCAAAACTGATTGCATTTACAGCTTTAAAATCGCCAAAAGCCTTTGTTAATTCTTCGGCTACTATTACATTTTCTTCGTTCATTATTTCGCTAATTCCATAAAAGCATCCTCAATGTTGGGTTGGGTCGTTTCTATATAAATGTCTGTTAAACCTGTCTTTTTTAAATATGACTTTAGCTCGGCTACTTCAAAAAAATTCCTTTTATCTGTATAATGAACAAACTCCCCAAACGGAAATACGCTGTACAAATGCTCATAATTTTGAAGCGATTGTATCAACTTGTACATGTTATCAGCACTCACATTGAAAATGGTTTTTGGGAATTTATTTACAATAGCTTCGGGTGTGTCGATCTCTAAAATTTCGCCATCTTGAATCAAAGCAATTCTATCGCATAAAGCAGCTTCGTCCATATATGGCGTTGAAACCAAAATGGTAATTCCTTTTTGCTGCAAGCGTTTTAGCATTTCCCAAAACTCTTTGCGCGAAACTGGATCGACGCCCGTCGTGGGTTCATCTAAAAAAAGCACTTTCGGTTTGTGAATTAACGCACAACAGAGGGCGAGTTTTTGCTTCATCCCGCCCGATAGTTTTCCTGCACGTCGGTCTTTAAATGGTGCGATTTGTATGTAAATATCTTCGATTAAATCGTAGTTTTCTTCAATGGTAGTTCCGAAGATAGTGGCGAAAAACGTTAGGTTTTCTTCCACCGTCAAATCTTGATAAAGTGAAAACCGCCCCGGCATATATCCCACGGCGTTTCTAATTGCTTTATAGTCCTTTACAACATCAAATCCGGCAACTGAGGCACTGCCATTATCAGGAATTAACAAAGTCGTTAATATCCTGAAGATGGTAGTTTTTCCGGCGCCATCGGGCCCAATGAGGCCAAAGAGTTCGCCAGGCTCCACAGTGAACGAAATGTTCTGGACTGCTTTTACCTTTTTATATGATTTGCTGATATGGTTTAACTGTATACTCATATGCTCATCGAATTAAAATCCGATGCAATAAAATCGGTCGTGCCGCTGCACTTTTGTGTTATATTATTTAAAGTAGTTGTAGTAGCCTTCTAGGTTTTCTTTGATGCTGGCAGTGATTTTATCACCTTCATCTGTAGTTGACACTTTTCCTAAAGCCTCAATTTTCTCGATAAGTGGGTGTAAAAAAACGTGTAGGTTATCGTGCGATGGACCTTCCATTGTACATTCTTTGACAACAAAGTTTTTAACTTCGTTTAGTTTTGACGCCAAATTGTGATAGTCTTCAACAGTTTTTGTTTCGCTGGTTTTAACGATGTTCATCATTTTGTCAACGCCTTCGGTGGTTTCCACATTGGCTTCCCATTTATTGCCGTTATCTAGTTTTATTTCATCTACCCAAGCATTGTTTGTCGCATGGGTTTCTGCGGCCATTTCTTCCATTGCGTGCTCGTGAATTCCTTCAGCGGTTTCAACAATATCTGTGTCTGTATCTTTTGTTTTTGTTTCGTTACAGCTTATTAAAAAAGCTGAAATGATTGCTAATGATAAAATTGTTTTTTTCATAATGTAAATGTTTAGTGTTTATAATTTGTTTTTTTTAAAGACATAATTTGTTTTTAAGTTAACTGATAACCGTCTACAAAAGCCACATCTCCGCAGGCATTCCAATTTTTAGACTACCGTCATTTTTTACAGTCACTTTTACCGCGTAAACAAGATTTACGCGTTCTTCTTTAGTTTGAATTATTTTTGGGGTGAATTCAGCCGAAGCCGAAATCCAACTTATCGTTCCTTCGTAATCTTTCATTTCTTCGCCAGCATCAATTTTTACAGTTACTTGCTGGCCGATTTTAATATTTGAAAGCTGCGTTTCACTTACATAAACCCGCAGCGTCATTTCTTCCATATTGGCGATTTTATAAAGTGGTTTTCCGAAGGATACAATTTCACCCGGCTCGGCATATTTGGTTAAAACCGTACCTTTTATTGGGTTTGTAACTTTACTTTTTATAATCTGATCATTGATTTGCGCCACTTTTGCTTCAATGGTTTTTACCTCGTTTACAATAGGTGCATTCTGTGTTTCTACATTTTTAATTTGTTTTTTCAAAACATCTACTTGGCTATTTGCCTGATCCAATTGGCGTTGGGTTGCAGCGTTGTCATTAAACATTTTTTGAATGCGCTCTTGCTCGGTTTT
The DNA here is from genome assembly GCF_022008365.1 of Aequorivita vitellina. Lineage (GTDB taxonomy): Bacteria > Bacteroidota > Bacteroidia > Flavobacteriales > Flavobacteriaceae > Aequorivita > Aequorivita vitellina. The sequence goes on from NZ_JAIRBA010000015.1 coordinate 4,008, forward strand.
TGCAGTTTGCAATTGTTGGTTTAAAACGCTCACTTGCGACCAAACGCCACCCGATTTAGACGCGACCGTTTCTTTTTGAGCGAGCAATTGTTGTTTGTTCAAATAAAGCTGAAGTGTGTCAACTAGCGCCACGATAGCTCCCTTTTCTAAAGTTTGACCTTCTTCTACATTTAGAAACTCCAATTTCCCGTTTGCTTCCGAAGAGATTGTAATTTCAGTCGCTTCAAAGTTGCCATAACCATCGGCTTTCTCAGTATTGGAGCAGGAGTATAGGCTTCCTATTGCGCCAGCTAAAAACAATATTTTTAAAATTTTCATCATAACTTTTTAATTGAAACCTCCTTTAATTACTTTATAATTCGCCTTTGACAGCGACAATTGTATTTTATGCAACTGCTCGTCAATTTTCGCCTCGTACAGATTGTTAAGTTCCGTGATGTATTCCGAAGAAGTAATAACGCCGTGCTGCAATTGCGAAGTCGTGGCTTGTAAAACCATTTCGCGCAAGGCAATTATTTCGGCGTCTTTTTGCAACATTTCTTCATATTTATCAATGTCGTTTTCGGCTTCTTCCTGTTGCATTTGGTTGTTCAGCAAAAAGGTTTCTTTTTCCGAAGTGACTATTTCTTTTGAAATATCAACAGCTTGTTTTTTCTCCTTTGTTTTTCCCCAATCGAAAATGTTCCAATTCAGTTTCACCCCAACCAAATAAAAATCCTGAAATGAATTATCCAGCATATTCAGTCCCGGATTACCGTAGCCAGCTTGTGCAAAGCCCAAAAGTTTTGGGAAATTACTTTTTGAAATCACTTCTTTTGAAGTTTCCAGCTGCGTTTCCTGTAGGTCGAAAAGCTCCAATTCGGGACGTTGCGACTCAATTTCTGGAGCGACTAAAATATCCGGATTGGTTAAAGTTGTAGCGGTGTCTAAGTTTTGTGAAAGCAACGAAGCGAGATTGTTGAGTGCTTTTTTTCTGTCAAAATTTACTTGCGAAATCTGCTGCTCCAATTTCAGCTGCTCTGCTTTCAAAACTTGTTCGGAAGCGGGGAGAACAGCGCCGTATTTCACGCCCGTATTCACTTCTTTAAGTCTCGCATCGAGCTCTTCCATTTTTGAAAGAAGCAATTTTGCTTGTTCCTGAAAAAGCAATACACTAAAATAATTTTGATTAATTCGCGATTTTAAAGTGTATAGATTTACGGCAACTTGCTGTTGCTGGGTAGCTAATTCGGCAGTTTTTAACCTTGTGTTTGCCGCAATTTTTCCACCGTTATAAATCAATTGATTCGCGTCTATCGTGGCGCGGTATTGGTCTTTATTTGGCGGCTCGACGGTTGAATTCGGTATTTGCAAAGGAAATTCAATGACGTCGGATTGATAGGTTGCCTGCGCGTTTAAATCTAGTTTCGGCAGCTTTTCTTTTTCCAAAATCTTTATTTCAGTTTGTGTTTTTTCTTCTAATAAAGCAGTTTGCTTCGCCAAAGGATAATTTTTTTCGGCGAGCGAGTAACATTCATCTAAAGTCAACACACGCTGTGCGGAAGCGAGTAGCGGGACGAAACCGATAAGTATTAATAAAAGCCGTTTCATTTTTTACTTTTTAATTGAATTGATTATGAATTCCGAAACCGCAGTTTTACGTTTCTCCATGAGTTGTTTAAAACCTTTATCGTCAATTTTCAGAAAACCTTTTATTAATGGGGTTGCTACGAAAGGAAAAATATTTAGCGAAATAATATTGATAAAAAGCTGCTCCCCGTCAATGGGTTTTAAAATGCCTTCTTCAACTTCTGCCGCAACCTGACTTTTAAACTTTTCAAGTGTTGGGAATGCAGCTGTTTGTTGAATTTTTTCAAAAAACTTAGGGTTGCGGTTTAATTCCTGAATTATGAAGTTAGGCAAATAGGGATGCTTCGAAATAAAGGAGATATAATTGCTTGTGAAATTTTTCACTTTTTCCTCAATCGAAGAATCATCATTCAAAACCTTGTTTAGTTGCGGTGCCAAAAGCGAGAACGCATTGCTGAAAACTGCTTCAAAAAGCAATTGTTTGCTTCGGTAATAATAATGGAGCATCGCTTTGTTTATGCCTGCCTCGTCGGCAATTTCCTGCATACGTGCGCCGTCCATTCCTTTCTTTTGAAACACACCTTTTGCGGCTTTCAGTATTTCGCCTTCTGTATCCTTATTTTTCTTTGTTCTTGCCATTATTCAACTTTATGGTTTAACCATTTGGTTAACAAATATAGAAAATTTATCTTTACTCAGTGATTTTTGAAACTATTTTCAGAAAACTTTAAGTAAAGACTGACAAATATCATATTTGAACGGGTGAAATTCTTTAGTTTTACTTCATCCTTTCATTATCGCAGAATTTTAAAAAAGAGAACCGTATATTTACATACCGCTACTTTTAGCAAACGCCCTGCCTAATTTAATTTCTATGAAAAGACTATTTACTTTTTTGGTTTTCACGGTTTTGTTTGCCAGTTGTTCCAGTAGCCGCTTGGTGGATGAATACATTAATACGGAAAGCCCAAATTTTCAGGCCAGTAAAGTTTTGGTGGTAGGCTTAACGCCAGACGGCGGTTTGCAGCGTCAATTTGAATACAGCCTTGTGAATGCCTTGGAAGCCGAAAATGTGACCGCTGTAAAAAGTGTTGATTATTTTGAAGTAGCAGCAGACCAAATAGATCAGTCTGAAGAAAATCTTGCAAACCTTGAAAAACAACTGATAGATGCGGGTTTTGATGCAGTGCTTTTTTCAAAAGTTACGGGGCAGGAAAGCAAGGTTACCATTGTGCAGTCTTACCGGAATATCGCAAAATCGTTTGAGTCTTTCAGCGATTATTACAGTGAAAACCGACCTGCTTACCGCAGCGGACAAACTGAGGATTACCCAGTTTATAACACTGAAACTTCGCTATATTGTCTTTGTCCCGGTACGGAGCGTGATTTAATTTGGCGCGGAAAAATAGACATTGTTGATCCGCCACGGGCTGCAACAACAATTCGCGATTATGTGAAAACGCTGGTGCAAACGCTTAAGAAAAACGATCTTTTGATTGCGAAATAATTCTGCAAAAAACTACTCGTGAAGTACTAAAAGCGGTATACGCGAACTGTAATTTATTGCTGAAGTATCTGAACCAAAAATAAAACGGTCTATAAAACTTTTTCGTCTGGCAACTGTTGCGTGAAGCTGCACGGGTATAAGCTGTACAAAGGCGCTTACCGCTAGCGGAATGGGAATATTCATCAATTTGAAATCTTCACAGGTAACGTCTTTAAAAACTTCTTTTATATGGTTTTGTTGAGGACTTACTTCCACATCTTCTTCAACTATATCTAGAATTTTTACAGCTGCTTTGTGCTTTTTAACAATGGCTAAAACCACTTCGAAGGTTTTCTTTAAAACGTCGTTTTGATAGTTTAGTGATAGCAAAACCGAATCAATTTTTTCAAAAGAATACCCTTCAGGAATAACTATTAACGGACAGTATACGTTTCGGATAATTTTTAGTGTATTGCTGCCAAATATAATTTCTTTGGCTCCCGTGGCACCATTGGTACCCATCACTATTAAATCAATTTTATGTTGAACTACAATCTGGTTGACGGCAGCTACAATATCATCAAAATCTATTTTAGGTACAAAAGTGAAATTTTCCTTTTCAGAAAATGATTCACAAAAAGTCACCATTTTTTTAAGCTTTTCTTTATTCTCTCTTAAAATACCTTCGTAAACCGAAGATCCCGGCTCACTAGAAAGCACTTCTGCGGTAATATAACCCGATGGTTTTTGCGTATTTAAAATATGAAATGTGCACGTTTCGCCTTCAAAAAACTTCAAGGCATACTTAATAGCATTTTTTGAATTTTCAGAAAAATCTGTAGGTAAGAGGATGTTTTTCATATTCATAAATTTTCTCAAATGTACATTATCAGATTAAGTTTTAAAATGATTTGCATCATAATTAGTCTTTCCTAAAAAATTAATACTTGTTAATTGGTAGTTTAAAATCTAAAGGCTTCAATGTTAAATATTTTTTAAGACCAAAAAGTCCTATATATGACGAAAATCATATTCTATTTGCTGTCTTCACAGTAGTTTTGTCCTGTAAATTAATTTAAACAACTATGAAAAACATAATGAAATCAATGGCTGCCCTATCAATTCTAATCTTGATGAGTTGCGGCGGAAAAGAAGAAAAAAAGAAAGACGGTATTCAAATTGGCCAAAAGCCAGCCGCCACTGAAACTCCAAAAGAAGCACCCGTTTCTGATGTAAAGCCATCACAAACAATTGACCTAACTAATAAGGGAATTGGGCCAATTAAAAGTGTTGAAATTGATGCCACCGTGGATAATGCTATGGCTGCGAAAGGTTCAGAAATTTTTAAATCTAAATGTATGGCTTGCCACAAACCCGACAAAAAGTTTATTGGTCCAGCACCAACAGGAATTATGGAAAGACGTACTCCAGAGTGGATTATGAATATGATCTTAAACCCTGAAGAAATGACGCAAAAAGATCCGCTTGCAAAAGCCCTTTTAATGGAATTTAACGGTTCCCCAATGGCTAACCAACACCTTACCGAGGAAGAAGCCAGACAAGTATTAGAATATTTTAGAACTCTGTAATATACTTAAACAACCAAACCGCCCTTGCAGGAAATTAATTTCTGCAAGGGTTAAAAACCAAAACAAAAATGAAAACAATCCTTAAACTTCTCTTTGTTTCAACTGCAATCCTGCTGTTTTCAGCTTGTAAAAATGAAACAACTACCGAAACTGGAGCTACTGCAGAAAGTTCCACTACAAGCGATGTTCCTTCAAGTAACCAAGGACAGGCGTTTATTGAAGATGATGAGTCAGCACCAAACTTGCTTCAGATTGCAATTGGGTCACCAGACCATACCACCTTGGTAGCAGCCGTGCAAGCAGCGGGATTGGAAAACTCTCTAGTTAATGCTGGACCATTGATGGTTTTTGCACCCACCAATGCGGCCTTTGATGCCTTGCCAGCCGGAACTGTAGACGAATTGTTAAAGCCAGAAAACAAAGATAAGTTGGCTTACATTCTGAAACACCACGTAACACCGGGTAACTATTCAAAAGATTTTTTGAAAAAATTCAAGAAAGTAGGACAGGCAAGTGGTGAAGATGCTACAGTGGAAGTAAACGGAGACAACGTATTTGTTGGCGGTGCTAAAATTATTGCTAGCGTACCTGCAGGAAATGGAATTGTTCACGTAGTAGATAAAGTAATATTGCCAGCTAACTAATTATAAATCATTTTTAATTTAAATAATAGAATAATGAAAAAATCAATTAATATTTTATTTTTCCTAGTTATTGCTGCTGCTTTAGTTGGCTGTAATAATGGAAATGACAAAAAAGGAAGCAAAGGTCAAGGTGGTCTTTCAACCAATGCTGCCGAGCGCGTTTATGTCGCTCCTGGAGAACACGATGAATTTTACGGCTTTATGTCGGGTGGCTTTAGTGGTCAACTTGGCGTTTACGGCTTGCCATCAGGTCGTTTGCTAAAGGTTCTTCCTGTATTTTCACAGAACCCAGAAAATGGATGGGGATATTCTGAAGAAACAAAACCAATGTTAAACACATCTTACGGTTTTGTGCCTTGGGACGATTCTCACCATCCAGATATTTCACAAACAAACGGCGAACTAGATGGTCGGTGGATTTTTATTAATGGTAACAACACGCCTAGAATTGCACGTATTGGTTTGGAAAGCTTCAAAACTGAAGAAATTATTGAAATACCAAACAGTGCGGGTAACCACAGTTCATCATTTATTACTGAAAACACCGAGTATGTGGTGGCAGGAACGCGTTTCTCTGTACCAGTTCCACAGAAAGATATGTCTATTAACGAGTACAAAGGAAACTTTAAAGGTGCGCTTACATTTATTAATGTAGACCAAGAAACAGGAAGAATGGGGATTAAATTCCAGCTAATGATGCCAGGGTTTAACTACGACCTTTCGCACCCCGGACGCGATAAAAGTCACGGATGGTTCTTCTTTACTACTTATAACACTGAAGAAGCGCACTCGCTATTAGAAGTTAATGCTTCACAAAACGATAAAGATTTTATCGCTGCTGTAAACTGGAAAAAAATTGAAGAGTATGTAAACAATGGCGGTGGAACAAAAGTTCCTGCTAATTATGCACATAACATTTTAGATGAACACACGCATACGGCAACATCTACTATGCTGAAAGAAGTGTTGACCGTAAACCCAATGGATGTTCCCGGAGCTGTATATTTTTTACCAACTCCAAAATCTCCACACGGTTGTGATGTAGATCCAACAGGCGAATATATCATCGGTAACGGAAAACTTTCTGCAGATTTAACTGTACATAGTTTCACCAAAATGCTCGACGCTATTGAAAACAAGAAATTTGACGGTGAAGCTTACGGAATTCCAATTTTAAACTTTGAAGATATTCTTGCTGGTGTTGTTAAACAACCAGGTTTAGGACCACTTCATACAGAATTTGATGGAAAAGGAAATGCATATACAACATTCTTTATCTCTTCAGAAGTTGTAAAATGGAAAGTGGGAACTTGGGAAGTTTTAGATCGTCAACCAGTGTTTTACTCTGTAGGTCACGGTATGATTCCCGGAGGAAACTCACGTAAGCCATTCGGTAAATACTTTGTAGCCTTAAACAAGATTACCAAAGATAGATACCTACCAACAGGTCCAGAGCTTACACAATCTGCTCAGTTATTCGATATTACTGGCGATAAAATGGAACTGTTATTAGATTTCCCAACAATTGGAGAACCGCACTATGCCGCTGCTATTCCTGCAGAATTGGTTGCTCCAAACTCAAGAAAAATCTATAAACTTGCTGAAAACAAACACGAGTACGCTGTACTACAAGACAGTGATGTGAGGGTAGAACGCGATGGAAAAGAAGTTCATATTTATATGAATATGATTAGAAGCCACTTTAACCCAGATAACATTGAAGGTGTAAAAGTAGGAGACAAAGTGTACTTCCACATTACAAACCACGAACAGGATTTTGATGTGCCGCACGGGTTCGCTGTAATTGGTGCTAATAATGCCGAATTGCTAATTATGCCTGGTGCAACCGAAACTTTAGTTTGGGAGCCAAAACAAGTTGGTGTATGGCCATTCTATTGTACAGATTTCTGTTCTGCACTTCACCAAGAAATGCAAGGATATATTCGGGTAAGCCCAGCAGATTCAAATATTGAATTGTCTTGGAGCTTAGGCGAAGACTAAAAAAAGACGTTTTTAGTTGTGGAAATACTAGATTAGTGATTAATAGTATTTTCAGTAAAGACGGGGGTTGTTGATTTCCCCCGTCTTTTTTAAAAAACTGCTTAAAACAAATGTTTCAATTAAAAATCAACAACAATATAATCTGCACGAATACTTAAACTACAATCCAACCACAAACTAACGTTTAAGATTTAAAATTTATACAAAATGAAAAAAGCAGGAATTATAATGATAATTGGCTCCTTGCTACTATTGGGTCTTTTTAAATTCCCATTGTGGAATATTATGCTTGGTGCACCCCAATATCCAGATCCGCTGGGAATGGATATTTATATTGAAGGAATACAAGGCGTTGAAGAATTTGATATTCAAAACATCGACGGACTTAACCACTATATTGGGATGAAAACGATTCCTAAAGTGGAAGATATGTGGGAGTTTAGTGTATTTCCAAAAGTAATAGGTTTAATGGTAGCGCTTGGAGTAATCATCGGTATTCTTGGTTTCTTCAGAAAAGTAAGTTACAAATGGTTTCTTGGCTGGTTTATAGTTATGTCAATCCTTGGAATTTTAGGAATGTACGACTTTAATTTATGGCTAACCGATTATGGAACCGATTTGGACCCCAAAGCTATTATGAAATTACTCAACCCCGATGGATCGCCAATGACGTATAAACCACCGCTTTTAGGGTATCAAAAAATGTTGAATTTTGATGTAGATTCTTGGCCAGGCGTAGGTGCGTATATGATATTCGTTGGAATGTTGCTTACAGTTGTAGCCTTCTTCGTTGGAAAAAAAGAATCTCAAAATATTGAAGCTTAATTAAAGCCAGAAGGGTAAAATATTTTAACTTTTACAATTATGAAAATCTTACAATTAGTACTTATTTCAGTTTTATTTGCAGCCTGCAATGTAAGTCCGCAGCCTATAAATTACGGCTCAGATGTTTGCCATTATTGCAATATGACTATTGTGGACAGACAGCACGCCTCACAAATGGTGACTGCAAAAGGGAAAGCTTATAAATACGATGCCATTGAATGTATGGTTCATTCATTACAGGATGAGTTTAAAAATACTGAAATGGCACATTATTTAGCGGCAGATTTTCAACAACCCGGTGCGTTAATCGATGCTTCAAAAGCTTCCTATTTGGTAAGCGAAAAACTACAAAGCCCAATGGGTGCCAACCTTTCAGCATTTCAAAATGAAGAAGAAGCACAAAAGGCACAAGAAAAATTTACAGGTGAAATTTATTCTTGGGAACAATTACAAATTCACTTAATGCTAGAATAGTAAAACGACTTCAGCTTTTTCTGAATAGCAAATCAGCTTCTAAAATTTGCTGAAGTCTTTTTAACTTTCTAATTTTTATATTTCAAAAAACAGAAATTTCAAAGACATTGAAACTTCTTTAAATTCAGTACCTTCAATTTTTTTAAAAATCATCACATTAGTGAAAGGTTTCGTATTGCATAATTTTAATCAATTTTGAAAAACAAATTCTATATATTATTCCTATTAATTGGCTTCTTGTCCGTTACAAACCTTTGGTCAAAGACAATTACGGTTTGTGCTACTTGCCCGGTAAAATCTATAAATGAAGCCATTCTTCAAGCTGAAGAAGGCGATACTGTTTTGGTGAAAAAAGGGATTTATAAAGAAGCCAATATTAAAATTGAAAAAGGCATTACGTTAATTGGCGAAAATATGCCTACCATTGACGGCGAAGAAAAAGGAGAAATTATTACCATTGGCGCAGATAACGTGACGCTCGATGGTTTTAAAATCATCAATGTAGGGCTTAGTTATACCACAGATTATGCTTCGGTTCGCGTGGTAAACAGCTCGGGTTTCACCATTCAGAATTTAGAGCTCGAAAAACTTTTCTTCGGCATTTATCTTCAAAAAGCAAGCAACGGTAAAGTACTAAACAACAAGGTTAGGGGAGAGGCGGTAACCGAATTTAACTCAGGCAATGCTGTTCATCTTTGGTATTGTAAAAATGTTGAAGTTCGGGGCAACGATGTGCAAAATGTGCGCGATGGAATTTATCTCGAATTTTCAGATAATATAACCATCAAAGATAATTTAAGTAAAAACAATGTGCGTTATGGACTTCATTTTATGTTCAGCAACAACAACTTTGTAATCAATAATATTTTTGAAACCAACGGGGCCGGAATTGCTTTAATGTTTTCAAAATTTATGGACGTTGAAAACAATATTATTCAGAAAAACTGGGGTACCGCGGCTTATGGTTTACTGTTGAAAGAAGTAAACGACGCCCACATAAAAAACAATTTATTTTTTGAAAACACGGTGGGAATAACTGTTGAAGGCAGCAACCGTTTGGAATACGCTAACAACGATTTCACGAGTAATGGCTATGCAATAAAAGTGAAGGGGGCCTGCTACGAAAACCGCGTAATAGACAATAATTTTTTATACAACTCATTTGATATTTCGTATAACGGACGCATCAACGACAATAAATTCAATAATAATTACTGGAGCAATTACACGGGTTACGACCTAGACAAAAACGGTATTGGCGATGTGGCGTACCGGCCGGTCAAGCTCTTTTCGTATATAGTGAACCGCACTCCGGAAACCATAATTTTAATGCGAAGTCTGTTTATAGATATTATAGATTTTTCTGAAAAAGTCTCCCCAGTATTCACCCCAGACGATTTGATGGATGAAAACCCACGAATGAAACAAATAAATCATGATAGAAATTAAGGATTTACATAAAAAATTCGGAAAAAACGAAGTGCTAAAGGGCATCGACCTTTCTATAAAGGAAGGTGGTATTTTCTCAATTCTTGGGCCCAACGGTTCAGGGAAAACCACGCTAATAAAAGCTATTCTCGGAATGGTTTTACCAGATTCGGGTGAAATTTTCATCAATGAGAAATCGTTAAAGAACAACTTTAAATACCGCGAAAAAATCGATTATTTGCCGCAAATAGCCAACTTCCCCGGAAACTTGAAAGTGAATGAACTCATTGATATGATTAAAGATTTAAGAGCTTCTGAAGCTACTAAGGACGAAGAACTAATAGAGCTTTTTAAGCTGCAACCATTTTTAAATAAAAGACTGGTAAACCTTTCCGGAGGAACAAAACAAAAGGTGAATCTAGTGCTGACGTTTATGTTTGACAGTCCATTAATAATCCTTGATGAACCCACGAGTGGCTTAGATCCAATTTCACATTTACGGTTAAAGAATTTAATCTTTGCTGAAAAAGAAAAAGGAAAAACCATTCTTGTTACTTCGCATATTCTAAGTTTTGTTGAAGAAATTGCCGATGAAATTGTTTTCCTTTTGGAAGGAAAAATTTACTTTAAAGGCAGCATTCCAGAACTGAAATCGAAGACCGAACAACCCGATTTTGAACACGCAATAGCCTCCATTTTATCCGCTAGTTATGCTTAAGATACTAAAATACAGTTTTTACGATTTAATGCGCAGCCGTTGGAGCTACGTATATTTTCTATTCTATTTGCTGCTTGGCGTTGTGCTTTTATTTTTGAACAACGACCTTTCAAAAGCAGTAATAACATTGATGAACGTTATCATCATTCTGGTTCCATTAATCGGGACTATTTTCGGGGTAATGTATTATTACAATTCCCGTGAATTTACCGAACTGCTCTTGGCGCAACCCGTAAAGCGCAGCTCCATATTTTTGGGGCAGTATTTTGGGGTCGCAACCTCACTAGCTTTGAGTCTGGTAATTGGCCTGGGAATGCCCTTTGTTTTCTACGGAATTTTTAACAGCAATGCAATTTGGGATTTCTCGCTATTGCTAATAACAGGCGCATTTTTAACCTTTATTTTTACGGCATTGGCATTTGTAATTGCGCTTTCCAACGAAAATAAAATTAAAGGTTTTGGGTACGCCATTCTGCTGTGGTTATTTATGGCAGTAATTTACGACGGTCTATTTTTAATGTCGTTGTTATATTTTGAAGACTATCCTTTAGATAAATTCTCCTTAGTTGCAACCATGCTAAACCCAGTAGATTTATCGCGAGTTTTAATACTTTTAAAGCTTGATATTTCAGCCTTATTGGGTTATACCGGCGCGGTATTCCAACAATTCTTTGGAACTAATTTTGGGTTGATTTTATCCTTTGTAATGTTGGTATTTTGGGTAGTTATCCCAACTTTCTTTATTTGGAGAATTGCTAAGCGGAAGGATTTTTAAGTTACTTATTAGTTCTGTTCTTTATCTCGATGAGTAAAAGTGAATGAGATTCCCGGCTTTAGCCAAATGGCTTAATCATTGCTCAATATTTAAAATAAAGATTAAAAAGTATTATTTATGATTTTCGTCATAAAATAGAGAAATTGGATTCCGTTCCTTTACGGCTTTTCAATCCAAATTCCATTCAAATGCAGATTTCAAGCCCACACAGTTTTCATATTCCCGTAATGGGAATTGCTTTCACGATTGATTCGCCTATAAAAGTTGCTCATTTCGGGATAAATTCTACCCTTTCCATTATTGAAGACAATTTAATAGAGGTAATGCGGAAATATTACTACCAACAAAACAACGAGACTTACGTACCAATTTCCCCAAAGGAAGCAGATTCAAGGGCGCGTCGCATAACAGACTACCTCAATTTAATGCAGCGCATTGTCGCTTCCAAAATGGAGAAACTGAAAACTTCTGCTTTTGAAACGGGTTCAGATATCGCAAAATATTTTGAAATGCTTCCCGATAGCAGTCTGCTGAAAGAAAAATATAACGAATGGTTTTCGCTTACGGATGCCACAGAAAAGGAAACTGTTGAAAAACTGCTACGCGAAAGTCTTGTTCCCGGTTCCATCGAAGTTAATATTATGACTAAAGTGGACAAGGATCAATTAGATAAAAACAAACAACCCATAGAAAATGGTTCGGATGCCGTAACTGCTTTAAAAGGATATGCAGACTGCGAGTTGCACAATTCCGCCGTGGTTCTTTCTGCAGGAATGAACCCGCGTTTGTACAATTATATGGAAAGATTTTCAGCCTTTGATGCGTATGAATTGGGCGGTTTTCATAAAAAAGTAATTATTAAGGTGAGCGATTATCGTTCTGCATTGATTCAAGGAAAATATTTAGCGAAGAAGGGAATTTGGGTCAGTGAATTTAGAATTGAATCTGGCCTAAATTGTGGCGGTCACGTTTTTGCCACCCAAGGTTTGTTAATGGGACCAATTCTTCAAGAATTTAAAGAAAAAAGACAAGAATTACAGGATAGCCTTTTTGAACTTTACAATCCTGCAATTACGGCGAAAGGAAAGCCACGATTTGAAAAACCGCACCCAATACGAATAACAGTTCAAGGCGGAATTGGAACAAACGAAGAAGACAATTTATTACAAAACTATTATGAAGTTGACGGCACCGGTTGGGGTACACCGTTTTTGCTGTGTCCGGAAGCCACGACTGTAGATGAAAACACTTTACAACTATTGGCAAATTCTAAAGAAAATGATGTGGTGCGAAGTAAAGCCTCGCCGCTAGGAGTTGAATTCAATTACTTAAAAGGAACCACTGCCGAAAAAGAGCGTTTGGGAAGAATTAATAAAGATAAACCTGGAAGCCCTTGTACCGAAAAGCTGTTAGAATCAAATACGGAATTCACCAAAACGCCTATTTGTACAGCTTCCTCCAAATATCAAAAACTAAAATTGGAGCAGTTGAAAACTTTAAATATTTCGAAGAAAGAATACAATCAGCAAGTAGCCGATGTGTTGAGCAAGGAATGTCTTTGCATAGGTTTGAGCAATGCAGCCCCTGCAAGTTATGAAGTTCCATTTTTAAAAAAACTTACAGCCGTAACTATTTGTCCGGGACCGAACATTATAAATTTCTCAAAAACCACAAGCCTTTGCGAAATGACCGATCATATTTATGGACGAAATAATATTGTGCAAAATCCTAATAGAGCCTCAGTATTTATCACTGAGCTCAGACTTTATATAGATTTTTTGAAAAAAGAAATAGAACGCACCGCTTCACCAACTACGCGCGATTTTAAATCATGGGAAAAATTCAGCAAGAATCTTTTGGATGGTATTGAGCATTATCACAACCTGGTAGCAAATTATATTTTAGGTAATAGAATGCAATTTGAACAGGATTTGGAGGTTGCTAAAATAGAGGTTTTGAAGGTGCGGGAGGATCAGTTGGAGATTGGGTAGGGGTTGTAGTTTTAACGATGCTAGGATAGCTATGGATAAGATTTTTGAAAGAAGGGCTTGGTTTTTAGTTTAGTTCATTGTTGCCTGCTGGCTTTATTTTACTCTTTTATATGTTATTAATATTAGTCTGTAGAACATTTCATCAAAGTTTTCTACATTTTCAGGAATAAAAGTAAAAAAAATTAATGATTGATTATTTATCTCCATTATTGAAAAAATGTTCGAACTATAAGTCATTGCTTTAATTTGTTCTTCGGGCAGGTATTTTAATATTTCTTTATCTTTTATTGAGATTTGTGGCTTATCATATTTTAGTAAGAGGTTCGAATTAATTTCATTTTTTACGAACCATTTCCCAGTAATAGTATCTCCCTTAATAATTTGAATAAAATTTGTATTTTCATTAAATGTTAGCTTTTGAGATGTTTGTAAATTAAATGATTCCTCATTTGACCGTTTTATACTTTCTAAAATCCACTGACCATTTAAAAGATTTTTTATTGTTAGTGTATCTTTTTTTGATAATAGCTCACTTGTTTTGTCTTCTAAAAGATGAGTGCTCAAAGAATCTAAATTAGACGTTAATTCGTTTTTCAATAATATTTTTCCTTTTGGATTTAATGAATCATAAACAATTATAATATCCTCTGGATTAGTCTGTCCGAAGCAAATCGAGGAAAAAATTGTTAATAGTAAAATCAGTAATTTGTGTTTCATCAATATTGTTTTTTAGCTTGCAGGAACATGCGGATAAATAAAACAGTTGTATTAATCCGCTTTAAATCTTTAATTGTTTAACTCTAAATATACAAATTCACCCTTTCCAAACCCATCCACAATCTTTCGCTTTTAGCATTTAATAAAAAAATCCTAAAAACTTCACTTTATATGATAACCGTCATACTAAATTTTAGCTAATTGTTTTTATTTCGCTATTAAGATTAAAAAGTCTTAATATGTAACCTAAAACCAACCAATATGCTATCCAAACAACAAGCGCGGGCGTTTTTCTTGATAGGAACGTTCGTAACCTTTTTGATTTTTATTGGCCTCACCATTTATTCCTTCAGTGATGGGCAAGATCAAACCAACTATGAAAACATTACTCCTCAAGTAGTGCGAGGAAAAGTAATCTGGGAAGAAAACAACTGTATGGGCTGCCATACTATTCTTGGTGAAGGTGCCTACTACGCGCCCGAACTTACAAAAGTTGTTGAACGAAGAGGCGAAGGCCTTATTAAAGCAATTCTTATGTCTCCCGTTCCGTGGGAACCAAACGGTCGTAAAATGGTGGCCTATGGCTTTTCTGCTGAAGAAGCTGATGACATGATAGCATTCTTTAACTGGATAGGCGAAATTGACCTAAACGGTTTTGACCGAATTGTATCGCCTTTAGCGAAAGACAAACAACTAATTAACTCCCAAACAGAAAATTAATTTGTAAAAAATGCCCCTTCTGAAGTTTAACCAAACCGAAGAAAATAGAATAGGGCATTCCTTTTTACTTTAACTAACCAAAATTATATACAGATGAAATATAAATCTCAAAAAGTAGCCTATTGGTTTTTTGCCCTCTCGATGCTGCTGCTAACACTACAAATAGTTTACGGATTTATTATGGGTTTTGCACGCATCGGAATGGATGGCTTGCACGAATTTATACCCTTTAATACCGCACGCGCCGTTCATACAAACCTACTCGTGGTTTGGTTGCTCTCTGGTTTTATGGGAGCTGCTTACTACATTATTCCCGAAGAAGCACAACGCGAACTCGTAAGCGTAAAACTAGCCTACGTTCAATTAATTTCCCTTGCATTGGTAGGCGTTGCCGCCATAGTTGGTTTTCACCTTAATATATGGGAAGGACGAAAGTTTTTGGAAATTCCACATCAACTAGATTACCTAGTTGTGGCCAACGTATTACTGTTTTTAGCACTCATTCTGTTAACACTTTTTAGAGGAAAACGGAAAACTACTACGGCCTTGGTACTTACAATGGGCTTGTTGTTTGCAGCTTTGCTTTATTTACCCGGAATGTTACCGTTTGATAGTCAAGTAACCGATAGTTTTTTCCGCTGGTGGGTTGTTCACCTTTGGGTTGAAGGCGTTTGGGAACTTATTATGGGGGGTATTCTTGCCTTTCTATTAATAAAACTTACAGGTGTTGACCGTGAAGTTATTGAAAAATGGCTTTATGTAATTGTAGGTCTTACTTTCCTTTCGGGTGTTCTTGGTACGGGTCACCACTATTACTATATAGGTGTGAATAAAATTTGGCTAGTTGTTGGTGGAATTTTCTCTGCCCTTGAACCTCTGGCTTTCCTTGCAATGGCACTTTTTGCAGTAAATATGTATCGCAAAGGTGAAAAGAAACACCCCAATAAAATTGCCTTATTCTGGACGCTTGGCGCTGCCATTGTTTCCTTTGTTGGGGCAGGATTATTAGGCTTTGCACACACTTTACCACAAACTAACCTTTACACGCACGGAACATTGGTTACCGCAATGCACGCTCACTTAGCTTTTTGGGGTGCGTACGCAATGATTGTTTTTGCAATTATTAGTTATAGTTTACCAAATATGACAGGGCGTAAATTATATGACGGAGCACGCGGTCGATTAGCATTTTGGACCACAAATATTGGAATGATCGGGATGACGATGGCCTTTGGTGTTGCTGGAGTTGCACAAGTTTATTTGGAAAGAAAATACAAACTGGATTTTATGGAAGTGCAAAATGAAGTAAGTATCCACTTTGTAGTATTATTACTTTGTGCAAGTCTGTTTGCCTTCGGAATAATTATGTACATAATAGATTTCGTGAAACACGGCCGCCCAACAGACGAAGCCTTAGAAATTATTGAAAACGACTAACTAAAACAGTATAAAGGCCTGAATTAGGTTACGCTCTTATACCTAAAATTAAGGGAAATGTATTTTCATTAAAACTGAAAGTATCTCCTCTAAATGAACCGATTTTAGGCCTTTTAAAACGCTATATGTCAGGTCGAGCGTAGTCGAGACCTTATTAATGATCGTATATATAAAGTTCATAACTGCACTCTAACAGACAATCTAAATAAAGAATTATGTCAACCACAGAAACTATTAAAATGGCTTCGGAAGAAGTTTCGGAAAAAAGGACTATTCCTTTTTACAAACCCATTCATCGTGAAGTTGAGGTTTTTGAACACGCCTATAAAAATAAAATACCTATTCTTCTGAAAGGCCCCACAGGCACAGGAAAAACACGGTTTGTAGATTTTATGGCGCATCAATTCAACCAATCATTAATTACGGTTTCCTGCCACGAAGAAACCTCTTCCACAGATTTAATTGGCCGTTATATTATTAAAGGCGCCGAAACTATTTGGGTAGATGGACCGCTTACAAAAGCTGTAAAAGAAGGCGCTATCCTCTATTTAGATGAAATTGCCGAAGCGCGTCCAGACGTAGTAGTTGCAATACATTCACTTACAGATCATAGAAAAGAATTGTATATAGACAAACTCGGAATAACCGTGAAAGCGCATCCAGATTTTATGTTGGTTGCCTCCTTTAATCCTGGTTATCAAAAAGGCTTTAAAGAAATAAAACCTTCCACACGACAACGTTTTGTGGCGGTTTCTTTCCAATATCCAAACGCAAAGGATGAAACTGAAATTGTTGTAAACGAAACAGGATTAGACCAGGATGCAGCTAAAAAACTAGTCAATATTGCTAACAAAATTCGAAATTTAACCGAATTGGGATTAACTGAAACCGTTTCAACACGTTTGTTGGTTGATGCTGCATTGCTTATTAATAGTGGCTTGCCAAAGCGTCTATCCGTAAAAGTAGCCATTGTTGAACCTTTAACAGACGACCTTGAAATAACCCAAGCCCTCACAGATTTGTGCGATTTGATGATTTAATCCAAAGCCATGTTCGAACCCGATGAGTTTATCTTTTCAAAGGTTGCAAAATTCCTAAAACGCAGAAAAAAAAATGCGAAGGAAGCAATAGCGCATACCGTTAAGTTGTCCGAAATAAAACCTCGGCTTACTTTGGTAGCTCGCGCCGTTACGGGTAATCCCATAGAAATTTTTGAAGCAGAACGCGAAGGTGGTTACAAAAACCATAACTTCTTTTTACCCGAACGTTTTTCAGAATTTGAAACTGAGGAAAAAAATCTAGGATTCTATATTTTTAGAACGCTATACCTTTCAATTCAGAAAAGTTTTCAGCTTAATTTTGAATTCGGCGAGGAACATACTTTAGAAGAAGCGCAACAGATTTCAATTAAAAATTCCAAAAAAATCCTAAAGGAAATGTTTCAGCAATTCCCTGGAACGGAAGGTATTTATTCTGAATTGAAACTTGCTTTTGAAAAGGATGCTTCAGAAAAAAATCCGGTGGATTATTCCTTTATTTACGGAAAATGGATGGAGAATTCTCCCGAAGTGCCAAAGAAGAAAGTACTTCAGAATATTTCAGAAACAGTAAAAACTGCTATCGAACAGGAAATAAATACTATTCTGAAGGCGAATGCTGTAGAAGAAATTAAATCGCTTTCGGTCGATAAAAAAGCGCAGGAAGACTATGTTTTCACCCACAATTTTGAAAAAGCTGAAACCGCCGAAGAGTGGGAGGGCGGCTGGCGCGATTTTGATGGCGATGACGAATTGGACAATCACGCAAATGCGCTGGAAGATCTTAATATGAAACATACCGTGCGGGTTGACGATCCCACACATTCCATTTATCAAGCAGAGTTTATTGAAAATACAACAATTTCTGAAAGTGCCGAAATTGAAAACAACGGTCCTCACGTTTTATACGACGAATGGGATTATTCAAAACGCGCTTATAAACCCGATTTTTGCAAACTTTTTCCAAAGTCAGAAACCGAAATTGATACAGAATATTATAAAAACACGCTTCGCGAACACGCTTCAACCTTAATGGGTTTGCGGAAAATGCTAACTTCAGTAAACAATAAATACCGCCAACAGCGTCGCCAAATGCAAGGTGAGGAATTTGATCTCGATGCACTGACCGATTTATTTGTGGACGTTCGCAGCGGACACACACCTTCAGAAAATATTTATCTCTCCAATAGAAAAAAGGAAAAAGATCTTTCAATTTTAATGCTTTTAGACAGCAGCTTGTCCAGCGATGGTTATGCCGATGGCAACAGAGTGATAGACGT
Source organism: Aequorivita vitellina (assembly GCF_022008365.1). Classification (GTDB taxonomy): domain Bacteria; phylum Bacteroidota; class Bacteroidia; order Flavobacteriales; family Flavobacteriaceae; genus Aequorivita; species Aequorivita vitellina. Next base: position 22,699 of record NZ_JAIRBA010000015.1, read on the forward strand.
TGAAAAACAGGTTTCCATCATTTTTGGAGAAATCCTCGAAGAATTTAATGTAGATTTTTCCATTGCAGGTTTCTTCTCCAAGACCCGAAATCACAGTACGTATCTAAGTTTAAAAGATTTTGATGAACCTTGGCAAAAAGCAAAACACAAAGTAGGCGCATTAGAGCCAAGTGGTTACACACGTATTGGAACCGCACTCAGACATTCGGGTGCTTTACTAGACAAGCGCGACACAAAAAACAAATGGGTTATCCTTATTTCAGACGGAAAACCTAATGATTACGATAAATACGAAGGCAAATACGGTATTAACGACGTTAAACAGGCGCTTCGTGAACTAAACCAACGCAAAATAAATTCGTATGCCTTGGCGATTGAAGGACAGGCTAAATACTACTTACCACAAATGTTTGGTCAAAATCATTTCCAAATATTAACAACGCCAGTGGAATTGCTACAATCGCTGGTAAAACTTTACGACAAAATAAAACACCAAAGTTGATATGGCCAATACTCTTAAAATAGATTACAAAAATGTTTTTTATCCACCAGGCGGGATATTGATGTGGATCGTTATTTACCTCGAACTCGTTACTTTCGGGATAGCCTTGGTTTTTATGGCATTAAGCGCAAGAGCTGAACCAGAAATGTTTCACGAGTCGCGATTGCTTTTAAATACTGCTTATGGTGCAATCAACACCGTTTTTCTACTTAGTAGCGGTTGGTGTATGGCGCAATCTGTACATTTTCTGAAGAAAAGAAATTTCAGTAAAAGCAGATTATTTTTAAATCTAACTATGCTTGGTGGTTGCCTATTTCTCGCTTTAAAGAGTGTTGAATATTATGATAAAGTGGAAGCCGGACTTACCATTGGCTACAATGATTTCTTTGGGTATTATTGGATGCTTACCCTATTTCACGTGGTTCACGTACTTGTGGGAATCGTGATTTTAGCACTATCTGCAAGAACGCTCCGTAAAAAACCTGAAACCCTAAAAGTTGAAGATTACGTATCTGGAGCCACTTTTTGGCATATGTGCGATTTGATTTGGCTATTGCTTTTCCCAATAATTTATTTACTGTTTTAAAGATGGAAAAAAGTTTTAATATTACATGGATTGTCTTAATCGTACTAACAATAGTTACGGCTATTTTCGCCAACATGGAAATGAAATATGTCGCACTTATTATCTTAGGCTTGGCATTTCTAAAATTTATTGGCGTTGCTTTTTTCTTTATGGAATTAAAAAAAGCGAATGTTTTTTGGAAGGTGTTATTAATTGGGTTTTTGGGGGTTTTGTTGACTGCTGTTTGGGCTATTTAAGGAACTTAGCTTAGACTTCAATTCATTCTAAATCTTGGCTAATGTTCAGCTAGAATCTTTTGGATGGAATTGAACATTACCACGAATTGGCGAAAACTTTTGTTTTAAGCAATAAGCAAGGAATTGAACAGGATTTAGAGGTAGCTAAAATTAATATTTCGCAGATACAAGAGCCTCAATTCTGTTTAAGTCCGAATTCTGGAAACTAGTACGATAATTTTGAATCTACCCAATCCGTACCCGCGCATCCACTCCAGTAATAGCCCGTTGCGTTCCAATCAATGGGTTAATATCCATTTCAGTAATCTCTGGAGCTGCTTCCACCAACGCAGATAAACGTTGAATAATATCTATAAATATTTTTTCATTTGCACCTTTTTTCCCTCTGGCACCTTGGATTAGTTTATACCCTCTAAGCGAATGCACCATTTTTTCAGCTTCATTTTTGGAGATAGGACTTAATCGAGCTGATACGTCGTTGAGAACTTCAATGAAAATCCCACCAAGTCCGCAAAGAATTGTGTGGTTAAATCCGGGCTCTTTTATCACGCCCACAAACAATTCCAGCCCCACTATTTGAGGTTGCACCATAACTGCGGTGGCTGAATCAATTTTCATTAATATATCAAAAGTTTCAGCAGCTTCGTTTTTGTTGGCAATATTTAAAACTACACCTTGAGCATCACTTTTGTGAAGTGGACCAACAACTTTCATCACCACGGGAAAATCCATAGTTCCCAAAGCTTTCAGCAATTTTTCTTTTGAATTTTCTACAATTTCGTGAACTCGCGGAATTCCCGCTGCATCCAATAATTCGACAGTTTGATTAGGTAAAAGATATCCTTCGGAAGCAGCATCAATTACAGATCTAATTTTTTCGATATCAATTTTTGGAAGTGAAGTTTTATGAGGCTGAGGTTCGGACGTATTATAAACTTGAGCCAAGGCCTTTCCCAAGACCACTTCATCCGGAAAATGAATATGTCCTTTCTTTAAAAATGATTGAATTTCGCGCTGTGCGTTTACAACGGAAGGCAAAACAGGGAAAATGGGTTTGTTGCAAATTTCCAATTTTACACTTAAAACATTGTAAACATTTTCAACGTTGAACAAGCCAGCACTTCCAAAAACCACGATCATTGCATCTATATTTTCGAATTTATGTTCGCAATAATCGATGATAATGCCCAACTGTTCGGCAGTTCCCGTCGCTAAAAAATCTATAGGATTTGCAATAGAAGATCCGGGATATAAAAACGATTTCAACTTTTCGGCATCGGGTCCCGATATTTCGGGAACTTTAAGTCCGCCCTTCGAAAGTTGATCTGCCAACATAACAGCCGAGCCGCCCGCGTGGGTTATAATCGCAATATTTTTCCCTTTTAATTTTTTATAATTGAAGATCGCTGCAACACTCAACAATTGTTCGCGGCTGCTGCAATAAACAATTCCAGCTTTGTGAAACAGTGCGCGCACCGTCATATCGCTACTCGCAATAGCGCCTGTGTGCGAAGTTGCGGCACGGCTGCCTTCGGCGGTGCTTCCGGCTTTAATGGCAGCTATTTTCGCGCCTTTTTTTATGAGGGACGAAGCGTGTTTCAGTAATTTTTTAGGGTTTGAGATAGTTTCTAAATAAAGCAATTTTACCAATGAATCCGTTTCTGGATTGAAGTGAATATCCATATATTCCAAAATATCTTCAACCGTGGTTTGCGCTGCATTTCCTGTTGAAAATACATTCGCAAACGAAACCCCCAAAGCCATTCCAGCTTCCATAATAAAAACAGCGGTGGCACCGGAACCTGAAATTAAATCGCAACCTTTTGGATTAAATGGAGGAATAGGTGCTGTAAAAACGCCTTTATAACTTTCAGTAATTACGCCAATGCAGTTTGGGCCAATTAAACAACCATCCACGCTGTTTACGGTTTCGGTAATTTCCTGTTCCCACAGTTTTCCTTGTTCGTCGCCTTCCCCAAAACCTGCAGAAATTATTATAAATGCTTTGGTGTTTTTTTCTTCTGCTAAGGTTTTAATAGTCGCTGGGCAATATTTTGCCGCAATGGCGAGAATGGCGAGTTCTGTTTCGGGAATTTCTACAACGGAAGCATAACTTTTTATGCCCTGTATTTTTTCCTCTTTTGGATTTACAACGCTCATCTTTCCTTTATAACCTCCCGAAAGAATATTTTTCAGCATGTTACCTCCAGGTTTTTTAATGTCGTTGGAAGCTCCTATTACAACTATACTCTTGGGTTTAAGCAATTCTTCATTCACCATAATTATTGAAAATAAGCTCTAAATTTAAAACTAGTTTAATAAGGTAGTTATGATAAAAATCATATTTGAATAAATGTACAAAATGATAGTTTGATTATGTTTAAATAATAGGATATATTTGTCTTAATTATGATTTTTGTCATATATTGATCAGTCTTTTTGAAATAATTTTACACCAATTTTAGCATCTCAAAATGATTACTAATTCTAAGCCTTATATTTTAACGATTGCCATTTTAATTTTCCTTTTTAGTATTTATAATTATGTTATTTACAATACCGAAGGATACGTTGCGGTCGGTAAACTATCACCAGTAGCGGTTAAAGGGCAGCAAATTTTTCAAAGTAATCAATGCTGGTCATGCCACCAATTGTATGGTTTGGGCGGGTATTTGGGGCCAGATTTAACCAATGTTTATTCTGAAGACGGCAAAGGGCCACTATACATTAAAGCCTTTTTAAACAGTGGTGTGAAAAGTATGCCGCAGTTTCATTTTTCCGAAGAAGAAAAAAATGCGTTGGTGGAATATTTAAAACAGGTAGATGAAACAGGAATTTACCCAAACTACGATGCTAAAATTGAAGCGACGGGTTGGGTTGAAATTATATACAGAAATGAAAGATAAAGCCCCAATTTATTTTCTTCTTTTCGCATTAGTTGCGCTTTTTTTAGGAATGTTCTTCGGAATGACGGCTTCATTTCAATATTTAATGCCTGAATTTCTGAAAGAACAAATCCCCTTTTCAAAACTGCGACCTTTTCACGTTACTTCAGTGATTTCTTGGATTGTACTTTCGGCAACGGGAAGTATCTATTTTTTCATCACTTATGTTGAAAAGTTCAAGCTCTTTTCGCGGTGGTTGGTGAAGTTACATTTCATAATTTTTCTACTTACTGGTGTCGCTATTTATATTTCATTCATTTTTGGTTATAACGAAGGCAGAGAATACTTTGCTTTCCATCCTATTTTAATGATTCCCATTTTAGTAGGTTGGATTCTCTTCGGAATAAATTATTTCAAAATACTTTATAAAAACGTAAAAGGCTGGCCCGTATATTACTGGATGTGGGGAACGGGCATTGTTTTTATGTGTTACCATTTAATGGAAGCACATTTTTGGCTCTTCGATTTTTTTAGACTTAATTTCATTAAAGATTTTGCGGTACAATGGAAATCTACTGGTTCCTTTACGGGTTCTTGGAATATGCTGGTGTACGGAATGTCAATTTATTTGATGTCCAAAATCAAAGAGAATACAGATGTGGCTACCAATAAAATGGCGTTTTTCTTCTATTTTTTGGGGCTTACCAATTTGATGTTCGGCTGGGCGCACCACACCTATTTACTGCCCACCCAACCCTGGATTCGCTATGTAGCGTACGGAATAAGCATGACGGAGTGGATTGTTTTAGCCTCAATTATTTACAACTGGAAAAGTTCGGTTTTAAAGATTGAAAAGGAAAATAACCCTATGGCGTATCGGTTTTTGTTAGCTACAGATTTTTGGATTTTCATCAATATAATTCTCGCTTTATTGTTTTCAATCCCGGCTATCAATTTCTTCACGCACGGCACGCATATTACGGTGGCTCATTCAATGGGAACTACGATTGGTATTAACACTACAATTTTATTCTCTGCTTTATTTTATATCGTGCATCAGCTGTATCCAGATTTTATAACCGACAAAAAGTGGGTAAAAAGAGGCTTCTATTCTTTAAATATTTCGCTGTTTATATTTTTTGTATCCCTTATAATTGCTGGCGCTAAACGTAGTTATTGGATGTATGTTTCGAAAACCGGATCGTTTTCTGAAATGCAGGATTCAATCATTCCGTATTACATTTCATTTTTCGTTTTTGGAATAGCCATTTTCGTTTCCCTTTTAATTGTGGCAGTACCAATTTTTAGAGCATTTCTTAAAAATATTAAATCATAAAATCGATGGATTTACATCAAAAAATAACTGAACTGAAAAAGCAAAAAAACGCTGTTATTCTCGCACATTATTATCAAGTGCCTGAAATACAGGAAGTGGCAGATTATGTGGGCGACAGTTTGGGACTTTCGCAAAAAGCTGCCGAAACAGATGCCGAAATGATTGTTTTTGCAGGCGTACATTTTATGGCTGAAACCGCAAAGATTTTAAACCCGGACAAAAAAGTTTTGTTGCCGGATTTAATGGCAGGTTGTTCGCTGGCAGATTCGTGTCCGCCAGATGCTTTTAAAAAATTAGTTGATGCGCATCCAAATCACGTGGTGATAACTTACGTGAATTGTTCTGCGGAAGTAAAAGCGTTGAGCGATATAATTTGCACCTCTTCCAATGCCGAAAAAATTGTAAACTCTGTCCCGAAAGACGTGCCGATTATCTTTGCGCCCGATAAAAATTTAGGGAAATATATTCAGAAGAAAACCGGTAGAAAAATGTTACTTTGGGATGGCGCCTGTATTGTGCACGAAGCCTTTTCAATGGATAAACTGTTGAAACTTTACAAAGAAAACCCAGGTTCAAAAATCATTGCACACCCAGAAAGTGAAAGCCATATTTTGGAAACGGCAACCTATGTTGGTTCCACTGCGGGAATGATTGATTATGTGAAAAAGAATCCATTTGAAAAATTTATAGTTGCAACCGAAGCTGGAATCCTTCATAAAATGCAACAGGAAGTGCCGCGAGCTGTATTAATTCCCGCCCCTGCGGAAGAGGATAATACCTGTGCTTGCAGCGAATGTGCTTTTATGAAAATGAATACGTTGCAAAAATTGTACGACTGTTTGCTAAATGAAAATCCGCAAATAGAAGTTTCCGAAGAAATACGAAAAAAAGCCATTCTGCCCATTGAGCGAATGCTTGAATTGTCGAAATAATGATGGAAACTAATTTTTTAATTATCGGTTCGGGAGCTGCGGGCTTGACACTCGCGGTGAAACTTGCTGAAAAATTTCCGAAGAAAGAAGTTACAGTTGTTACCAAAGCCCATCAATCGGAATCGAACACGAAATATGCGCAGGGCGGGGTGGCAGCGGTTTTCGATTTAAAGGAAGATTCCTTTCAAAAACACATAGAAGATACTTTGCTTGCAGGCGACGGACTTTGTGATAAAGAAATAGTAGAAATGGTAATTAAGGAAGGTCCGCTTCGCCTAAAGGAATTAATGGCATGGGGTGCTAACTTCGACACCAATGCCAATGGCGAACTTACTTTGGGAAGAGAAGGAGGTCATTCAAAATTTAGGGTAATTCATCATAAAGATACCACAGGCAACGAGATTGAACGCGCGCTTTTGGAACGCGCCAACCAAATGCCAAATATTATAATGCTTCCGCATCATTTTGCGATAGATTTAATTACGGAGCATCATTTTCCTAAAATAGAAAGTGAAGAAATTTCTTGTTACGGCGCTTATGTTTTGGATCAGATTTCGGGAAGCGTTTTCACTATAAAAGCAGATTGTACAACCTTGGCTTCGGGAGGAATTGGGCAAGTTTATGGGCACACAACCAATCCCGCAGTTGCCACTGGCGACGGTATTGCGATGGCTTATCGCGCGAAAGCACGAATTAAAAATATGGAATTTATTCAATTCCATCCCACAGCATTTTACGATGGAAAAAACCAATCTTCCTTTTTAATTTCTGAAGCGGTACGTGGTTTTGGAGCATTTCTTAGGAATAAAAAGGGTGAACGATTTATGTTTGAATATGATTCTCGCGGCGAATTGGCATCGCGAGATATTGTTTCGCGGGGCATCGATTCAGAAATGAAAAATTATGGCGATGATTGCGTTTACCTAGATTGTACCCATCTTAATATTGATGAATTAAAACTGCATTTTCCAAACATATACGAAACCTGTCTTCAGAAGAATATAGATTTAGAAAAGGATTGGATTCCGGTAGTTCCGGCTTCACATTATTTATGTGGTGGAGTAGTGGTAGATAGTGACGGGAAAACTTCAATAAAAAATTTGTTTGCTTGCGGTGAGTGTTCTTATACGGGTTTGCACGGTGCCAATAGATTGGCGTCCAATTCGCTTTTAGAAGCTTTGGTTTATGCAGACCGTATTTTCAAATACACGAGTAAGCATCTGCCTTCGCGAACGACTATAGCAATTGTGGAATGGAATGACAGCGGTACGGTTATGATGAACGAGTCTGAAATTCTGAAACGGAAAACATTTGAATTGCAGGTTTTAATGCGAAGATTTGCAGGTGTGGTTCGAAATAATAAAGATTTAAAGGAAGCTTCCCTTCGACTTGAAGAATTATATGCCGAAACGGAAGTTTTATATCAAAAGCACAAATTGAATACCGTGCTTTGCCAGCTTCGGAATATGATAAATGTGGCGCATTTAATTATTCAACAGTCACTAATTCGAAAAGAAAACCGAGGCGGGTTTTACAACGAAGATTTAAATAAAAAAAATTTAAAAGAATTAATATGAAAGATTTACTAGAGAATTCGGTTAAAAAGGCGATGGATTACGTACAGTATAACTTGCTTTTTAAACAATTGGTGGAAGAGGGCAGAACTACTGGCGAAGAAACGCAGGAAAAAATTGATTACACAAAATTGAATTTAAGCCGGACAAAAAGATTGGACAAAACTGCTAAAATTTCGGAGGAAGCGATGGAGGTTTTTAAAAATATTCCAACAAAGCAAATGTGGTTAGTAATCAGCGAACCTTGGTGTGGCGATGCGGCGCAAACACTGCCGTTTTTAAATAAAATTGCGCAGCTTTCAGAAAACATAGATTTAAAAATCGTGCTTCGCGACGAAAATCCAGAATTGATGAATCAATTTTTAACTAATGGTTCGCAATCCATTCCTATAGTTATTATGCTCGACGAAGATTTCAACGTAATCAACACCTTTGGTCCACGTTCTAAAGCTGCAACAAAATTGGTTACCGATTACAAAACTCAACATGGTAAAATAGACGAGGCCTTTAAGGAAATGTTGCAAAACTGGTATAACAACGATAAAGGGGTTTCGGTTGTGGATGATGTTTTGGATTCGGTACAAATAACATTGAATTAACGGCAATCGTATAATAAATATACATAACGATGCATCGCGTCTCTACGGGTGGTTGTGATAAAACCGTCGTGATTCACATCGTCGTGTTTAAAACCGTCAATTATTCAAACACTTTATTTTACCAAATGCCTGATCAATATCATTTATAAAAGGTAATAGATTTCCAATCTTTGCTGTAAAATAAAGAATCATGCAAATTGTATCTGCCCAGGAGGCTGTATCCATAGTAAAATCTAATAATCGCGTATTTTTTCAAGGTGCGGCAATGACGCCTAATTTGCTGATAGACACTTTATGTGAACGCTATCGCGAACTGGAAAATGTTGAAATAATCCAAATTCACACGCACGGCGAAGCCAAATACACCATGGCTCCCTATACCCAAGCTTTCCGTCTAAACACTTGCTTTGTTGGCGATAACGTGCGTAAAGGCGTAGATACAGCCCACGGCGATTACATTCCGGTGTTTTTGAGTGAGGTTCATTTGTTATTTAGAAGAAATATCCTTCCGTTAGATGTTGCTTTCATTCAAGTTTCGTCACCAGATAAACATGGATTTTGTTCGTTGGGGCTTTCGGTAGATGTTACATTGCCTGCCATTCAAACGGCCAAACATGTTGTGGCCTTAATAAATCCAAATGTTCCGAGAACGCACGGCGACGGCATTATTCACATAAATAATATTGATTTTGGTGTGGAAGTAAACACGCCAATCTATGCTTCGGTTTTGGGTGAGCCTTCTGAAATTGAGGCTATAATAGGTAGAAATATTGCTGAATTGGTTGAAGATGGCGCAACATTGCAAATGGGCATTGGCAATATTCCGAATGCCGTACTTCACAATTTGGGCAATCATAAAAGACTCGGAATTCACACCGAAATGTTTAGCGATGGAATCCTTCCTTTAGTAGAAAAAGGCGTTATTACGGGTGAAGACAAAGAAATAAAGACAGGTAAAATAGTTACTTGTTTTGCATTGGGAACCAAAAAATTGTACGATTTTATTGATGATAATCCCATTGTGCATTTTAAAGAAGCGGCATATACCAATGACACTGCCATTATTCGCCGAAACCCTAAAGTAACAGCTATTAACAGTGCAATTGAAATAGATTTAACTGGCCAAGTTTGTGCAGATAGTATTGGGATGTATCAATATTCGGGCGTTGGCGGGCAAATGGATTTTATACGTGGCGCCTCGCTTTCTCAGGGTGGAAAACCTATTATTGCAATGCCTTCCATAACCAATAAAGGTATTTCTAAAATCACACCTTTTTTAAAAGAAGGCGCAAGTGTTACAACAACCCGCGCGCACGTGCATTATGTTGTAACAGAATACGGCGTTGTAAATCTCTTCGGAAAAGGAATAGAGCAGCGAGCAAAGGCACTTATTTCAATCGCGCATCCAAATCATCGTGAGGCTCTGGAACGTGAGGCACGAAAACGATTCAATAACTGACAGGCTGTTTGAAAATAGTATGTTTTTTTAAGATAGTTTTATCTTTCAATAAGCTCTGTATTAATTACTTTTGAAGAAAACTACGAAATATGTTTTCAAAAGCCTGCGAATACGGAATAAGAGCAGTACTATTTATAGCGAAGCAGTCGCAAAAAGATTTGCGACCAAATATTACCGAAATAGCTAAAGCCGTAGATTCACCTGAACCTTTTACAGCAAAAGTGTGCCAACAGTTAGCGCGAGCTGGTATTATTCTTTCAAAAAAGGGCCCAAATGGCGGATTTTATTTGGAAAAGGATTCTAAGCTAAAATTGGCAGAAATTGTGGCAACCATTGATGGCGACAATATTTTTGAAGGTTGCAGTTTAGGCTTGAGTGAATGCTCTTCAGAACACCCTTGTCCGGTTCACGATCAATTTATGGACGTGCGCAATGGCTTAAAAAACATGTGCGAAAACACCTTGGTTGTTGATCTTGCCAAAAATTTGGAAGAAGGTGAAACTTTTTTAAAGATTTAATCGTTCACAACCCAAAAACAAAAAATTTCAAAGTATTTTTATTTCTGATAATTTTACCAGAAATAGGATTTTGTATACCTTTACAAGATAAGAAGAACAAGTGTTTTCGAAAGCCTGTCAATACGGAATTAAAGCATCAGTTTACATCGCATCTCAATCTGAGTTGGGAAATCGTGTTAGTTTAAAAGATATTGCCTTCAATATTAATTCGCCAGAAGCTTTTACGGCAAAAATCTTACATCAACTGGCAAAAAAAGATATTTTGTCTTCCCTAAAAGGACCCACCGGCGGTTTCGAAATTGAAAAGGGGAGCGCAAACAATATTAAGCTTAGCCATATTGTTGCTGCCATTGATGGCGATTCAATTTACGTTGGGTGTGCTTTGGGTTTTGATCGTTGCGATGCCCGCCAACCGTGCCCCATGCACAACAAATTTGTGGACATAAGAAATAACCTTCGAATTATGCTTGAAAATACAAGTTTACTTGAACTGGCAAACGGATTGGATATAGGCCTGTCATTTCTAAAAAGATAAAAAAATTTAAATCTATTTCTGATAAGTTTGTCAGAAATGCTAAAAATACAGTAATAGCACGTTTTTAAAGTAGTTTTAATTATTGAAAGTAAAATATATTTCCAAACTTGAATCAAGGTTAAGTAGGCCACTTGTGCAACAAAGAATATTGATGCCTAAGAATGTTTAAGTAAAAAAGTTTTGGTGATTTGGTTTAATTAACGCGCAAGCCAAACTTCTTAACAGTAAGAAGTTGTGTATTTTAGTTAAACTTATTTGAAGCTAATTATAACTTTTTAAAATTTAATAGTATGAAAAACGAACCCGTTAAAATTAAATCAATAAAGCACGTTACGCACGACGTACTTCAGATTGCTACTGAAAAACCCAATGACACCGAGTTTACACCGGGCCAAGCCACCGAAATTTTTATCGATAAAAAAGGTTGGCAAAACGAAGGCAGACCTTTCACCTTTACCTGTTTGCCAAAGGATGATTTTTTAGAATTTACCATAAAAACCTATCCCGAACGAAAAGGAGTTACCAATGAATTGCTCAGTTTAAAAAAGAACGATAGCTTAATTGTAAACGAAATTTTTGGCGCAATAGAGTACAAAGGTGAGGGTACTTTTATTGCTGGTGGAGCAGGGGTAACGCCGTTTATTTCAATCTTTCGAGATTTGAATGAAAAGCATAAATTGGGTGCCAATAAACTCATTTTTGCAAATAAAGCTAAAGAAGATATTATTTTAAAAGATGAATTTACCGAAATGCTCGGCGATAATTTTATAAATATTCTTTCAAAAGAAAAAACTGAAGAATATGCTTACGGACAGATTTCTGAAGATTTTATCAAAAAAAATGGCGGACCTTTAAGTTCCTATTTTTATCTGTGCGGTCCGCCACCAATGATGGATGCCGTTGAAAAACAATTGACCAATTTAAAAGTTCCTGCCGATAAAATAGTAAAAGAGGAGTTTTAATTATTTTCAGAATAATATTAAAGAAACAGAAAATGTCAAAGAAAAGATTAGATTATCATTCCACTGATCCAAAAGCCATAAAAGGAATGTTGGAGCTTGAAAAATACGTTGCGGGTTCCAACCTTGACCACAGTCTTTACGAACTTGTAAAACTTCGCGCCTCACAAATCAATGGCTGTGCGTATTGTATAGATATGCATTCCAAAGATGCGCGGAAAGCTGGCGAGACCGAACAGCGACTTTACGCTTTATCTGCGTGGCGCGAAACTTCATTTTATACCGAAAGAGAGCGAGCAGCCTTAGCTTGGACCGAGGCTTTGACTTTAATTTCAGAAAATGACGTGCCCGATTCGTTATATACAGAAGTTCAAAAACATTTCACTGAAAAAGATCATTTGGCGCTCACGATGGCTATTGTTGCAATTAACGGCTGGAATCGGTTGGCCATTAGCTTTAGTGTTGAGCCGGGAAGTTATAATCCGTAGTACAATTTCCTATAAATTTATAAAGAATAAAAAAAGATGAATATTTCAAATAAAATTGCAATTGTTACAGGAGCCAGCAGTGGGCTAGGAGCGGCTATTTCAGAAGCATTGGTGGCAGCTGGTGCAATCGTTTTCGGGATTGCAAGAAATATGGATTCACTTAAAAAACTTCAAAATAATATAGGAAATAAATTTATTCCCGTTAAGCTAGATATTTCAGATGAAGTAGCTGTAAAAAAATGGTTTTTCAAAATTTTTTCCGAAGCAAAATCTCCCGATATTTTGGTCAATAATGCGGGAACAGGTTCCTTCGGAAAAATTGACGAAATGCCTTCCGAAGCATGGTTTAAAATGATTAACACCAATTTAAACGGGATGTACAGCATCACTTCTGAAGTTGTAAAGCTCATGAAGAAGAATAGCGAAAGCACACATATCGTGAATATTGGTTCAATTCTGGGCATTACCACCCGCGCTGAAGGTGCTGCCTATTCGGCCACCAAATATGGTATTAGCGGTTTTAGTGAAGCACTTTTTAAAGAATTAAGAGGCGACAATATTAAAGTTACTTGTTTAAATCCCGGTTCTATCGACACTGGATTTTTTAAAAGTTCGGGAATACAGTCGCACCGAAATATGCTTCAAGCAACAGATATTGCCGAAACATTATTGCACGTATTGAAGACGCCAGATAATATGTTGATAAGCGAAATGACGGTTAGACCGCTTAACCCGAAGGCGCCGGAATAATCATTTTTTTAATCTAACAGAAATGAGCTATATTAATCGTTTTCTTAAATTTTTTCAGAAAAAGCCGAAAGAAGCGCTTGAAGAAGAAGTGGCCGAAAAAAATTGTCCGTTTTGTTGGGGGTATCAAGAATATGCCGATAGTTCCCGAACAATGCTAAAAGACAAGCAGATTGATGTAAAAAATCATCGCGACAAACATGTGAAAGTTGGCAAGTTTATGGTGGAACACGTTGACGGATTTAAAAACAAAAAACGAATTATTGAACGCTGCCCAAAATGCGGCGGCAAACGAATAAAATTTACAGAAAACCCTTAAATCTATGGAGAAAACAAAACCAATTAAAAGACATATTGCTTTGCAACCCTTGAGCAGACAACATCATTTTGGACTTTTATTTAGCTGGAAACTACGGAAAGGATTTCATAAAAATATTGAAACGGAACGTTTACAGAAATATGCAAAATGGTTTTTTAAACACGAGATTGAACCTCATTTTAAAGATGAGGAAAAATATCTGTTTCCCATTATGGAGCCGGACAATCCTTTAATAGATCGGGCTTTAAAAGAGCACCGGCGTATTAAACGCTTGTTTAACAACACCAAAAACCCCGAAAGATCCCTGCATCAATTAGAAGAAGAATTAGATGCACATATTCGTTTTGAAGAGCGGGTACTTTTTAATGAAATTCAAAAAGTAGCTACCGAAGAACAACTTAAAAAAGTTGAAGAAATACACGATGGATTAGAAAAGTCTCCGGATTATCACGACCCTTTTTGGGAATAAACTTTTCAAAAATTAAACTCATATAATTAATTAAGAACTAAACAATTCGAAGTAAATTTTAATTTCTGATAAAATTGTCATTATATGATTAAAGTCATAATTAGTTCTTTTTATTCTACTGAAATTTGCATCATAAATAATTTATTAAACCTTATAAATCATGACAACACTTCAAGAACGCACCGTAGCCGATGTGGTTACCGAAAACATAAAAGCTGCCCACGTATTTAAAAAGCACGGCATAGACTTTTGCTGTGGCGGAGGGGTAAGCATTACGAAAGCTTGTGAGAAAGCCAAAATTGATCCCGAAATTTTAATTGCCGAATTGGTAAATCTTAATAACGCACCCGATCGTGCGTCCGATTATAATAGCTGGAAACTGGATTTCCTAACAGATCATATTATAAACGTACACCACCAATATGTAGAAGAAAATAGCCCGTTGCTGTTGCAATATGCAAAACGCGTAAATCATGTTCACGGGCATCATTATACCGAACTTGCCGAGATTGAATCTTTGGTAACCCAAGTGGTACAAGCAATGGCGGCACACCAAAAAAAGGAAGAATTGATTTTATTTCCTTTTATCAAAAAATTAGTAAAATCTGAACGCGAAGGTGCTGAGGTTCCACCAATTCATTTTGGTAGTGTTGAAAACCCAATTACTATGATGGAAGAAGAGCACGAAGAAGCAGGTGAAATAATGCGTAAAATTGCCGAATTGAGTAATAATTATACGCCACCACAAGGTGCTTGCAATACGTACCGTGCCTTTTTTGCTAAATTGGACGAATTTGAACAAGACCTTCACCATCATATCCATTTAGAAAATAACATTCTTTTTCCAAAAGCTTTAAAGTTGGAAAAAAAATTAAAGAACAATTAAAATCTTAATAATTTATCCCCGCCCCAAATCTTGATTTTTTAGTTAGTTGGTTTTTATTACAGTTCGGACGATTGGCAGCTTTGAATGTTTGCAGTCAGCTCCGAACTGTTTTTTTGTAAATTTACCGCTTGATTAATCTTAAAAAACATATTGGCATTGCCTTAGCGTACTTTTTAATTGTGGCGCTGATGGGTATTTTACTCAGGTTTTATTTTGTAATTCAACTTCCGTTTAACTTTAAGTTTTTGCTTCACGCACATTCCCACACTGCACTTTTGGGATGGATTTATTTAGGACTTACTACTTTAATTTACAAAATATTTCTCGCCGAAGCACAAAAACCGAAATTGTATAAACGCATTTTCATGCTTACAAATATTTGTATTTTGGGTATGTTGGTAACCTTTCCATTTCAAGGATATGCGTTGTATTCAATTATTTTTTCAACTTTGTTTTTGTTTGCGTCATACTGGTTTACGTGGTTTGCAGTAAGGCATATTCCATCGCATTTCAAAAGACGTTTTTCTTGGAAACTGATAAAAACGTCCCTCTGGTATTTGGTTTTTTCCAGCATTGGTCCTTGGGCTATTGGCGGAGTTATGGCCACTTTGGGCCCGGAATCTATTTGGTATAAAACTTCAATCTATTTTTACCTGCATTTTCAGTATAATGGTTGGTTTATCTTAGCGTTGTTGGGAATTCTGTTTTATATTTTTGAAGAAAATGGCATTGAATTTAATCCTCAAAAGCGAAAATCATTTTTCCTGCTTTTAAATTTCAGTGTGCTTTTTACGCTATTTCTTTCCGTACTTTGGTTTGTGCCGCCAACTATTTTTTACATATTAGGACTGGTTGGAGCAGTAGTGCAGTTGCTCGCTTTTTATGAGCTCTATTTGTTGTTAAAAGATAACTTCACAATTTTTAAACTAATCTTTGCGCCTCGTGCAGTTGTTCTTCTGAAAATAGCCGGAACCCTAGTAGTTGTAAAAATTTTAATGCAACTTTTTTCAGCATTTCCATATTTTGCAAATTTGGCTTTTCAGCTGAAAGATTTCGTAATTGGGTATTTGCACCTTGTTTTTCTGGGCGTGGTAATTACCACACTATTGGCTTTTTTAAAATATTTTAAACTCCTCAGTATCCCGAAAAGTTTTCTGTGGTTATTTCTTTTGGCATTTGCAACTACCGAAGCACTTATATTTTACAAAGCATTAGCAATATGGCTCGGGCTTCCTTTCTTCAAGGATTATTACATTTATCTCGCTTTTTTAAGTTGTCTTTTTCCTGTTGCAATCGGAATTTTATTTTATAAACACATTAAAAGTCGCTATCTTTCAGATTAATTTATTGAGGTTAATTAGACTTCACAAAACTTTAATTCAATATGAATACTGATAAATATCATATTGAATCGGCGAAGGTTTTGTAATATTTGCACACGGTATAATGAGCAAATTTTAGATTGATGGTAAACTGTTTCCATTGTGGAGATGCGTGTCTTGACGTTGAGATTACGCACGATGAAAAGTCATTTTGTTGCCATGGCTGCAAAACGGTTTACGATATTCTGCACGATAACGACCTAAGTTATTATTACGATCTTGAAAAAACGCCCGGTACTTCTCCTCAAGAAATTGCAGGCAAGTACGATTTTTTAGACAACCAAACAATCGTTGAAAAACTACTGGAATTTAATGACGGCAATATGCAAATTGTTTCGTTTGTTATTCCTTCAATTCACTGCAGCAGTTGTATTTGGATACTCGAAAACCTCAATAAACTCAGTGCTTCCGTAAAATCGTCTCAAGTTAATTTTCCTGAAAAAACAATTCGCATTTCTTTTTCTTCGGAAGAAAATTCGCTTAAAAATTTAGTTATTCTTTTAAGCAGAATTGGTTACGAGCCCTATATTTCGCTGGACGATTCCAATAAAAAGGAAAAGAACATTGACCGAAGTTTAATTTACAAATTAACCATTGCCGGCTTTGCTTTTGGAAATATAATGTTCCTTTCGCTCCCCGAATATTTTGAAACGTCTGAGTTTTGGCTGGATCAATTTAAACCCTTTTTTCGCTGGTTAATGTTTGCATTTTCACTACCCGTGGTATTTTATTCGGCGAGTGGTTATTTTACTTCGGCCTATAAAGGGCTGCGTTCCAAAATCCTGAATATCGATGTGCCCATTGCTTTGGGTGTTGCCGTTCTTTTTATTAGAAGTACGCTCGATATTATGATGGATTGGGGCACAGGTTTTTTCGATAGCCTTTCGGGCTTACTTTTCTTTTTGCTTCTCGGGAAATTTTTTCAGCAAAAAACATACAGCTACCTTTCTTTTGAACGCGATTACAAATCGTATTTTCCAATTGCCGTTACGCGACTTTTTAAAAATGAAGCAGGAAAAACCGTTGAAGAGCAAGCAGAGGTTTACACAGTTGAAAAAGGCGATAGACTATTAATTCGGAATAACGAAATTCTTCCCGTTGATGCAATTCTTATAAAGGGAAATGCGCTAATAGATTACAGTTTTGTTACTGGCGAAGCAGAACCCATTACTAAACAAAGTGGCGATAAACTCTTTGCCGGTGGAAGACAGCAAGCGGGAATAGTAGAAGTAGAAGTTTTAAAACCCGTTTCGCAAAGTTATTTAACCCAGCTTTGGAGTAATGATGTTTTCAGCAAAGACAAGTCGAGTATTTTTGAATCACTGACTGATAGTATTAGCAAGCGCTTCACTTTAACGCTGCTTACTATCGCTTTTGTTGCCACTATTTTCTGGTTGGTTGTAGATCCATCAAAAGCATTTAACGTGTTTACGGCGGTGCTCATTGTGGCCTGTCCGTGCGCAATTGCTTTAGCCGCGCCCTTTACTTTGGGGAACGTACTGCGAATATTCGGAACGGAAAACCTGTATTTAAAAGAGGCGTCGGTGATTGAACAAATGGCGAAGTTAGACACCGTTGTTTTCGATAAAACCGGAACGCTTACCACCAATCAAAAAAACCTGATTACTTACGAAGGCGTGGCGCTTACTTTAGAAGAAAAACAATTGTTAACCAATACGCTTCGTGCATCCAGCCATCCGCTGAGTCGTTCGTTGTATAGCATTTTAGACAAAAATGATATTCAAACTTTAGATGAATTTGAAGAAGAAGTAGGGAAGGGGATTTCGGCGAGTTTTAATGATAATTCCATAAAAGTTGGCTCGTATGAATTTGTTGGTTCTTATGATGAAACATTAACTGAAATAAAAAATAAAACAGCCGTTCACATCAGTACGAACAAGGCTTACAAAGGCTGTTATATTTTCAATAGTGAATACCGAAGCGGTGTTGCCGAAGTTTTTGAAAATTTAGGAAAAGATAAAGAGGTAATCGTTCTTTCCGGCGATAACGAAGGCGAGCGCGAACGTTTGGAATCTATGCTGCCAAAGGGCGTGAAGCTGCATTTCAACCAAAAACCCGATGACAAACTAAACTTTATAAAATCGTTACAAAAACAAGGCAAACGGGTTTTGATGATTGGCGATGGATTAAATGATGCGGGAGCACTAAAGCAGAGCGATGTTGGTTTTGTTATTTCGGAAAACACAAATGTGTTCTCTCCGGCTTGCGATGGTATTTTGGAAGCTTCAAATTTCAATAAAATCGCCGATTATTTAAATTTTTCTAAAAGAGGAGTACAGATAATTAAGTGGGCTTTTATACTGTCGTTATTTTATAACTTGATAGGGATTTCATTTGCGGTTACTGGTAACTTACTTCCCGTAGTGGCTGCAATTTTGATGCCCTTGAGTTCTATAAGTATTGTAATTTTTACCACGATTGCCACCCAGTATATTGGGAAGAAATTAAGAATGAATATAAATAAGAAAAATTGACGAATATCATACTTTTATGCTGGTATCAATAATATTTTTGAATCAAAATTTTTAAGAATGACCATTATTTACATGCTCTTGTCTATCAGTCTACTCGTAGCTATTATCTTTTTTGTGCTGTTTGTTTTTTCAGTAAATAAAGGGCAATACGACGATACTTATACTCCGTCTGTACGCATGTTGTTTGAAGATGAGTTAGTAAAAGAAGATGTGCAAGCCAAAAGTGAAACGATAAAAGAGACATCTGTCAACGAGAATAAAAAATAACCAATCCAGAAACCAAGCCCGCCTGACGGCAGGGATAATTATTTTAAAATTATGCAAACAGAACAGTTTTACTACGACAACCAGATTGTCAAAAAATTCGTCAATGCAACCATATTTTGGGGGCTCATTGGTATGAGTGTCGGCTTATTGCTGGCCTTTATGTTTTTGTTCCCAAATATGACAGACGGAATTTCTTGGCTCAGTTTTGGCCGTTTAAGACCATTACACACCAATGCCGTTATTTTTGCTTTTGTCGGGAACGCAATTTTTGCGGGAGTTTATTATTCCACGCAGCGTTTACTAAAGGCGCGAATGTGGAGTGATTTTTTGAGTAACCTAAACTTTTGGGGTTGGCAAGCTATTATTGTTGCCGCTGCCATTACCCTTCCTTTAGGATACACGACTTCAAAAGAATACGCCGAGTTAGAATGGCCTATTGACATTGCTATTGCTGTTATTTGGGTAGCCTTTGGTATTAACTTAATTATGACCATGGTTAAAAGACGTCAACGACACTTGTACGTTGCGCTTTGGTTTTATTTGGGGACCTGGGTAACGGTAGCCGTTTTGCATATTGTAAATAGCATGGCAATTCCAGTAACAGCCTTAAAAAGTTACTCTATGTATGCTGGAGTACAGGATGCGCTGGTGCAATGGTGGTACGGGCATAATGCGGTAGCGTTTTTCCTTACAACACCATTCCTCGGGTTAATGTACTACTTTGTACCAAAAGCCGCTAACAGACCTGTATATTCTTACCGACTTTCCATAGTTCACTTTTGGTCTTTAATATTTATTTATATCTGGGCAGGACCCCACCACTTATTATATACTGCGCTTCCCGAATGGGCGCAGAATTTGGGAGTTGCCTTTTCGGTAATGCTTCTGGCTCCATCTTGGGGTGGGATGATAAACGGACTTTTAACCTTGCGTGGTGCTTGGGATAAAGTGCGTGTAGATCCCGTTTTAAAATTTTTCGTTGTAGCTATTACAGGTTATGGGATGGCAACTTTTGAAGGCCCAATGCTTTCACTTAAAAACGTTAACGCCATTGCCCACTTTAGCGACTGGATTATTGCACACGTACACGTGGGAGCCCTTGCGTGGAACGGTTTCTTGGCCTTTGGTATGATTTATTGGTTAGTGCCGCGTCTCTTTAAAACAAAGCTGTATTCCATAAAATTGGCCAACGCGCATTTCTGGATAGGTACTTTAGGTATAATTATGTATGCATTGCCCATGTACGTCGCTGGCTTTATGCAAGCTTCTATGTGGAACCAATTTAACCCAGATGGAACGCTTACCTATGGAAACTTTCTAGAAACAGTAACCCAAATTATGCCAATGTATTGGATGCGTGCTATTGGCGGAAGCTTATACATTGCAGGAGCTTTTGTGCTACTATACAACATAGTAATGACTGCTAGAAAAGGTAGTAAGGTCACAGACGAACTTGCCGAAGCTGCGCCATTAGCACCCGTTCCAAAAAGACAAACTTCTGGCGAAGGCTACCACACTTGGTTAGAGCGTCGCCCAATTAAATTAACTATTTACGCAACAATTGCAATTTTAATAGGAGGGATGGTACAAATTATCCCCTCGTTGATGGTTGATGATTATGTGCCCGTAATTTCGAGTGTAAAACCATATACGCCATTGGAATTGGAAGGCCGCGATATTTATATTCGTGAAGGTTGTGTAAACTGCCACACCCAAATGATTCGTCCTTTTAGAAGTGAAGTAGAACGTTACGGAGAGTATTCTAAATCTGGCGAATTTATTTACGATCACCCCTTCCTATGGGGTAGTAAACGTACTGGGCCAGACTTGCATCGTGTAGGTGGAAAATATTCAGACAACTGGCACTTAAACCATATGTACGATCCGCAAAGTACTTCGTCGGGATCTATTATGCCGTCATATAAATGGTTGATTAGTTCAGAGTTAGATAAGTCTGATACCGAAGCAAAAATGCGGGCACTGGTTAAAATAGGCGTGCCTTATACAGATGAAGAGATAGAAAGAGCTCAACAATGGATGGATGAGCAGGGTACACAAATTGAGAAAAACCTGTATAACGACCCTGATTTTGTTACAACTTATGAAGCCGATAAAAAATATGCAGCCGAAAACGGTGAAGATTTTATAGAAATGAAAAACCGTGAAATTGTTGCGGTAATTGCCTACTTACAAAGGTTAGGAACAGACATTAAAGTGCAAAACACCGAAGATGCTTCGGTTCAAAATGATTAGTTATGCTGAAATTTATTAAAGGAAATTTAGAAAATATTGATAATGTTCAAATTTATCCAATGATTTCACTTTTAATATTCTTCTTCTTCTTTGTTGCCCTATTTTACTGGGTAATCACAGCGAAAAAGGATCACATTACAGAAGTGAGCAATATTCCGTTGGAAGACGATACCAAGTATCAAAACGATAAAATATTATGAAATACCCATTCACACGAAAAAATAACACGAAGGTGGTTCAATTGTTTATTCCGTCTTCTGCTAACCAAACAAATATTATACACAAATGAAAACCACAGCAGCATATTTAAGAGTCATCGGGTTTATGATTCTCGCCTTTTTTTTAATGGAATTTATTGTCGATTCCGGAAAAGAATTGGCAATTGTTAAATACCCAATTATATGGGCGGTTTTAGTGGCAGTACTATTTTTCGCCATTGTTTTTGAAGTTATTGCTGCAGCACTTCAACGCATTTTGTTTTCGGGTCTTTCCCCAGAATCTAAAGAGCGTTTTTTAGCTGCAGAAAATTTACGCGAACAAAAACGTTTTGCGTGGTTTAAAAGAAAATATCACGAAATGCTGGATTCTAAACCAGTGGCTAAAGAACAGGAAATTGTATTAGACCATAGTTACGACGGAATTCGCGAATTAGATAACAATCTACCGCCGTGGTGGACCTACCTATTTTATGCTACTATTGTTTTTGCAATAGGTTATTTTGTTTACTATCAAATGTTTGACGGACCTACCCAAATTGACGAGTACGAAGCTGAAGTTGCACAAGCAGAAATTGATATTGCTGAATTTAAGAAAAACAATAAAGATTTAGTAGACGCCGAAACTGTTGAACTTTTAACAGAAGCTTCAGATTTGGCTGCTGGTAAAACTATTTATACAGATAATTGTGTAGCTTGCCATAAAGATAATGGTGGCGGTGGAATTGGTCCTAACCTTACAGACGACTATTGGATTTTAGGTGGTGGAATTAAAAATATATTCCATACAATTAGTGAAGGAGGTCGTGCCGGAAAAGGAATGATTCCATGGAAATCTGAATTAAAACCAAACGAAATGGCGCAGGTAGCTAGTTATGTAATGTCGCTTCACGGAACCAATCCACCAGACGGCAAAGAACCAGAAGGCGATTTATGGACTGAAGAATAAACCGTAGCAGATTTATAAATTTAACGTGAAAAGTGATTTCAAAATTTAACTTTTGAAACCAAATCTCTAAAAGCAAAAGCAAGTGGATACCCCAGAAAACGAACGTTTCAGAGATAGTATTGGCACAATGACCGAAGAAGGCAAAAGAGCTTGGGTATACCCTAAGAAACCTTCTGGGAAATTGTATCAATACCGGAAATATGTGAGCTACATTTTGCTCGCATTTCTCTTTATTGCCCCATTTGTGAAAATAAATGGCAATCAGTTTTTGCTTTTTAACGTGTTGGAACGTCGTTTCAATCTCTTTGGATTTCCGTTTTGGCCACAAGATTTTTACTTGTTCGTAATTATGATGCTCATTGGCGTGGTCTTCATAATTTTCTTTACTGCTGCCTTTGGAAGAATTTTTTGCGGCTGGATTTGTCCACAAACCATTTTTATGGAAATGGTTTTCCGCAGAATTGAATATTGGATTGATGGCGATAGAGGCGCACAAATACGTTTAGATAAAGCCCCGTGGAATGCTGAAAAGATTAGGAAAAGAGTATTAAAATGGTTTATTTTCTTTGTTATTTCATTCTTAATAGCAAACATCTTTCTCGCTTATTTTATAGGCAGCGACCGCTTAATTCAATATGTTTTTGAAGGGCCATTAGAGCATATAAGTACACTCATTTCACTATTAATATTTACAGGAGTATTCTATTTTATCTTTGCATGGTTTCGCGAGCAAGTTTGCATCATCGCTTGTCCTTACGGCAGATTGCAGGGCGTATTGCTCGACAATAAATCTATTGTGGTTGCTTATGATCACAAGCGCGGAGAGAAAGAAGTAGGGCGCGCAAAATTTAAAAAGAATGAAGATCGCGAGGCTTCTGGAAAAGGAGATTGTATTGATTGTTTTCAGTGTGTAAACGTTTGTCCAACAGGAATCGATATTCGCAACGGAACGCAGTTAGAATGCATTAACTGTACCGCTTGTATTGACGAATGCGACAGTATAATGGAAGCCGTAAATCTTCCAAAAGGATTAATTCGATACGCGAGTGAAGAGAATATCGAGAAAAAAGCACCATTTAAATTTACACCACGACTAAAAGGTTACACGGCAGTGTTGGTTATATTAATTGGCGTGTTAGCCGGACTGTTATTTTTACGAAGTGATGTTGAAGCCAATATTTTAAGGCTTCCGGGACAGTTGTACGAACACAAAGACGGCAATATAATTAGTAATGTTTTCACCTATAAATTGCTGAATAAAACCACAAAGAATATTGAAAATATTCACTTTAAGTTGAAATCTCCAAAGGGCACAATTCATCCAGTAAAACAAGGGACGATTATGGTTCCCGCCCAAGATTTGGCCGAAGGAACGCTGTTTATTGAAATAAATAATTCGGCTTTGAGTGGCGATAAAAATCGTGCAGTAATTGAAGTGTATAGCGGCGATGATTTAATTGAAACAACAAGCGTTACATTTTTAGGGCCGCGAAGTTATAAGTAAAGACTTTTTAATCTCCCTTGCGGAAAATTAATGGTAATAAATTAAAATATTCATAAAATTAAATTGTAAGAATAATGAAAATGAATTGGGGTACAGGATTGGCGATTTGGTTGGTGCTCTTTATAGCCTTCATTTTATATTTTGTTATAAGAATCAGCACCGAAGATAAATACGATTACGATTTAGTAACCGAAGAATATTATCAAAAAGAAATGATTTTTCAACAGGAATTTGATGCTGAGGAAAACTCCAATTCATTAGATGGAAAAATTACAGGGAAAAGAACTACAACAGGGTGGATGCTTACGTTTCCGAAGCATATTGATTACACAAAAATTAAAGGCACCGTATTTTTATATAGACCGTCTAATAAAAAATTGGACTTTGAAATTCCGTTGGAATTAAAAAGTAAAAATTTGCTAATACCTGATCAACGCTTAATTGCAGGACGATGGAACACTATTATTAAATGGAGCTATGAAGGTGAAGATTATTTGTTTAAGGAAAAAATCGTTTATTAATAACGATTGAATCGAAACCACAATTGAAACCGAACCTTGAAAATTAAATGTTATACACCGCACTCATATTTGGATTATTAGGCAGTTTTCACTGTGTGGGAATGTGCGGCCCTATTGCATTTTTATTACCCGTAGATAGAAACAACAATTTCAAGAAATTTGGGCAAATATTTCTGTATCATTTCGGTCGGATTTTGGCATATAGTATCATTGGTCTGGCTTTTGGTTTAATTGGTAAAAGCCTTAATCTGTTTGGTTTTCAGCAGCAGCTTTCAATAATTATTGGAGTTTTAATGCTACTGGTTATATTTATTCCGCAGAAAACATTCAACAAATACAATTTTTCGAAACCGGTTTTTAGAATCATTTCAAAAGTGAAATCAGCTCTTGGAAAGGAACTTAAAAAGAAAACACCCGATACTTTTTTAACCATTGGTTTTTTAAATGGTTTTCTTCCGTGTGGTTTGGTTTATATGGCGGTGTTTGGTGCAATAGCTTCTGGCAATGCGCTACAGGGAAGCTTGTATATGGCTTTGTTTGGAATAGGAACAATCCCGTTGATGACGACCGCAATATATCTCGGAAATTTTTTAAACGCACAAGTACGGCAGCGTGTACGCCGTGCAATTCCAGTTTTTGTAGTAATTATAGGTTGCCTGTTTATTGTTAGAGGTTTGGGATTGGGCATTCCATATATTTCACCAAAACCAATGACGGAAACCGTAGATGCAAGTTACGACTGCCAACCTATGGTTTTAGAAGATAAATCAATCAATAACCAATAAAAAATTAGAATATGACACTTTCAATTTTACCACTAGCTAATTGGGGTATGGGAACCGCAATTATTATTTTCTTTGCAGTTTTATGTGTAGGTCTTTCCGCACTTGTCCTTAGCTTTGTATTTAGCGGAAAAAAGAAAGATGAAGATGAAGTAACTTCTTCTGAAAAAGATAAAATTTAAACTATCACGTTATGAATATTTGCAATTCCATTTCATTAGTAGATTTTACGGCCGGTGTTTTAACTACAATACTTTCTATAGTCGTCTGTTTTGTTATAATTATTGCGTTAATACTTTACGTAAAGAAGAGCAAAAAACGTAAAAATATGGTCCGCAATAAGAAAAAACAAAATGACAATCCAGAGCAGAACGGATAGTTTTTGGTGTAAATACCTTTGAAGGTTTATTCGCCAATTAGTAGCTGCAAGAATTGAGTAACGGAATTTTTTGTACGTACTCTTTCTGCTATTTAAATAAATTTACTTGGCTAAATCTATAATAGCTTGCACGGTTTCTTTGTTATCCACACCCAGACCTTCTTGCTGATGTGCAAGTTCACCACCTTGGTTAAAAACGCTAATTATGTTTGAATGCGAGAAATCCATGGGTGATATTTTTTTGTAATTCACGGCCAGTACAGCAGCAAATTCGCGGGTGTCAGCTTCGGTGCCGCGCAGAAAAAGCCATTTATCCTTTTCCATTTGATTTTCTTTTGCAAAGGCTGTCAATCGTTCGGGTGTATCAGTTTTTGGGTCGATACTTACAAAAACGTATTGTACGTCGTCTTTTTTATCTTCGGGAATTTGTTTTTCAATATTACGCATATCAGCAACCAAACGCGGACAAGCGGCTTGGCAGGAAGTGTAGATCATAACCATGGCCAAAACTTTTCCTTTTAAATCTTTAAGCTCTATTTCGTTACCGTCTTGTGTAGTCCAGTGAGAGGGTAGGTTGTAAATAGACATATCTGAAATTGCATTATCAGTAGTTTGTTCCGTTGTAGAATCAGAATTTACTTCAGAATCTTTTGCCGAATTATTACACGAAATTGCAACCAATGCGGCTGCAATAAATAAATATTTTAGTTTCATATTAATTTTTTAATTTTCAATATCCTTTGCGCAGCGGAAACCTAAGTTTTGTGAGCTATAACGGGCTTTCATGCTTCCTCGGAATGCAAAGCGCATAAAGGCGGCATAATTCATTAAATCTGATGCGCCTATGGCTGCACTTCCACAGAAAAGATTGGCGTCTTTATCTACATCTTTTCTAGATTCTCCCGAAATAAGTACTGCGTTAAAATCCTGTGTCCACTCCCAGACTAAACCGTGAAGGTCATAAATTCCCCAATAATTTTTAAAGGTAGATCCTACGGGTTTATTAAATGTTTTTGGGGTTTCGTACCAATTTAAAATGTACTGGTTGTACGTTTTTATTTTACGAGCATCTGGCACGTTTTCATCTGCCATTGCCGCGTATTCCCATTCATCAATTGTGGGTAATCGCTTGCCTTGGCATTCGCAGTAATTTTTTGCGGCAAACCAGGAAACGTTATTTACGGGTGCATCTTTGAGTCCAGTAAAAGTTGTATCGTCTGTCCATTTTGCCAAATAACTTTTATCTGCAAATAAACTTTTTACATTACTCTTTTTCCATTTCGGATTTTCCTGTACGAACTTTAAATAATCGGCATTGGTAACGGGAAGCGCATCCATTAAGAATGGCGCTACTTTCACAGTTTTTCCCTCAGCGCCGTAGAGCGGTAAATAAACACCGCCTTCTACCAAGACCATTTTGTTGTTTTGGGCATAAAGCTCACAAAAAATTGAAAAGACTAGGAAAAGGGCGGTGCTATAATATTTCATTTTAAACAATTGTTTTATTTGTTTCTAACGGCTTCTACCATTTCAGGGGTTACATCTGTTTTATTGTTGCCCCAGCTGTTATACACATAAGTTAAAACGTTAGCTACGTCTTGATCGCTAAGTGCTTGGGCGGTCATCACACTGTTGTATTTTTTACCGTTTACAGTTATTTCACCAGATTTACCGTGTAGTACAATATCTATGGCACGGTTAACATCGGCATTTAGGTAATCTGCATTTGCCAAAGGCGGGAATGCACCTTCAATTCCTTGACCATTTGCTTGGTGACAGGCAACACAAGTAGCCATATATTTGTCTTTACCAAACTTCATTTTTTCTTCAAAACTTAAAGCCTTAACTTCTTCTTTTGGTGCATTTCTATCTAGACTGGGCATGGATTGTATAACACTACCTTCAGGCAGGTAAATACCGTCGTGGATTTCGCCAGTAAATACTTTTTCGTTTTCTTCACCCTCTACTTTTAACATAGCCAAAGCTCCTTTGTTAAAAGCTCTAAAAATAGAATGGTCTACTAAAATGAAAGTACCGGGAACGTCCACGAGAAACTCAACAATAGCTGCGCCTCCAGCGGGAATCATGGTAGTTTGTACATTGTCATTTATTAAATCGCCACCTTCAACATGTACTCGGTCAAAAATTTCACCAATTACGTGGAAGGATGAAACTAGGTTTGGCCCACCATTACCAACAAAGAGACGAACTGTTTCACCTACTTTTGCAGTAATTGCGTTATCGCCTGTCATTGCTCCAACGTGACCGTTAAATACAACGTAGTCTGCGTTTTCATCAATGGCTTTTTGCATATCGAAGGCTTGTAGGCCTCGCTCACCATATTTGCCTTCAGTGTAAAAATCGCCTTGCATTATGTAATATTCTTTATCTACAGGCGCTAAACCACCTTCTGGTTCAACTAAAATTAAGCCGTACATTCCATTGGCAATGTGCATCCCAACTGGTGCAGTTGCACAGTGGTAAACATACAGACCAGGATTAAGTACTTTAAAAGAGAATACTTTTTCGTGTCCAGGTGCCACAAAAGAAGATTCGGCTCCACCACCGGGACCATTCACTGCGTGTAGGTCAATGTTGTGTGGCAGTTTATTATCTGGGTGATTTTTAAGGTGAAATTCTATTTCATCGCCAACGCGAGTTCTTATAAAACTTCCTGGAACCGTTCCACCAAAAGTCCAATAAATATATTTTACTCCACTAACCATTTCGCCTTCGCGCTCTTGGATTTCAAGATCGACGATTAGTTTTTTGGCCATACGTTTTCCAACCGGCGTTGGCACGAATGGGGGAGAAGTGAGCTCCGCAATCATTTCTTGATTTACGGGAATATCTACCGCGTTTTTGTATTTTTTACTGGATTGGTCATTTACACAACCCGAAAGTAATGCTATAGCTCCTAAGCCAATAAGCATTTTGGTAAAGAAGAATTTTTTGATCGTTGATTTCATAGTTGGAATTTTAAATTATAATTTATTTATTGGTTGTTTCTGTATTTTTTGGTTGCCAAGTGAAAAGAACAGGGTCAATGGTAACCATTAACCACGCCCAGTTGTTCGTATTATTATCAAAGTTATTCTTCACATATTCAATCCCTTCTGTGACCAAAAACTGAGAATAACCTGCTTGAATACTTGTAAATTCACTTAATTTAAAGGAAGTTACTAAATCTATTTCAAAACCCAAATTATTTGAATTGTTATTCATTATTTCGGCAGCACTAAAAAACTGATGAAACGCAGCTTGAACATTAGATTTTTTATTGAATGAATATTTCACCTTTCCATACAAATCTGCCAAACCAACGTTGTTCAAATGATTACCAACATAAAAATAATCCATAAATCCATTAAATTTATGGTTGGTGCCGTAAAGGGGGTTAAAAGCTTTGTTTTTTCCGTTTGCCGGAGTGCCGTAATCATTGCCACTTTGTATTTCACCCCCTAATCCCAAACTAAGATTTTCATTTACGGAATATAGCGCCTCTAATGATAATAAATAGGCTTCCAGCGAATTATCCATAATGTCTTTCCCAAATTGATAATACAGGTTTGAGCTAAAGTTGAAGTCGGCTATTCCAGCCTTTAAATGAAAACCTGCAGTTTGGCTGTATCTTGTTTCATTTTTAGATGGGTCAATTTCGTCTATAAATTGCAACCCATTGTTCAAAAATAGAAAGCTTGCATTCAGTTTTTTCCAATCTTTATGAAGCCATACATACTGCAAACTTTTATAGGTGTTTCGGGTTAAAACGTTTCCTGTTAATGCTTCTTTGTCTTGATTGTAAGCAGCGGCAACGTGCAATTTAATTGCGTTGGATTCGTATTTTAAAATTGCTGCATCGTGACTTCTACCTTGCTGCGCCCAACCTACATTTCCTAAAAATCGTTGATCGTCATAAACAATTTCTTGACGGCCAATTTTTAATGAAAGATCGGAAACTAATAATATCTCACCCCAAGCTTGGTGAAGCGAGAACCCATTTTCGTCGGCAATGTTTAGCTGTGGCACATCGCCCCAAACCCGAACGTCTTGCGGACTTAAATAAAAATGAAGCTTTTCAGTTTTATAATCAAAATTTAGTCTTGTTCGCTGCGAAATAAAGGCAGCGGGATCTGTATTATCTGGGAAAAGTGTTTTGTAACCGTGACGGTATTCAAAACGAGGTCTAAGTTCGGCATCAACTGTAAATTGTGCATTCGTAGAAGTAAGACTTAAAAACAGTAAGAAAGAAAATATGGTTCTTAATAAATTCATTTTGTAATAAAATTCTAGTACAAAATTCGAATTTTTGATTGTTTCATAATATGACTATTGTCATTTATGAAAAAATTTTTAAGTTTTTTTTGATTAGAAATGAACTAATTAAACCGTCATAGAAAACAGTTGCGTTTCGGGTTGATTGCGTTGTAATAGTAAATCGAAAGCCATACACACATTGCGCACGTATGGACGGCCCTTTTCGGTGATTTTAAGTTTTGTGGCATTAATTTCAATTAAACCATCGGCCTCCATTTCTGCTAATTTTTCAAGAACTTCGGGCAATTCTTTAAACTGAAGCGATTCTTCTTCCCACGAAGTTTCTAGTTTGCACATCATATTTAAAATGTGTTTGCGTATCAGCAAATCTTCTTCATTTAAAATATGTCCGCGATACACTGGGATGATATTTTGGCTCACCAAATCTTGGTATTCTTCAACATTTTTCACATTTTGGCCGAAGCTATACCAGCTGTCGCCAATGGCCGAAACACCCAGCCCAAGCATAAACTGCGTTTTGCTATCGGTATAACCCATAAAGTTGCGGTGTAAGGTTTTTTCTTCCACAGCCTTGTAGAGACTATCACTTTTAAGTGCAAAATGATCCATCCCGATTTCAATATATCCAGC
Organism: Aequorivita vitellina; assembly: GCF_022008365.1. Lineage (GTDB taxonomy): Bacteria > Bacteroidota > Bacteroidia > Flavobacteriales > Flavobacteriaceae > Aequorivita > Aequorivita vitellina. Next base: position 53,384 of record NZ_JAIRBA010000015.1, read on the forward strand.
CTCTTCCAACATTTTTTTTCCGGTTTCGTACATCTCCCGTTTTTCGGCTGCACTGGGTAAATCTGCTTCTTTAAAGCCGCGCTGTCCGTTGCCTTTAATCCAAGGTACGTGTGCATAGCTGTAAAATGCAATGCGGTCTGGCATTAACTCTTTGGTTTTTTCAATAGAATAAATTACGTGTTCTATTTTCTGAAATGGAAGACCAAAAATAAGGTCGTGCCCCACAGAAGTATAACCAATTTCGCGTGCTTTATCGGTTACGCGTTTCACATTTACAAACGGTTGCAGCCTGTGGATAGCGAGCTGCACGGTGGGATTGTAATCTTGAACGCCGTAACTTACCCTGGTAAAACCACAATCAAAAAGTGTTTGTAAATGCGCTTCGGAAGTATTGTTGGGATGGCCCTCAAAACTAAAGGACGGGTTTTCGGCAATAGTTGCATCGCGAAAAATCCCATTTAATAACAACTTTAAATTTTCGGCAGAAAAAAAAGTGGGTGTGCCACCACCAAGGTGTAATTCTTTAATTATGGGGCGTTCGGAAAATAATTCTAAATAAAGCCGCCACTCATTTAAAACAGACTCCAAATAAGGCGTTTCTACATTGTGGTTTTTGGTGATGCGTTTGTTGCAACCGCAAAAAGTGCAAAGACTTTCGCAAAAAGGAAGGTGGATATAAAGACTAATACCTTCTTCGGTATTGCTTTCCGAAAAACTTTTAACGACGCCTTTTTTCCACTCGGTCAATGAGAAATTATCATTTTTCCAATAAGGAACCGTGGGATAACTCGTATATCGCGGACCGGCAACGTTGTATTTTGAAACTAAAGTGCTTTGCATGGCTTATAAAATTGAGGTGTCAAAAGTACTTTTTGAGCTTTTATTATAAAATGATATATGTCAGTTAGAAAAATAAGGAAAAAAGAGGAGACTGTTTAAAAAGTAAAAATTATTCTGTGTAATAGGTCGAGCTCAGACGAGACCTAATTGCAAGTTGGAAACCTAGAGTTCTCGACTGCGCTCAAACTGATATTCAAAACTACTTTTAAACGACTTCAACTTTATAGTTGGGATGACAAGATTACTTAATTATTTTTATTTGTTTTGTTATTATGAAAAGGCAAGATATCCTTAATTTATGAAATGAGGTTTGTAAACAAATCTGCATTATCATTTAAGTATTGATAAGTAAACTTTCTCTGTTTTAATCGTGTTTCAATTTCAACAAAATCATTTTGGTTTTTCAGTTCAATTCCCACTACTGCAGGGCCGCTTTCACGGTTGTTCTTTTTCGAAAATTGAAAATAAGTGATATCATCATCGGGGCCTAAAATATTATTCACAAAATCCTTTAATGCTCCCGGTCGCTGCGGAAATTGCACTAGAAAATAATGCTTCAAACCTTCGTACAATAATGACCGTTCTTTTATTTCTTCGGTTCTAGAAATATCATTATTTCCACCACTAATGACGCACACTACATTTTTCCCCTTAATTTTTTCTTTGTAAAGATCGAGTGCGGAAATAGTTAAGGCTCCGGCGGGTTCGGCAACAATTGCTTCTTCATTGTATAAACGTAGAATAGTTGTGCAAACTTTTCCTTCGGGAACTAGAATAATATCCTTTAAACTTTCTTTACAAATCTCAAAGGTTTTATCGCCAACACGTTTAACCGAGGCGCCATCGACAAATTTGTCAATGTTTTCTATAGTTGTATTCGCACCATTTTTAATTGAAGTTTTCATCGAGGGAGCACCAGCCGGTTCAACACCTATAATTTTTGTGTGCGGACTCAACTGCTTAAAAACCGAAACTATACCCGCTGCTAAACCGCCGCCACCAATGGGAACGAATAAATAGTCAATTGGAGTTTGGCTGTCTTCCAAAAGTTCTAAAGCGATTGTTCCTTGTCCTGCTATTACTTTTTCATCGTCAAAAGGATGGATGAAAATTGCTCCAATTTTGCTGCACAAGCGGCTTGCTTCGGCAAAAGATTCATCAAAGGTATCGCCTTTTAATACTACTTCTACTTTATCTTTTCCGAAAAGCTTCACCTGTTTTGTTTTTTGCAGCGGCGTGGTAACAGGCATAAATATTGTCGCTTTTATATTTAATTTGCTACAGGCATAAGCCACGCCCTGCGCGTGATTTCCGGCGCTTGCGCATACAACACCTTTTGCCTTTTCTTCAGCTGAAAGTGAAACTATTTTATTGTATGCTCCTCTTAATTTGTAGGAGCGTACGGGTTGCAAATCTTCTCGTTTTAAGAAAACTTGAGCCGAGAATTCCTCGCTCAAGTTTTCGTTTTTCATTAATGGGGTATGCAATGCCACGCCTTTTATGCGTTCTCTAGCTTGATATACTTTATCTAAAAGTTTCATTATTTGGTAGGTCTTAATTTGCGAACTTCCAATCCAGTTTGCCACAATTCACTGTCGTGCATGACCTTTAGTTCTTCTTCTAATTTTACTCGGTAATCGGGTTTGCTATTTGCTTCAATTACAATTTCGGCTTCTTTTCCCGAAACGACGCTGTCATACAATTCATTTAAAACAGGTTCTGTGGCTTCGCGAAATTTCCCTTTCCAATCTAATGCACCGCGTTGCGCCGTGGTTGAGCAATTTGCGAACATCCAGTCCATTCCGTTTTTGGCGATTAGTGGCATTAAACTCTGCGTAAATTCTTCCACAGTTTCATTAAAAGCTTCACTTGGCGAATGCCCGCGTTGACGAAGCACATTGAATTGCGCCTCAAAAATTCCGGCAATGGCGCCCATTAAAACGCCACGTTCTCCTGTGAGGTCGCTATACACTTCTTTTTGAAAAGTTGTTTCGAATAAATACCCAGAACCAATAGCAATACCTAAGGCTAACGCCCGATTCTTTGCTTTTCCTGTTGCATCTTGAAACACGGCATAACTGGAATTTAATCCTTGTCCGTTTAAAAATAAACTTCTTAAAGAAGTCCCTGAACCTTTTGGCGCAACCAAAACTACATCCACATCTTTTGGCGGGACAATCCCCGTTTTTTCGTGAAATGTTACTCCAAAACCGTGTGAAAAGTATAGCGCTTTCCCTTTGGTTAAATGTTTTTTTATTCCTTCCCAGGCTTGAATTTGTCCAGCATCGGAAAGTAAGTTCATTACAATTGTTGCTTTTTTGCAAGTTTCTTCAACTTCAAAAAGGGTTTTACCTTCTTCCCAGCCATCAGCCAAGGCTTTTTTCCAACTGCTGGTTCCTTTGCGTTGCCCTACAATAACTTCTATGCCATTGTCTCTTAAATTGAGAGCCTGTCCCGGACCTTGAACCCCGTAACCGATTACGGCTACCGTTTCATTTTTTAATATTTCTTGTGCTTTTTTAAGTGGGAACTCGTCTCGTTTTACTACGTTTTCTCGTACTCCTCCAAAATTTATTGTTGCCATTTTTATTATTATTTATTGATTATTGTTATTATTTATTTTTACTGACACTGACCACTTTTTTCTAGCCTTTCGATTCTTCCAGTTCTTTTAAATAGGTGCTGAATTCTTTCATAGGTTTGGTTACTGCTACTCTTCCCGAGCGGGCAAATTCAAGTACTCCAAAGGGTTGTAAATTTGTGAATAGCAGTTGGGTTTCTGCCACATGTCCAGTTTTTTCGATGACCATAAATTGCGAATCTACTGTTAGGATTCTTGCGTGATGTTCTCGAATTACCTTTTCAACATCGCCATTGGTTAGGCTTGCTGTTTTAATTTTGTATAAGGCGATTTCTTGATGAACTACTTCGGAATCTTCGTGAACAAAAGCCTTAAAAACATCAATTAGTTTTTCAAGTTGCCCGATAACTTTATCTACTTGCTCCCTCGTTGTTCTTAAAACAATGGTATATCGAAAAACGCCTTTCACTTCAGATTCTGAAGCGGTGATGCTATCGATATTCAAATGTCTTCGGGTGAAAATGATAGTTACCCTATTCATCATCCCGATACTGTTTTCGGTAAAGACTGATACTGTAAATATTTTTTCCATAATTCAATTAGTTTAAACGTACTTCTGAAACTGAAGCACCGGTGGTCATCATTGGGAAGACATTTTCTTCCTTGGCAACCATCACTTCCAATAAGTAAGATCCGTTGTGATTTAGCATATTTAATAATGATTCTTTTAAATCTGTTCGCGCTTCAACTTTTTTGGCTTCAATGTTATACGCTTTGGAAAGCACTACAAAATCTGGACTTACCATATTTGTAAATGAATAGCGTTTCTCAAAAAACATCTGTTGCCATTGGCGCACCATTCCAAGAAACCGATTGTTTAAAATGATGATTTTTACAGCTACTTCACTTTGTAGCATAGTTCCTAATTCTTGCAAAGTCATTTGAAATCCTCCGTCCCCAATTATCGCTACAACAGGTTTTTCCGGAGCACCAAATTTTGCTCCAATTGCTGCAGGAAGTGCAAATCCCATAGTACCCAAACCACCCGAAGTAACATTGCTTTTTGTTTTATTGTATTGGTAATAGCGCGCGGTCATCATTTGATGCTGGCCGACGTCTGTAACTATAATCGCCTCTCCTTTTGTTATTTCTGAAAGCATTTTAATTACTTCGTCCATTTTTAGTTCTTCGGAATGCAATTTATTTGCGTTTTCTTGCAAAGTATCTACTTCAACTTTTTTAGCGTCTCTAAACTCGTGTAGCCAAGCCGTGTGCTGTTTATTGTGAACCAATTGCGTCAAAACTTTTAAAGCTTCTTTCGCATCGGCATGAATTGCAACATCTGCTTTTATAATTTTATTCAATTCTGAAGCATCGATATCCACATGAACAACTTTTGCTTGCTTTGCATACCTTGAAACATCGCCAGTAACTCTATCGTCAAAGCGCATGCCGACTGCGATGAGCACATCGCATTCGTTAGTTTTTATATTGGGGGCATAATCGCCGTGCATTCCTAAAAAACCAACATATTGTGGATGGTTATTAGGAAAAGCTCCTAAGCCCAAAAGGGTAGATGCCACAGGTATTCCAGACTTTTCAACGAATTCTAATAATTCCTGTTCCCCATTGGATAACATAATTCCTTGCCCAATTAACAAATACGGTTTTTTGGCTTCATTGATTAATTTTGCAGCATCTTCAGCCGAAGATATTTTCAGTTTTGGACTCGGGTAATAACTTCGAATATTGGCGCATTTTTCATACTTAAAATCCGTTTTCCCAAATTGGGCATCTTTGGTAATGTCAATCAATACTGGTCCGGGACGGCCTGTTTGCGCGATATAAAATGCTTTAGCGATGGCAACTGGGATTTCCTCAGCTTTGGTAACTTGAATATTCCACTTGGTAATCGGCATTGATATGCCCACGACATCCGTTTCCTGAAAAGCGTCGGTGCCTAAAAGATGCGAAGCCACTTGCCCGGTGATGCAGACCAATGGTGTGGAATCTATCATTGCATCTGCCAATCCGGTAATTAGATTGGTTGCTCCTGGGCCTGAAGTGGCGAAAACCACACCTATTTTTTCTGAAGTTCTGGCATAACCTTGGGCAGCGTGGATTGCACCTTGTTCGTGACGTACCAAGATGTGTTTTACAGTTTCTTCGTAATCATACAAAGCATCGTAAATTGGCATTATAGCTCCGCCGGGATAGCCAAATATTGTATCTACTTGCTCGGCAACTAAAGATTTCATTACCGCTTCTGCACCTGTTATTTTTGTTGAATTCATTTTCTGTTATTTTGAATTAATCATCGGTTACACAGCCTGTTGAGGCACATGAAACACAATTGGCATATTTGTATAAAACTCCTTTTGTCGCCTTGAGTTTTGGTTGTTTCCATTCAGCTTTTCGTTTGGCTAATTCCTTTTCGCTTACTTTTAATTCAAGGGTATTGCTTTTTGTATCGATGGTGATGGTATCTCCTTCTTTTACAAGTGCGATGGCTCCTCCGTCATAGGCTTCGGGGGTAATGTGACCAACCACAAAACCATGGGTGCCGCCAGAAAATCTGCCGTCGGTAATTAAGGCTACATCTTTTCCTAAACCAGCGCCAATAATTGCTGAAGTTGGTTTTAGCATTTCGGGCATTCCTGGGCCGCCTTTTGGGCCGCAATAACGAATTACAACCACATTGCCAGCTTTTACTTCTCCATTTTTCACACCTGCGATTACAGCATACTCATCATCGTACACTTTTGCAGTACCTTCAAAATAATCGCCCTCTTTACCGCTAATTTTTGCTACACTGCCTCCCGATGCTAAGTTTCCGTAGAGCATTTGTAAATGTCCCGTAGCCTTTAAAGGAGAATTTAATTGAAGAAATACGTCTTGGCCCGCTGCTAAATTTGGGACATCTGCTAAATTTTCGGCAACTGTTTTTCCCGTAACTGTTAAGCAATCGCCGTGTAATAAATTGTTTTCCAATAGATATTTCATCACAGCTGGAACTCCGCCTACAGCGTGTAAATCTTCCATTAAATATTTACCGCTTGGCTTTAAATCTGCTAATACAGGAACTTTATCACTAACTCGTTGAAAATCGTTTAGTGTTAATTCTATATCAACTGAATGCGCCATAGCAATTAAATGCATAACGGCATTTGTGGATCCTCCAAGCACGGTAACCATTGTCATCGCATTTTCGAATGCTTTTTTGGTCATTATGTCTTTGGGTTTGATGTCTTTTTCCAACAAAACTCTTATGGCTTTTCCAGCATCCAAACATTCCTGGTTCTTTTCCTCACTCAAAGCAGGATTTGATGAACTGTATGGCAGGCTCATTCCCAAAGCTTCAATTGCCGAAGACATTGTGTTTGCCGTGTACATTCCGCCGCAAGCGCCGGCACCCGGACAGGCATTTTTTATAACGCCTTTAAAATCTTCGGGGGTTATTGTATTGTTGAATTTCTTTCCTAAAGCTTCAAAGGCTGAAACGATGTTTAACGATTCACCTTTCCATTTTCCGGAGTGAATACTTCCGCCGTAAATCATAATTGCTGGTCGGTTCAATCTTCCCATTGCCATCACAGAACCCGGCATATTTTTATCGCAACCAACAACTGCTAAAACTGCGTCGTACCATTGCGCGCTAACCACAGTTTCTATTGAATCTGCTATGACTTCTCGTGAAACCAAAGAGAAACGCATCCCGTCTGTTCCGTTGGAAATTCCATCGCTAACGCCAATGGTGTTGAAGATTAAACCGACGAGGTTTTCAGATTTCACCCCAAATTTTACTGCTTTTGCCAAGTCGTTTAAATGCATATTGCAGGTATTGCCTTCGTAGCCTGTGCTAACAATGCCCACTTGTGCTTTTTGTATATCGTCTTCCGTTAATCCGATGCCGTAAAGCATGGCTTGTGCGGCAGGCTGGGTTTCGTCTTGGGTAATGGTTTTACTGTATTTGTTTAACGTTTTCATTAGTGTGTTGTGCTTAGTATTTTTTCTGAATTTCTAATTAATCGTGAATAGGCTTCCTGTAATTTCCTCCCAAGTGATTCATTCCAACTCTTGGGGAATTTTCTTTCATCTACAGATTCAATTCCAATGACTTCGGCAGCAGTTCCGCAGAAAAAAGCGCTATCTGCAGAAACTAAAACTTCAGGTTTGTAAAGACCTTGTTTTACTTCTACTCCAAGTTTTTCGGCTAATTCCAAAACTGTTGCACGCGTAATTCCGGGAAGAATGTTTCCTAATTGAGGGGTGAATAAAACGCCATTTTTTTCAAAAAATAAATTGGCACCCGGACCTTCGGCTAAATACCCATCGCTATCTAAAAGCAAGGCTTCATCAAAACCTTTATCTTTCGCTTCATTGGTGGCGAGAATAGAATTTACATAATGACCGCATACTTTGGCTTCAATTTTTATGGAACGCGGATGTGGGCGACAATAAGATGAAACGGTTAATCGCAATCGCTTATCGCCCAAATAAGCACCCCATTCCCAAGCGCAAATCATAATTGAAACATTGTTTGGTCGAGCGAGCGACATATTGGGGTCGCAAAAAACTAACGGACGTACATAGGCATCGTTTAAGTTGTTTTTTTCCAATAGCTCATAGGTGGCGTCAACTAATTCCTGTGTTGAATAATCAAATGGGATATTTATGAGTGCTGCTGAGTTTTTCAAACGGTTGTAATGTTCTTTGGCTTTAAAAACACGCGTTCCGGTTTCAGTTGCGTATGCACGAATTCCTTCAAAAACGCCATAGCCATAATGCAAAGTTTGGCAGTAAAGATCTGTTGTTGCTTCGCTAGCTTTTACAAACTTGCCGTCGAGATAAATTAGAGTGTTGTTGTTGTAATACATTGTTTTATTTAATTGAATTTTGATTTCATTGAAAAAAAAAGCCTTTCTCAACTGAATGAGAAAGGCTTAAAATGGAACAATACCAGCCTATCTCACCCGGGTGGGCAAATAATAATAATGCTGATAATAATTATATTAGTGTTAGTTTTCATATTTCAATTTTGCTCAAAAAAAAACCTTTCTCAACCGAATGAGAAAGGCTTAATGTGGTACAATACCAGCCATTCTCACTCCGTGGAGTGAATAATAATGCTGATAATAATTATGTTAGTATTTGTTGTCATTTATTAATTGTACGAAATAAAAAAAGCCTCCTGATTTCTCGGGAGGCTTTTTAAATATATTGAAAATATACTATAACCTTCCCGTTGCAGAGGTGATAATCACATTTGCAATAATAATTGAAGGAATAATACTTAGATTGTTCATTTTTGTTTTTAAATGTGGGACAAATGTATGCAAATAAATGAATGCACAATTATTTTTTTTGAAAAAGTTAAAAAAGCTTGATTTCTGAACCATTTTAATCCTGATATTTAGAACAGCAATGACACTTTTAAAATATGAAATTCACATTAAAGCCGTCTCATTACGAAAAATGAGACGGCTTATAAATTTTAAAAAATTTAATTCTATTACTTTTTTACAATTTTGAGAGTTTCGGTATGACCGCCGTCAAAAGTTGCTTTCACCAAATAGATTCCTGAATTTAGATTATTCAAATCTATTTTTCCATTTGAAATAGTATTTGATTTTAACACTATTTGACCCATTAGATTATAAACTTCAATCGACTCTACAGTTACTTGTGATTGAATAGTTAACTCGCCATTTACCGGGTTTGGAAAGTAATTAAAAATAACTGATGTTGAATCAGAAACTCCCAAGGTTTCACATGCTCCTGCTACGAAAAAAATTGATTCCGCTTCCAGTGGCGCCCACGTCGTGCCTCCATCTTCAGACAACATTGTTATTGCGCCATCTGTTCCATTTTCTGTGGCTGCCCACCAAACAGTAGAAGGGTTAGGAGTAGTAATTTTTGGCTCTAACCAATAGATTCCTTCAGTAAAAATAACCGTTTCAGTCAAGTCAAAAACCACGTGATACACAGGCTCATTGTACATTGATGCGTAAGCCGTAGCCGAAGTTGCATCAGCTTCAATTACCTCGATTATATCACCTGGTTTTCCGTTATTGTTTTCTCTAATATTAAAAACGCCATGATCCGGAGCTTGAACCTGATTCGTACTGATTGAGATTTGTTGAAGAGCAAAAGTAGTATTTGGCTCAACCGTAAAATCATTGGCTACGAATGTATTTGGGTTAAGCGGATCTAAATTATATGCTGCATCGAGGCTTGGGGCAATACCCAATCCTTGAAAGCAATCAAAGTCTGGTTCTGAAATAACCACATCTCCCAGACAATTAACCTTAATATTTATGGTAGTGGGACCGCTAGATTCATACAAATCTGCAATAATATAATACGTGGTTCCTTCAACTAAATCGATATATTCTGAATGTTCTCCGGTCCAATAGAAACCAGTGATATTTCCGGTTAAATTACCACAGGCATCCATAATCATAAAGTCTGCATCGCCTGCGCCTTGATCCAAATCCATAATATGAAGACCCGAAGATGTAGCTGTAAATTCAAATACTTGTTCCGATCCGGAATAATTATAAGGAACACTTGTGTAATTAGTCCAATAACCTGCATTTGGCAACAAATCTGCCGTATAAACAGTATCGCAATCTATCACGATTTTTTCATCACAAGGAATTTCACTGAGGAGATTTCCTGGGTAATGTTCAATATTCGCGTTTACTGTAATTCCAGTGAAAATAAGCGTAATCATTAGAAGACTTAGAAGTCTGTTAGGGGATAGTTTTTTCATCATTTTATTATTAGGTTTAATTTGTTAATTGCGCGCAAACATAAATAAAAATGACATAAACCACTAACATAAAAATTATTTAAATAGTAGATTTTTTTTTCACCCAATTGACAACTAAAATTGTTTCACAGATACCATATAGCTTGACTTCCCGCAGTTGAAAAGTTTTGACATGAGTGATCCGCAAAATTCTGCAGTGTCTGCAAATATGTGTTGTTTAAATCATTTTAAATCAGCACCTAAAATCTATAAAAAAGGGTCAGACTTTAAAAAAAGTCCACCCCTTGTTAAATTAATTTTAAACCCTTTGCGGGCTTTGTGTCTTATTGCAAAATTAAAGCGTTATAAAAATAGACCGTCTTTCAATATTTTGCAGATTTCTTGTTTTGTGTCCTTTGCCTTCAGTATCCTCCAATAACAAAACATTGCCTCCTTTGAAGGTTCTTTTTTTGCCCAGTGAAGTTTCAATTTCTATTTCGCCATCCAGCAATACTATATATTGTTTTTGTGGTGCGTTATGAAAATCGTAGTTGTAGTCAGGCTTAACCGTTCGAAATATTATATTCTTAACGGGAATTTTATCAGAGAGAAAGCCAATTTCACCATCGTCGTTTAGTGGCATCTCAATATCTTCAAATTGACTTTCTCCGTTTTTATCGCTATAAAGTCTAGTAATATTAATTGTGTTCATTGTTTAAGTATCTATTGAAAATTTGCTCTATTTATTTATTGAAGCATAATATAAATTTCCACTTCTGTGAAATAGGGTAGGGCAATGACTTTTCATTTTTATATTAAATTATGAAAAAACTACACGATTTGCAATTTCTATCTCATCTTGAGAAATAGTATGTGGCCTACCATCATAAACTTGCAGTTTTACCTTCGCATTCATTTTTTCGAGAATGCTTACACTTTCATTTACGCGTTCTAAAGGGACATGCGGATCGGGGTTTCCGGTGCCGATAAATATGGGGGTTTCATTAAAATTGCCGGAATAATTCTCCGTATTTACTTTATCGCCAATGAGTCCGCCAGTAAATGCTACCACTCCTCCAAATTTTTGAGCGTTACGCGTTACAAATTCCAATGTTAGACAAGCGCCCTGCGAAAAACCGAGAAAGTAAATATTTTCGGCAGCGATTCCTTGGCTCAAAACTTCATCTACCGTTATCTTTAACAAATTGAGAGCAGAAGAAAACCACGGCTCATTCTGTTCCGGTTTAGCCAAGAACGAATAGGGGTACCAAGTGTTATTTGTAGCCTCGGGAGCGAGTAGGGCAAATTCAGATACATTTAAATGCGAAGCAAGTCCCAGAATATCGCGGGCATCTGCGCCACGACCGTGTATCATAATTAAAGCTTTTTCGGCCTCTTTTAAAGATTTACCTGCCGTTTTTATATTTTTCTTGTGCATATTTCTTGAAATTACATTTGAAGTTTTGGAAGTCCTTTTTCAATCCTATCGCGCATTGGTTTATAGCGATCTGGTAATTGAAGCGAACTTCCTAAATTTTCTACCGTTTCATCCGTTGCGAATCCAGGATTGTCTGTGGCAATTTCAAACAGGACGCCACCTGGCTCACGGAAATAAAGTGAAAAGAAATAGTCGCGATTTATTTTCTCGGTAATTTGAAGTCCTTTTGCCACAATTTTTTCTCTCATCGCCATCAAGGTTTCTTCATCTTTAACACGAAAAGCCACGTGATGATTGGTGCCTCCTGCATTCAAACCTCTTTGGGCCTGTGGCATTTCTAATAAATCTACCAAGGCTGCATTTTCAACAGTGTCGGTTTTATAGCGGTACAAACTGCCTTCTTGCTCTGTCTGTTTGTAACCGAATATTTCAGTTAAAATAGCGGCAGTGGCTTTAATGTTGTTTAAGGTTAAGGTAACTGTGTGAAACCCTTTGAGCGCAGCATTGGGCTTTATTTCAGCCGTTTCATAACCTTTTCGATCGTCGTTATGTTTCGTTTCAATTAAACTGAGCCATAACCCATCAGGGTCTTGAAAAATAAGGATTTTTTCTCCAAAACGTTCGCTGATGTCGTGAATGATATTTAGTTTTTCGAAGCGGGCTTTCCAGAAATCCAAACTTCCTTTAGAAACTGAATAACCAATCTCTGTGGCCATACCAGCCCCGTTCTTTCCTTGTCTCACATTTGCCCAAGGGAAGAAGGTAAGGATGGTTCCAGGAGTGCCTACTTCGTCTCCAAAGTAGAAATGGTAGGTTTGGGGATCGTCAAAATTGACGGTCTTTTTAACCAAGCGCAATCCGAGGGTTTTTGTGTAAAAGTCGTAGTTGCGTTGTGCATCGCCTGCAATGGCGGTAATGTGATGTAGTCCTAATATCTTGTTCATAATCTTAAATTAAATTTCTTTTAAAATTTTGATGTTGGGTAGGGAATATAATCTGTTTCGTCTCCTTTAATTTTTGGAAATGATTGTTCTTTCCATTTTTGTTTGGCTTCTTCAATGCGCTCTTTGCTTGAAGAAACAAAATTCCAATCTATAAATCGTTCTTCGGGAAAAGGTTCGCCGCCAAAAATATAAATGGTGCTGTTTTTCTGAATGGTGAATTCGCAAAGCGTGCTGTCTTTTGCCACTAATAATTGTTTTGGCTCATAAACGTTCCCTTCACTTTCAATGGCGCCTTCAAGAATATATAACCCTGATTCGCCATAGAGCTCGTCGCCAATATTTACTGTCTGTTTCGCTTTACTTTTTATTTCAAGCATAAACAGTTTGCTAAAAACGGGCACGGGCGATTTTCTGCCAAAAGCTTCCCCTGCGACCAGTTTAAATTGAAGGTCGCCATCTGTCCAACTGGGAATTTCTTTTTCTTCAATATGTGTAAATTGCGGCTCCATTTCCTCCAAATGTTTTGGTAACGCCACCCATATCTGCAAACCGTGCATGTGCAATTTTGAAAGTCTTAAATATTCAGGGGTGCGCTCAGAATGGACAATGCCTTTGCCGGCAGTCATCCAGTTTACAGCTCCTGGTTTTATTTCTACTTCGTTGCCAAGGGTATCGCGGTGCATAATACTGCCTTCAAATAAAAACGTAAGCGTTGATAGTCCAATGTGCGGATGTGGCCACACATCAAAATTTTCACGCTCGCTCAATTTAACGGGCCCCATATGATCTATGTAGATAAAGGGACCGACCATTCGTTTTTGACGGAAAGGCAATAAGCGTCCTACCATAAATTTGCCAATGTTGGCGGCTCTTTCTTCTATTATCAGTTTGATGTTTGACATAAGCAATGGAAAATTATTTTATTGTTTTTTAAACTATTCAATCAGTTTGTTGTGGTATTATGCACATATTTGTATAAACTATTTCCGAAATTTCTGAAAACGATGCTCCTCAAAAATCTTAAATTCACCGATTTATTTTTCTAAATTAACCAATACCTTTACTTCGGAAGGGTCTTTGGTCAGGGCCTCAAAACCTTTTTCAACTATCTCGTCCAAAGAAATTTCACTGGTAATTAGTTTTTCCACAGGCAATCTTCCACTACTGATTAAAGCAATTACTTGTGGGAAAATGTTGCGGTAAGCGGCTGTTCCAATTATAGTTAATTCTCTTAAAGTTTGATTTAAGGCATCGTGAGTTACTTTTTTTCCGAAAAGAGCAACCAGTACAGCCGTTCCTCCATTGCGAAGGCTGTTTATTCCAGTATCAAACGAAGCTTGGGCGCCTGCAGCGTCAATAAAAATATCAACGCCATTGCCCGTCATCTCTCTAATTTTTTGTGGAATATCTTTGTTTCGTGCATCAAAAGTGTGGGTTGCGCCAACTTCTTTGGCTTTTTTTAACCTGTTTTCAGACAGGTCGCTCACAATAATTTTGGAAGCTCCCGTTGCCACGGCTACCTGTACCGTTAGCAGGCCAATTGGGCCAGCACCAGCAATCAATACCGTATCGCCAATTTTCATTCCACTTCGTTGTACTGCGTAGGCTGCAACGGCGGCGGGCTCTACAATTGCACCTTGTTCAAAGGTCATTCTATCTGGCATTTTATGCACCATATAGTCTTCCACGACTACATATTTTGCAAACCCACCGTTGGAGGTCAATCCTACAAATCCGAGGGGTTCCGAAAGGTTGTATTCGCCAGTAGTAATAAATGGGCTTTCCGGGTTTCTAAAAATTGGTTCCACTGTAACGCGATCTCCTTTTTTAATATTTTTTACGTTTTTACCAACTTCTTCTACCACGCCCGAAAATTCGTGCCCGAGCGTGGTGGTTCCTTGGTGTCCGTTGAGTGGATATGGTTTATCAACCGGAATTAATTGCGGCCCATGGGTATATTCGTGTAAATCTGAGCCACAAATACCCGTAAATTTTACCGCAATCTTTACTTGCTTATCCTTGGGAGAAGGAACCTCGGTTTCTTCTACTCTAATATCTTTCGCTGCGTACCAGCGAGCTGCTTTCATCCTCGTCATAATTCATTCTTTTTAAGGTGTTATTTTTATGTTTTGATATCTGTTTTTCAGACTTCTGAATAATCTTTTTTCAGTTTTTAAATATTAATCTTAGTCCAAATAGAACCGTTTTTAGTAGTATATTTTTCTAGATTTCCTTCTGAAACCAATTCGTTTAATACAGTTTCACTTTCGTTTCTTGGAGTTCCGGATAGTTCAGAAAATTCTTTGGCTGTAAGTGTAGGATAAATTGCGAAGAGTTTTTCCCAAGTTTTACTGTATTCACTTTTAGTGATATTCGGATTCACTTTTAGAATAGCCATTTCGTAAAAAGCATACGGTCTTGTGCCGTACACTATTTCTTTATTTCCAGCATCATCTACTACAAAAATAGTTGGAAATCCTCTTACACCCAGTTCTCTTCCTAGTTTTAAATCTTCTTCAAACATGGCTTTTGCTTTGCCGTCAAAATCGGTTTTCAATTGTTCAACATGAAGTCCAACAGTTTTAGCTGCCGTTGCTAAATGTTCCCATTTGGCGATGTTTTTCTTATGTAAAAAAACCATTTCCCGAATTTCGCGCATAAATAAATTTGCTTTTTCTACGTCTTGCATTTGTGCCGCTTTATAAGCGATAGATGGGGGATAGGACGAGTCTAATGGATCTTCCAACCACAAATCTCCGTCAATTGGCATGTCGTAATGTGCACTCACTTCGTCCCAGTGCGAAGCCACGTCAGACGGTTTGCCTATTCCGCCACTGTTGTAACTCCAATCTGGCAATAAACCTCCCATTCTATAATCTATCTCAACGGCGTTTCCGTATTCTAATTTAAGTTTTCGCAATTGCGGTTCAATACCCCAACATGACGAGCAAATTGGGTCTGTGTAATAAATTAGTTTTACAGATTTTTTAGTTGATTGTACATTGTTGCTATTTGTAGCATTTGTATTTCCGTCTGTGGTTTCACACATTCCGGTTTCTATATCGCATAAAAGCGGATTGCTTTTTATTGTTTCGTTTTTCATAAATTTTGTTTTATTCTGAACAGTTTCAAAACTGATCATTGGTAATCTATTTTATTTTACTTCTTCCGAAGTAGCAAACTCTTCCATTTTTGTGATCAAATTGTTTTCAACAGTATAAATTTGAACCCATTTTTGCTTGAGTTCTCTGCCAGATCGTTTTACTTTTTGATGCTCACTGCCCAACACCACAACTGTATTTCCTTCAACAACATATTGATGTGGTTCAAAATTGATTATTTCGGTTCTTTCGAGAATATTGGTGAAAAATGTTCGGACACCTTCTTTTTTTTCAAAAGTTCCAGCGGGAATAATTTGCGTACCGTGATAAATCCATACGGTATCTTCGGAAACTGTTGTTACAAGTTTTTCTACATCGCCACTACTAAATGCAGCGAACATTTTTTCTACAACTGCTTTAGCTGAATGTTTCATATTCAAACGTTGTATTATTGTTTGGCAAACTGTAAGTGAGCAATTATGTTTACGTCTTTACCAACACCCGCAGCGGCTGGATCAAAATCAATATTATAATCGAATCTATTGATGGTTGTTTCGGCTTTCATACCCAGTTTTTCTCCTTGTTCACTCTTTACCGTTCCACCATAATGCACATTAAAAATCACATCTTTTGTAACGTCTTTTATAGTAAGTTTACCATACAATAGGTATTCATTGGGTTTGCCGGTGGCTAATATTTTAGTGCTTTTAAAAGTCATTTTAGGATATTTTTCAACTTCAAAAAAATCGGCACTTCTCAAGTGATTGTCTCTCTTTTCTACATTTGTATTTATGCTTTCCACATTAACTGTAAAATTGAAACGGGCATCAGTCAAAGCTTCCCCATTGGTAGTTAAAGTGCCTGTGTAATCCAAAAATTTCCCGTTTACAATGCTAATTCCTGAATGTGATATATTAAAGTTTAACGAAGAGTGATAGGGATCTACTTTCCATTGGGTTTGAGCAAAGGAGCTAACCGTGAGTAATAGTATTGCAACGAATGAGATAAGTTTTTTCATAATATTTAATTTTAAAATGTTAATAATTTATTTTATTATAATTTTTGTTTTTCATTAACTCAGAGTCTTTTTGGCAAAAAAGGAAATGATTAAGCCAGGAATAGACAGTGCTATGGCAAAGTAAACCAAACTCAAAGGAGCGTATATGCTTAGCAGCAGTCCGGCGACGGCCGTGGCTATCATAATTGATAAGTTAAAAACCGACGACTGTACCGAGGTGGCTACATCTACTGCACTATCTACTTGTCTACTTACTGCTGCCTGCAATAAGGTAACTAAAGGGCCAAATGAAAGTCCCCATAAAAAGAAAGCGAAATGGGCTATTCCTGATGTTTTACCAAACATTATAACAACACCCATTGATACAATTAATAGAGCAAACATTGCTATAGTAAGCAGTCTCAAATGTTTATCGGTATATTTTATTGCAAGCAAAACCGAAATTAACGATCCAGCTCCAAAGAGCATCAAGGCGCTTTCAATTCCTCCATTCAACTGGATTTCATCAACAAGGCTTGTGATGTATACATAAACACCATAATGTGCAACCACTCCAAGTAGCGTAAGCAGCAACACAAGCAGCACTGCCGGAATTTTTAAAAGCGCAAAAGGAGAGGAGCTTTTTGTTAGTTTTTCACCAGGTGTTGATGGCAAGGCAACGAAAGCAATTAGACCGATAACGATGATAAATACCCCAAGACCAATAAATTCTGTTCGCCAACCATAATCATTTCCAATGGTGGTTACTAGAGGCATTCCCAAGCTTATACCTAAGGTATTTCCTGCCATAATCACGGCGATTGCCTTTCCGTGTTGGCTCTCATCTACGAGTCGCATACCATAGGCTGAAATCATGGGCCACATAACTCCGGCACAGATTCCACCTATAACTCTAAGCATTATAATGAGGGTATAATCGTAAACAAGCCCTGCGATAATATTGGAAATGGCAAATCCACCAAGCAGAATAAGTAATAAATATTTACGATTAACCTGCATAGTTAACGAAATAAGGGGAATCGCAAAAATAGCAGAAGCTATTGCGTAATATCCCACGAGGTTACCGGTTTGTATTTCGCTAATGTTCAAATCGGCCATGATTTGAGGCAGTACTCCAGATGGCATTAACTCCGAAAGTATCCCTACAAAAGTAACTGACGACATTAAAATCATGATCAGCCACGGGAAAGTATTTTTGGTTTGTTCGATCCTAATTTTATTCATAGTTATATTTTCTTCAATTTTTGCAACTCGCCATTCAGGAACTATTAGTAAAATTCGCTTAAATGTTTAAAGGAATATCATACGGCATTTCCTTTCTACGGAAAAGAAATTCACCATTGCGCACCGATGCCAAAACCGCTACTCTTTTTCTAATGGCTTCGTAAACCGAAGATTCATTTAACACAATAAAATTTGCTTTCTTTCCTACTTCTAAGCCGTAGTTATCTTGCATATTCATACAGCGTGCTCCATTATAGGTAATCAAATCAAAAACACTTTCAATTTCATTGGGGGACATAGTTTGGGCTAAATGAATTCCGTTATCTAGAATATTCATCATATTTCCATTGCCCATTGGGTACCAAGGGTCGTTAATAGAATCTTGGGCGAAGGCAACGTTAATTCCAGACTCCATAAACTCCTTCACTCTTGTCAATCCCCGACGTTTCGGGTAGGTGTCTTGACGGCCTTGTAAATAGGCATTTTCAGTAGGGCAAGAGATAAAATTCATTTTACTTTTTTTGAATAAATCCATCATTCTAAAAGCATACGAGTCGTCTGCTGAACCAAAAGAACACGTATGGCTGGCGGTAGTCTTAGTACCGTAATCTTCCATAAGTACTAGTGCATTTAAAAGCTCAACAAATCGTGAATTGGGATCGTCGGTTTCATCGCAGTGCACATCAATCATCTTATCGTATTTTAAACCCAGCTCAACAATATCGTGTACGGATTGTTCGCCAAACTCCCTCGCAGGTTCGTAATGTGGTATACCACCCACTACATCGGTGCCCATTTTAAGCGCTTCTTCCACCAAATCGCGTCCTCCTTTATAGGTGTACATTCCCTGTTGGGGGAAAGCGACAATTTGGATATCTACCGTATCTTTAAGATCTTCTTTCATTTCTAACATTGCCTTTAATGCGGTAAAGTTTGGATCTGTAACATCTATATGTGTACGTATGTGCTGAACACCTTGGGAAACTTCATCTTTAATTCCCTTCATTGCGAGCTTTTTTACACTTTCGACGGTCAATGTTTCTTTGAATTTTGGCCACAGTTCTATCGCCTCATACAAAGTGCCCGAACCAGCGCCTTCTTGGCCCAATTCCGATAAGGTATATACATAATCCAAATGCAAATGCGGATCTACATAGGGAGGCAAAACAAGTTTGCTGCCTAGATCAACTTCTTCTTCACAATTCGGGAGATTGGTTCCGATCTCGGTGATTTTTCCATTTTCTACAATCATCTCGGTTGCTTTATCGTTGCGATATATTTTCGCATTAAAGAACTTCTTCTTCATCTTAAATCGGTTTAATATTGTTAATGTTTTTTTTCTAAATATTTATTTTCCCACGGTACAACTCGCCAAAAGATCCAGCTGTAACTGCAATTTTTTCTCTCTGATAATAACTTTTGACGAAATTAAAGAGCGCACTTACCTTTATGGGATTGAAAATTCAACCCCATAAAAAATAAATTATTGGTCGCTTTGTTAAACTAGCAACTCATTTTTCCGAAAACTATTTGTCGGTAGGTTTTGGCGCCCATTTATTATACGGTGTCATATCGAAGCTATTAACTTCATCCATAGTTAAACCAAGCGCTTTTGCTACACCTTCTCCATATTCTGGATCTGCCTTGTAACAATTTCTGATATGGCGAATTTGAATAAATTTATCTGCACCACCTACTTGGGCCGCTGTATTATCAAACAATTGTTGGTCTTTTCCATCGGCTTTTATAATGCGAAACAAATCGCCGGGCTGGGTAAAGTAGTCTTCATCATCGTCTCTAAAATTGTGAGCGTAGGCGCTACCATCTAGCTCCAATGGTGGTTCTTTAGCATCGGGTTGTTCTTGCCATTGACCATAGCTATTTGGTTCGTAATGTTTGGTGCCGCCATAATTGCCATCTACACGCATGGCTCCATCTCTATGATAAGCGTGATATGGACAGGTGGGTTTGTTAACTGGAATTTGATAATGATTCACGCCCAGTCTGTACCGTTGTGCATCGCCGTATGAAAACAATCTTCCTTGTAACATTTTGTCTGGTGAAAACCCAATTCCGGGAACTATATTTGTTGGGTTAAAGGCAGCTTGCTCCACATCTTGGAAATAGTTTTCCGGATTTCTGTTTAACTCAAACTCACCAACAGGAATAAGTGGAAAATCTTTTTTAGACCACACTTTCGTTAAATCGAAAGGGTGAAAGCGGTAGGTTTTTGCTTCTTCCTCGGTCATCACTTGTATAAACATTTTCCATTTAGGATACTCTTTATTTTCAATTGCATCAAAAAGATCTCTTTGAGAAGATTCGCGGTCTATGCCTACCAATTCTACAGCTTCTTTATCGGTAAGGTTTTCGATACCTTGTTGTGTTATAAAATGAAACTTAACCCAATGCCGTACATTGTCTTTGTTAATAAAGCTATAAGTATGACTTCCGAAGCCGTGCATATGTCTATATCCTTTTGGAATGCCACGATCGCTCATTACAATTGTAACTTGGTGTAAAGCTTCGGGAAGTAATGTCCAAAAATCCCAATTGTTGTTGGCACTTCTAAGGTTGGTTTTAGGGTCGCGTTTTACTGCGTGATTCAGGTCTGGGAACTTCATTGGGTCACGGAAGAAAAATACGGGAGTATTGTTCCCAACTAAGTCCCAAATGCCTTCTTCTGTATAAAATTTTAGAGCAAAACCTCTAATATCCCGTTCGGCATCTGCGGCTCCTCTTTCTCCAGCAACGGTAGAAAATCGGCTGAACATTTCTGTCTTTTTTCCAACTTCACTAAAAATTTTTGCTTTGGAATATTGGGTAATATCGTGGGTAACCGTAAATGTACCAAAAGCACCCGAACCCTTAGCGTGCATTCTTCTTTCGGGAATTACTTCTCGATCAAAATTCGCCATTTTTTCTAGAAACCAAGCATCCTGCATTAACATTGGTCCACGCGGGCCCGCGGTTTGTGAGTTTTGATTGTCACCAACTGGTGCTCCGGTCTGTCTTGTTAGTTTTGAATTTTTATCCTCCATGGCTTTCGGTTTTAAGTTAATTATTAAGTGAATGGATGAAGTTACAATTTTTCCAGCTAAATAGAAATGACTTATATCAGTATTGCACAGTTAATTGCGATAAATTTAATACTGTAGTATTTAAACGATTGTCTATTTTTAATGTTTCCCAAACAACTGCGATATAAACAACTGTTTTTTACATTTCATCTAAATCTGGTACTCTGAATTTTTCAATATCCCAACCTGCTCGTTTAGCTCCAGCCTGATAAGTTGATTCTAAAAATTGGAGTAATTCTTTTCTTGGATTCGCAGTACCTAGCAAGTCTTTGTATTTCAGAAGTGCCATTGGGCTTCCGTTGTTGTCAATCCATTCGGCAGAAGTGGGTTTAATCGATTCGTTTTCCAAGCCATCTGGTGCTGGATAAGTATAGGAGTAGAATGCTGGTTCGGGAACATTTTCATCGCCTGCCCAGAAGCCGAAACTTATGCACTCGTGCGTGTAGGCATCTTTATCTGAAATCCTTGCGTCGGCTGGCATTGGCGGTGCTTCGTTACCAGAAAATCGTGTTACCACCAAATCTAGAGAGTGCCAATAAAGATGTACCGGACAGGTTTTACCGTAAAAACGCCCGCTGAATTCTTTAAAAACATTATTTATCCACAGCATCGTTTTCCATAAATCGTTGATGTAATTAGCGTCGTAGTGATGGTACTCAGTAATTTCACTAAAAGGTTTTTCAATTCCCAAATCATACGGAGTCGCTAAAATAGAAACCGAAATATTAATTTTTTGAATAATCTCCATCAGTTTTTTATAAAAATCGGCAACTGTGAGCGTATTATTTAACGGAAAATGTTCGTACTCTCCTTGACTTGTACTTACTTCTAATTGATGTTTTTGTACGTTAATTGTAATCTCAAACTGATCTTTTCCAGAATTATAAGGAATTGGCCCCGTTGTAAATCCAGAGGTTCCAACATATTCAGTTATATACCACCAATGGTTTTTTCTGGGCGTCATTTTTAAACGAACTTTCCCAATAATCTGTAGAAACAGGTGAAGTGTCAACTTCTTCTTCACATTTCCTTTATATTCAAGATTGGGGAGTTTTAGTTGATTTTCCATAATGATATATTTTTGATTTAAAATGAATTCGGAATAATTGGCTCTGGGTTAACTTTTCGCCGCTATATAGTTATCGTTGTCAAAGGACTAACGGAATTTTATTCAATAACTTCCTTTAATTCCTAAAGTTAATGGATTATATAAAGCGAGTTCGTTAAACCAGAGCCTTTTTGAACAATTATTGCTTAATAAACTGAAGATTTGCAATTAATCTAACTTTATCGCTCACAACAATATTCCCTGCTTCGGTAACTGCGTTCCAGTTTAAGTTGAAATCCTTCCGGTTAATGGTTCCTGTAGCTTCAAAACCTGCTTTGGTTTGTCCATAAGGATCTTCTACTATCCCGTTAAAATCTACTTGAAGTGAAATTTCCTTTGTTACATCTCTAATAGTCATATCGCCAACCATTGTTTCGCCATCAAAAGATTTCGACTTAAAAGTAAGCTGTGGGTACTTTTCGGCATTGAAGAAATCATCAGACTTTAAATGCGTGTCTCTATCGTCATTTTTCGTGCTAATTGATTCAATTTTTGCAGTGAAACTAAATTTCGCATTTTTAAAGGTGTCGTCTTCCGCCTCAATAGCTGCATCAAAATCTGAGAAACTACCAGATACCGTTGAAATCATCATGTGTTTTACTTTGAATTCGATTTCTGAATGTGTGGGATCTACTTTCCAATTTGTCTTCATATTTTTATGTTTTTTAAGTTATACATATTAATTTGATACAAAGCTACGCTACATTATAGAATTATGCATTGATGTATGATAAGAAGTTATGGGTTTGGTAAACAGATGATTAAAGTAATCTAAAAAGGTCGGGATGACAAGATTTTCAGCTTGCTTTGTTATCGCCGAACGGCATTGTCCTTTTGGCGCTGCCAACGGACAAAGCCACCCCAAAAAAAGAAGACACCTCGAAAGATGTCTTCATTTACAAAGTCGGGATGACA
>NZ_JAIRBA010000160.1 GCF_022008365.1 Aequorivita vitellina
TACCTAACGGCATTACGCCCCAGCGGGGCAAAATATGGGTAGTCAAGAAATCGCAACCAAGTATATGTCCCGTGAGGACATAATATGTTTTAATCAAACAATACTAATTTAAAATCCTTAAACCTTCATATACATTAGTCTACACCGTAGTCTGACTCTAGTTTCCAGCAGCGAAGCGGTCTAGTATCTAGTAGCGCAGCGGTCCAGTTTCTCTCCCCAAACAATGTAACGCACAAACGCCAAATCCCAAAAACCCCATATTATATGTAGTCCCTACAGGACTAGGGATTGACGGTTTCCAACTCTTACCCATATTTAATACCTAACGGCATTACGCCCCAGCGGGGCAAAATATGGGTAGTCAAGAAATCGCAACCAAGTAAATGTCCCGTTGGGAC
>NZ_JAIRBA010000161.1 GCF_022008365.1 Aequorivita vitellina
ACATTTCCATTTACATCGGTTACTGTTAAGGTAATCGTATTCGGACCTACATCTGCACAGGTGAATGTTGATTTGTCAATTGTCGTGGTTGCGATTCCACAGGCATCGGTGCTTCCAGCGTCAATATCGCCAACGGTGATGCTGGCGTTTCCGGTGGCATCTAATTGAATCGTAAACGGTGCGGCACAGTTTGCTACTGGCGCTACATTGTCTTCAACGGTTACAACTGTTGTACAGGTTGACACGTTTCCGTTTACATCGGTTACGGTCAAGGTAATCGTGTTTGGACCTACATCTGCACAGGTGAATGTTGACTTGTCAATTGTCGTGGTTGCGATTCCGCAGGCATCGGTGCTTCCAGCGTCAATATCGCCAACGGTGATGCTGGCGTTTCCGGT
>NZ_JAIRBA010000162.1 GCF_022008365.1 Aequorivita vitellina
CAACGGTTCTGCATATGATTAGTGGCCCGATTAAGCACGGAATTTAGCAAATAAAATCCAAATAGAAAATCCGATAGGATTTTCGGAAGCAGGCTCGAACTAGCCATTAATTATATGCCTTGTTGTGCAATGTTTTTCTGCGTTCTGTTCCGTTTGTTTCCGCTTTGTTATTCTTTCAAAGGCCATCGAAAAACAAAATTGCGCTTGCTGGTTTTATTTTTCCGATGTCAAAAAATTCTAGCTACTCCCTTTTTTCCGTTCCGCATTTTTGTCCGAGCACCGTTTTTGTACGAAATGCTTTTTGTTTTTATAACACTAAATTCCAAAAAAAATCGGACGTTATTCCGCCAATTTTCCGCTGCGATTTGGGTCTCGTTCAATATTGCACAACG
>NZ_JAIRBA010000163.1 GCF_022008365.1 Aequorivita vitellina
TGTGAATAGTCAACTAAAATACAATTACTCCTACTTTAATACTATATATTTTGGTAGTCGTGAATGCGCTGCATTTCTGAAAGCAATTCACAACTGGGAACGGTTTTAAGATGGTGACTTGGCTCCTGTGAATAGTCAACTAAAATACAATTACTCCTGCTTTAATATTGTGTGTTTTGGTAGTCGTGAATGCGCTGCATTTCTGAAAGCAATTCACAACAAAACTGTCTTTGCTTACATAATCTGCAGGCCTGTGAATAGTCAACTAAAATACAATTACTCCTGCTCTAATATTATATGTTTTGGTAGTCGTGAATGCGCTGCATTTCTGAAAGCAATTCACAACCTGATAATAATGTTATAATTAAACCAGCTCCTGTGAATAGTCAAC
>NZ_JAIRBA010000164.1 GCF_022008365.1 Aequorivita vitellina
TCGGTGATTTGCGCAGAAAAACAAATAGAGAATCTGCGATAATCTGCGCAATCCGCGGGAAACTAAAAAATGAAAAGGATCTCCCGCAGATTTCGCTGATATGCGCAGGAAAAATTAATATAAAATCCGCGATAATCTGTACGATCCGCGGGAAACTGAAAAACGAAAAGGATTTCCCGCAGATTTCGGTGATTTGCGCAGAAAAAACCAATAAAGAATCAGTGATAATCTGTGTGATCTGCGGGAAACAAAGAAACGAAAAGGATCTCCCGCAGATTTCGGTGATTTGCGCAGAAAAAACAAATAGAGAATCTGCGATAATCTGCGCAATCCGCGGGAAACTAAAAAATGAAAAGGATCTCCCGCAGATTTCGGTGATTTGCGCAGAAA
>NZ_JAIRBA010000165.1 GCF_022008365.1 Aequorivita vitellina
GTTGAAGATGTTACGGCGCCAGTAGTGGCTTGCCAAGACATCACAGTAGTACTTGATGCAACGGGTACGGTAACAATCGCAGGAATAGACGTTGATGGAGGTAGCACCGATGCCTGTGGCATTGCGAGCTATGATCTTGATATAGATACCTTCGACTGTTCAAATGTTGGCGATAACATTGTAACATTAACAGTAACCGATGTAAACGGCAATACATCAACTTGTACGGCTACCGTAACGGTAGAAGACAATACAAGCCCAGTGTTAGTTTGTCAAGACTTTACGCTTGAACTTGGTGCAGATGGTACTGCCATTCTTGACCCAAGTGATGTGATTGCCTCTAACGATGATGCCTGTGGAATCTTTGCTTCGGCAGTAGATATTAC
>NZ_JAIRBA010000166.1 GCF_022008365.1 Aequorivita vitellina
CCTACTTCTGAAAATCCTCGCGGATTTTCAGTTTGGTGTGTACTTGCAAAGTTAAGTGCTAACCCACGCAACTACTCATAGCCGAGACCGTTGTGCAATATTAAACGAGACGCAAATCGCAGCGGAAAATTGGCGGAATAACGTCCGATTTTTTTTGGAAATTAGTGTTTAAAAGCAAAATGCAATTCGGACAAAAACGGTGCGCGAACAAAAGTATTGCGCGGACAAAAATGCGGAGCGGAAAAAAGGGGTGGAGCTGGAATTTTTTGACATCGGAAAAATAAAACTAGCAAACGCAATTTTGTTTTTCGATGGCCTTTGAAAGAATAACAAAGCGGAAACAAAACGGAACAGAACGCATAAAAAACATTGCAC
>NZ_JAIRBA010000167.1 GCF_022008365.1 Aequorivita vitellina
TGCCTTGTTGTGCAATGTTTTTCTGCGCTCTGTTCCGTTTTGTTTCCGCTTTGCTATTCTTTCAAAGGCCATCGAAAAGCAAAATTGCGCTTGCTCGTTTTATCTTTCCGAAGTCAAAAAATTCCAGCTACTCCCCTTTTTTCCGCTCCGCATTTTTGTCCGAGCACCGTTTTTGTCCGAAATGCTTTTTGTTTTTAAAACACTAAATTCCAAAAAAAAATCGGACGTTATTCCGCCAATTTTCCGCCGTGATTTGGGTCTCGTTTAATATTGCACAACGTTTCTGCATATGATTAGTGGCCCGATTAAGCACGGAATTTAGCAAATAAAAACCAAACAGAAAATCCGATAGGATTTTCGGAAGCAGGCTC
>NZ_JAIRBA010000168.1 GCF_022008365.1 Aequorivita vitellina
GCCACAACAAACAACTAAAAACGGTCAATGCTATTTAGAAACGGACAACCCACAACTTTTATCCGCCGAAGCCTGTTCAGCGTAGGAGTACTTCATCCACCGAAGCTTTTTCAGTGAAGGTGGACACAACCGACAACCGACAACCGACAACCGACAACCGACAACAGACAACCGACAACCGACAACCGACAACCAACAACCGACAACCAACAACTGACAAAAACCCCTTCCGTCAGCTGGGATTAAAAATTAGCTATACAGTCAAACCTCTCCCCAGCTGCCACCTTCCCCTTAAATAAACACACATCTTTCAAATTAAAATAATTACAGAGGGGAAGGAACCCACACACGAAACATAAACCAACT
>NZ_JAIRBA010000169.1 GCF_022008365.1 Aequorivita vitellina
AATGTTACGGGCCATCGCAATATGGATGCGGGCAACAACCCGATAAACCCACAGACCATTTTCACGGGAATCACCAATACCGAGACAGGCTGTTACATAGGCGGCGTACAGAGCTTTGAATTAATCGTTCAACCGGGCGCTATTGCGGTAGCCCCAGCAGAGCCATTTGTAATCTGCGACAACCTGATGCCGAGCGATGGATTTGCAGAGTTCAATTTAGAGGATATGAGCGACCAGCAGGTAGTTGACCTTCGCGCCGGAATATTGGCAGGG
This sequence comes from Aequorivita vitellina, assembly GCF_022008365.1. Classification (GTDB taxonomy): domain Bacteria; phylum Bacteroidota; class Bacteroidia; order Flavobacteriales; family Flavobacteriaceae; genus Aequorivita; species Aequorivita vitellina. Next base: position 274 of record NZ_JAIRBA010000169.1, read on the forward strand.
CAGGACCCGGCAGACTTCAGCATAACCTTCCACGAGACGCAGGAAGGCGCAGAAACGGGCACGGGCATTATCACCTTCCCGTATGTAAACAT